>CAWHGS010000032.1:0-38872 GCA_963828805.1 uncultured delta proteobacterium
TCCTCTCCTCCCCCCAAGATCATCAGTCCCCAAACCGCACACGGGAAAGTCGTTCTTCAATATTTCGGAACCCGCCCCCGATCACTTCTTAGAGTAAAACTAATTTAGAATATACTCAAGAAACCCGGGGCGCTTCAACAAGAGAATTGAACGGCCCAATATGAGGCTTGTATTGAAAGGACAGAAACCTTTTTGTTTGGCGGTATCTCCGTATAGATCACCGGGATCTTCGACCCGCCAAACAAAAAAATGCTTGCTCTGCGTCCTCGGGCGCCTCTGCGGTGAAAATTTTATATTGGACAAGTATGAGGAAGAAATCACCAAACTTCACAGTGTCTGGAATGAACGGGAAGGGTCAGCTCCTCGAACAATGAAAATTTAAGGGTTTGCTGACACCGACACTGGCGCTGACACTTTACTTTTCTTGCTAAAGCCGAGAAAATCGCCCTCCCGGAACAGCGGTAATCGAACATTTTCGATTTTCGGTTTTCGATTTGCGATTTCCGATTTCCGAGTCCAGATTTTCGATTTCAGATTTTGTCGTGAGTTCCGTCGAACGGGTGATGATCGAAATTTCCGCAATTCACATTCCGTATTCCGCAATCTTGCACTTGACAGGCATCGCGGACGGTTTTCATCTCAGATCACCTTCCAATTTATTCCGAAAAGGAATGAGGCACCTCAATAGATCAATGTAGCCCCCTGAAAGTTGCCCGATTTATACCAAGAATTTAATTTTATTGCAATTTCCAGGCGGTTCCGCCCTATCGGCGCGTGAGAGGTCAGAGATGCAGATGTCAGATAGCCCAGAAAGCAGGGGGCAATAACCGGAAAGCAGTGGTCAGAGGACGTAAAGGGAACAGAGGTTAGGGAAATTGATGTTTTCAGTGCAACATGCTACCGGTCCCCTACAACCTTTCCCGTTTTGCAGATGCACGGCTGATGTGGTCGTGTTTACTTTGAGTCGGCATGCTTCACGTCTCCTGTTTGGACGAAGGGGTACGGCCCGTCGTTTAGATGCGCAGCATCGCGTGGTCGGTGCCTTGAACGACCACGTGAAAGATTGCCGAGCTGATCCAGGCGCTGCGGCGTCCAGGTCATATCCCCAACTCCTCGAAGTTCTCCTGAATCTTCACCCCAAGCTCCGCCGCCTCGTTCATTCCCGTCGTCCTTTCCGCGTCAGTTCGGCCTCGATCTCCTCCACCGTCGGCAGGCTGCCTTTGAATTCGGCCGGAAGTTTCTTGACGATCTTGGTCTCCCACTCGGCGACACCGATTGGTTTCTTGAAATTGCGCAGGGCGTACTCCACCACCAGTTTGTTTTTCGAACGACACAGGAGAAGCCCGATCGACGGCTTGTCATCAACATGCCGCAGCAGGTCGTCCACCGCCGAGAGATACATGTTCATGGTGCCGACAAAACCCGGATCGAAGGGGACGGCCTTGAGTTCCACCACGACGTAACATCGGAGTTTCAGGTGATAAAAGAGGAGATCGAGGTAGTAATCGTGGCTCGCAAATTCGAGGTGGACCTGCCGCCCGACGAACGCGAAGCCTGCGCCAAGTTCGAGCAGAAATCGCTGGATGTGATCAACGAGGGCCTGCTCAACTTCCCGTTCGCGGCGCGGATCCGCAGTGCCGAGGAAGTCGAACAGGTACGGGTCCTTGAACACCTGGGCGGCCATGTCCGATTCGGCGGGCGGAAGCGTTGCGGCGAAGTTGGTGATCGCCTTGCCCTGGCGTTCGTGAGCGCGGGTGTCGATCTGGATTTCGAGAATGTTGCGCGACCAGCCGTGCTCGATTGCGCCTTGACGTACCACTGCCGGATGGCGGTCATCCGGAGAACCTGTCCAGCAGGAGCAGATTGTGTGATACCAGGGAATTTGTGCAACAACCTGTTGCACAATTGACCGGTCCGGCCAGGCCGCCGCAAAGGCCCGCATGTACTTGAGGTTGCGCGGCGACAGGCCGCTCATGTCCGGGATAGGCCTCGCGCAGGTCGGCGGAGAGCCGGTCAATGACCTTGGCACCCCAGCCTTCGCGCTCCTGCCGTTCAAGAATCAGCCGACCGATGTCCCAGTACAGCATGACCATGGCCGAATTGGCGGCCATGACCGTCCGCAGCCGCTCGGCCTGGATACGTCGTTTGATCTCGGCGAGAACGGCGGCGTAGCTGTCGGGTAATCCCATGCGGAGCGGTGCCACGGGGAACGAGGCATCTTCACGTTTTCTCCCCCGTGATTTCCGCTCCGGAACGTTGAGTGGACCACGATCCTTCTGGATCGGCTTCTTCATATCCCCAGCTCCTCGAAGTTCTCCTGAATCTTCGCCGCCAGCACCGCTGCCTCCTTGTTGAGGTCGGCCAGCTCGGTGTGGATGTCGCGTATCGTTTGCTCGAAAAGGACAGCGGAGCGGACGTTGTTGACTAAGCGGAATTACTCCAGGCGTAAAGCGTACCGTTCTTCGTCGTCCCCTTATCCTGAGGATTTTCCTCTTACCTTCCCCTGCCCCACATCTTTGCGATAGGATACCGAGATCAGGATAGGATGTCAAGAAAATACGACACAATCTGAACCCCATGGGGTTCCGGAAAAGAATGCGGGGACGGGATGCCGCCGCCTGGCACATCACCGCCCAGGCCCGAGCCACCTCTCTCCGTCAAGCCGTCGAGACCGGTAGAAAGAGGAAGGGGGGCTATCGGCGGACCCGGAAGCCGTGTTGATAAAAAAGAGAACAGATCATGTTCGGAATGTAGTTTAACGTTGTAATTATAGCCCAAATGTGCTACATTTCCTTTAGATGATAGGGGAGGTCTGAAATGAATAAAACCGCAACAGTGAGAGCACGGATTGAACCGCGCCTGAAGAAAGAAGCGGAACATGTACTCGAGGACTTGGGGCTCTCTGCTACACAGGCCATCAATCTTTTCTACCGGCAGGTCACGCTGCGCCAGGGGCTTCCGTTCGATGTGGTTATTCCGAATCGGACCACGCGTAGAACATTTGAAAGCACCGATGCCGGTAAGGACCTGGTGGTTTGCAAGGACGCTGACGACCTGTTCAGGAAGCTGGGGATCTAAATGCGAACTCCAGTCTATACCCGGCAATTCGGGAAGGACATTCAGAGGGCAAAGAAGCGCGGGAAGAATCTAAACAAGTTCAAGATCATTGCCCTGGCGCTGATTGAGGGTCAGAGGCTCGATCCGCTCCATCGCGACCATCAGCTTGTCGGAGATTATGCGGGTCGCAGAGAATGTCACATTGAAGCGGACTGGCTGCTCATTTATAAGTTGGAGAAGAATCGGATTGTATTCGAGACGGATGGGGTCTCATGCCGACCTCTTTGAGTAGAATGACATTGTGTTTTTCAGCGGCCTTCTAAGGCTTCGGGCTCATAGGATGGATGCATTTCTCCCAGTCGAGCTTCGTCTCCCATGCGCTGATCCGGGTTCCCACCCCGCATTTCGTGCATTGTGCGCAGCCAAAGCGGATCAGCTTCTCCCTGTCGGGGCTGGTGTGGATCTCGTATAGCATCTCAAGATGGGCAGTATCCCCGAGGATGCTACACTTATATAGGTCATGCTTCATTTCCTTTTTTGCTCCCAATTGACATTCTCCTCTTCCGAAAGACTGGGTTGAAAGAAGAGTAATTATCCCAAATCTTCTGATTAGTCAATGCTCCCTCTCTATCCCTCTTCATAAAAGAATTCATGCCTTCAGAACGCAATATTTGAACGATCCCGGGCATCTTATGGAACCTTGGAGAAAGGGCTAATCCTCCAACTGCTTTATCTTGTCCTCTTTCCTTACCACGAAAATGTGAGAAAATTCGGAGTCCCCGCCGGAACCGTGCCAGTGTTTTTCCCCGGCAGGGATAAGCACAATGTCACCAACGGTCACGACCTTCTCTTCTTTCTCGGTGGCCACGACGCCCTTTCCCGCAGTGACGATCAGGATCTGTTCATACTCATGGGCATGAAATTTATTTCGGACACCTTTCCCGAAGTTTATGATGTTCACCTCATATTCTTTGCTTTCCGGCAGCAGCACCTGTCTTGTCACCTCTCGACCGGTAAAGATAGGATGGACAAAAACTTCTTTCGAGACCTTATCCATATTAACTACCTTCATCTTATCCTCCTTTCAAACCTTTGACTCCCCCGATGATTTGAACGTTATGGCTCAATCAACTTCTCCCTTGTAGACGGATAGGCGGACGGTGAAGCAATGACATGTTAACGGACGTATCGTTCAAGGTCGTCAATCTCGTCCCGGCCCGCGATCCGGTTCACCGTTGATGTCGTCACCCCAAGAAACCGCGCCACTCTCGCCCCACGATATCCCATCCGTTTATCTTATTTCTTTCTCGCATCCCTCACAAAACAGGAGGTTTGTTTCCAGATCTTCGGTTGTAATAGCCTTGTCAATCGCCTTCATCATCTCCATGTTCTTATTGATGCATTCAACGCAATAAATATCCCCATCCGCAGTGTAATAACCAATGATCCCCTTGTTCTTTGTGTCCATTATCTTCCATCCTTTTCTTTTTTGCTGCTGGAAGAAGATTAGAAAACTTTAATCAGATACTAATCTGTCTCTAATGAACGTGTCTTAAAATAAGAGGGAAAAGAGAACATCTCACTCTTTTCCTCCTCAGAATCCACCAGATGATAAGTTTGGTGGATTCTTTTTTTGATTCCCATGCCGCTCACCAACTTCAAATCCTATTCCCCTGGCCAGGACAACTTCCTCTTGGCCGGTATCCTCTACTTAGAAAATAGATGTCTCGTCTAACGGTCACGGCGACGATCCCGTATCGTCTTCGCTAAAGAGCCCGTACCGCGGAGGATTTTCATGACCTCGATCCTGCCTGCCGAAGGGCAGACAGGGGAGCCCTTCGGGCATGGCGCATTATGAGCAATCGGATGAGGACGTCCTGGTAAAAGGACTCTGTATTGATAGAACTCAGTCCTCACAATCATTGACGCACGATTCATACTCGCTTTTTGCATTATCCATGCAAATCTTAAGCTCGTCAGCGTCATCCGGATCATCGTAATTCGCCCTGCACGATTCGACCTCTGATTGATAATCATCCTGACAGTCTGATTTGCAACCAGCCCAGGTGGGTGACGCAGATATGAGGATAATCATGGCGAGAATCATCAACAATTTCACTTTGCACCTCCGTTACAATTATTGACAGCTTATGGGTCATGACTGGAAGTGATCTTTCACTTGATAAGAGTTTACCAGTTTGGAGGAAAATATCAAGGAAAAACCGGCAGCGGTTTCCGATGGCAATGGATACGAAGGAATATCTCGGTATGTTAAAATGAGTTAGATGAGACGAATCCTTCACATCGATATGGATGCTATTTTCTCATCCGTTGAGCAGAAAAGACACCCTGAACTGATCGGAAAACCCGTGGTCATCGGTGGAGGCGGCGACCCGACAAAAAGAGTGGAAAGGGGATAGCCATTGAAGTTCTTTTAGAAAGGATGTTTTTGGACTTGACCTCAACCCCTTAAACCATCAAAAAGGAGAGAGACCTGATGTCTGAATTAAAATTGAACCCGAGGTATACGGAAGCTGTTGCAATCCTTGTGAATGAAAGTCCGTATTTTTCGCTTCTCTCGATGGAAATAAAGGATCTTCAGTGGGGAACTTGCCTTATGGAGGTAGAACTTGGAGAGAAACACCTTCAACCCTTTGGTAACGTCCATGGAGGAGCCATCGCTTCGCTCGTGGATGCAACGGCCTTTTGGGCCGTTTTCCCCCAGGTGGAAAGAGGGAAAGGGCTAACCACTGTGGAGATGAAGCTCAACTACCTTGCCCCTGTTCGGAAGGGGAAACTCGTGGCTCAAGGTCGATGTATCAAGATGGGGAGGACGCTTGCCCTCGGAGAAGCTTCGGTAACGAACGGGGAAGGAACCCTTGTCGCCCATGGAACGGCCACCATGATGGTAGTCCCTGACCTGCGGATTCCAGGATATGAGAACCTTCCTCCCGCCCGATGAGAGCATATTCCATTAGCGAATGACTCTATGACCACATCAGCCGTCTGAGTGCTTTTGAATCCTCTAGGATAGATAGGCTCTTCTCTAAAAACATCCTCCCGTATGAAAATAAAAAGCCCCGAAACTAAGGGGCTTTTTATTTATAAATGGGTGGAGGCGGCGGGAATCGAAGTAGCGCCTACCTGTCCTGACCATCATTCTTGATCAGATCCAAGGGTCGTGCCAGAAGTTCCTCCAATCCTGGTTTATAGATCTCAAACTTCCAGGTACTGGGTTGTGCCACAAGTCCCTAAAGTCTTGTCCTACAGATCCCAAACTTCCAGGCACTGGGTTGTGCCACAAGTACCTAAAGTCTTGTCCTACAGATTCCAAGCTTCCAGGCACTGGGTTGCGCCAGAAGTACCTAAAGTCTTGTCCTATTTGGCTACTTTTGCCAAAAGATGTGCATCCGCTTAAACCCAAGACCATGATCAACGCGATCAATGCGATCAAGGCGAGTTTTTTCATTTTGGCATCTCTCCTTAGCGTTTGGCTTTAATTCTATTTATCTTTCCTAAGAACAGCCCTGAGTCCCTCCGAGTCGACACGTAGGGAACGTAGGTTCTAAAACATTTTAAGGTATTTCATTATATCGACCGTCTCTTCGGAAGCGGCTAACCGGTAACCGAGGAAGTCGTAACCCCAAGGAAACGCGCAACTTCCGCTCCCGGATATTTCATCCTCCCCACTGCCAATTGGCAAATGGGCTGACTGCCGGTTCGAACCAACAAATGGAAATGATTGGAAAGGAGGCACCACGCATACACAACCAGATTCCCATCCTCGCACTGCTTGGCCAGTCGGTTCGGGAAATCATCCCGGTCTCGATCAATCCGGAATATGTTGGTCCGTGGCTTCTCTTTTCAAAATTGGTGGAGGCGGCGGGAATCGAACCCGCGTCCGGAAACCTTCCGACAGAACATCTACATACATAGCCTGCGATTTAAATTCGCCTCTCAGATCTCCCACAGGCAGGATTCCCGAGAGACTATCCTATGAAGTTTCGCCCCTCCCCTATAGGCATCGGAGAGGGACTATCCTGTTTTTCTGACATCCTTACCCTGCCCTACAGGCAAGGACAGGGAGGACGCCTAGCTGCCCTTAGGCAGCCAGGGCATAATCGTAGTTGTTTGCGATTATGTTTATTCCCATTTGTTTAACGAGCCAATGGGACCTCGGTATGCAGCCCTGCCGTCAACGATCCCCGTCGAACCCTTTTCGCCCCCTTTCCATCTCTCGATTCATCTCCTTCTTCTTCAGCGTCTCTCTCTTATCAAAAAGTTTTTTCCCTTTTGCAAGACCCAGATCCACTTTGACCTTGCCGCTGACAAAGTAGAGCTTGAGCGGAATCAAAGTATACCCTCTCTGTTCCACTTTGCCGATCAGCCGTCTTGATCTCCCTCTTGTGAAGGAGGAGCTTCCGGGTCCTCAACGGTTCATGGTTCAACCGGTTCGCCTGGGGATAGGGGCTGATATGAGCATCGACGAGAAAGACCTCGCCCCTTTTGATATCTCCGTAGCTATCTCCCAGGTTGACCTTTCCGTCCCGCAGGGATTTCACCTCCGATCCCCAAAGGGAAATACCGGCCTGATAGGTCTCTTCAACAAAGTAATTATGAAAAGCCTTTTTATTCTGACAAATCAGTTTCTGTTTTTCGGCCATTCTTTAGAAACCGCAAAGCGCATGGAGCATAGCGCATAGAGTAAAGCACAAAATAAGGTCTGTAATTGCAGACGACCAAAGATTCTTAATAAACTAACCTACTTACTAATTTTAGCGGAAATGAGGGATTAAATCAATTCGAAAATCGGAAACGACAATTGAAAGTTGCTTGCGGGGAATACGTCACGCAGGGAATCTCCTGAGATTGCTTCCTCCGGATCAGGTCCGGGTCGCAATGGCAGCCCGTGGCGTGTCTGCTCATTCAGGACGTTCACGATCGTATTTCGCCATGCCCTACTGCGCTCTGCGTCTTGAGCACTTACACCCGTGCAGGGAGTTCGATGAGGAAGGTTGTGCCCCTTGGGAATGTTGTCCCGGATTCGGATGTAACCGTTGTGATCAGCGATGATGGTGTTCACGATGGTGAGGCCGAGCCCCGTCCCGCTCTTCTTGGTCGAATAGTACGGCTCAAAAAGCTTCCCCTTGTCATCATCGGGGATCCCGTGACCATTGTCGCTGACTTCGAGACGGACGATCTGGAGTCTTGGATCGTAGCTGGTCCGGATCTTGATCTCTCCTTCTCTCCCGACCGCGGCAAGACTGTTCTTGATCAGGTTGATCAAGACCCGTTTCATCTGCTCCCGGTCGATATTGAAGACGGGAAGGTCCTGGGGGACAAACTCGAACCGGACCTCCTTCCGGGCATCCTGGAAGAGAACCAGTGTCTCTTTGACAATCTCGTTCAGATGATTGGGCGTGGGATTCGATGCGGGCAGGCGGGCAAAGTTTGAAAACTCGTTGACCATGTTCTTGAGTTCGCCCACCTGATTGACAATGGTCCGGGTGCATTCATCAAAAACAGCCCCATCCTCCCGGAGCTTCTCCAGATAGCGTTTCCTCAGGCGCTGGGCGGAGAGCTGGATGGGAGTCAGCGGGTTCTTAATCTCGTGGGCAATCCTCCGGGCCACCTCACGCCAGGCAGCGACCCTCTGGGCTTTGATCATCTGGGTCAGGTCATCGAAGACGGCAACGACACCCATCGATCTCCCCTCCTCATCTTTCAGGGTCGTCAGATTGATCAGGAAGGTCTGGGATTTATCTTTCAGGTGGAGGGTCACCTGCTTCTCGATCGAATCCTTCTGGGAGGAATGGAGCTCTCTCAGCAACCCCTCGATCTGAGTGACATACTCCGGGGCCAGAACCTCCGAGATCGGCTTCTCAGAAACCGACTCCCCTCGAACCCCCAGCATCTGCTCGGCAGAGGTATTGATGGTGGTGATCATTTCCTTATCGTCGATGGAGATCACCCCGGCGGCCACATTTTTCAGAACGATCTCCATATATTTTTTCCGCTGCTCCAATTCCATCCGGCTCACCTGAAGATCTCCGGTCATCTGATTGAAGGACTGGACGAGCATCCCGATCTCGTCGGCTGCCTTCATCGGAATTCGAAAGTTGAGATCTCCCGTGGCAATTCGATCGGTCGCCTCTGCCAACTCCTTGATCGGGACCGTAATATCCTTGGCAAGATGAAACCCAAACCACGTCGCCGAAAAAACGATGAGAAGGGTGACCATCAGGAGGGCCATCATATAACTGGTCTTGATCGGTTTTTTCAAAATCTTAAGCTGCTTGTAATCCACAAAGGCCTGAGAGATCTCCCGCATCTTGACCATCAGGCTCTTGGGAATGAAATGGGAAACCACGACCACCCCCATGACCTCCCCCCCCACGGGATTGACAAGGGGGGCGATTCCGACGATCATTTCTCCTTCACCGGCGGGCATGAATCTTGCCGCCTCTTTCCCTGACAGTCCTGCATCGAGCAGGTCTCTGGGCGGCTGGAGGGACAGAATCCGGAGGGTAGGATCCTCCACTCTCAACAGGGTCCCCTCTCCCCTGAAGAGAAGGCCAAGGGTACTGAGCCGATACTCTGCTCGCTTTGCCTCCAGTTGCTCTCTCAGCGCGCCTTTCCCCTTGTCTCCCCGGGTGACGCCCTGTCTCGAAAGGGATTGGCTGATCTGATGGGCGGAGGTCACCAGATGATTTGCCATGTCTCGATAATAGGTCTGGGCCACTTCCAATGAACCCTGAAGGGATTGCTCGACCTGGGCGCTAAACCAATGTTCCACACTGTTGGTGATAAACCCCGCGGAGACAAAAAAGAGGAGGATCGTCGGCACCAGAGAGAGACTGACAAAGGCCACCACCAGTTTCGTTCTGAGCCTTGCCCCCAGAACCTTTCGCTTTCGCTCAAAGATGAGTTTCACGAGATTGCGGATCACGAGAAAGATCAGGAGGAGGATCAGAATGATGTTGATGTTGATCAGACTGAAGATAATAATGTTATTGGCAACGGGAATCCGTCCCACCACCTGAGGAAATTTCATCTCGATGGTGGTCAGCACGAGAATGAGAACCGAGGCAATCCCCATGATGATCAACTCATTGCGGCGTCTCTTCGATTCTGGGGAAAGTTCTTTTTTCATCCTGACCTAATTTCCGATAGGAGTCTTTTTTATTCTTCCTGCCCCTTGAGACTGTGTCATAATCGCAGGTGAGGGGAGAGGCCGTCGCCTCTCCCCCTTTGCAAGGGGGAAATCTTTTAGGGCGAAAGGGTTTCGATATGCCAGTCCGTTTGAAAATCCCAGAGGGAGAGAAAAAAGAAGAGATTTTCCAAGTGGAGGGGAAGCTTGACCGGGTCCAGCTCCGCCTTGATCCGAAGATAGCTCAAAACATCCGGGCTTGAAGTCGGAAGAAGGTTTGATCTCGGCGCCCTCGACCCTGGCCATCCATCGTTTGGCTTCCTCAAAATTCTGGGTCACCTTGGCGCTCCCCTTTTCTCCAAGGGTTACCTGGTATTCCCCCCGAATGGGGCTGTACTGAATGCGTGTGTTGTAGCTTGAGGGATGCCGCCATCCGATCCTTCCACCAGCTTCTGACCTGAAAGAGCTGGAGATAAAAGGTAAAGGTCGTGGGGATGCCCGTTTGAATGGCTTCTTCCATCTTCTCCGTAAAGCAATTTTCAACGCTGAAACTGACCTTCCAGCTCCCGTTTGCGCCCCTGATCTGGACATCGCGGATCGAGCCCTTTTGAGAAGAGGCCATGAGGGGGAATGCCAAAATGAACAGGAGGACAAGTCCTCCTGTCATCCAACGATTTTGAAATCTATTGATCATGAGGGTCAAGTTTCTAAGATGTCTCGGGAAACATTAAAAAAACAAAAGGGGAGTTCGAAGAGAACCATAAGCCGAGTTCTGTCCCCTGAGAGACCTGCCTGAGCGGCAATTCTTTCAGGACGATGGCCATTTATCTAGGACCCTGATTGCTCAGGACCTCAAGCGACCTCACCCGCCCCGCCTTTTCCCGAAGGACCGGGAAAATACGAATGGGCTCTTCTTATCCCGCCCTTACGCGGGAAGCGGGGCCTATTTGGTCTTGCTCCGGGTGGGGTTTGCCAAGCTACCCTGATCGCTCAGGGTACTGGTGAGCTCTTACCTCGCCTTTTCACCCTTACCCCGTGAAATAGGCGGTACCGCCTATTTCACGGGGCGGTCTCTTTTCTGTGGCACTTTCCTTACCCTATGAAGCAGCGCTTTCAGCTGCTTCACAGGACAGTCCGGATTACGGACCACCCTGCCCTGCGGAGCTCGGACTTTCCTCCCCTCATCGTCTCCCTCAGGAGCGCACATGAGGAGCGGCCATCGGTTCCTCTTCGATCCCCCCTTCTCCTTTCTTTTTTGCAATGCCCCTCTGAATGGCTTGATTGGCCAATCGATCTGCCTCCCGATTCTTCTCCCTCGGGATCGCTTCGATGGCATAGGATGAAAACGCCCCTAAATGCTGAATCACGGACGTGTGAAGCACCTTCAGGTTCGGATTCTTTACCCGATAGATCCCCTTCACCTGTCTTTCCACCAGTTCGGAGTCGGTAAAGATCCGGATCGACCTCCGCCCCAATCGCCTCGCTTCCCTCAATCCGAACAGGAGGGCCCAATACTCGGCTTCATTATTCGTCTTGCGGCCGAGATACCGGCCCATTTCAAAGACCTTCCTGCCTTCCGGGTCCGTCATCCATACCCCTGCGCCCGCCTCACCCGGATTCCCTTTGGAGGCCCCATCGATATAGATATTCAGAAAAAGATCGCCGCCGCCCGGGTCGGGGCCCCTCATTTCGCCTCACCGTTTCCTTTCCAGTAAAGAATCCGGTTGCAGTTTGGACAGCGGATGAGGGCATTATTCTTTTGGACCTCAATGAACAACTGAGGAGGCACATTGACGAAGCAACCCTGGCACGTCTCCTGCTTCACGCTGACCACCCCCACTCCTCTTCCGCTTTTCCTTCAGTGTATTATAGAGCTTGTAGAGACTCGATTGGAGCTGCTTCGTGACAGCCTCTCTCCGCTCCATCTCTTTTCTCAGGACCTCCTGGTCGTGAGTCATCCTTTCCTGGAGAGTCTTCTTTTCCCCTTCGATTTTAGCCAGGAGGGTTCCGATCTCCTTCTCCCGTTTCGAGATGGTCTTTTTTAGTTCATCAATCTCTTCCAGAAGCTGCAGGATCTCTTCCTCTTTCCGATTGTTGGATCCCTTCAGCGTTTCGATCTCCGTGAGAAGCGCTTGATACTCCTTGTTGGTCTTCACTTCAAACATTCGACCTTCCGTCTTTTTGACCTTTTCCTGTTCAACACCGAGAAGGCCTTCTTTCTGCCTCCGCTCCTTTTCGAGTAATTCAATCTTCTCTTTCTCTTTCTGGATTCTTTCCTTTTCGATCTTCTCTTTCTCGTCCAGCCGTTTTATCTCTCTTGGATACTTTTCCTGGGAATCTTTGATGCTCTTGAGTTCAAGGTCGATCTTTTGAAGCTCCCAGAGCAAATCGAGTTGTTCTTTCAAGGACCGTCTCCTCTCCTGATGAATTGATTTAGCGAGTCGCCATCGAACGTTCTAAACTACTTTCCCCCTGTTTCTGACCGAAGAGGATTGGGAGGCACAAAACAGAAAGAGTGCACCGGGATCGGTGCACTCTTTTGTTCCGTCTATTGGGAGTGATTCCCTCTCTGTTTCCCCAACGATTCATCTCATCCTTTCCACCCCGTTCTGGTGGGCCCACCTGGGTTCGAACCAGGGACCTACCGGTTATGAGCCGGTGGCTCTTCCAGCTGAGCTATGGGCCCTTTCCTCTTATTATATTCGATCCTCAGGGGGTGTCAACCCCACCGGTCAAATTTCGGAGTATTGAGTCTGGATCCGGAGCTTTCTGAATCCGGCTTCGCAAACGCAATCTGTCAGAGCTCCAAGAAACTCTTCAACTTCTTCGCCCGGCTGGGGTGTCGCAGCTTTCTCAGGGCCTTCGCCTCAATCTGTCGAATCCGCTCCCGGGTGACTTCAAAATCCTGTCCGACCTCTTCCAGGGTATGGTCATATTTTTCTCCGATGCCGAACCGCATCCGCAAAACCTTTTCCTCTCTCGGGGTTAGGCTGGCGAGGACCTTCCGGGTCGTTTCGGTGAGATTGGCGCTGATGACGGCTTCTTGAGGGTTGATGATCCCTTTATCCTCAATAAAATCCCCCAGGTGACTATCTTCTTCCTCCCCGATCGGCGTTTCAAGGGAGATGGGTTCTTTGGCAATTTTTAGGACCTTTCTGACTTTATCGAGAGGCATCTCCATGCGTTCCGCAATCTCTTCGGGCGTTGGCTCTCTTCCCATCTCCTGGACGAGATACCGGGAGGTCCGGATCAGCTTGTTGATCGTTTCAATCATATGGACCGGAATCCGAATGGTCCGGGCCTGATCCGCAATGGCCCGTGTAATGGCCTGCCGGATCCACCAGGTGGCATAGGTGCTGAACTTATACCCCCTCTGGTACTCAAACTTATCAACGGCCTTCATCAGGCCAATATTGCCCTCCTGGATAAGGTCCAGGAACTGCAGGCCCCGATTGGTATACTTTTTCGCAATGGAAACGACCAACCTCAAGTTGGCCTTCACGAGCTCGCTTTTGGCCTCCCTGGCCATCGTCTCTCCCTCCACGATCCCCCGGACAGCCGTCTTGAGCTGTTCGGTCGTGAGCCCGCACTCCATTTCGACACGGCCGGTCTTTCGCTGCGCATTCTTCATCGCACGGTCCATCTCCTGAAGGTCCGACTTGCTGATTTTTCGGCCCCGGATAAGGATCTTCTCATGGGAAGACTTCTTTTTCATCTTCTTGAGATAAGTCCTTGCCTCCTGCGGGGGGAGCCCCCATCGTTCTTCAATCTTTTTCATCTCATGGCCCGCCTTGTCGAGACGGGTCAGGTGTTGCTTCATCTTTTGGACAATCTTGCTGATCTGGAGGTCCCGGAGATTCATCTGCCGAAAACATTCCAGGATCTCCTCCTTTTTCTTTCGGACCTGGGCCTGAATCTTGGCTTTCGAAAGTTCTCTGTTTCTGCGAATTCGACGGATCGCCTCGTCGCACCGTCGAATCCGTTCGATCCCTTCCAGGAGCTTCTTCTTCTGAGCCTCTTCTTCTTCCGGACTCGTCTCCTCCTCGTCGATCTCATTGGTCACTTCGCGAATCTCCGCTTTTCCGGCGTTGATCGCTTTACCCACATGGATGATCTCTTTGACCGCCATGGGACAGTTCCAAACGATGCTGAGCACCTCTTTTTTTCCACTCTCGATTCGCTTGGCAATTTCAACCTCCCCCTCGCGGGTCAGGAGGGAAACGGATCCCATCTCCCGGAGATACATACGAACGGGATCGGTGGCCTTGCCAAAGGCCTCCACTTCAAATTCGTCGCCTTCCTCTTCCTTCTCAAGAATCTTCTCCTCTTCAACCTTCAAGGCCTGGAGGTCATCGACGACATCGATATCCATCTCGTCAAACATCATCAGGACATCATCGATCTGATCCGACGAAACGATGTCATTGGCAGGAAGATCGTTCGTTTCATCAAAACCCAAGAATCCCTTCTCTCCCTCTATCGAAACCAGGTTTTCAACTTCTTTTACCGCTCTCTCCTTCGCCATCAACCTCTCCCCTTTTCTGTCTCGCAAGAGAGTCCTCTGAAGGCCCTCTCCTTTTCTGCCAGTTTCTGATGCTCCCTCAAAAGAGCCTCCAGCCCTTCCCCCCCCTTCTCCTTCTCGGCCTCCCGGATCCTCTTGAGCATCTCTCCTTTGTCCCTTTTTAATCGCCGGTCCCGAATCTTCTGAAAGCAATCCCTCAGCATCTTTTCCAGGTCCCCTGCCGACCCTCCCTCATGAAAAACGAATTCGCAGAACCTTTCCTTCAGATCTGCCTCGATCGTCTCCAGGGCCTCTTGCACGTCGAGTCTCCCTCTGGCTCGGAAAAGACTCTCCAGGCCTTCCGCCATCCGTTTCAGCCTGGGGCTCTCGAACTCTTTCAGAATACCTTCCTTGGAGACCGTTGGGATGAGTTCGGGATGGTGGATCATGAGGGAGACCACCAACTCTTCGGATCTCGAGAAGCCCTCCTCGGCCTCACGGCTGTTCAGACCTTTCTTTACTTTCCCGGGATCCACGGGGGAAAGGTGAAGGATCCCATGCAAGAAGGACTCCCGAAGGTCCAGTTTTTCAGCCAGCGCCTTGAGGTAAAAATTCCTTCGAATTCCTTCGGGAATGCCCCGGATCAAGGCCAGCGCTTCCTTGGCCACCTTTGTCTTCTCTTCAATCGACCTCATGTTTCTCGATTTCATCCTCTGTTCGAGGAAGAAATCGATCAGGGGAATCCTCTTTTCAACCATCTTCTCGAAGGTGTCCCGATGCCCCTTCCTGAGAAACCCATCCGGGTCTTCCCCCTTCGGAAGGATCACCGTCTCTCCCCAAACCTCCTCCTCCAGCAAGAGGGGAAGGGATCGGAGATTGGCCTGAGCGCCCGCTGAATCACCATCAAAAATAGTGATGAAGTTGTTGGTGTATCTCTTCAGCGTGCGAATATGATCGGCCGTCAGGGCTGTCCCCAGGGTAGCCACGCTCTGTTGAAACCCGTGTTGATGGAGGGTGAGGAGATCGAAATACCCTTCCACAATGATCACCTGGTCTTTTTCCGGCACAGATCGCTTGGCCACGTGGAGGCCATAAAGGATCTCTCCTTTGTGATAGATGGGGGACTCTGGAGAGTTGAGATACTTGGGTTCTCCTTCTTTCATAACCCTTCCGCCGAATCCAACGACCCGTTGATAGAGGTCAAAGATCGGAAAAAGAACCCTTCCCCGGAAGGCGTCATACCAACCCTCTCTCTTCTTGGGAAGGACGAGGCCGATTTCCCGGGCCATCTCGAGAGGAAGTTTTTTCCCCTGAAGGTGCTGGACCAGTCCGTCCCATCGGTCGAGGGAGTAACCCAGCCGGTGTTCACGGATGACCTCTTCCCGGATGCCACGCTGAGACAGATACCTCCTTGCATCTTCCCCTTCCTTCTGACGGGTGAGGAGATCATGGTAATACTCGGTGGCAGCCTCGTTGATCTGGAAGAGGATGTCCCTTTTGGCAAGTTCCTTTTTCTGGCTGGGCGACAATTCTCGGGAAGGAAGTTTTACACCGTAACGCTTGGCCAGCATCTCCACAGCCTGGGGAAATGAGAAATGGCCTACCTTCATTAAAAAAGTGAAGACATCTCCTCCTTCCCCACAGCCAAAGCAGTGAAAAATCTGTTTCTCCTCATTGACCATGAAGGAGGGAGTCTTTTCAGAATGGAAGGGGCAGAGACCCCTGTAGTTTCTTCCGGTTTTTTTGAGGCTTAGATAGTCTGAGACGACTTCCAGGAGGCTCGACCGCTCTCGAACCTCAGAAACCTTCTCTTCGGAGAAAAACCCACTAATCAAATGGTCTACCTCCGCAGGAAAGGGCCCTTCCCCCGAGAGGGATGGATCAGTTAGAGGCTTAGAAGGTATCGATTCAATATGGACACAACAGTTGTATTATATAAAACAAATTTGGGCTGCAGACCAGTCCCCCCTCCAGCGGCAAAGCGCAAAGAAATCGATGGCCTGCATCAGATGCTGCGGGGTCGTTTCTGCGAGGATCGAGGATCGGGTCAGATCAACTCAACAATCGTCATTCCTGCTCCGCCCTTCATTGCTTCTCCAAGGCCGAACTTTTTGACCCCCTGATGGTGACGCAAAAACCTGCCAATCCCGTCACGAAGCCTGCCGGAACCAATGCCATGAATGATCTGGATCTTGTCGAGGCCATGCAGGAGGGCCTGATCGATGAACCGATCCACCCTCGGAAGCGCATCCTCCACGGTCAACCCAATGACATTGAGCGAAGAGGGGGGGTCCGGATGGAATCCCCTTCGTCGTCCACGCAGGCCTGGGAGTCTGTCTCCTTCGCCGTCTTTTTCTTCACTCACCTTCACGATGTCCGGAGAGGGAGACTTTCACTCTTCCCCTCTCCGTCATGACCTCGACTCGGTCCTCGGGTTCCTCGATCTTTAAGAGGGATCCCTCGCTCCGAAGGCTCTCGATTCGGACACGGTCTCCAATCTTCACGCGATCCGTGAGCGGGGAAAGGCCTCTTCCTTTGGGGGAGGGCAACCCTTTCTCCTTGATGGCCTGAACCTCCCGGCGGTAAACATTGAACCGGAGAGGATTCGAATGGGCCTTCTCCTCCTTTTTCTGACGAATCCATTCCTTCAGCTCTTCTTCAAGGGCCTGGACAGACTTTCTTGCCCTCTCCTCCGCTTGAGCAAAGATCTCTTGCCTCCTTTTTTTGAGCTGCTCGATCAGTTCTTTCAATCTCTCTCTTTTCGACGAGACTTCCTCCTTCATTCGAAGGAGATCGACCCTTTCCCGCTCTGTCTCTGACTTCAGCCTCTCCAGGATTCCGAGAACCCGTGAGACCTCCTGCCCCCCTCCCTCTCGATAGTGACGAGCCTTTTCAAGGACGCTCTCCGAGATACCCAGTTTTTCTGCGACCAGGAACGCATTGCTGAGGCCTGAGGAGCCATAGGAAAGGGTGTATCGGGGGTCCAGGGTCTTTTCATCAAACTCAACCGCCACGTTCTCCACGTCCGGATGGAGGTAGCCGTAGGCTTTCAGACGGTCGAAGTGAGTGGTGACCACGATGGAGGCACCCTTTTCCCGGAATCGATCCAGAAAGCCCATGGCAAGGGCCGATCCTTCCTGCGCGTCCGTGCCCACTCCAAGCTCATCCAAAAGGACGAGGGAATGGGGACCAGCCTTCTCAACGATCTGGTTCAGGTGGAGGAGGTGGCTCGAAAAGGTGCTCACATTTTCTCCAATATCCTGTTCATCTCCGATCACCGCAAAGACCTCGTGAAAAACCTTGGCCTCGCTTCCTTCGGCCACGGGAATGGGAAGCCCGGATTGAACCATCAGGGTCAAAAGCCCCAGGGTTTTTAGGGCCACGGTCTTTCCCCCCGCATTGGCGCCGCTGATGATAAGACTTTTTATTCCGTCTCCGAGCCGAAGGTGAATCGGAACGACCTCGCCCCTCCTTCTGGAAGGCAAGAAGGGGGTGCCGTGCCTCTCTCATCTCGATCTTTCCATCCTCCGCCAGATAGGGTTGAACACTTTTGAGCAGGATGGAAAACTTGGCCTTGGCATAGAGGAGATCGAGGTCGCCCAGGGTCTTGAAATCGGCCTCCAGGTTTTGAATCTCTTCTCTTGCCCTTATCGAAAGATCGGCCAGGATCCGATATTCCTCTTCTTTTTCTTCTCCCGTGAGGAGATTGATCTCATTGTTAGGAGCAACGATCTGGAGGGGCTCAAAGAAGATCGTCATCCGGCTGTGGGATTGATCGTGGACGATCCCTTCCAGCTGATTCTTATAGTTCGATTTGACGGGCAGAACGTATCTTCCGTTCCTCAGGGTGATGAACTGCTCCTGAAGGAGGGGTTGCCATTCTTCCTGGTGGAGAAGGTGTTCGAGAATCGCCTGAACCTTTTCCCGGACAGCCCTCAATTGATTCCGGACCTCTGCAAGAGCAGGACTGGCTTTATCGAGGATCTCGCCCTTGGGACTGATCGTGTGAAGGATCTCTTTCTCGAGGGCCTTTTGGTCGGATAGCCTTGAGATCTTTTCCTGAAGGTGAGGAGCAATGGCCGGATCAAGTTTTTGGAAGAATCGTCTGAAGGCCGCGGCATAGCTCCATCTGTTTGTAGAGATCGATCAGTTCCTGAACGCTGAGAACCGATCCTTCGACTTCCAGTCGTTTCAATATCTCTTCAACATCTTTGAGCCCCCGGATCGGAATGTCCTCGGAGGTCTCGAGGATGCCTTTGAGCTCAAGGACCTCGGTCAGCCTGGCTTGAATCCAGGAAATGTCCCTGGACGGCCTCAGGACATCGCAGCGTTTTCGTCCCAGGGGGGAGGTACAAAATCCTTTTATTATTTCGAGTAAGTGATGGAATTCAAGAACCTTGAGGGAGCGATCATCCATAAGACGCGTTGATAAAAAGGGAACTGAAATGAATGCACGAGGAGGAATTAAGGGGAAAGCCTCTCTTTGACGAGCTGATTGACCAGCTTTCCATCGGCTTTCCCCTGTAATTTTGGCATGACGGATTTCATCAATTTCCCTATGTCTTTCAGGGACGTGGATTGGGTTTCTTCGATCGTTTCATCAATGATCTTGAGAATCTCCTCCCGGGTCAGGGCTTGAGGCAAAAATGACTTCAGGATTTCGATCTCCTTGCTCTCTTTTTCGACCAGATCCATCCTTCCCCCTAATTTAAACTGTTCGACGGACTCTTCCCCTTTTCGAACCATACCCTGGATCGCCTTCTGGATCTCTCTCGTCATCCAGGGGTTTTCTCAGTTCAATCTCCTTGTTCTTCACGGTTGAACGAATCATCCGGATGGTAGAAAGGCGCAACTTGTCATTCGATTTCATCGCCTCTTTCATCTCTTGAACGAGCCTTTCTTCCAAACTCATCCTCTACCCCTTTCTGCCATTTTTCTCAATCGTTTCATGACCCTTTTCTTGGCAGCCAGTGCCTTCTTTTTCCGTTTGATGCTGGGCTTTTCAAAATGCTCGCGTTTCCGGACCTCTGATAAAATGCCGGTCTTTTCGCATTGTTTCTTAAACCGCTTGAGCGCATTCTCAAAGGATTCATTTTCCCTGATTCTAATCCCTGGCATCCATCTCCCCCCTCCTTTCATTAAAATATTTTGAAAAGTTAATTATATTATTTTATATAATAAAGTCAAATATTTTTTGCAACGTAACGCCTCAGAAGGAGATCGTTATGAAGCTAACAGACAAAGAGAGGCAACTGTTCCGAGAGGTGGCCGTCAAAACCGCGGAGCGTATCCAGCCCAGGGCCGCCGAAATCGATGCCACCGGAGAATTTCCAAGGGACCTTTTTGAAGCCTTTGGAAAACAGGGGCTTCTTTCCATCCTCCTTCCGGAAGAGTATGGCGGAAACGGTGGCGATATCACTTCGTTTTGCCTCGTGATCGAAGAAATTGCAAAGGTCTGTGGTTCTTCCTCTCTCCTGATTCTTGCCCAGGGAATTGGCTCGATGCCTATTCTCCTGGGAGGAAATGCATCGCAGAGGGAGCATTATCTGACCCGGATTGCTGAAAAAAACAGCCTCGCTGCGTTTGCCCTGAACGAACCGGATTGCGGGTTAGAGGCATCCTCTCTCAAGACGACGGCTGAAAAACAGGGATCTTCTTATCTCCTCAAGGGTCATAAAAATTTCGTCACCCACGGAGGGATCGCCCAGTTCTATTCAGTCTTTGCCATGACTCGTCCGGATCAGGGCCATAAAGGACTCTCTGCCTTCGTGGTCGAAGACGGAACCCCGGGGCTCCGCTTCGAGAAGCGGGAAGAGAAGATCGGGTTGAAAGGGGTCGTCATGACCGATGTGATCTCTGGAACATTGTCAGGCTTCCCGAAGAGAACCGTCTCGGTAAGGAAGGAGAGGGCTGGCTGATCGCCACAAGGACCCTCAACCGGTCGAGGCCCGCCATCGGCGCTCACGCCGTCGGCATTGCCCAGGGGGCCCTCGACTTCGCGATCCATTATGCGAAGGAACGGATGCAGTTCGGAAAACCGCTCACCTCCTTGCAGGCGATCCAGTTCATGATCGCGGATATGGCCACTCAGATTGAGGCGGCGCGCGCCCTTGTCTATCAAACGGCCGCTCGTATCGATGACAGGCAGGAAGAACCGGAGACGCTCTCCGCCATGGCCAAATTCTATGCCACCGACGTAGCCATGAAAGTGACCACCGACGCCGTCCAGATCCTTGGAGGATACGGATACATGAAGGACTACCCCGTGGAGACGGATGATGCGGGATGCCAAAGTGACACAGGTCTACGAAGGGGCCAACCAGATTCAACGGCTCTTTGTTTCTCGCCAATTACTCCATGGCTGATCCCATAGGGGCCTGAATGAATGGGGTATTTCGCCTTCCCCTCATTCCTGTTTTTATTGCCTACACCTTCGGGATTTATATTCGGCCATTTTGACCTTCCTTCTTTCCCTCGATATCTGCACCTTTCTCTTCTGACCCTCTTCGGCCTCTGGATCCTGCTGATGATCCTGAAAAAGCCCCGATGGGCTTTCTGGGTCATCTCCGCTTTTTCTTTTCTCTTGGAATCCTTTCTATCCATCTCTATCTTCACCCGAATCATCCTCCATCCCATATTTCCCGGTTCATCGGTTTCGATCGGATCACTGTGGAAGGAGTCATCGACCGTATCCCCCATCGTTCACCGGAAAACACTCAACTCCTGATCCAATCCGAAAAGGTCATTTTCCCGGACCGTCATCTCCCGGCCCAAGGCCCTCTCCTTCTCTTTCTGAAGGAAGAAAGCGGCCCTTTCCACGCAGGGGATCGCCTTCGATTCATCTGCAAGCTCTATTCTCCCCGTGGATTTCGAAACCCGGGTGTCTTCTCCTATGAACGCCATCTCGCCTTCGAGCAGATTCATACCATCGGATTTCTATCGATCAAAAGCGGCTGGGTGAAGATCGGCGAGGGAATAAGAAACCCTCTGCTCCTTCAAATCGAGCGGTGGAGGGACCGGATCCGTCAATTCATAGAAAAACAATCCCAGCCGCCTTGCTCCGGAATCTTCGAAGCCCTTGTCCTGGGGGAGCAGGAAAAGATCCCGGATGAGGTGAAGGAAAGTTTTATCCTGACAGGAACAGCCCATCTCCTGGCCATCTCGGGTGATCAATTCGGGATCGTGGCCCTTCTCTCCTTTCTCCCTGTTCATCTGGATTTTAAAGCGCTCCGAATACTCTCCTCTTGACGATCTCCGTCAAGAAATGGGCGGCAGGCCTGACGATTCCCTGCATCATCCTCTACGCCTGTATTGCGGGTGGAGGGATCTCCGTCATCCGGGCCATGATCATGGTCATCGTCTTTCTCGTCTCCATTCTGTTCAACCGGGAAAGGCATCTCCTTCACACCCTCGCCCTGGCCGCCTTCCTCATCCTCATCGTCTCGCCCCCTTCGCTTTTCGACGTCTCTTTTCAGCTCTCCTTCCTTGCCGTCCTCTCCATCCTCTATCTGGTCCCAAGGATCCTTAAAGAACTGAAGGGAGAAGGGACCATTATTCCCGGTCGAGGCCTCCTGGAAGCAGAAGGGCTTGAACTATCTGAAGCTTTCCTTCCTTGCCAGCGGAGTGGCCATTCTGGGAACCACACCCTTTGT
Source organism: uncultured delta proteobacterium (assembly GCA_963828805.1). Taxonomy (GTDB): domain Bacteria; phylum Desulfobacterota; class BSN033; order BSN033; family UBA1163; genus CAWHGS01. Next base: position 22,361 of record CAWHGS010000032.1, read on the forward strand.
CACCCTCCATTTCAACCGGATTTCACCCATTGGACTGATCACCAACCTCCTCATCATCCCCTGGGTGGGCTTTCTCATCGTCCCTCTGGCCCTTGCCGCCTCCATCTTCTCTTTTTTCTTCTATCCCTTGGCCACCTTCCTGATCCATATCAATGAGTTCATCACCCTGATCCTCCTCAAGGTCCTGTCTTTCTTTGCCTCCATTCCCTTTGCCTCTTTCTACGTCTCAACGCCGACCCCTTTTGAAATCGTCCTTTTCTACTCCATCCTCCTCTCCCTTGTGAACCTTCGAAAAACAAGAAGGGTACGGTATTTATTCATTGGGTCTCTGTCTCGTTCTTATCTTTGACCTTACCTACTGGAACCTTAGAGACCGTTTTAAAAAAGACCTTACCCTCACCTTTCTCGATGTGGGCCAGGGGGATTCGATCCTTGTCGAATTTCCAAAAGGGAAACGGATGCTGATTGATGGCGGCGGTTCTTACGAGGACCGTTTCGATATCGGCAAGAACATCCTTGCTCCCTTTTTGTGGAATAAGAAGATCCGAAAGATGGATTATCTCGTTCTCACCCATCCCGGATCCGGATCACCTGAAGGGCTTAATTTTCGTCGCCGCCCATTTTGGAATCGGTCAGTTCTGGAGCACGGGCCTTAGAGCGGGGTCTGAAGCCTATCTTCAGCTTGAGGAAATCCTTTCAAAGAAAAAGATCCAGAGGTTTATTCTGAATGATAAGATCCCTCCCCTGGTGATCGAAGGGGTCAAGGTCACATTTCTGAATCCTCCCGGAGACGGAGGGATTACAAAGGATGAGCCGGAATCGGATGTGGGTCAACAACTCCTCCCTCGTCTTGAAGCTTCAGTTCAGAAATGTCAGCTTCCTTCTGCCGGGAGACATTGGACAGGAGGCGGAGTATCGCATGATGAGAGAGGGGTATTCGCTCAAGTCAGACCTTCTAAAAATTCCTCACCATGGAAGCGCCTCATCGAGCAGCCCGGACTTTCTCGAAAGGGTCAAGCCCGCCTACGCCATCCTCAGCGTGGGTGAACGAAACATCGGCCATCTCCCGAACCCCGAGGTCATGAGAAGGTATCGCCTCATCGGTTCAAAGATCTTCAGAACCGACCGTGACGGCGCCATCACGGTGATTACGGATGGAGAAAAGATCGAATTCAAGCCCTTTATAACGTCGAGAAATTGAATGTTAAAAATCAACGAAAATACAAAGGTGCGCTGATTTTTATGGAAGAATTACTTCCTGAAAGAGAAATTTCTCTTACTAGATTCTTGAAAAAGGTGTACATGTGAAGGAGGTAGATCGGTTTTGCTATGATCGCAGCCACTACAACTGTTATGCGTCTCTCGTCAATGATGACTTTGGATTTTGACCAAAACCTGGGAGCTGGTATGAAGCGAACCAGCCGGATGGTATTTTTGAGAGCTATTTATTTGTTTCAAGCTTTTTAAGAAACAAAGACTTGTCCAAGCCTCGTCACCCACGAAGAAAGCCAGAGCACACAAAGACTATGGACTCTGAAAACCAATTCAGTCGTGAATTACCCAACCTGAGACAGTTACATCGAACCACTGCTGAAAGGACAAAGAAAATGGTGCTATCTTCGAAGGCAGTGTAGAGCTAAAGCGCGGCCAGTTGATTAAGTTCTTTACGCTGATTACATCTCGATTGAATTGTTCAGAGAGATAATGGGGGTTATTATATCACTCCAAATGAAAGGAAACCGTATGCGAATGGCTAGCAGGCGTGCTTAGATCGAATTAAGAGTCAAGAAGGCCACCTCAATCGAAGACTGATTCAGAATCTGCGTTGAATTTCGATTCGGTTCAACGTGAGCCGCTGCTTGCGGATAAAGGGGTACGGTTACAAGGACACGAACTTGGGTTAGATACTGGCTGGCCTTCAAGGAAGTACTTGCAGTTCAGAATGGGATGATGTGCCAACATAGAGGCGATCCTGCGAGCAGGGTATTACTTAGAAGATTCGTGATAGACCTTGTAGGGTGGATCAAGCGAAGCGGATCCACCATCCCGAAATGACATGAGCGAATATCGCCGTCTTTATCAACCGGGAGGTTCTTATTTCTTTACCGTCGTAACGCACCAGCGAATTAAGATTCTTTCTCTGCCAGATCATATCGTCACGTCTCAAATCTGCTTTTGACAAGGTCATGAAAAAACACCCCTATACAATGGAGGCGTTTGTGATTCTTCCGGATCACATCCACTGTCATGTGGCGGATGCCGCCTGGGATTCGAATTACTCCATCCGGTGGCGGTTGATCAAGGGCTATTTTTCAAACGGATTCAATGATCCGGTGAACAAACGAGGCGAAAAGCAGATCTGGCAGAGGCGTTTCTGGGAACATCTTCTCAGGGATGATGAGGATTGGAGAACGGCACATGGATTACATTCATTATAATCCGGTAAAACATGGATACGTTGAGAACCCGGGGGATTGGCCTCACAGCTCCTTCCGGCAGGCCGTGAAGGATGGATTGTATGCTCCGGATTGGGGGACGGAGGAACCCGGCAGCATTTCGAGAATGGATTTGGAATAAAGGAGGTGGATCCGCTTCGCTTGATCCACCCTACGACCGATACGCAGGGAAGCAAGTAACGCTCGGATACTCCCTTTCACGAAATCGTCAACCTTCGATCTGTGATAATCCGTCTTGGCAGGAACAAACTTAACAGATAATCTTGATCAGTTTCATGGAACGGATCGTTCAACAGTTTCGAGTAAACCTTGTAGGGTGGATCAAGCGGAGCGGATCCACCATCCTATTGGAGAGCTCTCTTTGAGGCTTGGAGCCCCCTGAGGATTGGACCATCCTCTTTCCAGAGATGGCAGGTATTGATGAATTTTCTGATGGTCTGTTCATTGAGGGCCGTTTTTCCTCTTTCCGCTTCATAGGCAGCCCAGTATCCCTGGACAGCGGACTCCCCCATGGCGATGACGAGACTGGTCAGGTGCGCACATCCTTTTACGCCTCCGACAAGTCTTTTGACCTTCATCGTGTATCCCGGAGCAATCTCCAGTCCCTCCAGATTCCGCATCGACGGAAGCACCTCCGGGCATTCCTTCCTGGGATGATGGGGCATGGCGGCTTCCGCCTGTTCGATCAGCATCCTGGGACCCTTGACCTTCAATCGAATAACCATATTGTGCACAAGCTCCGGCCCCGCTCAGGCCTCTTTACGCCTCGGCCGGTAACGATGGTCAATCAGGCTACCCTCCACAAGAATATGATGATTTCCCAAATCGAAAGTTCGTATTGAGATTTCTCTGGTGTGAACAAGTTTTTTCATCCGTAAGCCCCGGCATTAGAAAGTATTCGTTGAATGACCAAATTATGATATAAAAGACGGAGGAGGGACAAGGGGTAAGCACAAAACCGATTCAAGGTCCGCCCAAGCTCTTAGAGAGGTTTCTGAAGCAACAATGCCTAACCAATTTGCTAAGCCTTACTTTTAAAGGTAACAAAAAACAGATGGGTATTTTACTATTGATTTAGCCTTAGCAGGTGAAATATAATTGAGGTTAGAAAATTAACCGGAGGAGGAGATTTCAATGGAAAAATTCGAGAGGATCCTTGTTCCAATGGATGGATCGGAGTGCGCCGAAATGATTCTTCCCAAACTTGAGAAGCTCGCAACGGATCTCAAGGCCAGCATCGCTCTTCTGCAGGTCGTCTATGCTCATACCTTCCCGGGCGTGGATCCGACCGACGCAGAGGTCACGGTCGTCCGAAAGGCTGAGGAATACCTGAAAAAGCTTGAAGACCGGTTGAAGGCCAAGGGACTGAAGGTTGACACCCATGTCCGTTACGGAGATGAAGCGGAAGAGATTCTGGACCATGCCTCCCAGAAGGACATTGACCTTGTTGCCATGACGACCCACGGCCGGAGCGGCGTCAAACGGTTCCTTCTCGGAAGCGTGGCTGAGAAGATACTCCGCCACTCACCCAAACCGGTTTTCCTGGTCCGGTGCGTTTAATCCCCGGATGTTTTGCCGACACGGATGACGCCTGCTGCGGAGGCAGGGAGACGGACACGGCATTTTCTGACTGAGGAGGTAAGGCATGGAACTTAAGGTCGAGCGACTGGAGATTCCTGAAGGATGTAACGTCATCTTCGGGCAGAGCGCATTTCATCAAGACGGTGGAGGATCTCTATGAAATCCTGATGGGGACGATCCCAGGTTCCAAATTCGGTATCGCATTCTGTGAAGCCTCCGGCCATTGTCTCGTCAGGGGAGAAGGAAATGATGAGGCCATGAAGGAGGCGGCCATCAAGAATGCCGCAAGGATTGGAGCAGGCCACACCTTTATCGTCATCATGAAGGATGCCTTTCCGATCAATGTCCTTAATGCCGTTAAGATGTGCCAGGAAGTCTGCACCCTTTATTGTGCTACGGCAAATCCCGTGGAGGTCATCCTGGCCCAGTCCGAACAGGGACGAGGTGTCCTCGGTGTCATTGATGGTTCTTCACCTAAAGGGATCGAGAAAGAGGACGGGGTCGCCTGGAGAAAAGAACTGCTGAGGAAGTTTAAATATAAATTATAGGGTTAGGTTAAGGACGAGGTTAAGGCTAAGGTTAAAACCCGCCCATCACGTTTCAGAGGGCGCTCAGAACCGCTGCCTCTCCGTCGATGATGGCAATGGTATGTTCAAAGTGGGCGGATCGTTTTCCGTCGGCAGTCACGACGGTCCACGCGTCCGAGAGGATCCTGACCTCGTAGGTCCCTTCATTGACCATTGGCTCCAGGGCAAGAACCATTCCCTTTTCGAGCCTCGGCCCCTGATGGGGTGAGCCGAAATTCGGGATTTGGGGCTCCTCATGGAGGCTCTTGCCGATCCCGTGGCCCACGAAATCCCTCACCACGGAAAAACCGTTTGACTCCACCCAGTGCTGGATCGCAAAGGAGATATCGAATAGGCGGTTCCCTATTTTTGCCTTATCAATCCCAAGGGCAAGGGCCTTTTCTGTCACATCGAGAAGCCTTTTCGCCTCTTCATCCACTTCGCCCACAGGAAGGGTGATCGCGGCATCTCCGAAATACCCATTGAGATTGACGCCCACATCGATGCTCACGATATCTCCTTCCTTCAGTTTTCGCTGGCCCGGGATCCCGTGAACAATCTCTTCGTTGATGGAGACACAGAGGGTTCCAGGAAATCCCCGGTAGCCCTTAAAGGCAGGGACAGCTCCTCTGGACCGGATATACGCTTCAGCAATCTGGTCCAATTCTCCGGTGGTGATCTCCGGAGTCACCTCGCTTTTCAGCCTGTCAAAGACCTCCGCCACAATGGCATTGGCCTTTCTCAATTGATCAATCTCCCGGGAGGATCGGATGTTAATCATCGTTTTTTCATCGTTCCCTTAAATATTACACCAATAATATGCATTTGAACCCCCCAATTGTCAATAATTTATCCCTCTGTTTCTTATTGACTTTTCAGCACTAACCAGTAAAATGGAACTAACGTCTTGCAAAGGAGATTTTAATGATTTCAAGATATACCCGGCCGGAAATGGAGAGAATCTGGACGGAGCAGCGGAAGTTTGAGACCTGGCTTGAGATCGAACTCTTGGCCTGTGAGGCCCTTGCGGAACTGGGCCAAATCCCCCGGGATGCCGTGAAAGAAATTCGCGCGAAGGCCTCCTTTGATGTTCAGAGGGTGAGCGAAATCGAAAAAGAGACGAAACACGATGTCATCGCCTTTCTGACCAGCGTCGGAGAATATATCGGTCCCCTGTCGAAATACCTCCATTACGGACTGACCTCGTCCGATGTTCTGGACACTTCCCTGGCCCTGCTCCTGAAAGAGGCTTCGGACCTGATCCTCCGGGATATCCACCAGCTCCTGGGTGTACTCAAGGAGAAAGCCTATCAGCATAAAGAAACCCTCATGATTGGCCGGTCCCATGGCGTCCATGCAGAACCCATCACCTTTGGCCTGAAAATGGCCCTCTGGCATGACGAGATGAAGCGGAATCTCTTCCGGATGGAGAGGGCGAAAGAGGCCGTCAGTGTCGGAAAAATCTCCGGGGCCGTTGGCACCTTTGCCCATATCCCCCCCTCTGTGGAAGAGTATGTCTGCAAACGCCTGGGACTGAAGGCAGCCCCTATCTCAACACAGATCGTCCAGAGGGATCATCCATGCTGAATTTTTTACTACCCTGGCCATCATCGCTTCCTCGATCGAAAAATTTGCCGTGGAACTCAGGCATCTTCAACGGACGGAAGTTCTGGAAGCCGAAGAATTTTTCTCCAAGGGCCAGAAAGGGTCCTCTTCCATGCCCCACAAGCGGAACCCCGTCTCTTCGGAGAACCTCTCCGGCCTGGCCCGGCTGGTGCGGTCTTACAGTATCGCCTCTTTGGAGAATATCCCTCTCTGGCACGAGCGTGATATCAGCCATTCCTCGGTCGAGAGGGTCATCGCGCCCGATGCCACGATCCTGATCGATTACATGCTGACCCGCTTCACCTCCATCGTTAAAAACCTCATCGTCTACCCGGATCATATGAAGATCCAACCTGGAGAAGATGGGCGGACTGATCTTTTCCGAAGCGGTCCTTCTCTCTGCTCACCCGCAAGGGCTTATCGAGGGAAGAGGCCTATGCCGTTGTCCAGAGGAATGCAATGAAGGTCTGGGAAGATAGGCGGCGATTTCAAAACCTTTCTTTCCCAGGATGAAGCGATCCAACGTCTTCTCAAGCCGGAAGAGCTGAATGAGGCTTTCGATGCGAGAGCCCCTCTCAAACATATCGACGTGGTCTATCGAAGAGTCTTCGGGGAATCATGATGAAGAAAGATTCGAAGTCGTCTCCCAACTTGAAAGAGCTCTTTGGGATCAAAGAGCCAAGCGGAGGCGGGAATAAACCCTTTTTTAAGAAGACTCACTTCACGATCTGGTACTTCTTAATCGCCTTTCTCGTCATCCTCCTCATCCAGAACTACTTTATGGCAAAGAAGGTGGAGGATATCATCTCTTACAGCGAATTCAAAGAGGCTGTCCGCGCGGACAAGGTCAAAGATATCATGATCACGGATGAATCGATCGCCGGAGCGAGGGAAACGGAGAAGGGTAATTTCCGGAGGTTTCAGACGGTCCGCGTTGCCGATCCGGACCTGGTGAAAGACCTGGAGGCCCACCATGTCAATTTTACGGGAAAGATCGACAGCAAATGGCTGACCAATATTCTTTCCTGGATTCTCCCCCTTGTCTTCTTCTTCTTCATCTGGCGTATCCTTTTCTCCCGGATCGGGCCGGAGACAGGCGTCATGTCTTTTGGCAAGAGCCGGGCGAAGATCTATGCCGAAAAAGAGAAGAAGATCACCTTTGTCGACGTGGCTGGGATCGATGAAGCCAAAGAGGAATTGAAGGAGGTCGTCGAGTTTCTTAAAAATCCGGGAAAATTCCAGCGTCTCGGAGGAAAGATTCCGAAGGGCGTTCTTCTCGTCGGGGCGCCTGGTACCGGAAAAACCCTGCTGGCCCGCGCCGTGGCCGGAGAGGCCAATGTCCCCTTCTTCTCCATCAGCGGGTCCGATTTTGTGGAGATGTTTGTCGGTGTGGGAGCGGCGCGGGTCCGGGACCTCTTTGGGCAGGCCCAGAACCAGGCCCCCTGCATCGTCTTTATCGACGAGCTCGATGCCCTCGGAAAGGCGCGAGGGGTGAACCCCATGGGCCGCCATGACGAACAGGAACAGACCCTGAACCAGCTCCTTGCCGAGATGGATGGGTTCAATGCGAATGTGGGCGTCATCATCATGGCAGCCACCAACCGTCCTGAAATCCTGGATCCCGCGCTTCTGCGACCGGGACGGTTCGATCGCCACGTGGTGGTCGATCGACCCGACCTCAGGGGCCGTGAGGAGATCCTGAAGATCCATGCCCGTAATGTGACGCTCTCCCCGGAGGTCGACCTGAAGGTCATCGCCTCCAGAACGCCCGGTTTCGTGGGCGCAGACCTGGCCAATATTGTAAACGAGGCCGCCCTGCTCGCAGCCCGAAAGAATAAGGAATCGGTGGAAATGGCCGATTTCGAGGAGGCCATCGATCGCGTGGTGGCCGGCCTCGAAAAGAAGAATCGGCTCATGTCGAAAAAGGAAAAGGAGATCGTGGCCTTTCACGAATCGGGCCATGCCATTGTGGCCTCCTTCTTGCCCAATGCCGATCCCGTCCGTCGCATCTCCATCATCCCGAGAGGAATCGCGGCTCTGGGATATACGCTCCAGCTCCCCACAGAGGACCGGTATCTCATGACCCGGACCGAACTCCTCGACCGCCTGGCCGTCCTTCTGGGAGGCCGGGTTGCCGAGGAAATCGTCTTTGGTGAAATCTCCACCGGCGCCCATAATGACCTCCAGCGGACAACCGACATTGCGATGAGCATGGTCAAAGAGTACGGAATGAGTGAAAAACTGGGCTATGTCACCTTCGAAAAGGAGAAGAAGCCTCTCTTTTTACCCTCCTCCTTTTTCTCTTCGAAGGAATACAGCGAGGAGACGGCAAGGCAGATCGATGCGGAAGTGAAGAAGATTATCGATGAGACCTATCTAAGGGTGAAAGAGATCCTCATCTCCCACAAAGATAAGTTGGAAGAACTCGCCCGTCTTCTTCTCGAAAAGGAAGTGGTGGAGGAGGCCGATCTCAAAAAGATCATCCAATCTCCATCCCCGAACCCATGATCAGACACATTCTGAAACACCTCCGGACAAAGATCTTTACAGGAATCCTGGTCGTCTTGCCACTGGGGATCACCTTCCTCGTTTTAAAATTCGTTTTCAACACCCTGGACAGCATTCTTGCCCCGTTGATGCCTGAGATCAACATCCGTCTTTTGAATCATAAATTTCTCCTCCCGGGATTAGGGATTGTCGGGTTCTTCTTCTTGCTCTACCTCTTCGGAGTGGTTGCCAGCAATGTCTTGGGTCATAAGCTCGTCGGCCTGGGAGACCGGCTCTTCACCACCATCCCTGTCGTGAAAAACATCTATACCTCCTCCAAGCAACTCACAGACGCTTTCTCGGCTACCCGGAAAGGAGCCTTCCGTCAGGCCGTGTTTGTGGAATTCCCAATGGAGGGGAATTTTGCCCTCGGGTTCATCACCAACGAGATGAAGGATCTCAACCAGCAAGAGAAGGCGGCTGTTTTCATCCCGACGGCCATGGTTCCGCCCATGGGGTTCCTTCTCTTCCTTCCCAAAGAGAAGATCCTCCCTTCCAATCTGACCATCGAAGAAGCGATCAAAGCCATCATGTCTGTGGGGATTGTCACCCCTTCGAATCTATCGGTTCCTCTCTCTCGTCCATTCTCTGAAGCGCCCCCGGACGAGAAGGCAATTGAAAATTCAAAGGGGATGAAGTATCTTAATTCAAAAAGTGAAGGAGGTTCTTGACCATGGAGGGAATCACTCTTCTCATCGCCGTCGTTGCCCTTGTCCTTTCCATCCTGTCCTATCAGCGCACGGGAGGAACGTCGGAGTTGAAGCGTCACTTCGAATCGGCCCCCTCTTCGGGAGATCTCAAAAAACAGGTGGAGGCTCTGAACGCGATCGTCGACTCCTTGAGAGAAAAAACGGCGGATGCCCTTGACCGCCTCGAGAAGACGGTCCGTAAAACCGAAAAAGGCGACTGATCCCGCAGACCCAAAAGCAAGAGGGTGGCCATCTCAAAGGGCAGAGCTCAACTGTTCAATTTTTGGGTTAGTTGAGTATTTGCCTGCCTGCTGCAAGCAGGGACTTTCAACTTTGACAATGGAAGGATTTCGTTATGGATAAACCTCTCCGTGTCCTTTTCGTCACCTCTGAGGCTGTTCCCTTTGCAAAAACGGGGGGATTGGCCGACGTCGCCGGGGCTCTCCCCAAATTCCTTGAAGGCCTCGGATGTGAAGTCAAATTGGTCATGCCTTATTACCGGATGGTCCGAAAATCGGGACTTCCCATTCAACCGGTAGAACAGCCCCTTGAGGTCACCCTGGGAAATGAAACCCTGCAGGCAGACCTCTACCGGTGCGAATTAAACGGAAAGAATACCGTCTATTTCATCGGCCGCGAAGAATTCTTTGATCGGGAACACCTTTACGGGACTCCCCGGGGGGATTACTTTGACAACGCGGAGCGTTTCGTCTTTTTTTCAAAAGCCGCCCTGGCCTTCTGTCAATCCATGAACTTCTCTCCTGACATCATCCACCACCATGAATGGCAAACGGGACTCATCCCTGCCCTCCTCCGGTCGCTTTACTCAGAGGACTCTCTCTTTTCTCACTCGGCTGTGGTCTTTACCATCCACAACATTGCCTACCAGGGTCTGTTTCGAAAGGAGAAGCTCTCCCTCACAGGGCTTCCCATGGAAATGTACACTCCGGAGGGAATCGAGTTCTGGGGAAAGATCAACTTCATGAAGGCAGGCATCGTCTATGCCGATGTCATTAACACCGTGAGCCAGATGTATAGCAAAGAGATCCAGACGGCGGAGTATGGTTATGGACTGGAAGGCATTTTAAGAAAGAGAAGCCGTGACCTCTATGGCATCCTGAACGGCGTCGACTATCAGGATTGGGACCCCTCTCATGATCCTCATCTCATCAGCTCCTATAGCCTCCAGGACCTCTCGGGAAAGAGGGCCTGTAAAAAAGACCTTCTGAAGGAACTGAGCCTTCCTTCATCTCTTGAGGATGTGCCCGTCCTGGGGGTGATCTCTCGTCTGGCGGATCAAAAAGGGTTCGATCTGCTGGCTGAGATCCTCGAAGATCTTTTCGACCTCGACATGGGGTTCGTCCTTCTGGGTACGGGAGAACAGAAATACCATGACCTCTTTACCCGGATCGGTCGGAAGTACCCGCGAAAGGCCGGGATTCGCATTGCCTACGATGACCGATTGGCACACAAGATCGAAGCCGGAGCCGACCTCTTTCTGATGCCTTCCAAATATGAACCCTGTGGCCTCAACCAGATCTACAGCCTGAGATACGGGACCATTCCCATTGTTCGAGCCACAGGAGGACTCGATGACACCATCGTTCACTATGACCCGTCGACCGGGAAGGGAAATGGCTTTAAGTTTATTCACTATGATGCCAAGGAGTTTCTTCGTGAGATCCAGACAGCCATCCATTACTACCATCAACCTGAGCACTGGAACCGACTTCTTCGAAACGCCATGACCGCGGACTTTTCCTGGGCGAGGTCGGCCGAGTCCTATGTTGAACTCTACCGGAAGGCATTAGAGAAGAGAGGAAAAACGAGATAAACCATAGCATGAAACGATGAGAATCAGGATAGAAAATGTCTTCATCTTAAGATGACTTATTTTTCATTTTGTGTTGCATGGAAGGGAGCCGGCATGGCAAAAATGAAATCTTCATTTTGGATCCGGGGCATCCTGCTTCTTCTCGTCCTTTTCCTCCCGGCCCTTCTTGACGCAAAACCCATTCCCTTCAAAAGTGACCACCCCAGACTCATCGAAGCCGGAGAGCTGGCAGGGTCAACCGACCACCCCTCGCTCCGGATGATCGATATGCGAACTTCCCTCCTCGATTATCTTAAGGGCCATCTCCCGGATGCGGTCTATCTTTCCTTCGAAGTTCTCCGTGTTCCAAAAAGCGGCATTCCTGCCCAGGCCCCTGACCGAATCTACATCGAAAAGGTCTTGGGAGAATACTTGAGCGTCTCCAATGACATGTGGGTCGCTCTCTATTCCGAGAAGTCGAATCCCAATGCCACGTACCTCGCATGGACCCTCGATTACTTAGGCCACAAGAGGGTCGTTCTTCTCAATGGGGGTTGGGAAAAATGGTTGTCCGAAAAGCTTCCCACAACCCAGGAATATCCGGTCCTCGCACCTAAAAAGTTTTTCGGGAAAGCCCTGCGGGAAACGGTGGCCGAAAAAAAGTGGATCCGGGACCGTTTAAACAACCGAGGGGTGGTTATCATCGACGCCCGGTCTCCAAGACAGTATAGCGGGGAAGAAGGAGAAGAGATCCGGCGAGGCCATATCCCCGGGGCCAAAAATGTCTTTTGGGAAACGACGTTGGAGGGGGAGGAGGCAAGGGGTTGGAGAAAGAAAGAGGATCTCGAGAAACTCTTCGCGGAATCGGGGGTGACAAAAGACAAAGAGGTCGTTGTCTATTGCTGCACCGGAAAGGAAGCGAGTCACGTTTTTTTTACATTAAAACATGTCCTTGGATTTCCCAGGGTTCGTCTCTATCGGGGGGCCTGGGTGGAGTGGTCTGCCGATAAGACTCTGCCCGTAAAGACCGGGCTGGAACCTTAGACCGATAAGAATCGCTTGACAAAGTGGGACGTTCTATGCCATTTTTAATCCAATTTTAGCGCCTTTCCGGAAACCTAAATCTCTCAGGGAGGAGTTCTCTTATGATGCGCAAGGTCTTGTTTCTGGGAATGATCTTGATCCTCTCCTCAGCATGCCTGCCCCATTTGAGCCTTCATCCCGAAAAAAATCAGCCCGATCTTGCAGCCGCCGTGGACGAACAGCCTTCCCTGTTCACCCCATCCGAACTGGAAACACTCCTCTCCTGTGACCCACCTCCTTTGCAGATGAAAGAGACCTCTCTCTCTGCGGAGGGGAACCCTCTCGCCCGACTCGAGCTGCCCATCAGTGATGAATCCAATGACGATTTTAATCTGGAGGTTCTGGAGGTTCTCCCCGGAGGACGTCCAAGGAAGGGAACTGATTTTGATATCCCGATTGTGATTAATGAAAAGGTCGAACACTTCGTTCAATATTTTCAAACCACGGCTAAGAACCGATTTTCAAATTGGCTCGCCCGGTCGGAAAAGTACATCCCCTTCATGACAAATGTCTTGAGAGAGAAAGGGCTTCCCGAAGATCTTGTCTATCTGGCTCTCATTGAGAGCGGGTTCAATCCCTATGCTTATTCGAGAAGCAAGGCTTCAGGACCCTGGCAGTTTATTTATTTGACCGGCAAACGGTATGGCCTGAAATCCAACGGGTGGGTCGATGAGAGGAGGGATCCTGAAAAGTCGACGGTCGCCGCGGCCAAGTATCTCAAAGACCTCTATGATATGTTCGAATGCTGGTACCTTGCAGCCGCCGGTTACAATGCAGGGGAAACGAAGATTGCCACGGCGATGAAACGTTACCGGACAGAAGACTTCTGGGAACTCACCAAGTATCGGTTCCTCAAACAGGAGACCAAGGACTATGTGCCTCAGATGATCGCGGCTGCCCTGATCGCAAAGGATCCGGAGGCCTACGGATTTACGGGAATCGAATATCAGGAGCCTCTCCGTTACGACAAGGTGAAGGTTCCTTCCCAGACCGATCTCCAGCAGATTGCCAAGGCTGCCGAGACGTCCCTCGATGAAATCAAGGATCTAAACCCTGAGTTATTGAGAAGGGTCACCCCTCCGGACGATCCGGAGTATGAGATCAAGATCCCCTATGGGAGGAAGGAGCTTTTCCTCGAACGCTTTGAAGCCATCCAGCCCATCGAGAGACTTCAGTTCAGGACGCATACGGTGAAAAAGGGGGAAACGATCCAGCGTATTGCCAGCCTCTACCGGGTCGATGTCGATCTTCTGCTTGATACCAACCGGCTCAAGAGAGGAAGCCGCCTCTCCTCCGGAACGAATCTCGTCATTCCCATTCCCAAGATGCAGGAAACGAAACCAACGGTGGCGGCAAAGAAAAAACTGAATGGAGACGTCGTAAGCTCCAGACCCCAGGACATGCTCTATACGATCAAGAAGGGGGACTCCCTGTGGAGCATCTCATCGGAATTAGGGATCAACATCGGCGCCCTCAGTCGCTGGAACAACCTCCACCCGGAAAAGAAATTGATGCCTGGCGATAAGCTCAAGATCCGATTCGGCTCTTCCGACGCCCCCGATGAACCTTCCGGAGGAAAGAGAGGGAAGGAAATCATCTATGTGGTTAAACAGGGAGATTCCCTCTGGAGCATCGCAAAAAAACATAATCTTACCGTTTCAGACATCCGGGTTTGGAACAACCTCCACGGGAAAGAATCGATTCATCCGGCAGACCGCCTGAAGCTTTATGTGGAAGGAGTCAAAGCCTCAGCACTGAATTGATCGATTCTCCCCTTGCGAACCCCGGCGGCATGAAGGGATTGGAGGAGATTCTCATCTGTCCGAGTTGACAAGATTGCAAACCGTTCTTTCCCTCCATCTCATTAAAATTATTAGTCCATTCATGATCGTGGGCAGCAAATAATCCTTTCCTCTTGTGAACGGATCACCTCGAAAATTAAGCTTGACAATAGATCTATAATTGTATACAGTATACATTCAGAATTGCTCTTGTAAATTTGAGTTATATTTAATAATATGTCGTCGTTACAGATTGGGAAGGACCCGGCAAATTCCGGGGAAGAACCCGAACGGGAGGAACGAAATGGAACCGTCTGAGTTCGAGTTCGTCCAGCCGTATTCGCTGCAAGAGACTTGCTCCACCCCCGGAGAACGATCAGCCGGCTTGGCCGAAAACACGGCTCTCATGGCTATCTTGCGTTACAGGCTCAGCAAACCCGCCGTTTACGCCCGAGAAAGCGCTCTCAAGACACGGAGAGAAACAGAACAATAACCTGGAGGAATATATGAGGCTGCCGCCGTTTCAGTACCTTGAACCCACAAGTGTGGAAGAAGCGCTGTCCATCATCAGTACCCACAAAGAGACGGTAAAGATCATGGCAGGCGGGACGGATCTTGTGAACCGTATGAAATTGAGGCTCATTGAGCCCGCCTTCGTGATGAGTATCGGCAAGCTCCGGAACATGGACGGCATAGATATAGGCGATACCGAAACCGTTATCGGCGCCAATACACGGCTGAGAGAGGTTGCCGGCGCGCCGCCCGTCAAGAAAAGATTCAGGGCCATCGCGGAGGCGGCTTTCCAGGTGGCGTCATCCGCAATCACCAACATGGCAACGGTAGGCGGCAACATCCTGCAGAACACAAGATGCATGTACTATGACCAGTCCGGGATGGTGCTCAATGGACTCGAACGCTGCCACAAGAGGGGCGGAAGCGTATGTCTCGCCGTCAAAGGCAGCGCACGCTGTTTCAGTGTCTATCAGGGTGACATGGCGCCGGCGTTCATCGCTTTCGATGCGCGGTGTGTCCTTGAAAAGAAAGGCTCAACACGGACGGTCTCCTTGACAGAACTTTTTACCGGCAACGGGGTTGCGCCCTTTGCCATTGGGGCCGATGAATTGCTTACGAAGATCATCATCCCTAACCCCGAGGGCATCTACGGCTCCGCTTACCGGAAGTTGCGACTCAGGGGAAGCACGGACTATCCGCTGGCATCTGCAGCGGCATTCGTCTCTGTGACGAAGGATAGGAAGGTCACCCTGTGCCGTCTTGTCATTGGCGCCGTCGGGACTGCTCCGAAGGTGATTGACCGGGCGTCTCCCGAAGCCGATCTTGAGGTTATTGCTCAGAAGGCATACGAACTTGCCGAAGGGGTCGATAATCTCCTCATGCCCGGTGCGTACCGGAAGAAGATGGTAAACGTCTTAGCGAGACGGGCAATCAAGGCGGCTATGGACGGGATCAAGGAGGGGATGTGACATGAAAGAGATGAAGAAAACAGCCCTAACCCTGAATGTGAATCGCGAAACCTACGATCTGGTGTCCTATCCAAACCGGACACTCCTTGAAGTGCTCCGTGACGATCTCCGCCTCACCGGAACGAAAGAGGGCTGTGGCGAAGGGGTATGCGGCTCCTGCACGGTGCTTGTGAACGGCACGCCTGTCCGCTCCTGCCTCACGCTTGCCGTCGCCGTACAAGGCAAAGAGATCACGACCATTGAAGGGCTCCGTGCGGGTGAAAAACTCCACCCTGTGCAGGAGGCCTTTGTCAACCACCACGCGATACAATGCGGGTTCTGCAGTCCCGGTATGATACTGACCTCTTACGCGCTCCTTGCGGAAAACCCGAATCCCACCGAGAAGGAGATACGCCGCGCCATTTCCGGGAACGTATGCCGCTGCACGGGCTACGCGAAAATCGTCGAAGCGGTAAAGTCACTCGCTGAGAAGGGGAGGTAGCCCATGGAAAAGTTCTCCTATATCGGAAAAGATACGAAACGGATCGACACGGCCTCTAAGGCAACAGGGGAGGCCCTCTTCGCGGCAGACCTGACACTCCCCCGGATGCTCGTGGGAAAGATATTGCGTTCGCCCCATGCCCACGCGCGGATCGTGGCGATCGATCCCTCAAAGGCGGAAAAACTCCCCGGCGTCAGGGCCGTCGTCACCGCGAAGGATACCTGCGGCGACAAGTGGGGTGTTTTTAGATACACCCAGGACCAACAGTTTCTTCCCACCGAGAAGGTCCGGTACGTGGGTGAAGAGGTGGCCGCGGTGGCCGCCGTCGACGAAGACACGGCGCTGGAAGCGCTCTCGCTCATCGACGTCGCGTACGAAGTGCTCCCGGCAGTCTATACCATCGAGGATGCGCTGGCGCCCGGCGCGCCC
>CAWHGS010000033.1:0-57631 GCA_963828805.1 uncultured delta proteobacterium
GCATGCAACAAATAAGAAACCAAAAAGGAGGTATTTCATGACACTTGCTGAAGGATTACTTCTGCGTGCAGATCTGCAAAAGAAGCTTATGTCTTTAAGAGAACGAATTGCACAAAATGTTCATCGACCCGATCCAGGCCTGGAAGATCGCCGGGGCCTTCCGAAACCCACAACCGAAGTATTCGCCTACATCAAACACAAGACTCCATAAGACCCGCCGTACAATCTGCAAAGATGATCTCGTGAATAGCTAAAAAACCCCCTCTCCCTAATAGAAACTTATGGACTTATACACCCTATTTTTCCGTCCCCTATTTTCCAACCCGGTAAACCTTGACGAGTTGGAGGAATTGATATCCAGCCCAGCAAGTGGTATTCTATTGAATGGAAAACAGGAGACAATGCTGTGTCAACGGTGATGGAAAAGGAGGAAGCCCACAGACTCAGCGATCGGATGCACCCAAAGGCCACATGGGACGATCTGATGCGCGAAATATACGTTCGGGAGGCGATTGAGCGTGGGTTGGCCGACAGCAAGGCAGGGCGCACATAAGGACGTGAAAGTGGTTCGGTCGAAGTATGACTTGCCGGGTAGTCGACCGCTTCTGATATAATAATCACTGGGAAGGGCCAGGATGGAATTTGAGTGGGACCCGAAAAAGGCTTTTGAGAACAGCCGGAAACATAATTGTTACATTTGAGGAGGCAGCGACAATTTTTGGTGATCCCCTGGCCATTACGTTTGAAGACCCGGATCACTCTACGGGTGAAAACCGATATATTACTTTTGGTCTGTCGCTAAAGAAACGGCTACTCGTTGTCTCGCATACGGAGCGCAGAGATCGGACGAGAATCATAAATGCGCGTCTGATGGACCGCAAGGAGAGGAAAATCTATGAGGAAGGATAAGAAATTTGACGAACTCCGCCCAGCATACAGGCGTGAGGATCTTGGTCAAGGAGTCCGCGGTAAGTATTTTGAGTCGTACCAAAAAGGTACCAATCTGGTGCTCCTCAGCCCTGATGTGGCAAAGGCTTTCCCCACAGAAAAAGCTGTTAATGAAGCATTGCGATCCCTTATTGACCTTGCACGAAAACCGACCGGCCTAAGTCGCTCAAGCGGACGCTCGAAGACTCGCACCGCTTAGCTCCGGCGTTGAGCGGCGCGAAAACGCGCCGTTATGTTTCGCAATCAGACCGCACAGGATATCGCATGAGCTACATCATGATCGATGTCGAATCCGATGGTCCGATACCGGGCGACTACTCGATGATCTGCTTCGGTGCCATCGTCGTCGAACCATCGCTCCAAAAGTCGTTTTACGGCAAATTGAAGCCAATTTCCGACAAATGGCTCCCTGAGGCGCTCGCCGTTAGCGGATTCACCCGCGAGGAAACG
This sequence comes from uncultured delta proteobacterium, assembly GCA_963828805.1. GTDB lineage: Bacteria > Desulfobacterota > BSN033 > BSN033 > UBA1163 > CAWHGS01. The sequence goes on from CAWHGS010000033.1 coordinate 1,399, forward strand.
CTCCAGTTTGCCGACCCCAAAACCGTCATGGATCAATTCAATTCCTGGATCGAGGCCAACAGCAGCGGGCGTCCGTTCTTCATCTCCGATAACAATGGGTTCGATTGGCAATTCATCAATTGGTATTTTCATCATTTCCTTGGCAATAATCCTTTCGGGCACAGCTCGTCCAATCTAGGCTCGCTTTACAAAGGCCTCGTGAAGGACGCATTCAGCAAGTTCAAGCACCTGCGAAAAAGGAAGCATACCCATCATCCTGTTGATGATGCTCGTGGCAATGCGGAAGCGTTGCTACAAATGAAAGAAGACGGATTGAAAATCAGCCTCAAATGAAGCGAAACATAACGAGACGCTCAACCTGACCGGGAACCGGTCGGCGAGTTGAGTGTGGCCTCAGAACGACGTCCTTCGCGCCGTCCGGTTCCCGGCGGGTTAGCCTGGTCGTTATGCATTGAAATGACAAGGAAAATGACATCCGGAAGGATCGAATGAAACTGACATTTGAATGGGATGAAGCCAAGGCAAGAGAAAACCTGAGGAAACACAAAGTGGGCTTTGATGAAGGCAAGACGATCTTCAATGACCCTTTCCTGCTTACATTTCCAGACATTGACAGTTCCGAAACAGAGGAGCGTTATGTCAACATCGGTCTGTCCAGTCAGAGATCGGGTTCTGGTTTTGATTCATACGGAGAGACAAGGTAGAATACGTATCATCAGTTGCCGTAAAGCAACGGCACGTGAAAGGAGACATTATGAAGAAGGCTGAGACCAGAGAGCCAACAACGATAGAAGACATGAGACCGGAATACGATTTCTCTACCATGAAGGGAGGAGTGCGGGGCAAGTACTACAAGGCATACCGCGAGGGCCATAAGGTCATGATTCACAAAGAAGACGGCACCGACTCGGTTCAGTACTTCAAGCTCGAAGACGGAGCGGTTATGCTGGAACCGGACGTAAGAAAGTACTTCCCCACTTCGGAGGCGGTCAATAAGGCTCCTAAGGTCATTGATCGAGATCATTCCGTCAAAGAGGCGTGCGTCCGGTCATCGGAAATGACATTACTGCATAACCAGCCATTCACCGGATCGGCAGGAAACGGCGTCTGCCTCCCGGTGATGCGCCACGTTATGCCCCCGCCCGTACCGAGGCTGTGTCGTGAAACGCCTTGACTATTTGTAATCGATAGATTACAGTATGGTTATGTTTTCGATCAAGCCTCTTCCCGAATTCACCGCATGGCTCGATGACCTTGTCGACAAGCCTGTGCGTGGGGTGATTGCGGCACGCATCAAGCGTCTGGCTCTGGGCTTGATGGGTGACGTGGAACCTGTTGGGGAAGGTGTATCGGAACTGCGCATTCACTTTGGCGCGGGCTGGCGTGTGTACTTTACGCAGCGCGGAAAAGACGTGATTGTGTTGCTGTTTGGCGGCTCTAAGCGCACCCAGAAAGCCGACATCAGGCGCGCCAAAGCATTGGCTTCGCGGCTAGATTAGCATAAGGAGATGACCATGAAACGCATTAAGGTGGCTGACCTGCCTGAGTTCGACGCCGCGCCCTATCTTGACAGTGAGGCGGCGATCGCGGCTTATCTGACCGATATTCTTGAGGCGAACGATCCTGCCTTACTGGCTTCCGCACTGGGCGACATTGCCCGCGCTCGAGGCATGAGCGAGATTGCCAAGGCATCTGGCATCACCCGTGAGGCGCTGTACAAGGCGCTTCGGCCTGGTGCTCAGCCGCGCTTCGATACGATTAGCCGTGTTTGCGCGGCCTTGGGGGTGCGCTTGGTGGCGCAGGCTGTCCATGCTCCGGGATAGCTCATCGCTTCTTCACGCCCATCAGGGCATAACCCGGCCCTCAACCGGACTGCCGCAAAGAGCCGCGTCAGCCGGTTAGGTCTTCGTTAATCGGATAAAAAATATGAAGACTATCGCATCGATAATTCTGTGCTTATGTTTGCAGGCAACGCTGTCGCAGCCGAAGATTGGGTTTATGAACTATCAGCAGAAGCTAAACAGATTTACAAAAAGAAGACCGTTCAGTATCCATGCAAAAACATTCCCACGCTTCTAGGCCAGAGTATGTCCCCAGAATTCAAACAGACATCGACTGGGCTTAGTCTCGTACCTGTTCAAAACGAGAAGACCGATGAAATATCTTTCACAATACGTGATGCCGGTCTACTTCGCACAAAATCATGCGATTCAATTATTCAACAGCATATTACTCGTCTCAACGAAATTCCCGGAGTGAAGGATGCTATTGCCTTTTACTATTACAGATTAGGCGTTAAGCATCAGCTCAACGTCTTGGCTGATGATTTTGACTGCAAGGCGAGTGGTGATCATTGGACAGTTGAACTATTTGGTTTCCTCGATGATTGGGACACCTCTGGGGTGAGGTTAGTGCGCCTGGCGGCACACTCGGATGGTGCTGGTTCTGAATTGCTTTGTTCTGCTATCGTATGGCGCCGATATCTCTACGGCGAAAGAAATTTCAAGGACAATTGGTACAAATACGGTGAAAACGAAAAAGTCGATCGGCGTCGGTTAGATCAATTTTATGAGATGAGCCGAGTTGAGCCTTAACCTGTCGTTCGAGTCCCGCGCTACAGCGCGGGGCTCAGCTCGTCGTTCGTCAGAAAGATTTAGAGGATAAAGCCTCGACTGCACCGGTATCACTAACGTAATGTAAGCCATTAAAAAACATTGTTACTAAAGGAGGTACAACTTGCCTATAATAACCATTGAAATAATGCCACAGGAATATTCAAAAAAGGCTGAAATTGCGAAGGTGTTCACGATCAACTTAGCAGAATTACAGGAATTCCGAAGGAGCCAATCGTTGTATTATTCCATGACGTGTCACCGGAACATGCTGCAATAGCCGGAGAAATGCTGGCGGATAAATTCAAACATAAGCAGTCAAAATAGTATGTTACAGCATTGCTGTCCAAGATAACTGAAAAGTCTATAATCACCCCTTGAAATCATTGAGATTTTGGACAAGGTTTTTGCTTTTTGAAATCCAGGTTCCTCCTGAAAAATGCTGTCCGAATTAAGCTGAAACAGAATTGCAGTTGTTCAGGTTCATAAGGAACCGGTGGTGTTTCATAAGGTTTATTGAGCCAGGCCCAAAGATCTCGATGGGTAAAGAGGTTCATTCGCAATAGGGCCACGAGATTCGAAAGGGACCAGTTAAATTGGGAACGAAGTTGAAGGAACCGCAGGATCAGCATCGCAATCAATGCTGTCCAAATCTGGATCTTAACGGCATTGGCACTGGTTCCCACAAAGGTCTTGATCTTAAGGTTCTGCTTCAGGGCTTTAAAGAAGATCTCTATTTGCCAACGCTCTTTGTAGATGGCAGCAATGGTCGTCGCTCCCAATTTCAGGTTATTGGTCAAGAACACCAGGACCTCCCCTGTCTCAGGATCATAGACTTCGATCCTTCGAAGAGGATAAGGGCACTTCTCGATGGCCTTGGGTCCTCTCAGTTCGATCATTTCATCTTTGAGGACATGACGGTTTTGGGGCACGTCATTTTCTCCAACCACTTCGTACAAGGCGTTTTCTTTCATGCGGGTGACAAAGTAGACGCCTTCGGCCGTCCATCGGCCAAACAAGGCATAGTCGTTATACCCTCGGTCATCGACCACGATGGTCCCGGAATCGAAATGAAACTGACGAGCTACCTTAACGTCTGAGACATTTCCTTCGGTGATGATCGCAAAGGAGGGCAGGTAGCCATCGTGATCCAGAAGAAGATGAAGCTTGATGGCTCCTTTGGTTTGCCTGAACTTGGCCCAATCAAACATTTCCAGGCACAAATCAATGGTGCTCGAATCCATGCTGATCAATTTGTTTTTGAACCGGAACTTTCTCTTCCCAACGACTTGGACACGGCATCGCCCAAAGAGCTGAAGGAAAACCTGCTGATAGAGCTCCCATGGGCGGTGCTCATTGGCATAAGCCAAGGTGGAACGGGGCGGAGCAGTAATGCCCAGATGCTTCAACTTACCCTCACAGCTTCGAAGGCCTCCGGTAATCTCACGGAGGGAATGGGCGCGGCCCAATTGACAGAAGAGCATGGACACAAATTGGCTCCAACAAGGAAATCCTTTGGCATGACGTTCTGCCTGAGTGATCGTGACCAAATGCTGAAACTCCACACGAGGAAACAATTGCAACAATTGGCTAAATATGCTACTAAATCGATTCATAAGTGGCCCTCCTTTAGATGTGAGATTGGTTCGCAGACTCAATCTACCACAAATTAAAGGAAGGGCCTATTTTTTTCAAAAAGCTATTTTGGACAAGAGTGACTTCATATTGAACCAATTGCAAGAGTTCAGAGTGGAAGATAGTACTGCTGAATTCAACAAACTCCTTCATACTCTGCTAATGCACGATCTCTATTTGATGAAAGAGGGAGTCCCCTTGTCCACAAGCGCCAAGGAGAGGCTATACTTTGCGATAGCCAGCAATGGGGCTAACAGCACATAACAAAACGATGCAGCGGATGGCGGGGGACGCTCTTTTCTTTCTCTTCTTGTCCCTCGGCCCGCCACCGCTGATTTTTACGTTATCTGCTTATTGCAGGCAAGAAAAGACAGGAAAGTGAATGATAAAATTAGCAAGAAAAGCTATAGGAATAGTTTTATTATGTATTGGGATTCAAGGTCTCGCGATGCTTATTCTTGCTACTTTGATAGAGATAGGTGGGGGAGAACTCGGTGATATGAGTCTTAAAGTGAGTCAGGCTTTAATTCTTTACGCAATATTCATCTCTCTGGCTGTTGGTGGCCTATCAATGTGGGGTTGGGATCGGTGGAGGTTCATTTTAGGCATTGTCTTGATCGGCATCGGTGGATTTACTGCCTTTGCTTGCCTTATAAGCCTTCCTGCCATAATGAGGTTAGCCAGATCAAGCAACATAGAAAATATGAGTATTTATATTATAGCTGTGAGTTTATACGCCCTTATTTTCATTGTACCTGGGATAACCCTGATTACGCTACAAAGAAAACAAATGGTTCGTCGGCAGAAATGAATGAGGGAAGGTAAATGGGACGGTTCTATTTATTCAGTGCCCGCAGCGGCAGATAACAAATTGCTCCAGCGGACTGGCACAAAACCCGTGCCAGCCGCTGAGCTTCGTCGTTAGCCATACAGAGAAAAATGGGAACTCTCAAGTGCGGCAACATTAACTTCAATGACACGAGACAAATTCAGACGCTTCGAGCAAACATTCAGCACATCTTGGACGATCTTAAGAACTATTATCCGCTAGCGCATACGAAAAAATATTATTTCTCCACTCCCACTTCCCTTCCCACGGAACCAGGTTGGTACATCATCTTGTGCGGCACGTTGCCGGTATATGTCGGAAAAGCGGAAGACCTGAACGGGAGATTGAACACTGAGAACGGCTCGCGCGATCAGTTTGCAAATCCGCAAAGGTCGTCTGATATAGAACGGAACTTCATAAAGAAATACACGGAACTTGGCCTGATTCAACCCTTACGTGTTTGTATTCTTCGTGAAGCAAGCTTGGGCATCCAACCATGAACCGACCTTGATCGAAATAACATCGAAAAGCACCTCAACATCTGGAGAGGTCACTTTCAATATAGGTTGATATGAATAGCTAACAAATCACTCAAGGCGGACGCGGCATAGCCGCGCCGCTTAGTTTAGCCGTTGGCCGGGACTATTGGTTGCGATATTATGGTAATAAAATAACTGTGGAAACCGATCATTATACGATTTCGTCCACCGCAACCCAACCCCAAACTATTCTTATCGGGGAGGCGGTGGAAAGTCTTTGCGCCGCCTACACTGCTTTCTTTCGGAAGGTGCTTAATATCAATCGAAAGCCCGTAAAACTGAAATTGGTGCTCTACAAGGATAGAAAAGAATTTACTGCTCGCCACAGAGGCATCGGCTGGACAGAAGCATTCTATGAGACGCCTTACTGCCATGCATACTATTCCGAGGGTAAAGCTAACGCGTACCACTGGATGATACATGAGGGAACACATCAATTAAACACTGAAGTCGCTTATTTTAATGTCCGGAATTGGATAGATGAAGGATTAGCTGCGTACTTTGGGGCGAGCAAGGTGACTGATGGGAAATTACAAGCGGGCCAGATCGACGTCAACGCATATCGTATATGGTGGCTTCCAAGTTTTTCGTTAACTGGCAATCTCCGGGCCGATATCAAGAATGGCAAGATCATCCCCCTTCTCTCTCTTATTTCGGGACACGGCGGGCCTGATATCAACAAACATTTCAATCTATATTACATCGAGTACTGGAGCCTGACACATTTCTTGTTCCACTACAAAGGAGGACAGCATGCCGAGGGATGTCGGAAACTGATAGCTGAAGGTGGACCCCAGGAAAGTTTCGAGAAGAAGAATTGGCTCAATCGATCGAATACAGAACGAATGGTATGAATACTTGCAACAGAAAATAGTCGAAGTCAACACCGTAAAAAAGAAATGAATGCATTCTATAACCAGGAAGGGATGAGACGGGATGTAGATGGTCATAAATTGTGGTTTGAATGAAACCGCAAAATCTCTTGAGTGGAGGATACTCTCATGAAACAGCTTGAAAAGTACGCGGACTACGCTTACGCCTTGATGCGCATCGTGACGGGATTCATATTCTTGTTCCACGGTGCCCAGAAAATCCTGGGAGTGCTTTCCGAGTTTCAGCCGCCGACATGGTCCCAGCTCTGGTTCGGCGGGATCATCGAACTCGTAGGTGGGCTGATGGTGCTGCTGGGGTTTCAAACACGCGCGGCAGCTTTCCTCTGCAGCGGCACGATGGCCGTGGCTTATATTCCAGTTCACTGGAAGTTCCAAATCGGAGCTCAGCTCTTCCCGGCAGTAAACAAAGGCGAGTTGGCCCTTCTCTACTGCTTTGTTTTCCTATTCATTGCCTGTCGAGGCGGAGTCAAATGGTGCCTGGACAAAACGAGCTAAGGTGTGGGCACAGAACCGGAATTAATGGATGCAAAGAGGACTTTTCCTACAGGCTCGTTGGTGCCGGAAATCGCTGGGACCGTCTCTTGCGTGATGTGCGTGTTCATTGTATAGTCAAAGCGTCGGAAGTTGGGGTGCGTTTATGTCAATAGCGGTAGAAACGAAGCAAGAAGCTGTGCAACGCCTTATCGGCGCACGCCAGAAGCTGACAGCACTGGGGGTGATCGGCATGGGTTTGTTCGGATCATTTGTCACCGGACAGCAGACGTCAGCGAGCGATTTGGATATCCTCGTAGAGTTTGCGCCGGACCGGCACTCGTTCGACAACTTCATGGAGCTGTCGTTCTTTCTGGAGGAGTTGCTGGGACGAAGGGTGGAACTGGTGACGCCCGAGGGCCTCAGTCCTCACATAGGCCCTCACATCCTTCGGGAGGTGGAGCGTGTCCCGCTCGCCGCGTGAGTACATCCGACATATTCTTGAGGAGATCGACTACATTCTGTCTCAACTCCCACACCTTTTGATTCATATTTCCTCAAAAATCTCTTCCCGTAATCTTATTCAAACATCTTGACGAGTTTATTCGTCTGTGATAACGTTCTGCCATGGCAAGATACCAACCCTGGCAGGAACATCTCGTACATTATCCTCAGGAGCAAGTTCGGCCCGACGGACCTACCGGTCTGCGATGCCCCCGCCCTTTTCCAAGCCAGTCAGAAAGGTTTCGATATCTTTTCCGGACCTCTCTTTCAAAGCGACGCCATCTTCAAGGACGGTTTGTGGTGCGGCGACGCGGGTGAACGCAGCCGCTTTCCAGGCCCTATGAATCTTGGCGTCATGACGTTTCAGGGATTTCATATCGGGATAAGGAGGTGTTCCGTGTACAAAGTTCCGCAGTCTCTGCTGTCGAAGGTCGGCTTGCAGACGAGCCGCCGCCTGATCCTTGGTCTCGCGCTGCCCGCCCTGCTGCTTGCCCCGATTCGAGAGGTGTCCGCCGTGGAGCTGAATGTGCTGGCCGCCGGAGCCGTCGAGGCCGTCGTTCGGGACATGGTGGGGAGTTTCGAGAAGGAGAGCGGCCACACGGTCAAGCTCACCTACGCCCCGGTGGGCGCGCTTCGCGACAAGATCTACGCCGGGGAGCCGGCGGATCTCACCATCGTCACGCCGGTCATCATCGAGCAGCTTCTGGCGCGGGGCCTGGTGCGCTCCGGCACCCGGACCGATCTGGGGCGAGTGGGGGGCGGCATCGCCGTCCGCAAGGGGGCTCCCCGCCCGGCGATCGGGACGCCGGAGGAGCTGAAACAGGCGCTCTTGGCCGCGAAAGAGATCTACCACGCCGACCCGAAGATCGCTACCGCCGGCGCCTACTTCCTCCAGGTGGCGGACCGCCTGGGCATCGGGGAGGAGGTGCGCAAGAAGGGCCGGACGGCCGGCGGCGGCAAGGTCTCGATGGAGCTGATGGCGAAATCGACCGTCGAGGCGATCGGCCTGACCCAGATCAGCGAGATCCTGTCGGTGCCGGAGGTCGAACTGGTCGGCCCGTATCCCGGGGACCTGCAGCTCATGACGACGTACACCGGGATCCTGCTCGAGCGCACACCGCATCCGGCCGCTGCGGAGGCGTTTCTGAGGTTTCTGACCAGCCCACCCGTGCAGGCGCGATTCAGACAGCAAGGTTACGAGGTGCCGGTTCGATGAGACGAACCCTGTCTGCGAGCAAGTCCTTCGCAGGCATGCGCTGCTGATGACAACTGAGTATTCATCCTCAGGACTTTCACCCCAGATGCAGCGCTTCCTGCCGCGCGTACGAAACAGGAAAGGCGTGATCAGAGATCACGCCTTTCCTGTTTGCCGACATCACAACGTTTCTGTAAGGGATCCCTTTACCTCATGAGCAGGTTAGGAAGCCAGAGGGCTAATTGTGGAAAGAGGAAGAGAAGGGCCGCCGTCACACCCAGACTGATCAAAAAGGGATAGACTCCGCTGTAAATCACGCCGAAAGGCACCTTCGTGATGTTCTTAACCACAAAGACATTGATTGCCACCGGCGGGATCACCACCCCGATCATGACCGTGATGGCTATGATCATCCCAAACCAGATTGGGTCGAACCCCAGTTTGATGATGGCCGGATAGAAAATCGGCGTCGCCAGGATCATAAAGGCCAGATCGTCAATAAAGGAACCCCCGACTTGATAGATGAGGCTTATAATAATCATAATGACGTAACGATTCAGAGGGAGTGAAACAACCCAGTCGGAGGCAATCATGGGGATCTTCGTCACAGCCAGAAAATGGCCGAGAATCGTTGAGCCGGCAATGAGCATCATAACCATACAGGCCGTCCGCAGAGATTCGGTCACCGATTTGATGAATCCTTTGATGTTGATGTCCCCTTTGATGAAGGAGAGGAGGAGCACCGCCGCCGTTCCAACGCTCCCGGCCTCGGTCGGTGTAAAGAACCCTTGCATCAACCCCCCAACGACCAGGGAAAATATCATGGCGATCCAGAGCACCTCGGGAAGGGAAGCAATCCTCTCCTTCCAGGTCGATCGGTCGCCTTTGGGGCCAAGCGTGGGATCGATCTTGCACCACCCATAGATGATGACGATAAAAAAGAAGGCCACAATAAGGCCGGGGATCAGTCCTGCCAGAAAGAGCTTCCCGATCGAAACCTCAGCAATGATCCCGAAAACGATCAGGGTGACACTGGGAGGGAGGAGGATCCCCAGGGTCCCCACCGTCGCAACAATCCCCGTCGAGAGTTTTTTGGCGTAACCATAGCGGTCCATCTCGGGCACGGCAACAACTGCAAACGTGGCTGCGGTGGCAGGGGAGGATCCACAAATGGCTTTAAAGGCCGTGGCCCCGGCGACGGTGGCCATGGCCAATCCACCGGGGATATGGCCAATAAATTTATAGGCCGTGTTGTATAACCGTTTTGCAATACCGGCATTAAAGGCCACCTGCCCCATCAGGACGAAGAGGGGAATCACCGTGAATCCGTAGGAGGAAAGAACATCAAAAACATCCTTGGCCAGGAGGTTAAGTCCTGCCTTGAACGAAACGATATAGCTAAATCCCAGGAATCCGATCAGGGCCATGGCAAAACCAAGCTCGATGCCTGTGAGGAACATAAGTAAGACGATAACCAGACCGGTGATTCCGATCATGACCTCATTCATATTTCCCTCCAAAGATTTTCACGATATCGCAAAAAAGCACCAGACATTGAAAGAAGCAGATGATGCCTACGGCATAGGCAACCGGATAAAAAGGCAGTTGTAAGGTCGGAGAGACCTCGCCGACCGTTTGGAGGTCCATTCCTACCTTGATGAGATTCCAGGCGATCAGGAAGAAGAGGCCGATCCCCAGGCACCGCGTCCCGACGTTGAAAATGCGTTGCACATTCCGGGAAAATTTCTGGGTGAAGAAATCGACAAAGATATGGCCCCTCATCCAGGAGGTCAGGGGGATTGCAAATCCGACGACGATCGCCCCTGTAAACCCTACGAGTTCATAGGTTCCGACAATGGGTTTTCGAAAGAGCCTGAGAATGACGTCCCCAACCGTCAGAAGCATGATGAACGTAATGGCGATCCCTGCAACCACATTGATATAACGACTGATTTGGTGGATTTTGTTCAAAAACCCTTCCATGAAACGCTCCCCTTCTCCCCAAAATTTCAGGTAATAATACAGGAAGGGATGTGACCCGACATCCCTTCCTCTCACCCCCCTTATTGAAGCTTATTCAGTTCTTCGAGGCAGAACTTCAGCGCCCCTTCTCCAGGTAAATTTTTTCCTTTCATGGCGGTCACATATTCGTCATAAAGGGGCTTGACCGCCTTGACCCATCTCCAATCCTCATCCTTCGAAAGAGGAAGGAATTTATCGCCCAGTTTGAGTGCGAACTCTTTTCCTAACTTGTCGATCTCATCCCAGGTCTTGCAGTGCCTGTCGATCCATTCCACATTGACCTGTTCGATCACTTTCTGGACATCCGGGGGCAGGCTATCCCACTTGCCCTTATTCATAACCACGAAGAAACCGATGGTGTAGGCGGAGCCGTAGTTCTCCGTCGTGTATTTGATCACCTCTCCAAGTTTCCAGCCTTGGAGCGCCTCTATCGGACACATCACGCCCTCTGCAATTCCCTTCTGCAGAGCGTCATAAGTCTCTGGCATCGGCATGGCCACCGGCGTTGCTCCGAGGGCCCCAACGATCTTGGCCACTGTCCCGGTGGAGCGAATCTTCATCCCCTTCAGTTCCTCCAATTTTGTTACGGGCTTCTTGGTATGAAGAATCCCGGGGCCGTGGGCATGAAGATACATCACTTTAACGTCATCCAACTCTTTTGGCTTGAATTTGTTGTAGTAGAGATTGATCAACTTGGTCGCTGCTGCCCCGCTCTTGTACCCCAGGGGCAGATCGATCACCTCCATCATTGGAAACCGGCCTCGGGTGTAAGAGAGAACAGACATGCCCACATCTGAGATCCCTTTAACCACTCCGTCATAACATTTGTCGGCTGGAGTCAGGGTCCCTCCTGGAAACACCGTCACCTGGACCTTACCGTTCGTCCTCTTCTCAATCTCCTTGCCCCATTCGACGGAAAGGACTGCATTCTTATGTGGCGCAGGGAAAAAGTTTGAATAATTGAGTTTTATCTGTGCGAAGGCTACCGTCGAGAGAAATACGCTTACCACTACCATTGCGCAAACCAAAGAAGCTAGCTTAACCTGTCTCATTGTTAACCCCCTTTTTTTAGATTTACCTGTCGGTTATAAACTCGATCTCGCTCTTTCCCTAAATATTTCCGTCCACCACCCCCTTCTATTTGAGAATTGTTTAACAAGTCTATTAGAAAATAAGAATTTGTCAAGTAAAATTTACATTCCTCGGCAAGAATCGATGATACAGCGACAAACGATGGCTCCTTTTTCGGTAGGGTAGGCTCTCGTAAAATCAGGCTTTCCCGTGATGGGAAAGGAAAGATCTGTGAAGAGATTTCGATGGGGCAGCCCCGGTCTCAAATAGCTCCCGAGGGGTTAAAGGAAGGAGGGAATGACCGAATCAAGACCTAACCGTTTGATCGTATCTCGATGCGGCTCAAGAGAAGATTCGATCTCCGCCCTCAATTTGAGCGGAAGCATCTTGCTCTTGGGCAGTTCTTCTTCAACGTAAGCCAGAGTGTTTAGCAAACATTCCCCAAGCCCCTGACTGAAATCCTTTTCTCTGGCTTCCCCCGTAAATTGAATCATGCCATCCCGGAAATCAAATTCACCCCCGAATGGGTCCAGGAAAGGATACTGTTCCGATTTCTCGATGAGAGATTTCTTAAAGATCCTTCGAAAGGTCCCCTTTGCGGAAGTCTCATCGACCAGTTTCTCTGCCCTCGAGAGAACTCCCCCGAAGATTTGGACCACCTCTTTCAATCCCTCCTCTTTCCCTGCAGGAGGGGCTTGCACAGGCTGGGGTGCCGGCTTCTTCCCTTCCGCCCGGCAGATGTCCAAAATGGCTCCTTCCCTGATCACGGTCTCAACAAAGGCGGGAATCGATTTTCTTCCAAAGGTGGAAGGACCGGATTCCGAGATCGTATACATCTCGTTAGGTTCTCCATCCTGAAAAAAAAGGACGCCCAGCGGTTTTTGAGTTTTGCTGAAAACCTCGATAAAACCCGTGTGCTTTTCTTCCTTCAATTTGAGGAGAAGTCGATCAAGGCGGGTGAAATCGGTTGAAAGTCCCTTAAAGACGATCTCGTACTGAAGATTGCTCGCCAGAATCACGACCTGCTCCGGGGACAACTGATAGATGTTGAGGACCCCGTCCTTCTGGCTGGAAAAGGAAAGGAGGGTTCGAATCGCCTCTGGGCCTGTCAGCCTTTTCGCCCCGGCGTCCAGCCTCGCCTCGCCATTGATAATATCCCCGGAATCGATGAACAGGATCCCTTTTCTCTCTGGAAACTCAATTTCGATGGTCCCGCTGAAACCTTCTGCCTTCAGTGTTGAAAGGAGAGCAGATAAGTCGGTGTAGGCGGTCATCAAGTTTTGATGCTTCGTTTTTCCCTTCGGGAATATCATGGCTCCCCCTTTTCAGCCCCGCGTCAATGGAAGTGTGGTCAAAAGGCTCACGCTTCCCCTCCCCTGAAGTGTGACGGGGAAAGGCTATTTGGGCTCCCTTCGTCTCTGCAGTCGCTCGATGGCAGCCTTGACGCTGGTTTGCATCCTTTCAATGGATTCAGCAAGAACCCCCACCTCTCCCGTGGCTTTAACCTCAATGGGAGCATCCAATTCGCCCATGCTGATTTTATTGGCCACCTCGGAAAGTTGCCGAATGGGCCCAATCACCGAGCGGGAATAGAGATAGATCACCGCCAAAAGCACAACCAGGACGACCAAGATGACGATATAAAAGGCTTGAAACTTTTTCTCATACTGGTCCGCATACTGTTTCTCGATCTGCTTCATCCTTTCCTCAATAGCCTTGGATGGCCTTGAGAACTCTTCGATATAGGTTGTAGAGGCAACAATGAGGTCCGTACCCCTCACCGGACTAAGGTACATGTACTTCTTCCGTATCTTTCCATCCGGCTCTGGCCAATCATAATAGCCAGAGGCTGGACCGGTCAGACTCTTTTCCAGTATCTTCCAGAAGGCAGGAAATCTGTCCGCGAGCTGGTGCAAGTCGGTCTCCACGATCTTGGGGTTTGTGTGAAAATGATTGATCCCTCTGTTATCGTGAACAGCCGTGTAACCGGTTTCTCCAACTTTTTGAACCGCAATCTCCTTCAGCCAGGGATCTCTGAAGAGGTCTTCTCTCTTCATCTTCTGATTAGATTTGATAAAAATTTCCATCTGGTTAGCCACGGACAGCGCCTTATCCCGAATAAACAACTCTCCCAGTTTGTCCAGAGAGTTCTTCGATTCTTTTAATGAAACCGTGGTCACTTCTTTCAGGCTTTCAGATCCGACTTCTTTCAGGCTTTGGATGCTCATCCCTCCCAAATTCCAGGAATAAAAGATCATCATCCCAATGACAACAAAGGCGATTAGGATAGGAATGAAAACACCGATATAGAGTCTGGGTAATAGCCCCAATCCAATTTTTTTCTTTTCCGCCATGGGTTGCCCCTCCTTTTAAATGGTCAACGGCCTATTTAACCTTGAGGAAACACTACTTTTCGCGGACGAGAAAATCTTCCATGCCCCTCAAGAACTCTTTTCGCTTCGCCTCATGGGGAATCTCCTCACAGAGGGCCTCGATGAAAAATCCCGCCTTCTCTCTTGGAAAATTGTCTTTTGCGAACCCGAACTCGATCAGCCTATCGTCAATGATCAGGGGAGCCACGGGGCCCATGGCTCTTTTCAACTCATTTTCAATGGCCCTGAAGAAATCCTCTCCCACCAGCTTCTTCCCGGGAAGCTTGGTCTCTTCCCCCTTTTCCAGCAGGCCGGATTGGACCATCTGATAGATGATCCGTGAAGTCCTGAGGTCATCCCATTTCAGGGTTTCTGCAATTTCAGCCACGGTCCTTGCCCCGTTGGTCAACGCCAGGACTTTCCACTGATCCGCTTTTATATTCATGTCCTCTGAGCTGGTTTGAGGGGAAAGACGGAAGATCGCATTCAAAGAAGGAATCGTTTTTTTTATCTTCTCCCATTCCTGCTTTCGATAGGACCAGTTGAGCAGGAGTTGCTCTGTCGAGATCGGAATCGTTCTTTCCGGGGGAACAGCATCTGCTTCAAAGGCACACTTCCCGGCCTTCCAGGCCATGATAAGATTAAACGCCTCTTCTCCGGAGGAACTTCCCGCTCGGGCATGAACGATACTTCCCATTTCGAAATGGATCTCTCCACTTTCCTTTCCTCTAATCGACAGAAGGCCCGTCTTTTTCCCTACCAGCAGGGGCTTCAAGATATCGAACAACTTCACCTGGGAAAGGTCACTCAGAAATATCTCGGGCATAGAAATACCCTTGAACCTATGTCGTTATAAGGAAACGAGCAAAATAAGTGCCAATATTCGATGCTTCTTCACTTAAATGTCTCATTTCTATCCTATTGAATTCTAAGACTTTATGAAAATTACGTGATACTGTCATAGAGATTGCATCTTAAAAACGGTAAAATACTTACCATAACCTTAGCAAAAATTGTCCATTTAGATTCCTTTTGTCCAAAAACCACGGGGGTCATGTTTCCGGATGATTCTTTGGAAATGGCTTTGGCCACCAAGCGAGATCAGAACCGACGTGAAAACGATTCAAGGGGCCTGAAAACGGAGAGAGTCAACCATCTCTGAGGCCGCCTTCTGGAAGGCTTCAAAAACCTTCTTCTCATTTCCCGTGATCGACTCTTTATTCCAGTTCTTTCCCCACATTCGAAACTTTAAGACCGAAAGAATCGATATCCCTGGAATATCTGATAAAGACGGCTTGATCTGATTGAGGTTGAAACAGAAACTGGTACTGAAGGGCCCAGTGGTCGGGGATGGTCAGCCCCTTCTTGACAAGGGGCTGAAGGCTGGGAGCGTTCGGGTTCCATGCCATCAACTGAGTCAGATACTCCACCTCCACCTCTCCCTTCTTCAGTTTGCCCCTGATGCGCATCCCTTTCTCGTCATAGGGTTTCAATGGAGGCACCATCATGGGACCCGCCTGGGGATTTGTCTTTTCAGCGATCTGAATGATAAGCATCTCCTCAACCTGCTTCTTCTTTTCCCGGATGAGAAAGGCTGCCCGGGTCAGAGAATTTTCTGCCGGATGTTCGCTCGAAAAGGAATGAACCCATTGAAGTTCCGCGGGCAGGGTAAAAGAAAAAGGAGGTTTCTTGGAAATGAGCGTCTTTCCATGAATGTCGAGTTCTTTCGCAGCACCCAAGACCCATGAGGAACTGATCAGTAAGAAAGCGATGATGAGGGTGACTTTTTTCATGATCTCCGCACCTTTTCTCGTCCCTATTTCCCCTGGAGCTTCTTCCCTTCCGGCTAGCGGGAGGTGAGAAACGCCGATAGGTCGCTGATATTGATCTCCAGCATCTTCAGAGAGGCGAGAATGCGCGCTGCATTTCGTTCCACGGCAGGGATCCCGCCATGTCGTTCTTTCAATTCCTGCGCTGCCTTCTTGATCACTCTAATCCTCGCATCCATTCTTTTCAATTCCCGCCGATTCATCGTTCGCCTCTCCTCTTCCAGTTCTTTTGATCAATAACCGGTCATTCATGCTTCCTCAAATCCTTGAATCGCTTGGCTTTCACCTCATAACGGGGCAAGGAGTTGAAGGGATGAACCTCGATACGGTAACCCAGATTCGTCTTCAGCCGGAGCTGATCTTTTAACTCCGTTAAGATTGCTTCTTGATGCCCTTCCGCCTCCGGCAATATTTCCACCTTTAACGTGATGTCGTCCAGATCCCCCTTCTTCGTGACAACGATTTCGAATTCATCTCCTAAACCACTGACCGACCGGACTACCTCCTCGATTGCAGAAGGAGCTACCAGAACCCCCTTGATCTTTGTGATATCATCTGATCTTCCCACCACCCCTCCCTTGATGATCCGGAAGGTCCTGCCGCAGGGACAGGGGTCTGCCGACCATTCAGCCATATCCTTGGAGTCAAACCGGATACAAGGCTGGGCAATGCGGTCAAGGGCCGTGATCACGATCTTTCCCCTCCGCCCAGGCTCCTCGATCAATTCCCCGGTCTCCACATCCTCCAGTTGGGTCAGGAAAAGGGCCTCGTTCACATGGAGCCCTCCGGGCTGGGCTGTACATTCAAAACCCCATGCACCGATCTCTGTGGCTCCCACATGGTCATAGACCTTGGCTCCCCATGCCTCTTCCATCCTCCGCTTTGTCGCCGGAATGCTGGCGCCGGGTTCACCCGCGCAGGTGATCTTCCGGACGGTAAGGTCACGACCAGGGTCGATTCCCAGTTTCTTTCTGGCCGTATCGGCCATTCCCAGAACATACGTTGGAGTGGCCATCATCGCGGTGGCTTGAAGTTCCTGGATCTTAAGAATCCTGGCCTCCGTGTCGAGCACTCCGCCCGGAACGACCTCGCAGCCGATTTTCTCCGCTGCATAATGGCCGGCCCAGAAAGCGACAAAGATGTTGTACCCAAACGGAATGAACACCCGGTCGGTCTTCCGATAACCCTGCGCGTAGAGCAGGTAAGCCCACGCTTCGGACCACCACTCCCAGTCCTGCCAGGTATCGGGCTGATAAACCGGCTTTCCCGTGGTGCCGCTGGTCTGCCGGAATTCCGTCACTTCTTCGAGCGGGACACAGAGGGCGTCTCCGTAAGGAAAGGGGTCCTTCCTCTGAATATCCCTCATCATCGACTTCTCCACCTTGGGAACCCTGGACACATCCTCATAGGATTTGATGTCCCCCGGCTCGATCCCCGCCTCCTGATAGAGCCCTCGATGAAACTTCGACTTTTCATAGGCCCACTCAAAAATCCTCTTAAATTTTTTGACCTGAAGCTCTCTCAGCTTCTCCGGGGGGAGCGTCTCCACAATGAAGTTCCAATAGGCGTCTTTTTCAAATCCGGATTTCTTCATCTTCTCCTCCAGACGATCGATTGTGACCCATTTTACGAAGGCAAGGGTCGTTTGTCAACGTCGTTTTATCTCATTCATTGAGGTTAGGAGACCCTCAGCCGGATTGCCAAACAGATTCCAGTGGCGAGAGTGGAGATCTGCCCCCCGGGAAGGAACATCATCCCAGAAACCCGCTAAAAAAGGGACGCTGAAGAAATCGCCATTGGATGGATTTCGTCATGCGCCCTCTTTTTTACTTTTTCTCTTCTTTCCCTTCCGATTCGACGTCATAAAACCAGCAGAGCATCCCCCCATCGATGTTCTTCACGTTCTCAAAACCTTCCTGTTGAAGTTTGAGACAGGCTTTGTAAGAACGGAGACCGGAAGCGCAATGGACCGCAACCTCTTTCTTTTCATCCAGTTCCTTCATCCGTCTTTCCAGTTCTCCATAAGGGATCCAAACGGAACCAGGAATCCGACCCGCCTTCACCTCGCTCTCTTCCCGAACGTCCAATACTTGAAATTCTCCCTTGGAAGACTGGATCTTTTCTCTAACCTCCGATGCCTGAACGCTCCTCATCTTCCCCTCCAACTTATTCATCAGCACATTGGCTGCGACAATCACGGGGGAGAGGGCAGGGCTAAACGGCGGAGCATAGGCCAGATCGACTGCGGCCAGTTCCCGGCAGGTCATTTTGCCATGAAGCGCCATGGCCAGGATATCGACCAATTTATCCGAGGGTCCTTCACCCATGGCCTGACCCCCTAAAATCCTGCCCGTTTCTTGATCGGCGATCACTTTCAGGATCGATTCTTTGCCCCCGGGATAGTAGTGAGCTCGATCGTATCCTCTCACGATCGCCTGAACAGGATGAAATCCTTCTCCCCTTGCCTCTCTCATGTTCAACCCTGTTTTTGCCACCTTGTAGTCGAAGGTCTTGAAAACAGTCGTCCCGAGGACACCGGGAAACGTTGCATTCCCTCCGCAGACATTGATTCCAACGACCCTTCCCTGCTTATTTGCCGTGGAACCCAAAGGAACCCACACCTTTTTCCCTGTGACAAGGTGGGTTGTCTCCGCACAATCCCCGCCGCATAAATCCCATCGGCGCTCGTCTCCATTCTCTCATTGACCCGGATGGCGCCAGTCTCTCCAATTCTCAGCCCTGCTTTTCTTGCCAGTTCGACATGGGGTCGCACCCCCAGGCTCATCAGAACAACGTCAGCCTCTAACTCACGAATTTCGGTCCGGACATGGGTCGCTTTCCCTTCATTCCCCCGGATCGACTGAATGCCCTCCGAGGTAAAGCTCTGAACACCCTTTTTCTCCAGGTACTGGCGAAGGACACCTGAGAAATCCTCATCGAAAAGCGTTAGGAGTTGGGGAGCAAGCTCCACAATCACCGCCTTTTTCCCGAGCTGGACAAGGGATTCAGCCATTTCGAGTCCGATGTAGCCTCCCCCCACAATCACCACATTCCGGACATCCCCCGATTGGATCCGTTGGAGAATGGCATCCGCATCGAAGATGGACCGGAGGGAGAAGACACCCTTCAGGGTAACTCCCTCGATCTTCGGCCTGATGGAGGCGGCGCCCGTTGCAATGACAAGCCGGTCGTAGCGCTCTGTGAAAGTCCTGCCTGACCTGAGGTCCCTGCCCGAGATGACTTGCCTGACCGGGTCAATAGCCTCGACCCTGTGTCCCTTTTGTATTTGAATTTTTTCCTGGGCAAACTGATCCGTTGTCCGCGAGATGAGATCCTTTCTTTCCTTAATCGCTCCACTGATGTAATAGGGAAGTCCACAGCCTGCATAAGAGATTTCATCCTCTTCCTGGTAGAGAATAATCTCCAGGTCCGGATCACACCGTCTCGCCTTGGCTGCTGCCTTCGGTCCGGCAGCCACCCCCCCAATGACTAAAAGCCTCTTTCCCATCTCTATCCTCCCTGAGATCAAATTCTTATCTTTACTTGTTTATTTACGAACTCTCCCGGGGACCATTCTAACCTTTCGTGGGCCGGCGTTCCAGACGCTGACACAGGAAATGAGGCCACAGACGCCCATAATCACAAAAGCGGGAACGTAACTAAGAGTCCAGTCATAGAGTAAACCGGCAAACCATACCCCCAAGGCCCCTCCAACCCCGATAAAAACCATGATCGATCCGAAGATACTTCCATAAGCGGGGCCTTCAAAAAAATCGGCTGTGATCAGGGGAGGAAGCGCTGCGGTGACGGCATACCCCATGCCAAAACAGATCGAATAGAAGTAGGGCAAATTGCCGGATCGAAAAATACTGAAGCATATGAGAAGAGCTATTCCTGTTATGAAGAAGATCATGCCTAACGTGTAGGTAATCTCCCTTCCAATTCGATCCGACAAGGTCCCCCACAGGATTTTTCCTCCAAGGCTGACAACCCCCACAACCCCGACCAGATAAGAGGCAAAGACGGCCTCCAGCCCATGATCGATGAAGAAGGCGACTTGATGGGCAAAGATGGACTGGGTCATGAAGTTTCCCAGGAAAAAGGAGAAGCCAAGAAGCCAGAACGGTTTGGTCGCCATGGCCTGCTGAAAAGTCCAGGATCGCGCAGCCCATCGCTTGTCAAGGAGGAAAGGATCTCGGGAATTCGGAGGAGAGAGTCCCGTGTCCGAGGATCGGAACGGATGGATTGGAGGCTTTTTTTTAAGAACTGCAACGGCAATGAAGATAATCACGAGAGGAATAGAGATCGCCATCAACCGGTAGGTCAATCGCCATCCAAACCTGAGGATCAGATGTTGGACAGCGGGAGGCGAGACCAAAATGCCGATACCGATGCCGGAGGAGATAATCCCTGTGGCCAATCCCCGCTTCTCTTTAAACCACAATTGGATGATGGTGACATGGGCAATCCATCCCGAGGCTCCCAAACCAATGGCAGCAATGATGCCGAAATAGAGGTAGAATTGCCACCAGTTCGTCATCAAGCTGCATAAAGCAAGACCTGCTCCCAGAAACAGCGCTCCCAAGAGGAGCACCCTTTGGGGCCCCAGCGACGAGATCAACCCTCCGACAAGAGGGGCAACCACGCATCCTGAGATGCTGAAGAGTGAAAAGGCGCCGGCCCCGAGGGAGCGACTCCAGCCGAATTCTTTCAGGAGGATCACAAAAAAAACGGCGAAGGAATACCAGACACTGTAGACAAGGGCAAGGGTAATGAAGCTCGCACCGACAATGACCCAATTAAACGGAACGGCTCCCTCCTCTTTCATCGGGTCCTCGCAGATTCCTCACGGAAAAAAGAATCCCAGAGGATGACAAACAGTCAATCATCATACCCTGGGATTCGATCTTCTGCCGTTATGGTCAAATTCTTGGCTAGTCCGTAATCACAAACGTCATGTTGGGCTGCGTCACGACCCGCCGCTGCGTTCCATCAAAGGACTCGACGTACCAGTAGACTACAGAGCCTGTCACTCGTCCCGTCACGTTTTGGACAGCCGTCCACTGGCTGGAAGTCAGAGTCTCGCTGAAGGCCCCTCCGTTCGCAGTGGGGTCTTTGACATTGAAGGTAATCGATGTCTTATGGGTAAAGTACGGGTTGTTTCCAAACCAGACTCGATGCTGGTCGTTACAGTTATTGTTCCAGGAGAGGGTAGGCAAGGAACTCTTGCTGGCGTCCGTGATCCGAGGGTTTCCCACGGGCTGACCAGTCTCGATCTGGAGGGAAAACGTGTCGCTGCTGACGAGAGTCTTGTCAGACCGTGTTCCAACCACCCTCCAGTAAACCGGCCCTCCCGCCGCCAAAGGCGTGGAGGAATTTGTTGCGTTGCTTCCTGGGAGCCAATAACACCTTCTTCCAGGTATTGTAATCGAGAGTCACAGAGGTCGTCGAGACTTTATCGGACGAAGCGATGACGTCCATGCTCGCCGTTTTAGAAAACTGGATTGTAAAGTCCGTGAAAGACCCGTCTGCCGCCCAGGCAAAGGTAGGCAGGGAATAGAGAGAACAGGCCGTGTATGCGGTCTCAGGCGGAGGAAAAAGGAGCTTGATCGGAGTTGCAGTACCGGAAACCGAAACCACAACTGAAAGCTCAGCGGACAACTTTGATGTAATGCTGGTGTCCGTGTCGCATCGGGCCTCGGCGTTAACGAGATAAGTTCCTGGAGAGGCCCATCTCTTGGAGGCCCCAACCGTTCCGACCGGAAGCCATTCCGAGTCAGTTCCATCTCCCCAGTCAAGCCTATATTGGACGGAATGATCAAGATTCGACACCGATTCACCTGTGTAAAAAGTGAAAGGAGCATTGGCCACGATGCTAGTCGGTCCGTTTGGTTTCGAGGGAGTCGAAACAGTTTCCTTTGCGAGGACAGAATAACGCAGAATGACACCCTTCTTATTAGCAACATCTGTCCCAAAGGCCCAGATTTGATCCGAACCAGAAAAGCGGACATTCCCGAGCATCCAGTCCCGGCTGATCTCGGGGAGGGGATAGTCAATCCACACCTTGTTGTCGTATTGGAGCAGAATACCCTTCTTGTTGGCGTGGTCTACTCCAGAAATCCATCCTGCCGTTGTTGAAGGAAAGCTGGCAAAAGTAAACTCGAAATCAGAACTCACCCGAGGGGGAATCACCTCATCCCAGCGGGGGGTGAGGAATTGGAGGATCACCCCTCTCTTCTCGGTATGATTCACTCCCACGGCAATCCCATAGGTGGTCCCCGGAAACCAGACGCTTCTCAGTTCCCAGTCCCCATCGAGGGGAGGAGGCAGATAGACCTGCCAGATCAATCTTTTCGTTCTATTCGTATCCCCGGCATCTTTGGCAAACCGAAGCAATACCCCTCTCTTGTTCGTATGATCCACCCCCACGGCCCATCCCTCTCTGGAATTGATCATATGGATCCCGTAAAGTCCCCAATCATCGCTCACATCGGGTGGAACAAGGTAGGTCCAAACACTGGCCTTATAATGAAGAAGAACGCCTTTCTTGTTGGCATAATCAAAGCCGACCGCCCATCCTTCGTTGGATCCGGAAAAGGAGACGCCGTAAAGAGCCCAGTCATTACTCACATAGGGGGGAGGCTCAATGGTCCATTGTCCGTTAAGGTTATGGAGGATGATCCCCTGCCTCGACCTGTTCGAGTAGTCGACACCCACAGCCCACACACTATTGCCTGAAGAAAGACCAACCGCGTTGAGCTCCCAATCCCGACCGACATTCGGAGGATCAAATATCCTCCAGGAATGGTCCCTGAACTGGAGGATTGCCCCTCTCTTGTTCGCCAAATCGGTGCCGACAGCCCATCCGACTCCCGAGCTGAACACACGACCATTCGCCAGACCCCAGCTGGGACTCACGTCCGGAGTCACGATCGATACCCACTGCGCGTGTGCGTTAAAACTTAAAAGTAGAAGCGTCAAAAATGGAATCGATCCCATCAGAATGCTGACTCCAAAACCGCGACGGCTCTTCCCATTCAACACCTCCCGGAAAGCTCTCGATAATATCCTCATAACATCTGGATGCTGTATTCTAACTTAACAAAGCAGGGGAATCAATGAGTCCGGCATCGATGCGAAGAACCTTCTCCCGCACGGTCTATTTTTCGAATTCATCACGGACCGTACTTCAGGATTGCCCTTCTTCTCCTTCTCGACTTCTGTTTTCTGACCTTCTCGACCTGCCGCGTCCCCGCCGTCAATCCTCCGGAGAAACGCTCGATCTTCAAAAGGAGTTCCCGCCTCGCGAGAAACCGATTGAGAGACTGGCTCCTCTCCTGCATGCATTTCACTTCGACGCCTGTGGGAATATGTTTCAGATAGACACAGCTCGATGTTTTGTTGACCTTCTGCCCTCCCCTTCCCGCGGACCGTACGAATTTCTCCTCAATGTCCTTCTCCTGGATGCCAAGGGTTTCCATCTTTGCCCGAAGCCACCGATTCTTCTCTTCGCTGACGGCAAAAGAGGTCATCCGAAACCTATCCCAGGCCCTTCGGGTCTCGAAGAATAATCCTTGCGTCCGCAATGACGCACCGTGCTGAGGAACAGATCACAGGATTGAGATCGATCGAATCGACCCATTTCTCAAGCTCCATGACAAGACCTGAAAAAATCATCAGCATCTCCGTCAACTTCGACAGATGGATCGGTTCTGAACCTCGATAACCGCTCAAGAGCCGATGAGCCTTCAAACAATGGATCATATTCTCAGCGTCTTTTAAGGCCAACGGCGCCATCCTCAGCGAAACATCCCGGTAGATCTCAACCCCTGTTCCCCCCATTCCAAGAAGGATGACGGGCCCAAACTGGTCATCCACTTTAGATCCGATGATCAACTCCAGCCCGGGCACCATCTCCTCGACCAGGATGCCGGCAAAGCCCTCGATCCGACGGAATCGATTGAAGGTTTCTACCAGTTCTTTCTCCCCTTTAATCCCAAGGACGACACCCTTTTGATCCGATTTATGGAGAATCTTCGGTGAAACGATCTTGCCTGCGAGAGGATACCCCCTCTCTTTCGCAAACCGGAGAGCTTCCTCAAGGTCGGTCGTCCAGATGAATTTCGGAACCTCCAGGCCGGCTAAAGAAAAGAGGCGCTTGGCCTCTGGTTCCAGGACCCACCCCTGGCCTTTCGACGCTGAAAGAATTTCGGCGATCTCGCTTCTCAACACGGTTGATGCCTCCTCAGGGCCTCGGCCATATGAACAGCCTCATCAATGGAATGAGCCACCGGGACCTCATTGAATTGAAATCCCTCAATGAACATTCCATATTTATCTACATGGGGAACATAGGCGATCAGGGGCTTCCCTTCCTGGCGATAAATCTGGCTCAGTCGGGCTCCCAAGTCCGAGGTGATGCCGGGTGTGTAGGGCAATAAAAGGACCAGAACGCAATCGATCTCCGGTTTTTTGCTCAGATATCGACCCACCTCAACAAAATCGTCGTCGACACCACTCCCGGTCAAGTCGATCGGATTATGAAAGGAAGCAATCGACTGGAGGCGCGGGGACACCCTCTTCCTAAGCTCTCCCTGATCCTCTGCGGTCATGAGCGGCACAGAGAGATTGTGGGACGAACAGGCATCCACGGCGATTGCTCCATGCCCTCCGCTGCCGGTAATGATGGCGATCCGACCTGCGATCGGCTTCGGGTAGCAACTCAGGGCTTCGCAGAAAGAGATCAGCTCGAACTCATTCCTGGCTTCCACCACCCCGACCTGGGAAAGGACCGAAGAAAACACCTCATAGTTGCCGGCCATGGAAGCCGTGTGGCTCTGGATAGCCTGGGTTCCCCGGAGGCTCTTTCCTGACTTTAAGACAATGACGGGCTTTGGACATCCCCCTGCGGTGAGGGCAAATTCCCGGCCCTCGTCCTTGTCAAATCCCTCGATATAAAAGGCAATCACCCCTGTTTCCGGATCCGTCGCGAAATATCGGAGCAAATCTATTTCTCTGATGAGGGCCTTGTTTCCGATGCTGATGCCGAGGGAGAGACCCACCCCTTCCTCTGCGAACTTAATCATATGGTCAACCAAAATTCCACCGCTCTGACTGATCAGGGCCACCTTCCCCCTTTGCGGCCTGACAATCCGCTCACTCGGAATGAAAAAAGTATCCACGTAGGGCGGAGAATAGACCCCCAAGCAGTTGGGACCGATAAAGGGGAAATTGGCTTCTTTGGCAATGGAAACGATGCGATCCTGAAGGTCTTTTCGGCCACTTTCGCTAAATCCTCCCGAAACGACAACCGCACCCTTCACCCGGGCTGCAATACATTCTGCCAGGAGGACCGGCACCTGTTCGGCCTGGGTCGCGATCACTGCCAAATCGACAGGCCCGGGAACTTCGGATAAATGAGCGTAGACGGTTTCGCCCTGGAGGGTCCCACCCCTCGCGTTGACCGGGAATACCTTCACCTGCTGATGGAGGTTGTTCTTATAGTAGATGACATTGGCCGGATGCCGGTCATGGGTCAAAGAAACTCCGATGACAGCCAGTGTCTCGGGCCTGAATAATGCATTGAAATTCACCGTTTCCCCCTCAAGGTTTGAAGTCTATTTCCTCTCTTTATTACATCCCGGGCTGACCATGACCCACAGGGTCACCTGCACGGGCCTGGCAAGGGCCCAGGGTCACCTCATTTTATACCATTGAGGAAACAGTTCGCAACAGGAAGAACCATAAAAGATTCTTGACAGAGGGAAAAATGAGGGATAATATTTCGGAGCAATGGACAAGCTTATTCAAAAGCGGTTTAAGGAGAGTGCCGAAGTAAAAGCCCGCTTTCTCAAGGAAAACCTTCCGAAGCTCCTTGAAACCATTAAGCTCGTCTCTCACGCCTTCGAGGCGGGAAATAAGCTTTTCTTTTTTGGAAATGGCGGAAGCGCAGCGGATGCCCAGCATATCGTCGCAGAATTCATCAACCGTTACATCATGGATCGCCCCCCTCTTCCGGCCATTGCCCTGACGACCGATACGTCGGTCCTTACCAGTGTCTCGAACGATATGGCTTTTATCGACATCTTTTCCAGACAGATCAAGGCTCTGGGCAAGGAAGGGGATGTCGCTGTCGGGATCAGCACCAGTGGAAACTCAGCCAATGTCATCAAGGCCTTTGAGGTTGCCAAAGAGATGGGGATGAAGACCATTGCCTTTACTGGAAACGACGGGGGCATCCTCGCAAAGCTCGCGGACATTGCTCTGATCGTCTCATCCAACAGTACCCCCCGAATTCAAGAAACGCATATTCTTGTCGGACATCTCCTCTGTGAGATGGTTGAGCACCTACTCTTTTTCAAAGTGAACCCTTAAGAGAAATGCCGTGATCAAAAAGAGAACTTCTCTCGACCTCCAACAGATACAGTGGACATCCCTGAAGCGGAAAAAACATAAGGTGAACCAGGCCTCTTTTGCGAAGGCCTGGAAGGGAGGAGGAGCCTTTCTTGACTTTTTTGACTCTCTGCCTGAAATTCTGGCCGGGAAAGAGTTTAAAGAGATCGTCCGAAGGATTACCGAAGCGGTCCTCCGGCAGAAGATGGTCCTTCTGGGAATGGGTGCTCATCCCATCAAGGTGGGGCTCAATCCCGTCCTCATCGACTGGATGGAAAAGGGTATCCTGAAAGGACTTGCCATGAACGGGGCCGGGGCTATTCACGACCTGGAACTGGCCATGATCGGCCATACCTCTGAAGAGGTGGATGAGGAACTCTCGAAAGGCACCTTCGGAATGGTGAGGGAGACTCATGAGACCATCAACCAGTCCATCCAGGAGGGTGAGAAAGAAGGGTCAGGGATAGGGGAAGCCCTTGGAAAGAAGATCCTGAAGGGGGGGTTTGAGTTTAAACATCTCTCCCTTCTCGCGGCTGCCCAGCGGTTAGGAATCCCCGTCACGGTCCATGTCGCCATTGGCACCGATATCACTCATATGGGGCCCTTTGCAGACGGAGCAGCCATTGGAAAGGGAAGCCTCCAGGACTTCCGCACCTTTGCTTCTCTTGTCTCGCAATTGGAGAAAGGGGTTTTTATCAATTTGGGTTCGGCGGTCATCCTTCCGGAAGTCTTCCTGAAGGCCCTGGCCCTCTCAAGAAATCTCGGCTATCCTCTCTCAAATCTTACGACAGTCAATATGGATTTTATCCAGCATTATCGGCCCTCTGTGAATGTGGTGAAACGGCCGACCCTCAAGGGAGGAAAGGGCTATACCTTGATCGGTCACCATGAAATCATGTTTCCACTCCTTGCTGCGGCTGTCATCGAAAAACTTCAGGGTTCAAGGATCCAAGGGGCCGGGAAAAAATAAGGCACCTTTTATCAATTTGACCTCTAAAAAATAGTCGTAGCGGCAGCCCTGAACGAAAATAGATGTCCAGCCACATCACCTCAACTCCTGAGTCTTCATCTCTGAAGAGGGTTGCGTCCATCGATATCGGGACGAATACCATCCTCCTTCTCATCGCCGATGCGGATCACGGAACGCTCAACCCCCTCATTGAAAAAGAGACGGTTGTCCGTTTGGGTGAAGGCCTCCAGAAGAGCGGAGTCCTCTCAACAGACGCCATGGACAGGGGTATTCGTACCCTGGATGAATATTTAAAGCAGTGCAACGGGGTCGAGGTTCAAAACATATTCGCGGTGGGAACCAGCGCCCTCAGGGAAGCTAAGAACTCCGGGGATTTTTTGGAAAGGGCAAAAGAAAAGCTCGGGCTTTCCATCGAGGTGATTTCCGGGGAAGAAGAAGCTCACCTCTCTTTCTTAGCGGTGGCCAGGGATCTCAAAGAACCCCATGAAGCGATGATGGTCATCGATGTCGGGGGTGGAAGCACGGAGTTTATCCTGGGCAAGGGCCATCGGATCACACACTGTGTGAGTCTCCCCCTTGGCTTGGTCCGTTTTACGGAACAGTTCCTCATCTCGGATCCCGTCCGGGAGGACGAATGGGAAAAGATGAAGGAATGGATTCAAAAGATGCTACCCGGGATCCCTCGCCCCAAAGAGCCGTTCAGGATGGTCTCCATAGGAGGAACGGGGACCACCCTGGCTTCTGTTGCGCAGGGGTTACAGGAGTTTATCCCCGACCGAATTCATCATTTCATCCTGACAAAGGATGAAATCAGGGCCCAGTTACTTCTCTATCGATCCAAAAAGACTGAAGAGCGAAAGAAGATCCCGGGTCTTCCCCCTGCCCGTGCAGACGTCATCTTGGCAGGTGGAACCATCCTTTATGCGGCCATGGAAGAACTGGATTGTCCCTCTGTCCTGATCAGTTCCCATGGGGTCAGATACGGCCTCCTTTATCAACGGCTTCACCTTGGCAATCCAATGATTTTAAGAAGGCGGAACGCGCAAAGCTGCAGGCGGACCGTTACCTCTTTGTTATCTGTTTCCCTTCAATGTTTGCCTTCTGCTTTCCAGGTTTTCGTAATTTTTGTATTATCTGAAATAATGATAGAGCATATCCACCCGGCCGTGTTTGATCATGTACATTCCAGAATATTTCATGATTTCCCGGATCTTCGATTTGTACTCTCCATGATAGCACTGGGTTTCGCATTTCTTGCACATGGGTTTGGGATGGTGGGGGCATTTCATTCTCAGGGTCAGGCCATAGGTGAGGAGCCTTGTACAACTCTCGCAAAGGAGGGTTTCTTCTTTTTCGATCTCATGGATATCAAAGAGCCGGAAGGAAAAAGGCGTTTTTTCTCCATCATGGTTTTGACGGCAGTAGATCCCCACAAATTTCATCAGCGTCTGAATATCGGTTCTTTCCGTTTTTGAGATGTCTTTTATTTTTTTCATAGGAACCTTCCTCTTCGTTTGGGCTCGTACTACAATGATTATCCTGGAAAAACAGTATTTCCCTTGACCTGGGTCAAAACGGACTCCTGGTCTTGCTCGAAACAGGATGGCGAATAGAAACCTCCGTCTCTCAAAGGGGCCACCGAAACTTTCCTCGCTCCTAACACCATACCGTTACAGGAAGAAGCATTGACAACGGACCCAACTCGGAGGTAGGATTTCTGCAAATGGCCACCGCACTCCATGAGGAAACGACAGCGATGAAATGTCCCCACTGCGACTTTATCCAGGCAGATCATAACACGGAATGCCTGAAATGCGGGATCATTTTTGAAAAATATCAAAAACAGCCCGGTTCCAATTTCAAGAGGATGGACCGATCTGTAAAAGAGAGAAAAAGCGCCACGAAAGACGGTAACGTTTTTCAAAGAATTATCTTTTTTGTTGAGCCCGGGGTGAACCCCTTCTACTTTGGAGGGAGGGTTCTCATCTTTCTGATCATTTTCGCATGGGGATGGAAGTTTATTCTTACCCCCCTGAAGACGAATGAGGTAGGGAACAGTTTTCTCCACCTCGTTAACCTTCCTTTCCACGAAGCCGGGCATGTTTTTTTCCAACTTTTTGGGCGTTGGATGACCTCTCTTGGAGGAACGCTTGGCCAGTTGCTGATCCCCCTCATTTGCCTTCTCGTTCTTCTCATAAAATCGAGAGATCCATTTGGTGCTTCCGTAGCTCTATGGTGGCTGGGGGAAAGTTTCATGGACATTGCACCCTACATTAACGATGCCAGAGACCAGGAACTGCTGCTCTTGGGCGGCATCACGGGAAAAGAAGCAGACTATGGTTATCATGACTGGGAATATATCCTTAATGAAATAGGGTTAATCCGTTACGATCACCTCTTGGCCCATCTTGCTGACAAATGGGGAACTCTCCTGATGTTCGCCTCTTTTGCATGGGCCGGATACGTCTTGTTCAAGCAATATAAGAATCTTGATTCGACCTTGCAAAGACTGAGAGTCTCATCCATGCCAATTTCAGGGTAAACATCCATTGTAATCCCGTAAGAAATCATTTATTTTAGAGTTGAAGCCCAAGGCGAATTTTCACCCGCTAATCGGACATAATTCCCAGACTGAAGGCCTTCTGCTTTGCCTTCGACTGCGCCTAAGTCTCTAAAAGTCGCCTCACACCCTGAAGAGTTGTAACGATTTCGCTGAAGGGAAGGTATGACAAGGGTCATCGAATATCTTCAACAACAATCAAAAACACACTTAACAATGTTAGGTCTTTTGTTCGTTGTTTGGGTAGGCATTTTAGATCATCTCACAGGTCCGCAACTCTTTTTCTCAATATTTTACCTCTTCCCCATCTTCTTAGTCACTTGGTTTACGGAAAGACGGATTGGAATGACCGTATCCCTCGCCAGCGCCGTGACCTGGCTGATCGCTGATTTTTCGTCGGGAGCCAGTTACTCTCATCCTGCCATTCCTTACTGGAATGCGAGTGTAAGGTTGGGAACCTTCCTCATCCTGACCTCCATTCTCTCCTCGTTGAAGAATTCGCTGGAACGCGACAGAGAGTTGGCGAGGACAGATGCCCTGACGGGGGTTGCGAACGGAAGATATTTCATGGAATTGGCCGATCGGGAAATAAACAGGGCGAATCGATATCGCCACCCTTTCACGGTTGCTTTCATTGATCTTGACAACTTCAAAGCGGTGAACGACCGTTACGGCCACAGTGCAGGGGATACGCTTTTATACCTCGTAGCAGACACGATTCAAAAAAACGTCCGGGTAACCGATATTGTGGCGCGTCTCGGCGGGGATGAATTCGTCATTTTATTGCCGGAGACCGGACCTGCGCCAGCCCAGGCAATCACCGAGAAGATTCAGAGGATCAATTCGGACGCCATACGGAAAAATGAGTGGCCGGTCACATTCAGCATGGGTGTCGCCACATTTATCCGCCCGCCTTCCTCGGTTGATGAAATGTTCAAGCTCTCCGATGATCTGATGGTTGCCGCTAAGAGGAAAGGAAAAAATACGATCCAGTTTGAGGTATTTGGCAAAAAGGTGGAATGAGAGGGATGGGGTGATGAAATGAAGCGGAGCCATTCACATTCCGGAGCGCCTCAAAGCTTGATGCCTGAAGCGAGTTCCCCCAATGCCTCACGGTTCAGAATTTGAATTCTATTTCCCCTGACATCGATCAACCCTTTAGCCTTCAATTTCGCCAGCGTTCTGGAAAGGGTTTCGCTGATCGTCCCCAGCCTCAAAGCCAGCTGCGTTTTGCTCAGATCGAGTTCAACCTCTTTCGGGATTCTTCCTTCTTTCATTGATCTTACTGAAAGATCAAGAAGATACTTCGCGATCCTGGAAGAAACTTCTCTGAGCGAGAGTTCTTCGACCAGCATCGCAAATCGTCTTAAATAATGAGAAAGGGTTACAATCATGTTGATGCTGAGCCGCGGATTCTTCTCGATCAGTTGGACAAAATTTCTCTTTGGAAAAAAGAGGAGTTGGGAATCGCTCAGAGCCTCGGCAAAGGCAGGGTAGGTCCCCTCGAGAAACAAGGCCGCTTCAGCGAACGCATCGGGCGATGAGACGATGTGAAGAATCTGCTCTTTGCCTTCCGGAGAAACTTTGTAGATCTTCATTTTCCCTGACAGCACGACGTAAAACCCTCTTGCCTCCTCGCCATCGGTAAACAGGATTTCTCTTCTCTTGACCCGCTTCGGCAAAGCGATGGATCTGATCTTTTTGATGTCTTCGGATTCCAAACCGGCAAACAGGGGACACTGTTTTAAGATATCAGGCAACATACATTTATTTTACTCGTTTTTCTCCGGTTTTTTCAAGAAAATAGATGAGAAAAGTGAATCGCTTCATTCCTTCTTTTCCGAAGAAGAACAATATTTCTCTAAGGATTATAATGAGTTAACAATATCAGGCCATAAAATTAGCCCTTGAAAAGACGATGGAATCGTGTTAATCTTTTTATGCTTTGATTTCTGATGAAGGAGGCCAATTAGTTGAATTCTCTCTATAAAAACCTTTTCTTCTGGGCCATCATCATTATCGTCATGGTCCTTCTCTTCAACCTTTTCAATAAGCCGCGGCAAACCGTCGCTGAAAAAAATTATTCCGATTTCATCTCCTCAGTCGAAAATAACAAGGTTCTTGAGGTCGAAGCCAAAGGGAGAAATATCGTATGGATAGATTCCGAGGGCAAAAGATATAAGACGTATGCCCCTGAAGACCCTGAGATGATCAAACTTCTCCGGGAGAAACGTGTCGTGATCAACGCGAAGAGAGAGGAAGAGGCCCCCTTCTGGCAGAGCATCTTGATCTCCTGGTTTCCGATGATCCTTCTGATCGGCGTCTGGATCTTCTTTATGCGGCAGGTCCAGATGGGAGGCGGAAAGGCTCTCTCCTTTGGAAAGAGCAAGGCCAAAATCCTGACCAAAGACCACCATCGCGTCACCTTCGAAAATGTGGCGGGGATTGAAGAAGCAAAAGGAGAACTGGAGGAGATCATCGCCTTCCTCAGAGACCCCAAGAAATTCACAAAATTGGGCGGCAGAATCCCAAAGGGCGTCCTTCTCATCGGGGCGCCCGGAACGGGCAAGACCCTCCTGGCTCGAGCCATTGCCGGAGAAGCGGACGTTCCTTTCTTCACCATCAGCGGATCCGACTTTGTTGAAATGTTCGTGGGGGTCGGGGCTTCCCGCGTCCGTGATCTCTTTCTTCAAGGGAAACGAAATGCACCCTGCATCATCTTCATTGACGAGATCGATGCCGTGGGAAGGCACCGGGGAGCCGGACTGGGAGGAGGTCATGATGAACGGGAACAGAACGCTCAACCAGCTGCTCGTTGAAATGGACGGCTTTGAATCAAACGAGGGGGTCATTCTGATTGCAGCCACGAACCGTCCGGACGTCCTCGACCCCGCGCTGCTCCGGCCGGGCCGTTTTGACCGGCAGGTGGTTGTCCCGGTCCCGGATATCAAGGGCCGTGAAGAAATTCTGAGAGTCCATTCCGGCCGAAGCCCACTTTCGGAGGATGTCGATCTTGCCGTCCTGGCAAGAGGAACTCCCGGATTTACAGGGGCGGACCTGGAGAACCTGGTCAATGAAGCCGCGCTTCTGGCAGCCCGGCTGGATAAAGAAAAAATTGAGATGGCCGATTTGGAACACGCCAAAGACAAGGTCCTGATGGGCGTTGAACGGAAATCGATGATCATAACGCTTGAGGAACGCAAAATTACGGCCTATCACGAGTCCGGCCACACATTGGTTGCCAGGATGATCCCCGGAACGGATCCTATCCACAAAGTCACCATTATCCCCAGAGGCCGGGCGCTGGGCCTCACGCAACAGATCCCGATCGATGAGAAACATACCTATCCCAAAGACTACCTCCTCAATAACATCGCTGTGATGATGGGAGGAAGGGCCGCCGAAGAACGGGTGTTGAATCGTCAAACGACAGGGGCAGGCAACGACATTGAACGATCCACGGAGATCGCAAGGAAAATGGTGTGTGAGTGGGGGATGAGTGACACCCTCGGCCCCCTCGCCTTCGGCAAAAAGGAAGAACAGATTTTTCTGGGAAGGGAGTTTACTCAACACCGAGATTATAGCGAGCAAACGGCCCGCCTGATCGATGATGAGATCCGAAGGATCGTCACCGAGAGCTATGAGAAGGCGAAGGAGATCGTCGATCGGGAGATGGCCGCTCTTCACCGGCTGGCCATGGCCCTTCTGGAAAAAGAGGTTTTGGATGGGATCCAGATCGATCAAATCATTAAGGGGGAAGCAGTCTAATCCTTTTCATTACCCCCTTCTTTCATCAAAAAGATGCGTTTAATCCGTTGCCTTCCCATTGCCACGACCAGAGAGGCCCTGCATGAAATGGGGGAGGTTGGAGTTGACCCAACGGGCATGAGGATGATGGAGGGAAAAGCCATTCACCTCAACCTCAAACTCGAAGGGATCACCCCTCGAACCTCCAACCTTCTCAAACAAGAGATGCTCTCGCTCGGAGGAGATGCAGCGGTTGACAGAAGAGGGCTCGACTGCAGCGCCGAATCGACCGATGCCATCCTCATGGGTACCTATAAGCAGTTCGAAAAGCTGGCCTCCAAGCTGGAACACTACCCCGGGGTTGAGGCCCTGGGTCGCTCATTCAAGGAAACCCTCAAGAATCTGTCGAAAGCTCACTACAGGCTCCCGTGCAGGCAACGGACCTTCACGCTTGGAAAAAAGACCCTTCTCATGGGCGTCCTGAATGTCACCCCGGACTCCTTCTCGGACGGGGGTCTTTTTTTAGAAAGGGAGAAGGCGGTCGCCCGAGGACTGCAAATGGTTGAAGAAGGAGCCGATCTCATCGACGTCGGTGGAGAATCGACCCGACCCGGATCAAAACCTCTCCCCCAGGAGGAAGAGCTCCGCCGGATTCTCCCTGTCATTGAATCCCTTGCCCGGAAAACGGATGTCCCGATTTCAGTCGACACGTATAAATCACCCGTTGCCAAGGAAGCCATCCGGGCAGGGGCAGCACTGATCAACGACATCAGCGGGCTTCACTTTGATCCGGACCTCGCCGGGGTAGCGGCCGAAGAAAGGGTCCCGATGATTCTGATGCATATCCGGGGAACGCCGGAAACAATGCAGACGGAGATTCATTACGACTCTCTTCTGTCCGAAATCATTCAGTCTCTCAAAGAATCGGTCCAGAAGGCGGAAAGGGCCGGAGTGGATCCGGATCAGGTCATCATTGACCCCGGGATCGGCTTTGGAAAGACTTCGGAACATAACTTTCTCATTCTGAAGCATCTCTCGGAATTTCGCGTCCTCGGGAAACCTCTGCTGCTGGGAACATCGAGAAAGAGTTTTATCGGAAAAATTCTTGATACCGAGGATCTTTCAGAGCGTCTGGAAGGAACCCTCGCAAGCATTGCGATTGGCGTTTTAAATGGGGCTCACATCGTCCGGTGTCACGATGTGAGGGAGGCGAAAAAGGCCATCGCTGTTGCCGATGCCATCCGGCTCGCGGGAAATTAAGATCAGGCGGTGAGAGTCGGGCGTTCGAGAGGTAATCCGTCCATAGGAAGATAACGCCATGAGCTTTGGACGGGCTCGGTACGATTCAAATGGGTGAACGAGAATGACACGGAAATTATTTGGAACCGATGGAATCAGGGGAGTCGCCAACGTCGATCCCATGACCGGGGAACTGGCCATGCAGCTTGGCAGGGCCATTGCGCATATCTTTAAGGAAGTCAAAGGCAAGCACCGGATCGTCATTGGAAAAGATACCCGACTTTCAGGCTATATGCTCGAGACCGCCCTGGCCTCGGGAATCTGCTCCATGGGAGCGGACGTGATGCTGGTGGGGCCCCTTCCCACTCCTGGCATCGCCTTCATCACCACAAGTATGCGGGCAAACGCGGGAGTGGTCATCTCCGCCTCTCACAATCCTTATTATGACAATGGGATCAAAATCTTCTCGCAGAACGGTTTCAAGCTGCCCGATGAGATGGAACAACGCATTGAAGAGCTGATTTTCTCAAACCATCTTCATTCCCTTCGACCCACAGCCAATGCCATCGGTAAAGCCCATCGCATTGATGATGCCGTCGGGAGATATGTGGTCTTTCTCAAGAACACGTTCCCCAATCACCTCACGCTGGAGGGTCTTCGGATCGTTGTCGATTGTGCCAATGGAGCGGCTTACCGGGTTGCACCCACCGTCTTTGAGGAGTTGGGAGCAGAGGTCATCTCCGTGGGAGCCGAACCCAACGGCGAGAATATCAACCTCGAGTGCGGTTCCCTCCATCCCGAAGCTCTGAGCCGCTTCGTCCTCGAGAGACGAGCGGATATCGGAGTTGCCCTGGATGGAGACGCGGATCGCATCATTTTTGTCGATCGCCACGGAAAGTTCGTAGACGGAGACAAGATCTTGGCTATCTGTGGCCTTCATCTTCTTTCAGAGGATCGTCTGAAGAAGAAAACGGTGGTGACGACCGTGATGAGCAATATCGGACTGGATCGAGCCCTTCGAAAGGCGGGGGGCAAAGTGATCCGGACCCAGGTGGGGGATCGCTATGTCGTCGAGGAGATGGTTCGGGGCCATTACAACGTGGGTGGGGAACAATCGGGCCACACCATCTTTCTCGATTACAATACGACGGGCGACGGAATCCTGACAGCCCTGCAGGTCCTGGCCATCATGAGACAAAAGGAACGAAACCTCGACGAACTCGCCCAGGTCATGGAGTCTCTCCCTCAGGTTTTGTATAACGTGGACGTGAGGGAGAAGAGACCGCTTTCAGAATTCCAGGAGATCAAGCTTAAGATCGAGGAGATGGAGCACACCTTAGGCAATTCCGGCCGGGTCCTCATCCGCTACTCTGGAACCGAACCCCTTCTCAGAATTATGGTGGAGGGAGAAGATGAGGCCGAACTCCACCGGTTTGCTCAAGACCTCGTCGAATTGGTGAAAAAGCGGATTGGATAACCGGAAATTGAGGCGTAGAGGGTACGAATAGGGGGCGATGATGGCGAAATTAGGAGTCAATATTGATCATGTAGCAACCCTCAGGCAGGCAAGAGGGGTCGGATATCCTGATCCGGTAACTGCAGCCGGAATCGTCGAATTGGCAGGTGCAGATGGAATCGTCGCTCACCTGAGGGAGGACCGGCGGCATATGCAGGACCGGGATATTCTTCTCCTCCGGGAAGTCGTCCAGAGCCAGTTCAACCTCGAGATGGCTGCCACCGAGGAGATGGTTCGGATTGCCCTGTCGGTGAAGCCGGAGGTTGTCACCCTGGTTCCTGAAAAGAGGGAGGAATTGACCACCGAGGGAGGACTCGACGTAGTCAAATTCTTCAAACCCCTCAGGAAAGTCATCCGACGGCTCCAAAAAGCTGGCATCACTGTTAGCCTCTTCGTCGATCCTCAAAAGGATCAAATCAAAGCATCAGAGGAAACGGGAGCGAATACGGTTGAGATCCACACGGGCCATTACTGTGACGCAAGGGACCCTTCCGAGGGAAAACACGAGCTGAATAAGATCCTTGCTGCCGTGGAGGAAGCCTGCCGCCGCAATCTCCGAATAGCCGCCGGGCATGGCCTCCATTACAAAAACGTCAGCCTAATAGCAGAAATCCGGGAGATTGAAGAACTCAACATCGGACACAGCATTGTTGCCCGATCGGTCTTCGTCGGCCTCAACCAGGCCGTCCGGGAAATGATCGCTCTCATCAAATAATTGGGATTCAAGGGGCCAAGGGGTCCGGTGGGCAAGTAAAAGCCTATTTAAAACAGTTGAACCCATGAACCTCGAGTCCTTGAAACCTTTGACCCTTTCATTATGATCCTTGGCACGGGCATCGATATTGTAAATATTGAACGGATCGACCGCCTCATCACCCGATGGGGTGACCTCTTCGTCCGTCGTGTCTTCACCGAAAAAGAGATCGCGCGTTGCCAGAGACAGGCGCGGCCTGCTGAATGTTACGCCATTCGATTTGCAGCCAAAGAGGCCTTTCTCAAAGCCATTGGACTGGGATTTCGCGAAGGAATCCGCTGGACCGACATGGAGGTGGTGAACGATTCTATGGGCAAGCCTTCCCTCTTCCTTCACCGAAAAGCCATGGAACTCGTTCGAACCCTGGGGATCCGTCAGGCGCTCCTCACCCTTTCCCACGACCGTCCTTTTGCCGTGGCCCATGTCCTTTTGGAGGGGAAAAACGATGAAAGTCGTGACTGCTGAACAGATGCAACAGTTGGACCAAAGGGCCATCGAGAACTTCGGTATCCCTGGGATTGTTCTGATGGAAAACGCAGGAAGAGGAAGCGCTGAATTCATCCTCCAGAAATATCCCCTGCTTCACCGAAGCGCCGTCGCCATCGTGGCCGGAAAGGGAAATAACGGAGGGGACGGATTTGTCATTGCTCGATATCTCGTCAATCACGGAATCTCGGTTAAGGTCTATCTTCTCGCCGATCCCAAGGTTCTCCGGGGAGATGCCGAAACCAACTATCACATCTTTCTCCGTATGAAAGGAGAAGTCATCTCCATTCCCTCTCTGACGGAATACCAGAAAGTCAAAAGAGATATCGAAAAGGTTGACCTCATTATTGATGGGATCTTCGGCACAGGGCTCGATGCCGGAGGTCAGGGGTTATTATCGCGAAGTGATCGAACATCTCAATAGGCTCCAGAAGCCCAAGGTAGCGATCGATATCCCTTCAGGCCTCGATGCCAATACTGGGAAGCCCCTTGGAGCAGCCATCCGGGCCACTCTGACCCTCACCTTCGGACTTCCTAAAGTAGGCCTCCTCATCCCTCCGGG
The DNA here is from genome assembly GCA_963828805.1 of uncultured delta proteobacterium. Lineage (GTDB taxonomy): Bacteria > Desulfobacterota > BSN033 > BSN033 > UBA1163 > CAWHGS01. Next base: position 39,597 of record CAWHGS010000033.1, read on the forward strand.
AACCGAGTACGCCGGAGAACTGAAGCTGATCGATATCAGCATCCCCAGAAGACTCATTGAGGGTGAGAAGATTCAGACCCATCTCCTCGAAGAAGGGGAGATCCGCAAGGGGCTCGCACTTCCTCGTCCTCGGGACTCTCACAAGGGAGATTATGGTCATCTCCTCGTCCTGGCGGGATCGGTCGGGAAAACCGGCGCGGCGGCCATGGCCTGTGAAGCCGCCCTGCGCATGGGTGCCGGCCTGGTCACGCTCGGTATCCCGAAGAGTCTCAATCCGATCATGGAAGTCAAATTGACGGAAGTCATGACCGAACCGCTTCCTGAAACAGCAAGACAGACCCTTGGCCTCAGGGCTTTCAATGCCATTGTTCGCCTCTGTGAAAACAAAAAGGCAGTGGTGATCGGACCCGGAATGGGAACCTTCAAGGAAACGCAAACCCTCGTCCTCAAACTCATCAGAACGCTCGACCTTCCCATTGTTCTCGATGCCGATGGGCTCACAGCCCTCGCAGGAAACCTTAAATCTCTCCCCTCGATGAAACGACCCCTCATCCTCACCCCCCATCCAGGGGAGATGGGCCGATTGGCAGGCTTGACCTCCAGGCAGGTTTTGGAAGATCGGATCGGTCTGAGCCGGAGTTTCTCCCAGTCCCACCGGGCCTATCTGGTCCTGAAAGGTTACCGCACGCTCATCGCCACGCCCCAAGGAGACGTCTTCATCAACCCGACGGGAAACCCGGGAATGGCTTCTGGCGGAACAGGGGATGTCCTCACGGGGATGATCGGCGGGCTGATCTGTCAGGGGTTCGACCCTCTCCCTTCTCTCCAAATGGCCGTCTACCTTCACGGGCTGGCAGGAGATCAGGCCCTTTTGGAAAAGGGAGAACGATCTCTGGTGGCGACAGACCTTATCCGTCACATCCCTGCCGTTCTCCGCGGAGGGATTTGATTCCCAACCCAAAGTCTGTTAGGATTTTTGATAGTTGGCGACGCCGTTTCCCTTGTGCCTTTTATCGGTTTCATCACGTGGACTTCATCCTCTATGATTCGTTCCTCCGTGGGAATGATGGATCTTTTTTTGGACTAAGAAAATTCATTCGATGAAGAAAGGGAACGGGGTCCATCTTTTTTAAGATTTCGCTAACCCGTGAGGGAGAGGGCTTGTCGGTGAAAGGAGTTTCCCGTGATGCTTGAAATGAAGGTCAAGTTTCTAACGTTCGACTCTACCTCGAACGGATTCGTCGTCCTCCTCATGGATCTCTCCAACAAGATCGGGCTTCCCATCTGGATCGGACCTTTTGAAGCCAACGCCATCGCTATGAAGCTCAAGAAATTGGCCTCCCAACGACCGATGACCCATGATCTGATTCATCACATCTTGTCGACCCTCGAATCCCAGGTCATCAAGATTGTCGTCAATGACCTGAAGGAAAACACGTACTATGGACTCATCTACCTGAACCGAAAAGGCGAAGAGATCATTCTGGACTCCAGGCCGAGCGACGCCATTGCCATCGCCCTAACTGCTGGAGCCCCTATTTTCGTCTCGGAAGACGTGATCGAAAAGGCAAGAACGATCGATCTGGAAAAAGATGACGATCAGCTGAAGGAATGGCTGGAGAATCTGAACCCAGATGATTTTAAGTATAAGGCATAACAGAAGGATCATGACCAGGACACACGGGGTGAACTACGAACCCTTCAAGCCGTCTTCGGTCTGAGCATTGGGCTGCGCTCACGATGAAGGTTCGCTCCGAAGGCTCACAACGAAACGATCCTGGTCCCTGGGGAGGCACAGGGGGTATCTTGGCCCTTACGGACGTGGGCCATCCGGTCCCTTGGGGGAGTTGACCTTGGGTCAACGGAATTGAATTGGTTTTGGAACGAAGAGCGGTCATTCTCACTCAGAGTCAAACGGAGACCCTTCAACTCGGGAAGCGGGTGGGGAAGCTTCTTCGATCCGGAGATGTCCTTGCCTTTGTGGGAGAATTAGGAACAGGGAAAACCCACTCTATCAAGGGACTGGCTGCCGGCATCGGGGTTAAAAGAGCTCATCGCATCACTTCCCCCTCTTTTGCCTTAATCCATGAATACCTGGGTAGAATCCCGTTTTACCACATAGACCTTTTTCGTCTCGGGGCTGAGGAAGAGGCTGAGGAACTGGGTCTCGAGGAATATTTTGGGCGCGGAGGCGTCACGGCCATTGAATGGGCAGACAAAATTCCAAACCTGCTCCCGAAAGAGTTGCTCCGGATCGAACTTCTCTACCTTGGAGAACATGCGCGTTCTATCCGCCTCATCGGAAGAGGAACCCGATACGAAGAACTTGTAAAAACCGTATCTGAATGAAAATTGCAGATTGCGGAATGAATTCTGAAATGAATTAAAGGAGGAGATGGGAGAATGGCTCTCGTTGTTCAAAAATATGGCGGAACATCCCTCGGGGATATTGAGCGGATCAATAACGTGGCCAGAAGGGTCATCCGAACCAAAAAGCAGGGACATCAAGTTGTCGTCGTTGTCTCTGCCATGTCAGGAGAAACCGATAGGCTTCTCCGCCTCGCTCATCAAATCACGGAGACACCGGATGAGAGGGAGCTCGACGTCCTCGTTGCGACCGGAGAACAGGTGTCGATTGCCCTCCTCGCCATCGCCCTGAGGAATATGGGCCATGATGCGAAGTCCTACTCTGGGATTCCAGATCAAAATCGCCACAGACAGCGCCTTTGGAAAAGCCCGAATCACAAGTATCGATTCGGAAAAGATTCTGCGTGATCTTGCCAACGGTCACATTGTCGTGGCGGCCGGGTTTCAGGGAGCGGACGAACGGGACAATATCACGACCCTGGGCCGAGGAGGGTCCGATACGACCGGTGTGGCCATCGCGGCTGCCCTCAGGGCAGACGTTTGCGAAATCTATACGGACGTGGACGGCGTTTATACCACCGATCCCAGCATCTGCCCCAAGGCAAGAAAGCTATCGAAGATCTCCTACGACGAAATGCTCGAGATGGCCAGCCTGGGGGCCAAGGTCCTGCAGATCCGATCGGTCGAATTTGCGAAGAAGTATGATGTCCCCATTCATGTCAGGTCATCCTTCAATGACAATCCTGGAACGATCGTTTGCAAGGAGGAAAAAGAGATGGAACAGGTCGTGGTATCGGGTGTGACATACAATAAGAATGAGGCCAAAATCGAGGTCATGCGCGTGCCGGATGTCCCGGGGTTAGCGGCAAAGCTGTTCCAGCCCATTGCCGATTCAAATATTGTGTTGGATATGATCATTCAGACTTCCAGTTCGGAGAAAGGGTATGCCGATGTTGCCTTCACCGTCCCCAAGCCCGATTTTGTAAAAACGCTTCAGATCGTCAAAGAGGTAATGAAAGAGATAGGAGCCAAGGAAGTCAACGCCAAGGAAGACATTGCCAAGGTCTCGATCGTGGGGGTGGGAATGAGAAGCCACTCTAGCGTGGCGACCCAGATGTTTAGCGCATTGGCCAGAGAGGGGATCAACATCATTATGATTTCGACTTCGGAAATTAAAATTTCCTGTGTGATCGATTCGAAATACACGGAACTGGCGGTCAGGGCCCTTCATGATGCTTTCGAATTGGATAAGCCGGCCGTGGTAGAAGAAACTTAACAGGCGATGCCAAAGGGTTGAGGACCGGGGCGACCTGTTTTTTGTTCATTGATCGTTGAGAAGGGTCGATTGAGAATGGATGTTTTGGAGTCAGCGGCTTTGAGCAATCTGGGCAAAATTAAGATTTATGATACCACCCTCCGGGATGGCGCTCAGGCGGAGGATATCGCCTTTTCGGTGGAGGATAAGATTCGGATCAGTCACAAGCTTGACGAACTGGGAATCCATTATGTCGAGGGAGGATGGCCGGGGTCGAACCCGAAAGACCTCCAGTTCTTTCGGGAAATTCGAGCCGTTCCCTGTTCCCATGCCAAAGTCGTCGCCTTTGGAAGCACGTGCCGGGTGGGAATCCCTCCCCAAAAGGATTCAAACCTCCAGGCCCTGGTTGAAAGCGGGACAGAAACCATCACCCTCTTTGGAAAGTCCTGGGATATTCATCCGCTGGAGGCGATGAAGATCACCCTGGATCAGAATCTCGAAATCATCTACGAATCGATCCGTTATCTCAAGGATCGGGTTCCAGAAGTAATCTTTGACGCAGAGCATTTCTTCGACGGATACAAACACAATCCTGCCTATGCCCTCTCCACCCTTAGAACCGCCCGGGAAGCCAAGGCCGACTGGATCGTCTTATGCGATACCAATGGAGGCTCCCTTCCCTATGAGGTTCAGGCGATCATCCGCGAGGTGAAAAAGGAGATCGAGGCCCCCTTGGGCATTCATGTCCATAATGATACGGATCTGGCGGTGGCGAACTCCATCCTTGCCGTCCAGGAAGGAGTTCAGATGGTCCAGGGGACCATCAATGGCTATGGCGAGCGCTGCGGAAACGCGAATCTCTGCTCCATCATCCCGAACCTGAAATTAAAGATGGGGATCGACTGCATCACGGAAGACGACCTAAAAAAAATCAGGGAAGTCTCCCGTTTCGTCTCCGAACTGGCTAACCTTTCCCACCCGAAATATCTGCCTTATGTAGGAGATAGCGCCTTTGCCCACAAGGGGGGCATCCACGTGAGCGCCATCCGAAAGAATGTTGCGACGTATGAACACATCCAGCCCGAACAGGTCGGAAACCATCAGAGGGTACTCATCTCAGACCTTTCCGGTGAATCGAATATCCTCTATAAAGCGGCCGAATTCTCGATCGACCTTGAAACCAAGGATCCAAAGATCCGAAAAATCCTGGATGACCTGAAGCGGCTGGAAAATGAGGGCTTCCAATTTGAAGGGGCAGAGGGCTCCTTTGAGATTCTCATCAAAAAAGCCCTCGGACAACATCGAAAATTTTTTGACCTCATGGGATTTCGGGTCGTCGTGGAGAAGAAGGAAGAAGAAGGTCCCTCCCTTTCGGAGGCAACCATCATGGTGCGGGTGAAAGACCAGGTCGAGCATACGGCCGCCGTTGGAGATGGACCGGTCAACGCCCTGGATCATGCGCTCCGGAAAGCGTTGGAGAAATTCTACCCCGATCTGAAAGAAGTCAAGCTCCTCGACTACAAGGTCCGAATCCTTTCCTCAAGGGATGGGACGGCAGCCCGGACAAGGGTCCTCATCGAATCCGGTGACGGGAAGTCGGAATGGGGTACCGTCGGTGTTTCGGAGAATATCATCCAGGCAAGCTGGCAGGCTCTCGTCGATTCGATTGACTATAAACTCCTGAAGAAAGCAGAGGAAGAAAAGAAATAAGCAAGGGTCTGGGTTTCGGAATGCACATTTCGAAATTTGGAAAAGAAAAATTGAAATCGTTTCATTCCTTTGTGAGCCCCCGATCCGGAATCCGGCATCCACCCTCCTTCAGGTTCTTTTCTCATCGCCAGCAGTGCTTCCTCCTGATCCTCGGTCCTTTGCACCCTTGCCCTTCTCTATTTTCGCTTTGACTTTCCTTCCTCTCCCCTCCCTATTCAGGAGAGGGACCAGGACATCGTGGTGGAGGTGTTGGGAGAAGTAGGGTATCCTGGCATCCATTTTTTCAGGAATCCACCGACTCCGGGGGAAGTGATCGAACGAGCAGGAGGACCGACGGAAATGGCCTTTTCTAATGGGGATTTCTCTTCGCTCCCTCTTGAAACAGGGACTCTCGTCACGGTCGTAAAAGAAAACCCGGGACAGATAAGAGTCACATTAGGGAGAATGGAGGCGAGGAAGCGGCTCGTCTTCTCCATTCCCCTCGATCTGAATCAGGCCACAATGGAAGACCTGTGTCTGGTCTCCGGGGTTGGAGAATCGCTGGCCCGGGAGATCATTGCCTACCGGGAAAGGAGAGGAGCGTTCCGATCGGTTGATGAGTTAAAAGAGGTGAAAGGCATTGGGGAAAAGAACTATCCGTCCCTCAAACCCTTCGTGACGGTGAAGTGATCCAGGATAAATGAAGAAGGGTCGCAACCCTGTATTCCTCTGTTCCCGCCTCTGCCACCCCGTCAAAATTGGGATGGGAAGAGATCAAGGCTCGCAACCCCTCTCTGAGGATCGTATCGTCTTCGGCAATAACGACGGACTGCTTTTCTCTGGCCATCGCACCCACCCTACCCTTTTTCCGTTAGAAAATACAGTCTTTACTCCAGGGAAATACAGTCCATACCTTATTTACCACGCCTTTTAAAATTGGTAAAGTGATAACAAAGGACTTCGGCCGTTTGAACCAATAGAGAGGGACCCTCCTCTCTTACCTGGGATTTTATCCATAGCCCATAGACCTGCAGGAAAGGATGACGGATCTCCATGTATAAGACATTGATCGTTGAGGATAATACGACCTTTCGGCAAATGCTCAAGGAGATCTTGTACTCCAAGTTTCCAACGATGAATATCGCAGAAGAACCGGATGGAAATCAACTTTTTCTTACCATGGATGTCTTTCGTCCCCAGATCGTCTTCATGGATATCCGATTGCCGGGAGAAAGTGGACTTGAGCTTGCCAAAAAGATCAAAAAGAATTATCCGGACGTCGTCGTCGTCATGTTGACAAGCTATGACCTCCCGGAATATCGGCAAGCGGCCCTCCAGAGCAAGGCTGATCATTTTGTCACGAAGGATTCTCCAACCCAGGACTTTCTTGCCTTGGTTGAATCCATTTTGCTTGCCCAAGAAGCATGATCCGAATGATCATATGGGACGGTCCTGACAGTCGTCTCTTCAGCTCCTCGCTTTACCCGACCCATCTCATTCACTCGAGCCGAGCACTTCCCGGTGTTTCCCTCCATCCTTCATCAGAATAAACGACCCCTTAGCCGGTCGGGATGTCGCTCTGCCCAAAGTCCCTTCGACCCAGGCATGAGACATTCGAAACCGACTCGCCCTCAGCGGCAGGGGAAACCCGCAATATTCGAGGACTGTTTCAGTTCAAGGAAAGGAAAGTGGGTTGAATTCTCCGGGAAGGTAACCTTAATTGCCTATGAGGCTGAGAAGGGATTTGGCGTCTCGATATCCCGACATGATTCTTCCATCGGGAAAGATTAAAACGGGCACGCCCGAGAGACCCAATTTTTCGCCAAGCTTTATGCTTTCATCGACGGCAGTCGTTTCACAGGTGGGTTTGGGTAAGGGCTTATTCGAATGGGCATCCTCAAGAAGAGCAAGAGATTTTTCGCATACGATGGCCTTCGCCTTTTCATAGGCCGCGGGATGACTTTTGAGGGGGAACATTTTTATAAAAAAGACAATATCCTTTCTCTCTTCTATGATCTTCTTCATCTCCTGATGAAGTTTGGCGCAGTAGGGTCAGTCGGGATCATCGAAAGCAATCATCCGGATTTTCGCCTTTGGATCCCCCATCACAAGGGCATCTTCCAGCGGAATTTGCGACACGTCCACCCGGTTCAGTTCGCTCAGTCTCTCCTGGGTCAGGTTTTTCTTCTCCCTGATGGAGAGCAAAGACCCTGAGATAAAATATTTCTTCGAAAAATCGACATAGATCAGCCCCTTTTTCCCTCCTGATTCTAAATAGACCTCCCAGAAGCTTTTCACCGGACTCACATAAACATCCAGTATCTTGATATTGGGGATGTCCTTGAGAAGTTCTCTGGCCTCTGCGCTATTCAGTGTGTGGCATCGGGAACATTCCTGCCCTTTCGTTTCAAACCCGAACGAAACGTTGAAGGGATAAAGGCAGAGAAGGATGAGAGGGATCACAGCAAACATCTTCAGCATGGCTCTATTTAACATAAGGTCCCAATGAAAGCAAGGAGCCTGTCACCCTGGGCCCGAATACCGGTCTGCGTGACCGGAACGTGCCCCGTCCCGCTCTTTGCGGGATAGGCGGGGTCAAGGGGCACGATATGAAACGAAATTACCTTACCGGGTGTCCCGGCGTGCCTGTCCCGTCCTAACGGGATGGCCGGGGAGATTCACTGAACAGTCCGATTTTGAGTCTTGATCTTTTTAAGGCAGGAGGAAAGAGACCTACCCTGGAGGGTTTTCTACCTTTTTCCTGTCCGGTCCAAAGCCTTCGAAACAATTTGATTGATCTGTTCAAAATTGAAGGGCTTGGGAAGGATGATATCGATCCCGCTCTCTATCATCTTTTCCCGATGGACCTCGACACCCCATCCCGTAATCATGGCAATCGGAACGTGAGGGTCTATTTTCTTAAGGATCTTACCTACTTCCCAGCCCGAAAGCTTTGGCATCCCCAGATCTGTAAAGACAAGGTCGAATTGGCCGGTCTTGAATTGTGCAATTCCCTCCTCTCCGTCGGAAGCCACGACGACCCGATGTCCCTTGGCGACAAGCATCTGACCGAGGATTTCCTGAACAGAGGCGTCATCCTCGACCACCAGGATTCTGGCGGAGGGAGTCTCACTGGGAGGCTCGGGTTCTTTGACCTCCGGTTCCTCTGCGAAGTAACCCGTAGGCAGATGAATGGCGAAGGTTGACCCCTTGCCCGGGAGGCTCTCGACCAGAATCTCTCCTCCGTGGCGTTTGATAATCCCGTAAGAGACGCTCATTCCGAGACCGGAATTGGTCACGCCTTTGGTGGTGAAAAAGGGATCGAAAATTCTTCGTTTCACTTCCTCCGTCATGCCAACCCCCGTATCGGAAACCCTCACCTCGACCCAGTCCTCTGCCGGATGGTCGGTAGAAAGGGTGAGCCTCCCTCCCTCAGGCATGGCATCGATGGCATTAAAGATGATGTTGGTTAACACTTCTCTCAATTCGGAGGGGTTCCCGAGAATGAAGGGGACTTCCTCGAGTTGGGTGGATAGGTCGATATGGATCCCTCTCCTCTGGGCCTGATCCTTCCAGCGGGGTTCTGTCATCACGATCACCCCACCTAACAGCTCGTTGATTGAGACAGGAGAGAATTCCTTGTCCCGGCGAATCCCCGTGAATTCTTGGATCCGGCGGACTGTCTCTGCCCCGTCCTTCGAAGACCGCTCGATGGCTTTGAGTCGTTCACGGATCTCTTCCAGGCTGAGCTGGTCTAATTGGTATGAAAGGAGCTGGATGTTGCCCAGAATAACCGCAAGGAGATTGTTGAAATCGTGGGCGACGCCGCTGGCCATCTCCCCCAAGGCCTTGAGTTTCTCGGTTTGGACGATCTGCTCCTGAGCCTGTTTCAGTTCGGTAAGGGTCCGCTTCAATTCGGAAAAGAGTTGGGCGTTCTCAATGGAGATGCTCATCTGGCTCGAAAAAGAAGAGAGCACCTTGAGGTCATCCTCATCAAACCCTCTGAGGTGATGGCTCTCAACATTGAGGACACCAATCACCCGCTCCCCCACCCTGAGAGGAAAAGCCGCTTCTGACTTTACCCCCGGTGCCCCGGCGAAATAATGGGAATCTTTCGACACGTCCGGGGCATAATAGGGCTCGCCCGTTTTGGCAACCCAGCCCACAATTCCGTCGATGCCGATCCGGAAGCGGAAGTGTTTGACCGACTCAAAATCCCTGCCCACCACCTGTTTGATAAACAGTTCATTCTTTATGTCATCCACCATCAGGATTCCGCAGGAATCATAACCCAGGCGGCCGTGAAGAAGCTCCAGCCCCTTTTCCAGAAGCCGGCTGAGATCGAGAGTTGAAGAAAGGACTCTTCCCACTTCATAGAGCGCCGTCAACTGTCTGATCTTTGCAAGGGAATCTTCGTACAGGAGGCTGTTTCCGATGGCGATCGCCGCCTGATGGGCGAAGGTGAAGAGAAGATCGACCTCGCTCTGCTGGAAATGTTTCTTGGGGTCGGAAGTTAAAATGACCATCGTCCCGATGAGCATCTCCCGGACAATCAGGGGAACACCGACCATCTCTTTGAAATGGTAGGCATCGAGTTCCTTTAACCGCTTGGGGTGATGCTCATAATCTTCATAGAGAACCGGCGCCTTTTTGGTACAGATATCTCCGATGATGCCCTCTGAAGGAACAGTAAATTCTCGGCCGATCAGCGCCTCGGGGAGCCGGTGGACAATCGACAGGGCATAGTTCTGTTTTCGTTGATCCCAGAGGGCAATCGACGCGGAATCAGCCCTCAAGAGGTCCACCGCGCTCTCAATAATCTTCTGAAGGATCCCTTTGAGCTCAAGACGGGAGGCAATTTCCTGGCTGATGGAATAGAGAATCTTCTCTTCCCCTAACCGTTTAACATTCTCTGAATAGAAGGAGGCCCTCTCTAACGCACCGCTGATAATTTGACCCATCGAATTGAAGAGATTTCGTTCGTGGAGGTCAAACTGGTGGACCTCCTTTCGTGCCACGTTGAGGGTCCCGTACATCTTCATCCCCGATTTCAAAGGAATGATAGCAAGCGACCTGATCCCTTCTTCAATCTCTAACGGGAGTGCTTCGGGATGATTCGGGTAATCCTCGATGAAGATCGGTTCGGCTGCGAGGGCTGCCCTCCCCGTAAGGGTTTCCCCCAATTTCACCCGCTTCATTCCCTTTGAAAAAACCTTCGAGAAACCACGGTGAGTCACGTACACGAGGTCATTTTCTATCTCGTCTAGGAGATAGATTCCTGCGGAACGAACCGCTGTCATCTCCATCATCTTATCGAGACTATTGGTTAAGATTTCGTCGAGATCCACAGATTGATTGACGGTCTGACTGATGGTATTCAGGATGGCAAATTCGCGTTTCAGCCTCAGAATCTCTTCTTCCAGTATTTTAATCGACTTCTCCATGAACCCTTCCTACTCTACCAGGATGACTCCATAGACATTTCTCGTTTCATCCAGGCTCCGGATCACATCGATCGAAAAACCATTCTCCCTTGCCGTTCTAAAAACATCAATACCGCAGGCTTCCATGGAAGGTCTTACCTCGGTCCCGTGCTTGCAGAGGCCTCCAACGTTGCACTCCTTGCAAAGGCGACAGGGACCCGACCCCATACTCCAGGCCTTGTAGCAGCCATCCAGAAAAACCTCGATCTCAAGACGAACGAGGATTTCATTAAAGCCTTTCGTCTTCCTCCCTTGATCTAATCGTTGATGGAGTAAAATCGCCTTTTCGTAAGAATCAATCACCCTGCGGGTGACCTCCGGCGTCGGAGCATAGGGCGGGCAGGAGAGCCTTCCTCCGAATCCAGGGCATCCAAATTGGCATTTCATTCTCACCCATTCGGCGGTCACAATCGAACGAGGATCGATCACTTTGGCTCCGTCCATTCCTCTCTCGATCGCCCTTTTGCAGTAACCCTCCAAGGGTTCCACCCTTTCCGCCCCCCCCCGATTCAATAGAGTCCCTGTTCCACCCTTCTCCTACTTTTTCGGGATCTGGCTCAGTTCCCGAACCATCCGCTGAGCCTCATCTCTCTCAGGGCTTCCTCTCTCCAGATAATCCAAGGCCGTACTGTAATGAAGGAGAGCATTCTTCCTATCCCCCTTCAGTTCAAAATATTTGCCGAAAGAGTAATGGGAAAGACCCTTCTGTCCCGTCCTTCCGTAAACGGATCCGAGATTGTAATAGAGATCCACATACTCGCCCGCTTCTTTTTTGACTTTAAGAAAAAGGCCCCTGGCCCGATCAAAGACCCCCTTCTCCTGATAGGCCCTTCCGAGAAAATAGAGGCTCTTTAAATCGTCATTCTCGCTCAGGGGCTCCAGAATCTCGATCGCTTGATCCAGTTTTCCCGAAAGAAAATAGGCGATTCCGAGTTCTCTGGCCAACTCGATATCCTTTGGATCGATCCGGGAGGCTTTCTGGAAAACCTCGATCGATTTATCGAGTCTCCCTGCTTTCTGGAAGGCCAGACCCAGACCGAACAGGGCATCGGTGTCCTCCGGATTCGCCTTGATCAGAGATTCGAAATGGCTCACCGCAGAGGAAGGCTCCCTCTCTTCGATCAAGGCCTTGATCTGAATCCGTTTATAATTTCCCGATCCCTGAAAGGGATGAACGGGTTTCGGCTCCAGGGTGAGGAGGTTTTCCAGCAGGGAGACCCGGCTTTCCAGGGCAGGATGGGTCAAAAGATATTGGGGTATTTTAGGAGATCCCAGGCTATGACGCTCCATCTTTTTCAGGAAAGTGACCAGGGCGTTGGGATCATAGCCGGACTTGGTCATCAGGTACAGGCCGTTCTGATCGGCATCCACCTCATTTTCACGGGTGTATTTCAGCATCATCGCTTCGGCACCCGCCATGGCCATGGTGACTGCCGCTTGCGACCCGACTCCTCCCCGACCCGCGATTGCCCCTGCGATCATCGCCGCCAGGGTGGCGATGTTGAACCGTTTGGACCGCTCGATCATCTGATCGACATGTCTTCCTTTCACGTGGGAAATTTCATGACTGAGCACCCCTGCCACCTCAGGCTCATTCTCCGCCAGACCAATGAGTCCTGTGGTAATGAAGATGTGACCTCCCGGAATCGCAAAGGCATTCGGATCACGACCCTTGATCACATAGAAATCATAGTCGAAGGGGGTCGGACCGATTTGATTCAGGAGGGACCTTCCCACCCGATTGATAAAGGCCTGAAGGGACAGGTCCCTTACCAGATCCTCATGTTTCACGATATCTTCAAGAACTTTTTTCCCGAGAGTTTTCTCTTCCTCTGAGGTCATGGCCTGTCCTGTTTTGACCATGAATCCAAGGATGAAAAAAATCAGGAGGACGGAAAGGAAGGAATGGAAACAGGCGCGGCGAGCGTTCATCTCATCTCCCCTTGATTTCCATTATCCTAACACGTTCTTTTTCACTCGACAATAAAAAGCCCTATCTATCCTCTCCTTTTAAGGTGGGGTTGGGATGGTGGGAGTCTGAGGATATCTAGGGCGACGAGCCCCAAATCATATTTCGAGACAGGGGTGATAAAAAGAAGAACCGCCGATGATCGCGATTTTCCATTTGAACCATTCGGAGTTTCCTTTTAAAAACCCTCCCTTGAATCGACTTCTCTTTTTTTTCCTCTTCCTCGAGTAGGGTCCATAGCGCTCCCAAAGATTCTCTGGCATGGCATTCCCTCCGGTTAGTTTCCCCGCCAATTTTTAAGGGTCTCGTTCAAATCCCTTACCGTTCCATAGAGGCGCTGTATGGGAGAGAGTCGTTCCTGACGTTCCGGATAAACTCTACCGCCTCCAACCGAGGCGGCTTCATCAAAGTCAGCCAATTCCGCCTTCTCGCTGGCTTTGATTCGCTCGAGTTCCAAACCGTGATCCAATTTCATCTCATGTTCCGTGAGGTGCCCGGTAATCCACGCCCAGTTCATCGGATAGACATCGGGATCCAGGAGAACCGCGTAAAAATGCCAGACAAGGATGGCCAGGGTGGCCAAGACAGCTTCGTAGAAGTGAATCGCTCTGGCCACGTCATAGGTCCATCTCGGGAAATATCTAAGCCATTCCACTTCATACCAGAGGATGACACCGGTCACCGTCATCACGAGCGTTCCCCAGATCAAGGCAAAATACTCCAATTTCTCCTTGTAATTGAACCGGCCCATCTTGATCTCTTTGGCGGGACGATTGATAAAGAGATTATTTTTCAACGTCTCCCACAGGTCTTTGGCGTCCTTCAACCCTGGAAGCATGTCCCGGACGATCTGCCTTCCCCTCTCGCTGAAGATCAGGTACAGGATGTGATACCCGCCCAGGGTGACGATCGCAACCCCTGAGAGACGGTGAATAAAGCCTCGAATCGTCATTCCGGCAGGAGCATCGGTAATGGGGGAAAACCAGAAAGCGGTAGGATATTTCAGGGCAAATCCCGTGATCGCTAAGATCGTAAAATTGATCATGAGGTTGAGATGTTGGAACCTTTCGTTCAGTGTTAATCGGAGATATTTATTCCTCATATCATTCCATTCCTGCTGACTAAGGTTTCTTCTTTCAATCGTTTTTCTTAACCAGTCTGCGAAGTTGAAAAAGATCATCCCCCCAATGACGGTGACGATGAGGAAGAGGTAGATGACCCTTACCCACCCCACCACCTTCTCTCCGAAATCCTCGCCCGAAATCGAGGCAATTGCATGGATCTTACCCTTGGCAAAATTGGCGGAGGCTCCCGTGTGACAGGCCCCGCACGTTCTCTGGAGATTGTCCTTGTGAATCATGGACTTCGGGTCGGAAGAAGGTCGAATATCATGGACGCCGTGGCAACTCGCGCAGTTTGCCGAGAACGTGTCCCCACCCCGGTAGGAGAGACCGTGGAAGCTGTCGTAGTAGGATTTCACCTTGCTGAAGCCGTACTCCTTCGAAATCCGCTCAGCCGCGTGGCACTGAGGACAGGTCGTCAAAGCGATCCGCCTCTCATTCACCGGAGAATCGGGATCGGCCTTTGCCTTGATTCCATGAATGCCATGGCAGGTCGTGCAGGTAGGAGAGTCACTTCTCCCCCTTGCTGCGAGAACTCCGTGGATACTGTTAACGAATTGCTCCGTGATTTGGGGGTGGCAGGCCCCGCACGTCTGGGGAATATTTGAATGAAAGATCGTCGATTTCGGGTCGATCAGGGATCTCAGATTGTGGCTCCCATGGCAACTCGTGCATGAAACCTCGCCTGTTCTCTCCTTCTCGTGGGATGCTTCCCTTAAAGAGATCTCCCGGAGACGGTCCTGCGCCCATCGCGTGTTGCCTCACGAATTCCTTATCTGAGTGGCAACGGCTGCAGGTCCTGGCAATATTGGACAGATGGGTCAAGGACTTGGGATCTTTGCTCGGCCGGATGCCATGCTTTCCGTGACAATCCTTGCAATAGGCGGCCCGCTCTGTGCCCTTCATGATCATCTTCGAGTGGAGCCCCATCTTGTATTCCTTCTCCGCCTTTTGATGGCATGACGCACAGTTTACCCTCCGGTCGATCGCCTTCCCGCCGGCCGCATGGCTATCATCCCAAAATCTGGGTGTGGCAGTCGGAACAGGAGAGGCTGCCATGGACAGAAGCCTCATATTCCTTCTCGGCCACAGAAAGGGAGACTTTCTTTCCACGGGCATCCTGTTTGGAGAGAGAATCATCCTTGTGACAGCTTAAACAGGCTTCGTTATTCCCTCCCCAGACAACACCTGACCCGATGGGTAGTGACTAGGAGCAAAAAAATACCCAGAAAAAGCAAGGGTCTCATCTCGCCTCTTCCAGGTTGGGGGCTTAGGGTTCGCTTCATGCCGGAACTCTCTCGGGAATCAGAAAAGGGATGAAGGCTTCCCTGGTTGTTCCCGCTCGATCTTTTCGAAAGCGCAGGCCACCGCCGATCGGATTTCTTCTAAATCAATCGGTTTCATGGCCTGATAAAAGATTCCTGCATCGCGAAGACGTTTCACTCCTCCAATCGATTCTTCGGACGAAATCACGATGATTTGAACTCGGGAATTTATTTTTTTGAAGAGTGGAACGAGATCAAAAGCTTTGATCTCTTCCATCTTGTCATCGAGGAGGACAATGTAAGTGTCTCTGCCCCGAACCTTTCGAATGGTCTCGCTCACCACTTTTGTCGTTTCAATCCGATAGCCCGCGTCGCTGAGTAGAGCTGGAAAGCTCCTTCTGACCCACGAATCATCTTGATAAGCGATCAGAATCTTTGACTTCACTGTGAACACCCTCCTCTCTCTAACTACATTATTCATCCCTTAGGTTGCACGAATGGGTATTTCGTTCCCTCGGATGGAAGGGAATACGGAACGGATCATCATGCAAAAGAGAATGCCTGCAGGAATCAACTGGGCCAAGGCAATGACAATCCCGGCCGTGAGAAAAAAGGCGATACCCAAGAGCCCTATTCCCCGGACGCCTCCCTTATAGGCGACCCCTAAGGAACCCAGGATGATGGAAGAGAATCAGCACCAAACCGAGGACGATAAAGATCTTCTTTTTCTCGTTTCGACATTTTTCTCTCCTTTTTAAATTACTTTTGAGCGGTTAAAGGCTCGCCGGGAAGGACCTGCTTCTTCTCTTCTTCGGACTCCTTCTCTTCTTCGGACTCCTTCTCCCCTGAGATCTTCTTCTGTTTAAAAGCCAGGGCGGAGGCTGAACCAATGAAGGAAAAGAAAAGGATTCCTGCGGGAATGAGCTGAAGCAGGATAAGCATTCCTCCAATGACGAAGAAGATCCATAAGGAAATTCCGGCGTCCTTTAAGTTAAGACTCCTTGCAAAAGCCGTTGAAGCCACAAGGACAGAAAATCCGGTTATGACCAGTGTTACTACCACTGTTTTTACTTTTGACATATCCATTCCCCCTTTCTTTTGGACTCAAGATAGGGAGATTGCATTTCGTGTGCCAATTAAAAAAAAGCATCCGATATACGAATATGCTATTGAATTTATTAACTTTTTTTATTATTTGAATAAATAATATTTGGCCATTATGTATATTTTTAATATTCTCTATTTGAGAATTTAAAAAATGAGACAAACGGAAGTATTTGAATAAATTAATATTTTTAATAATAAAAAAAATGTGCATTAAAATAATTTTAATACAACTGCAGAGTACCGAAGCTTTAAGACGTTGAAGGCATCACGGGTTTTGCAGTTAGATGGGAGAGAAGAACAATCTTCAAAGACCCAAGGTGCGGCCTAAAATGATGAAGGCGACGATGGGAATGAGCCAGCAGAAGAAGGCGATGATGAAACAGAGGGTAATGTCATCTGTCTCGATTCTCTTGATTTCTCCATATCTTACGATCAGGATCGTTCCGAGAGCGGCAATCCCCACAACAACCATCGACCATCCAAGGATCAGCCATTTAAAAAAATCGGACAACGAAAACCCCTTCAACAAAAAAAAATCCCAAACAACAAAGCTCAGATAACGGAGGAGATCTTTGAAATTTGGAATTTCGAAGGTGAGTACGAATGAACTTATTCATCTTTGGCCCGGAGGTTATATTTCCTCATGAGGGCCTGAAAATTGGGTCGCAGCATTCCAACTTCTTCCGCGGCTCGGGTGACATTCCAGTGATTTCTCTCCAGAGCACGCGAGACAAAGACTCTTTCAATCTCCTCAACAGCCTTTTCTCGCAGATGTTTCTTCAACTCTTTCAGTTCCTCGCTGTTTAGGGGAATCTGAATCTCGGCGTCCTCTTTTGTTCCTTTGGAAGAACGAGATGCTCTGACCGAACCATCTCCTCGTCCACCATGACGACACTCCGTTCGATCACATTCTCCAGTTCCCGAATATTTCCCGGCCAATGATATCTCAGGAGCCGCTCCATGGCCTCAGGGGTGAATCCATTAATCGTCTTACCCATTTCTTCCGCGTCCTTCTTGAGGAAATGGGACGCCAGCAAGGGATATCCTCCTGACGCTCCTTGAGCGGAGGCAGGTAAATGGGAACGATGTTCAGTCTGTAGTAGAGGTCCTCCCTGAACGTCTCTTCTTGATCATCTTTTCGAGGTTCTTGTTTGTGGCTGCGACGAGCCGGATATCCACTTTCTTAACCTTCGTCCCTCCCACCGGAGTAGACTCTCTTTCCTGCAGGACCTCAGAGAGCTTCTGCCTGAATGGCCAAGAGTTGGATATTCCCCACCTCATCGAGAAAAAACGTTCCCCCGTCTGCGATCTCGAATAGTCCGGGCTTGGTGGTAACGGCTCCGGTAAAGGACCCCCGGACATGGCCAAACAACTCACTCTCGAGAAGATTTTCCGAAAGGACGGCACAGTCTACGGGAACAAACTGCTTTTCTCGCCTCTGACTGTTAAAATGGATCGCCCGGGCAATCAATTCCTTACCGGTCCCGCTTTGACCGTAAATCAGCACCGTGCTATCCGTAGGAGCTACTTTGGCTACGACCCGGTAGATCTCTTGCATCTTTCTGCTCTTGCCAACGATATTGTGAAATCCGTATTTTTCCTGCAGTTCCTGGCGCAAATAGACGTTTTCGAGCTGGAGGGCCCGCTTCTCAAGCGCCTTTTTAACGACGATGGAGACTTCATTGGGTGTAAAGGGCTTCGGATATAGTCAAAGGCGCCCATCTTCATCGCCTCGACCGCTGTTTCCACCGTTGAAAAACCCGTAACCATAATGACAAT
>CAWHGS010000034.1:0-27967 GCA_963828805.1 uncultured delta proteobacterium
GATGATGGGTTTACCGATTCCGTCTACGTCCTGCTTCCGTTTATCGCTGCCGAATTAAATCTTTCTTTCAGCGAGGTGGGGCTACTGACCGGTGTCTTTTCAGGAGCGATGAGCCTCCTGCAGTTTCCACTGAGTCTCTTGGGAGAGCGTATCGGGGAACTGACCGTGGTTTGCGCCGGAACGTTTGGCCTGGCAGGCGGTTTTTTACTTTTGAGCAGGGCCTATACCTTCCCGGTTATTTTTTTATCTCTTATCGTCGCGAAGGGGACGGCCGCAGGCCAGCACGGCCTTTCTTCCTCTGTCCTCTCTAAGGTCTTCGAGGTTTCCGGACGCCGGGCAGCGATGGGAACCTACAACTTTTCAGGCGATCTGGGGAAGGTGTGCCTGCCCTTCCTCCTGACTTTAATGATCAATCTCTGGGGCTGGAGGCATGCGGTTTCGATTCTCTCCGTCGGCGGCTTGGCGGCGGGCGTCCTTCTCTGGATCCTCGTCGGAGAGAGAGAAGGGCTCTCTCCCGTTTCCCCGGACCGAGGAGAAACTCGTTCCGAAGGGGAGGGACTGGGGAATCCAAAACCGGAGGAGGTTTTCGGCTTTATTGGCCATCGGGATCATCGATTTATCAGCCCGCTACGCTTTGCTGACTTTCCTTCCTTTTCTCCTTTTGCAGAAAGGGATTCCGGTGACCGAGGTCGGGTTCGGCCTTACCCTTCTTTTTGCAGGCGGGGCCTTGGGGAAGTTTGCCTGTGGGTTTCTGGCCGAGTGGTTCGGGATTATCCCGATGGTGATCGGTACCGAAGCCCTGACAGCAGCAGGGATTCTGTCTCTAACCTTGTTTCCCGCTCCAGTGATCTGGATCCTTCTTCCCATGGTCGGCGTTGTCCTGAACGGTACCTCATCCGTGCTGTACGCTACGGTTGCAGAGATCATTCCGCCGACTTCGCGCTCCCGAGGTTATGGACTCTATTATGCCATCACATTGGGCTCCGGTGCGATTTCGCCAATGGTCTGCGGATTGTTGACCGACCTCCTGGGTCTTCCTGTTACGATCATGGGCACGGCCCTGTTGGTTTTATTGACCCTTCCCCTGAGCCGGTACTTGTCAATAGCTTATAAAGGGTGAACTATTAATCATTCAGAATCTCTCTTAAAAGCGGCCAGGAGATTCCCCTTGCCTCCTCGACGCAGTAGATCAGGCTAACCCAGATAACGAAGATGACGAAAGAGTTGATGTGGCAGGAAGGCTCCGGAGCTGACAAATCGATATCGAATAAGTCTGAAAGGGAAAAATGGACATGGAAGAGAAAATAAGACCAAAACTGATTCTTCGTTCACTACTTTTTGTGCCTGGAAATCGGATTGACCGGATCGAAAAGGCGTTTGCATCTCCGGCAGATGCTGTGATCATCGATCTGGAGGATGCTGTGGCGCCTTCTGAAAAGGAGTCTGTACGAAAACAGGTCGGGATCTTTCTGGAAAAAGTGAATCGGAAAAACGTCTTTATCCGGGTCAATGGAGCGAGAACGCCATTTTTTTCGGGGGATCTGGAAATGGTGACCCAGGCCTCCGTTCGAGGCATCATCGTTCCAAAATCCGAGGATCCGGAGGCATTACGAAAGTCAGATCATACGCTGGGAAACATTGAGGGAACACGGTCTTTGCAGGAAGGACAGGTCTGGCTGATCCCTCAGCTTGAGAGTGCCCTCGGCCTTTCGAAGGCTCAAGAAATAGGCGCGAGTACCCAGAGGATACTTGCTTTAGCTTTCGGAGCCGGGGAGCCTAACCCTGGACCTCGGGGCGAAGTTGACCAAAACCGGAGAAGAACTCTTTTTCGCCCGTTCTTACCTCGTGATGGCGAGCCGTCTGGCGGGAGTTTATGCTATTGACGCCCCCTTCATGTTGGATATCAAAGATATTGAGGGTCTTTCTGGTGAGGCGCGCCGGTCCCGGCAGCTGGGCTTCCGAGGCAAGTTCTGCATCCACCCTTCCCAGGTCGGGCCGGTCAACGAGATTTTCTCACCTACTCCGGAAGAGGTTGACCGGGCAAAAAAGATCATCAAGGCTTATGATCTGGCCACGGGTAAAGGAGAAGGGGCCATTGCCCTGGAGGGTGAATTTATTGATCCGCCCGTTTATGAAAGGGCAAAACAGATTCTGGATGTCGCGACAGAAGTCGGGTTGATCTGAACGGGAAGGAAAATGATCCTAAGAGTTTCTCTCCATAGTATGGCCCAGGGAGAAAATATATTATAATAATAATTAATCATTACCATCTCTAAAGGAGGAATCGATTATGTCTGAGAAAAGTATTATGGAAAAACTTCAAGCAGCGAATGGGGCTGCTGAGATCTGGTGGGACTCATCTCCCCTCGTGTATGGTACCTGGGCTAAGAGTGTCCTGGAAAAGGCACCCCCGGAAAAGAAGGAAATTTGGAAGAGAGCAATTGAAGCGTCTCTTTGACCCGGAAAGGCCTGAGGAGACGCAGTTCCGGGGGGTGACCACCAATCCTCCCTTGAGTCTTGCCGCCGTAAAGGACAATCCCGGTTTCTGGGGCGAATATATTCAAAACCTGATCCGGGAGAATCCAGGCAAGGGGGTAGAAGAAATCTTCTGGATGACCTACAAAAAGATTATTGAAAGAGGGGCACAACTTTTATTGCCTGTCTGGAAGAAATCGAAACAGAAGTATGGGTATCTGTCGGGTCAGGTGGATCCCAGGGATTGCTACAATGCCGATCGGATGCTGAAACAGGCCCTTGATATTGCGCAGATCAGCCCCAATGTCATGGTGAAAGCTCCGGGAACCCGCGAAGGGTATGAAGTGATTGAGAAGCTGACGGCTAAAGGCATTGCAACCAATAATACGCTGTCTTTTACCGTTCCTCAGTTCTTAGCCTGTATGGAGGCGGTTCAAAAGGGACTGGAGCAGGCCAAAAAAGACAAAGTGGATTTATCCCGGTGGCGGTCGGTGATCACGCACATGTCAGCCCGATACGGAACGCTGGGAGATTTGAAGGCTCAGGCCGAGGCCAGGAAGATGGATCTGAGTGAGGTCGAGATCCGGTGGGCTGAACTCTCGATCTTCAAGCGGGCTTATGCCATTCTTCAAGAGAGAAAGCTCCCCAGCAAGATGCTGATGTGCAGCATGCGGATCAGCCCTCCCATGAATGATGGAAGTCAGGCGAGCTGGCATATTGAAAAGATCGCCGGAGGCGATGTCGTCTATACCTGTCCTCCGGGTTATATCTTTGAATTGATGGAAGTCGAGGACAAATTAAAGCCCTTCAACCCCGAGGCCATTCATGAACCCCCTCCGAAAGCGATCCTTGAAAAACTGATGCGCCTTCCTTACTTTGTGCAGGCTTACGAACCGGACGGTATGTCCCGGGAAGATTTCAATAAACAAGGCGCTTTGGTTGCAACGGCTGCGGAGTTTGCCAAGGCAACGCGAACGACCGTCGACTTTGTTGCTCAACAGTTTCAATCGCTGGGGAAGATGTAGTCAAGCTCATATCAATCTCCATTCATGGAAGCAAAATGCGCCGGCGGTTCATGCCGACACATTAATGAATGTCTTGTCCGATAAACTAAAGCGGTTTCCTGAAAAATTGTCATTCCGGCGGAGGCCGTCGCAGTCCAGGTGTTCCTCTGATCGGAAAACGGGATTGAGATCTTTGAGATGCGTCTCCCGACTTTTGTTCGGAACAACGCCTGGATGCCGGATCAGGATGCGGCATGACGGAATAACTGAATTTATGGACAGACTCTAACTGAAACGGGAAGGGTTAGAGGTCTATGACGTCTTTCGTTAGGATTTTTCATTAAAAAGGAGACCTGATGTTTGGTTTCAGAAAGAAAAAACCTTTTCCCAATGGTGAAAACCGGTTCTTCGAGCTTCTCTCCCGGCAGTCCTCAAAGACCGTCGAAGGTCTGGAAGCCCTATTCGCCTTTGCAGAGGATGGAACAAGAGAGAAAGCGAACTCCGTCCGAAATCTTGAGCGCGAGGCAGACGAATTGAGAAGAATTCTGATTGAAGAACTGGATAAGACGTTTGTCACTCCCATTGATCGAGAGGACATCTTTTCCCTTTCCCGGGCCATCGATGATATCATCGACTACGCGAACACCACGGTCGATGAGATGGAGATCTATGGCGTCAAGGGGGATGAGCACATCAAAGAGATGATCAATATCCTCCGGAAGGCCGCGAGAGAGCTGGATGAGGCCGTTAAGATCCTGAAGAATTATCCGAAGATTGCCTCGGAGCACGCAGTGAAGGCAAAGGCCTATGAGAACACAATGGAAAAAGCCTATCATGTGGCGTTGGCCGACCTCTTTAAAGGATCCGATACCGTGTATATGCTCAAAATGCGGGAGATCTATCGCCACCTCAGCAATGCTGCGGACCGAGGGGATGAAGCTGCCAACATCATTTCCAGCATTGTGATGAAACATAGTTGATCAAGTCGTTTCCGTTGCCCCCTGACCCGCATATGATCGTCGGCAAAATTCTGGGGGTTTTTGGAAAAAGGAGAAAGAGATGCTCATCATTGGCGAATCGATTAATGGAACCATTCCAAAGGTAGGTCAGGCGATCCAGGAAAAGAATGAGGCCTTTCTCAGGGAACTCGCAAAGACCCAGTATGAATGTGGCGCCCAGATGCTGGATGTCAATGCCGGAGTAGCCGGAGGAAATGAGGTCGAGGACCTTCCCTGGTTGATCAAACTCGTTCAGAAGGAAGTTCCCATTCCCCTGATGATCGACAGCGCCAATCCCGATGCCCTCAAGACAGCCCTTGCCGTTTACCAGCATTCCGAACTTCCCATTCTCAATTCCATCTCAGGGGAAGAGGAGAAATGGAAGAAACTTTTTCCCGTCGTTTCGGAAAAGAAAGGCAAAATCGTCGTTCTCTGTATGGATGATCAGGGGATTCCGAAAACGATTGAAGGAAGAATCGCCATTGCTTCCAAGCTCTTCGACCGTCTGATGAAAGCGGGGATCCCGGAGGATTACATCTATTTTGATCCCCTGGTTCTGGCGGTCTCGGTTGAATCCGATGCCGCCCTGGTGACCCTGGAGACGATCCAGGCCCTGCGGTCCAGGTTTCCAAAATCCCATGTCATCTGCGGGGCCAGCAATGTGAGCATGGGACTTCCGGGAAGAAAACTGATCAACCGGACCTTCATTGCCATGGCGATCTTTGCCGGCCTCGATACGTTCTTTATCGATGTCCGGGATCAGGCGCTGCTTTCGACCATCTATGCCAGCAGGCCCCTGGTCAATCAGGATTCCTACTGCATGCAGTATCTGAAGGCCTTTCGGGCCAAGAAGGTTGTGGTCTAACCGTGCCCGTGGCAGATCCCCCACCCGAGACCTAATCCTATTTGGCTGCACCCCCTTTGTCAAATGGACGGATTGATAAGTGACGGCGCCAAACCCAGATTTAAAATTGGATAAAGCGCCGTTCGGTTGAACCCTGAGCGTACCCCGGGCTCGACCGGGGAGTCGAATGGGTTGATTTTTGGACCCATCCTGGCGTATAAACACAGAGAAAGGAGTCTCTATGTTAGCCCGAAATAATCATCGTCTCTTCATCTACCGCTCCGATTCGAAGATTTACGAGGAGATCCTTCAAAGAAAGCTGCCTCAGCTTCACATCCGCTCCGCCGGAAGACCGGAAGAGGCGTTTCCATACATCGAGGAAGCGGAGATCCTCCTTTCATCGAAGGTGATTCCCGACGATCTCCTCAAGAAGGCCAGACGCCTGGTCTGGTTTGCCTCTACATCAGCAGGGAATGAATCTCTTGTCAAGAACCCCTTTCTTCCAGCCTCTGTGACCCTTACGAAAACGACGATTTATGGTGAGATGATGGCAGAATTCGTCTTTGCCTACCTCCTTTATTTTATCCGTGGAGGATCAAAGCACCTGGGGGATCAGAAGAGGAAAATCTGGGATCCTGTCCGGCCGGAACGCCTGCGGGGAAAGGTCCTTGCCATTGTCGGGCTCGGTTCGGTGGGGAAAGAGATTGCAAAACGGGGTAAACAGTTCGGGATGAGGGTCATCGGGGTGAGGCGAACGCCTGAGCCTGTTGAGGAGGTGGATCAGATCTTTGGCCCCCAGGACCTCGAGAAAATGATACCCAAGGCCGATTACCTTGTGGCTGTCATTCCCTTCACACCGGAGACCGATCATCTCCTGGGAGAAAAGGAGCTGGCCTTGTTGAAAGAGGGCGCTGTTCTCTTCAATATCGGAAGGGGAACGACGATCGACGAAGAGGCATTGATCCGGGTCCTCAAAGCGAAAAAGATCCGGGCTGTCCTCGATGTCTTTGAGACGGAGCCCCTCCCTCCGGAGAATGAACTCTGGTCTCTGGACAACGTGATCATCACCCCCCATGTGTCAGGGATCGATCTGCCCGATGAGATCTGCGAAGGGTTTGTCGCGAATTATGAGAGATGGGTCAAGGGGGAGCCTCTGATCGGCCTGGTCGACCGGGAAAGAGGATACTGAACAAGATTCCAATCACCAAATCCCAATATCCAAATAATAGCCAATGACCAAATTCCAATAATCAAGAATAGAACTGTAGGGTGGATCAAGCGAAGCGGATCCACCTTAGCCTAATCCCTCGCTTATTTTTCGATTGTTACGTCCTCCTCTTTCTTCCGGGCCATTCCATCCCTCCTCCCGCAGATCCAAGGAAAAATTTGTATTGCATTGTTTTTCGTTAGGGTGTAAAAAAGCCGTATAACCGGTATACAGGCGCAACATGGCCACGTAAATTTCTCACTCATGAGGGTGGATGCCATGGGCAAGAAGCTTTCTTATGAAAGATATTACTGGTTCCACGGTCAGATCAAGACAAGCCATTACCCAAATGCCCGCGGCCTCGCCGAGAAGTTTGAGATCTCTCAGAAGCAGGCTCAAAGAGAGATCGAGTTCATGCGGGACAGGCTTGATGCGCCGCTTTTCTATAATGCAGGCCGAAAAGGCTATGAATATGAAGATGATGGTTATGAACTTCCACCTGTTTGGTTTAAGGAGGATGAACTTGTCTCCTTGTGTCTTGCCTTGAGACTTGCTGCGACGCTGCCCGATCATGCATTCAAGGATTCCCTTTACAACCTGCTCGAAAAAATTTTGGCCTTTCGATTCCTCGACTTCTCACCCGGCCTGGAGGAGATTAAAGAAAAGGTCTCTGTTAAGAACATTGAGTATTACCGGGTGGATGAGGCAACTTTTCACAAGGTGGTTGATTCTCTGTTCAGGGATCAATCTTTAAAGATTTCCTATTATACGCCGCACCGGCACGAGACTACGGAGCGTATCATCCAGCCCCTCCACCTTCTCTGCTACATGGGGAGCTGGCATCTTATTGCCTTTTGTACGGCAAAGAAAGATCTGCGGGACTTCACCCTTTCAAGAATCCAAAGGATTGAGCCCGCGGCCGGAACTGTCACTGCGCCCCGTCATGTATCTCATGTAAAGGATTTCATAGGTAAGAATTTCGGAGTAATGACCGGCAGGGAGTCGATAGAGGTTTGCCTGAGGTTTGACCCTGATGTCGCGGACTGGATCTCAGAGCAGATCTGGCACAGCGGTCAGGAGGTAGCCCGAAACGAAGATGGAAGTATATGCCTCAAGTTTCCGGTGGCCGACTTCAGGGAAGTCCGAAGGGAGATCTTGAGGTACGGGGCGACGTCGAGGTTCTGTCTCCCTCGGATCTAAGGGAAGAAATCAAGAAAGAAATCGAAAGGATGGCAAGAGTCTATAAATAGATGAGTCTTTTCCCCAGGGGAGCCTGCAAACCTTTATCCTTTCACCTTTAACCTCTTTATGTAGGACATCTTTTGGGGGAGTGAGGATGATAAAATAGATTCTATAGAACAAAACGGACAACCACGTCTCCCAGGGGGTAAACGAGTGGAACCGGACAAAAGAGCCATTATTCCCATCGAACGGATCGAAAATGTTATTTATGTGATTCGCGGAGAAAGGGTGATCCTTGATAGCGATCTGGCTGAGTTGTATGGTGTGGAGACAAGGAGGCTAAATGAACAGGTCAAACGCAACAGGGGCCGTTTCCCTCAAGACTTTATGTTTCAGTTATCTCCGGACGAGTTTGAAGACTTGAAATCGCATTTTGCGACATCAAGATCGGGCTGGGGTGGCCGTCGAAAGGCTTTGTCCTGCGGCTTCAAACACAATTCCAGCCGGGTCAACGATGAGGATGCCAGAAAATATGAACTTAATTCCTGCTGAGAGAATTGAACGTTCAATTCTGTTGACGCGTGGCCAAAAGGTAATGTTGGATGCCGATATAGCAGCGCTTTATGACGTTGAAACAAAATACCTAGTCCGTGTAGTGAAGAGAAATATTTCCCGCTTTCCGTCTGACTTCATGATTCAACTCACCCATGAATAATTTGAAGGTTTGAGGTTCCATTTTGGCACCTCAAGTCAGTGGGGAGGTCGTCGCTATTCACCATATGCTTTTACGGAGCAAGGTGTTGCCATGTTATCCAGCGTACTTGGCAGTGATAGGGCCATTCGGGTCAATATCGAAATCATGCGGGCTTTCGTTCGCCTGCACAGACGGTGCAGATGCTGTTAAGGAGATCATACAATGGAGACAAATATAGCGGTTTTCAAGGGTAAGGAAATTAGAAAGACGATTCACAACAATGAATGGTGGTTTTCATTGTGGATGTATGCGCTGTTCTGACTGAAAGTGCAGATGCTGGAGCATACTGGAGGAAGTTGAAACAGAGACTCAGGGAAGAAGGAAGTGAAGTCGTGACACTTTGTCACGGGTTGAAGTTGCTTGCTCCGGACGGGAAACTGAGAGAAACCGATCTGTGCCAACACTGAAGGCATCTTCCGCATCATTCAGTCCATCCCTTCTCCCAAGGCCGAGCCATTCAAGCGGTGGCTGGCAAAGGTAGGCTACGAGCGGGTGCAGGAGATCGAAGATCCGGAGCTGGCGACGAAGAGGACGCGGGCGCTCTACAAGGCGAAGGGTTATTCCGACGATTGGATCGAAAAGCGGATGCGCGGCATTGCCATCAGGGAAGAACTTACGGACGAGTGGAAAAATAGGGAGGTAAGGCGTGAGAAGGAGTACGCGATACTTACCGCCGAGATCGCAAAAGCCGCCTTCGGCATAACACCGGGAAAGCACAAGAAAATAAAAGGGCTGAAACGCGAAAATCTCAGGGATCATATGAACGATCTCGAGCTGATATTCTCAATGCTGGGCGAAGCGGCCACGACCGAAATAACGCGGGTTGATGATGCGAAAGGATTTCAAGAAAGCAGGCATGCTGCACGGAAGGGAGGAGAAGTCGCCGGCAAGGCAAGAAAAGACCTTGAACAAAAGACCGGCAAGCGGGTCGTCTCACGCGAGAACTACCTGACAACTCCCCAGGGAATGAAGAAGATAGAAAGGAAGTGATTCCGCCATGACCGAACCTATTCTTCCTCCCCTCAAACCGATTCCCATTAAAGACCGGATTTCGGTTGCCCACGTGGAAAAAGGCAATATCGATGTTCTTGATGGCGCGTTTGTCGTGGTGGATAAAAACGGGGTTCGGACTCACATTCCCGTGGGCGGGCTGGTCTGTCTTATGCTGGAACCGGGCACACGGGTTTCTCATGCCGCGGTGACACTGGCATCCCGTGTGGGCTGTCTCCTTGTATGGGTTGGCGATAGCGGGGTACGTCTCTATGCTTCCGGTCAGCCCGGCGGGGCAAGGGCCGACAGACTCCTCTACCAGGCAAAGCTGGCCCTGGATGATGAAGCACGGCTCAAGGTTGTCCGAAAGATGTATGAGATGCGGTTCAAGGAGAAAGCCTCCTGAAAGGCGGAGCATCGAACAGTTGCGGGGTATCGAGGCGGTGAGGGTCCGAAAGATGTATGAGCTTTTTTCACGCCAGTATGGAGTCAAGTGGATTTGCCGGAATTACGACTATGATGAATGGGAAAGCGGCGATGTGCCCAACCGTTGTCTCAGTTCCGCAACGGCCTGTCTCTATGGCGTGACTGAAGCGGCAATTCTGGCCGCAGGATATGCGCCGGCAGTGGGGTTCATCCACACCGGTAAACCCCAATCCTTTGTCTACGATATTGCCGATCTCTTTAAGTTCGAGACGGTGGTACCGATGGCTTTTCGGATTGCAGCAAAGAATCCCAAAAATCCGGAAAGGGAGGTTCGCATTGCCTGCCGGGATACCTTCCGCCAGAGCCGCCTCCTCCACCGCATTATTCCGAGCTATTGAAGAGGTCTTGTCTGCCGGTGGCCTGCCTTTCCCGAAGAGACCTGAAGAATCGGTGGCCCCGGCAATCCCAAACAAGGAGAGTGTCGGCGATGCTGGTCATCGTGGTTGAGAATGTGCCTCCAAGGTTGCGCGGGCGATTGGCGATCTGGCTTCTTGAAGTTCGAGCGGGCGTATATGTGGGCAATGTCTCGCGAAGGGTGCGGGAGATGATCTGGGACACAGTGATAAAAGGGACAGAGGAAGGCAATGCCGTGATGGCATGGAGCACGAACACGGAATCGGGGTTTGATTTCCTGACATGGGGTGCAAATCGAAGAGAGCCAGTGGAGATCGATGGCCTCAAATTGGTGTCGTTTTTGCCGGAAACAGACGAAGGCATGGCGACAGATTCTGAGTGAAATTTCAGATTGTTTTGTTGGTAGAGATTTTGCTCTTTGAAAACTAAATATGAATTCAAGGGGTTACAATTAATGTGTTCCCCGCACACGCGGGGATGAACCAGCAAGAGGCGGGTAAAGATAAGGGTGAATAAGTGTTCCCCGCACACGCGGGGATGAACCGGAGTAAACTAATTGAAAAAATTATTGTGGAATGGCAGGTTATGCCACCTCGCGGGAAAACTCGATTTTCAGGGCGACACCGATTGCCACGCTTGCACGAGCCAAGGTGGCCAATGTGACACTGGTATCCTCTTCATCCAAAAGCCGATTCACTACTGCCCGGCTGGTGTGCATACGGGCCGCCATCTCTGTTTTGGTAAGGTGTTTCGCCTTCATAGCTTCAGATAGCTGCCAGGCAATCACCCGCTTGAGGGCTGCCGCAGTAACCTCCTCATGAATCCCTTCTTCTTTAAGGAAATCATCAAAATCACTGCCGATGTGTTTGTTTTTCATTTGTGCCTCCTTAGAGAAGGTCCTTTCGAGCCTTCGCCGTATCTAAATCGGACCTGGGCGTTTTCTGGGCCTTTTTTATAAAGGCATGCAACAAGACCATTTGGCCTGCGAAAACGGTAAACAGTATCCTGACGATCCGTCCCTCAACATGACTGCGAACCTCCCAAAGATCCCTCTCTATTTTTCGAACCAGGGGCATACCGAGGGGCCAGCCAAACTGTACCTCTTTAATATCGACCCCGATAATCTTGCGGTCTTTGGATGACAGTTCATGTAAAAATGCTCGAACCGGCTCATTTCCCGCCTCTGTGCGGAAGAACTTTACAGATAGGGTCGGTCCATTCATGTCCGAAGTGTATCATAATTGATACGTTTTTGCAATGAATGGTGATCTGTTATTGTGGATGTTGTGTCGCGCTCACCGACTCAGTTGACCCGAACGGGTATATTAAGGATATGAGACGCCGGGATGATGAGCTTTCAAAAGGGTGGGGGCAAATTGCCACCCCCCTTTTGATCCAGACAGAAGACGGACCCCAAAAAATGAACTGTGCCAACACTGAAGGTATCTTCCGCATCATTGAGTCCATCCATTTTCCCGTGTTCCCCGCACACGCGGAGATGAATCCTCTTCAGCCGATCTGCTGATGAGCGCCTGGTCTGGTCCTGGCAGGGTTGGAGTTATGTGGCAAGGCTTAGACAAGGAGGATGTATCTCTCCGGAATGGGCAATTTAGCCATGGGTCATTCGTTCAGGATTGGGTTAAGGTTACTTCTTCTTTGGATGGCAGAAGCTTAGGATCATCTCCCTCAGGATGACGGAGGCGGTGACGCTGGAGATTTGGGTCGGATCGTAATCCGGAGTCAGTTCAACGATATCGAATCCGATCGACATGGAGGGGCTGAAGGGATTTAAGAAGAGAGAGAAATTCCCGGAAAGTAAGGCCTCCGGGTTCCGGAGTCCCAACGCCGGGCAAGAGGCTCGGATCGATCACATCGAGATCGAGGGAGACATAGACGGGTTTACCCTTTAAGCGCCTGACCAGATTTCTTAAAGAAGGTCCATTCAGGGAAACGATCGATTTTATCTTTTTGGCCCACTGAAATTCCTCTTCTGTTCCGGAGCGAATCCCCATCTGAAATAATCTTCTCCGATCCAGAAAGTCAAGGATCTTTCTCATCACCGTGCTGTGAGAGAGGGTTTCGCCGAGATAGTCTTCCCTCAGGTCGGCATGGGCGTCGATATGGATGAGATGGAGGTCAGGATAGACCCGAAGGACCTCTTCGATCACCGGAAGGGTGATGAGATGATCCCCCCCGAGAAGGATTGGAAATTTTCTGGACCGCCAGGATCTCTTGAAGGGCCTTCCCGATCCAATCGAAAGGCCTCTTTCTTGTCTCCCAGGGGCAGTTCCAGGTCCCCCATATCATGGATAGAGAGATCTCTGTTAAGTCTTTTCGAAGATAAGGGCTGTAGGTTTCGATGCCCCAGGAGGCCCTTCGGATCGCTGAGGGGCCGAAACGGGCGCCGGGACGAAAGGAGGCTGTGCCGTCAAAGGGACAACCGAGGATGACGGCATGGCTCTCCTGGAAAGGAGGCCTTTGCTGAGATGTAGTGGGTTTCAATGAAAGGAAGCTTCATTTGTCGTTTGACCGGAGAGGGTAACTTCGATCCCGTTCCCGCGCAGGGAGAGGGATCTATTGAATATATTATGGCAATCGAAAGTCTGAGTCTGCATTTTTTTTGACCTGATCAGTCCCAGAGGACCACAGCGGCCAGGGCCGCGCCGATGTTCTTCACCTTGCATTCGATGGCGATCGACTTCAGGTCTTTGATCTCCCATCCGCGAAGCTTCATTCCCTCCACGGCCATCTTCCGGACGATTTCTTCGATCTTGCCCCGCTCTCCTTTGGCCGAATATTCCATGATCAACCCGTTCTGATTCTTCATCCTCCGGAAGAGCGATGGCGACGCCGGCCGAGATGATCTCTCCGGGCACATCGCTGGTGATCGCGGCATACGCAGTCGGGACCAGGGCGCCGGGTGGAAGGTCGATCGGGGCAACCAGCTTGCAGTGGGGCGGCACAATGCTGGACATCTTGACGATGTTCGTATTGCCGATCCCAGCCTGAAGCAAGGCCCCGTCAAACGCATTGAGAGGCGTATAGCCTTCCGACACCCCGGAAGCCAGAAAATATCGGGTAGGCATTTTGAAGATCACTGTTCTTCTCCGTTCTTGACCGAGTTAACGCCTGTTCGCCCGGTATGCGTTCAAACAGGCCAACCTGCCGTTTGGCAGGGAGAGGACGGGGGCAACAGACTCGCCCAACGCGCCCGGTCCCTCCTGAATCCGATGGCTGAATTGCCTTCGTCTCGCCTCCGCTCGCCAACCTTGATCCAGTCGAGTGGGGACAATATAAGAAGAAATTTGTTTAGTAATCTGTAAGACAAGTATAAGAAGAATAAAGTTTAATAAACTAAACTTTTACAATTATAATTCTTTTTTCAGAATTGTCAAGAATATTTTTTGAAATTTTTCATTTTTGATCACTCCGGCACTGCTTCCTCGTTTTCGGTCGATGTTTTTGATCGGGATGCCATGAAAAGGATCCTCGCCCGGGAAGTCCGGGTTCAGGATCAGAGGATCTTGCGGGAGGGTTCCGGGAGGATCAAGACAATCTGTTTTTATAATCCTGATAATTAAATTCTCTAATTAATCTGAATCCCGACGTTTCACTCCATATTCCAATGCAGGGATGACGGACGCCATTGAACATGGTTGTCTTGACGGTCGTGTAATGAATCATATCATCGAAGATGATTTTATCTCCGGGTTTCAATTCTTGATCAAAGGACCAATTTCCCATAAAGTCGCCCGCCAGACAACTGATCCCTCCCATCCGGTATGTTGGTTTCCCTGCCCGTTCATCGGTCGCACCCAAAATGACAGGTTTATAGGGCATTTCCAAACAATCGGGCATATGGCAGGTAAATGAGACATCGAGCATAGCCGTTCTTGATCCCCTTGTTTTCGACGATATCCAGTACGGTAGAAACCAAGTAACCTGTTTGATAGGTAAAGGCGCTGCCGGGTTCCAATATGATTTCAACATCGATGCCTGTTCTTAAAATCAATTAAGAGTTGAATCAGATGATGCGCGTCATAATCCTTTTTTGTGATCAGATGACCCCCGCCCATGTTCACCCATTTGAGCTCGGACAAAAACGTGTCCGAATTTTCTTAAAAAAACAGCCAGCACTCTTTCGAGCGCAAAGGAATCTGCCTCAAATAAGGTATGAAAATGAAAGCCTTCCACTCCCCGGGGTACGCCATCGCCAAGTTGTTCAGCCGTCATGCCAAATCGGGAGCCGGGTTTACAAGGATTATAGATGTCATAGGCAGTATCTGAAAACTCAGGATTAACGCGCAAGCCAATCCCGACACCCTTTTGACTGGCCCTCTTCAGATACTTTTGCAATTGGTTGATGGAATTAAAGGAAATATGGCTGCTATATTTCAAAATGTCTGCGATCGACTTCTCTTCATAAGCAGGCGAATACGTGTGCGCTTTTACTCCGAGTTCCTCAAAGGCCAATCGCGCTTCATTGATTGAACTTGCTGAAGCGCCAAACCCGTATTCTTTAAAGATCGGAAATACACCCCAGTTCGAAAAGGCTTTAAAGGCAACGAGAATATCAATCGCAGCAGCCTCTTTAACCTGTTTGATGACTTCCAGGTTATTTCGCAATAAAAGCTCATCAATCACATAACATGGCGATGGGATTTTGTTGAAGTCAATGGGCATGGATCTCAACGAAAAATGGAATGTTGGAATACTGGAATACTGGGAATGCGGAAGATTGGAATACTGGAATAATGCGAAAACAACAGGCTAACGATTCTGTATCCATTCTATTCCACCATTCCACTCTTCCATTATTCCAGTTAAAATTTCGGGACGCTTATAATTCCAGATCGACATCGTGCAGTTCGTGCCAGGGAAGTCCGTGGATCTTCAATTGTTCCATGAAGGGATCCGGGTCAAATTCTTCCGTGTTAAATACGCCGGCCTTTTTCCATTGACCCGTAAGAAACATCATGGCGCCAATCATTGCAGGCACTCCGGTCGTATAACTGACGCCCTGTGCCCCGGTTTCCTTATAGGCATCCTGGTGTTTACAATTATTATAGATATAATAGGTTTTTTCCTTATGATTCTTCATCCCTCTGATCCGGCAACCAATGGAGGTTTCACCTGAATAGTGTTCGCCGAGTTCGCCCGGATTGGGCAATACCGCTTTGAGGAATTGAATCGGCACAATCTCTTTACCCTCATACAGGATCGGTTTAATGCTTGCCATTCCAATATTTTGAATCACCCGTAAATGGGTTAGATACTCTTGTCCAAAGGTCATCCAAAATCGGGCTCGCTTGAGAGTAGGGAAATGTTTGACCAATGATTCTAATTCTTCGTGATAAATCAGATAGGATTCGCGGGGTCCGATGTTGGGATAATTTAACGGTTTGTGAATTTCATGGGGTTCTGTTTCAATCCATTTCCCATTTTCCCAGTATTTACCTCTTTGGGTCACTTCACGAATATTGATTTCCGGATTAAAATTGGTTGCAAAGGGTTTTCCGTGGTCGCCTGCATTACAGTCAACAATATCCAGATAATGAATTTCGTCAAAATGATGTCTGGAAGCATAGGCGGTGAAAACTCCTGTCACTCCCGGATCAAAACCACAGCCTAAAATGGCTGTGAGTCCGGCCTTTTTAAATCTGTCATGGTACGCCCATTGCCAGTGATATTCGAATTTAGCGACATCGGGAGGTTCATAATTTGCGGTGTCTAAATAATTGACTCCTGTTTCAAGGCAAGCATCCATGATGGTTAAATCTTGATAAGGTAGCGCTACATTGATGACCATTTCCGGTTTAAAGCTTTCAAATAATTCAACCAATTGTCGAACATTGTCGGCATCCACCTGAGCCGTCTTAATTCTATTGCCGCCAATGGCTTGAGCAATGGCGTCACACTTTGATTTTGTGCGGCTTGCCAGCAGGATATCCGTAAACACCTGTGGGACGTTTGCAACTTTATGAGCAACAACGGTACCCACCCCCCCTGCTCCTATGATCAGTACTTTAGCCATGATCAATCAACCGCCCACTCCTCATGATGGATCTGTTACCCCATCGATGACGTCTCAGTGCTTTCGACGAACCCTCATCTCTGGGCAAGGACTTAAAAAGAGGGTGGGGAACTAATCCAGAGGACCACCGCTTCCTTGGAACCCGGATTTTGAAGCCAGTGCTCCTTTTCCGCCGAGAAGTAGAAGCATTCCCCCTTCTTTAATTTTTGGACTTCCTTTCCGAACCGAAGGTTAATCCTGCCCTGGAGGACCAGTCCAAACTCCTCCCCCTCGTGGGGCCTCTCCTTGGGTGTCGTCTGTCCCTTCCGAAGGGTCAGGAGGATGGGTTCGAGACGTCGATTGGTTGACCCCGGGATCAGGAGCTCAAATTTATCGATCTTTTCTTTTTCTATGGCGACCCGGTCTTTCTCCCGGTAGACGATTTTTTCTTCGGAGGTCTCCCGGAAGAAATCGGAGAGATTTTCGTCCATGGCCTCCAGAATCTGAATCAGGCTGTCCAGCGAGATGGAGGTGAGGTCCCGTTCGATCTGGGAGATGAACCCCTTCGTCAGGTTGGCTCGCTCGGCAAGCTCCTCCTGCGTCAGGTTACTCAGTTCCCTTAAATTTCGAATCCGTTCTCCGATTTTGATCATGGCCACCAAGGATACTATAAAAAGAAAATTGTTTAGTATTCTGTAAGAAACTATAAAAAGAATAAAGTTTAATAAACTAAACACTCTTAAGTATAATTCTTTTTTTGGATTTGTCAAGAACATTTATGAATATTTCGCACCCTCTTTGAACCTTTACACCCCTCCGGTTTTCTGTTACTTCTTTGAAAAGGAGACCATGGAAAAGATCATCATCCGGGGAGCCCGGGTTCACAATTTGAAGAATATCGATGTCGAGATTCCACGGAACCAGCTTCGTGGTGATCACCGGCCTCAGCGGTTCGGGGAAATCGACCCTGGCCTTTGACACCCTCTATGCCGAAGGCCAGCGCCGGTATGTGGAATCCCTTTCGGCGTATGCCCGTCAGTTTCTGGAGCAGATGGAGAGGCCGAATGTGGAGTCGATGGAAGGTCTCTCTCCGGCCATCGCGATCGATCAGCGGAGCATCGTCCGGAGTCCCCGTTCGACGGTGGGGACCGTGACCGAGATCTATGATTACCTCCGGCTTCTCTTTGCAAGGGTCGGAGAGGCCTTCTGCCCTCATTGCGGGTCTCCCATCTCTTCTCAGACCCTCCAGCAGATGATGGAGACGCTCCTCCGGCTTCCGAAGGGAAGCTCCGTCACCCTTCTCTCTCCCATCGTGAGAGGAAAGAAGGGAGAGTACCGAAAGGAACTGGAGACCCTCCGAAGGGATGGGTTCGTGAGGGTGAGAATCGATGGCCAGATGAGGGATCTCGGAGAGGAGATCAAGCTCGACAAAAACAGACACCATGAGATCGATGTCTGGGTGGATCGTCTGGTCGTGAAGGAAGGGAGCGGAGAAACGGATCCTCGATTCCCTGGAGATCGCTTCCCGTCTTTCCGGAGGGAATCGTCAAGGTGGAGAGGGAGGGGGCATCCCCGCTCGTCTTCAGCCAGAGGTTCTCCTGCATCGATTGCGGGTTCAGTTTTCCGGAGATCACTCCCCGGATGTTTTCCTTCAACAACCCCCAGGGAGCCTGCCCCGACCTGCAGCGGACTGGGGACGAAACGCTATTTCGATCCCAACCTTCGTGGTCGATCCATCCCTCTCGGTCCGTGAAGGGGCGATTCTCCCCTGGAGGGAAAGGGATAGATCCTTTCTTGAATCCCCTTTTGCAGGGATTGGCCCAGTTTTATCATTTCGATCTTGATCTTCCCTTTGCCAGACTCCCCAAGTCGATTCAACACCTCCTTCTCTATGGATCGGATGGAGAAAAGAATCCCTTCCGGGTGAAAGGGAAGGCGAGGAACCATCTCTTTCGGCAGGCCTTTGAAGGCGTCATTCCGGAGCTTGAGCGAAAATTCAGAGGAGGATGAAGGGGAGCGAAGAGGAATGGGAGACCTACAGGAATGAGGCCCCCTGTCCGGATTGCCAGGGGACACGGCTCAAGAAAGAGGTCCTGTCGATTAAAGTGGGAGGAAGATCGATTGCTGAGATCACCCGTCTTTCGATCACGGGAGGCCCTCGATTTTCTGACCCATCTCGAACTGTCTCCCCGGTCTCAGAAGATCAGCCAGGGGATCTTAAAAGAGATCGGGGACCGATTGAGATTCATGATGGAGGTGGGGCTGGACTACCTCACCCTGGATCGAACGGCAGCGAGCCTCTCGGGCGGGGAATCCCAGCGTATCCGTCTGGCCACCCAGATCGGGTCCAGTCTGGTGGGAGTCCTCTATATCCTGGATGAACCGAGCATCGGACTTCACCCCAGGGACCATCTCCGTCTTCTGGAGACGTTGAAGAGGTTGAGAGATTTGGGAAATACGGTGATTGTGGTGGAGCATGACGAGGAGACGATCCGGTCAGCCGACTACTGTCATCGATATGGGGCCCGGACCGGGGGCAAAGGGAGGAGAGGTCGTCTTCGCAGGTCCTCCCAGAGGCATTGATGGAAGCGGAGGTATTCCTTGACCGGACAATACCTCTCCGGGAAACAGTCCATCCCTCTGCCTGCGGTCAGAAGACCGATCGGAGAAAAGTCTCTCCTGATCCGGGGCGCAAAGGCAAATAATCTGAAGAATATTGATGTCAGGATTCCCCTGGGAACGTTCACCTGTGTTACCGGCGTTTCAGGATCAGGGCAAGTCGACCCTGATCATCGATACCCTCTACCGTGTTCTCGCTCAGCGGCTTTATCACGGGCCCCACCGGACGGTTCCCGTCGAGGGGATCGAAGGCCTCGAGCATGTGGATAAGGTGGTTCATGTGGATCAGATGCCGATTGGCAGGACGCCCCGTTCCAATCCAGCCACCTATACGGGCTTATTCCAGCCGATCCGGGATCTCTTCGCCAGGCTGCCTGAGTCGAGGATGAGGGGGTATCCGCCGGGCCGATTCAGCTTTAATGTGGCGGGAGGACGATGCGAGTCGTGCCACGGAGACGGGGTCCTGAAGGTTGAGATGCACTTTCTTGCCCGATGTCTATGTCACCTGTGAGGAATGCCACGGAAAACGGTATAATCGGGAGACGCTTGAGGTCCGGTACAAGGAAAAGACCATTGCCGATGTCCTGGAGATGACGGCTGAGGAGGCCTATCGAGTTCTTTCAGGCGATCCCGGTGATCCATCAGAAACTTCAGACCCTTTGTGATGTCGGTCTGGGCTATCTCCAGCTGGGCCAGCCTGCGACGACGCTTTCGGGAGGAGAGGCCCAGCGGATCAAGCTGGCCAGGGAATTGAGCAAGAGGGAGACGGGAAGAACGGTCTACATCCTGGACGAGCCGACGACAGGGCTCCATTTCGCGGATATTGAGAGGCTGCTTCATGTCCTCAATCAGCTCACGGACAGGGGAAATACGGTCATCGTGATCGAGCATAATCTGGAAGTGATCAAATCCGCCGATTATATCATCGATTTAGGCCCGGAAGGGGGAGAAGGCGGCGGAAGTGTCGTTGGATGCGGAACCCCGGAAGCGCTGGCTCAAAACCCGTTATCCTATACCGGGCAATTTTTAAAAAGGAAGCTCCAGATGAACCGGCGTGAGCAGCCCTTTCAATCATCCTCTTCGGCAATCGCGTAAGGATCCGAGGCAATGAGAGAGCGGGCAATGATCAAAACCCTGCAGGGCAAACAATATGCCTTGCCGATTGTCGATAAATGACTGAAGAAAGTCGAAGGGTCAGACGGAAAAGGCGAAGATGAAACGAAAGAAACGGAAAAAAGGGAAATCAGGGGTAAAAGGAGTCCTTATCACACTGGTCCTCATTGGAATAGGCATTGCCTTGCTCTCCCTCTTCCGTCAGGAGATATCCCGTTTCGTCAGCCCCTGGATAGAGAAGAGAGGGTTCATCGAAGGAAAGAGAGAGGCGACCCTTTACTTCTCCGATCAGGAGGCCGAATTTCTGATCGGCGAAAAAAGAGAGATCAGGAAGAAGGAAGAGGTTGAAGAGGAGGCTCAGGAAGTCATCCGGGAGCTTATTAAGGGTCCGAAAGGGCGACTCCTTCCCACGCTGCCTTCCCAGACAGAATTGTTGTCCTTTCAGCTCGACGACAAGGGGACAGCAAGAGTTAATTTCAACAGTGCCCTTTCCAAGGATCACCCCGGGGGCAGTTCTGCAGAGATGATGACGGTCTATTCCGTCGTCAACTCGCTCATCATCAACTTCCCGGAGATCAAAAGGGTTCAATTCCTGGTGGAGGGAAAAGAGATCGAGAGCATTACCGGTCACCTCTCCCTCAACAGGCCCATCGCCTCCAAAGCCCGACTTGATTAGAAAATAAATGTCTCGTCTAACGGTCACGGCAACGATGCCCGTATCGTCACTCGGTAACGTTCTTCGTCTTAAGAAGTTTCCGTAACCGCCCAACCTTAAACGAAACGCCTGCCTGCCGGCAGGCAGGGGCTTCGTAACCGTAACCCTAACCAAAACTTACTTTCTCTGTGCCCTCTGCTTCTGCGTTGAATCCCTGTTTTTCAGGTTTTGGAATGCCGCCAGGTTGTTGGAAATTGCGGCATCTGGGTTGACTTTGTAAAGAGAATGGTGCTAATATTTTTATTCATTTAAGGACTCAAGGAATTCCTATGCTGGAAGCCAAGTTTATTCGGGAACATGTCGAAGAAGTCCGGGAAAGAATCGGATTGAGAGGCGGGATTATCGATTTCGGAAGATTTGTCGCCATTGATGGCGAACGGAGAAAGGCCGTTCAGGAATGGGAAAGTCTGAGGGCCCTTCAAAAGAAGGTGTCGGATGAGGTGAGTCAGAGGAAGAGGAAAGGGGAGGATCCTTCGGATTTAATTACGGAAATGAAGAAGGTTTCCCAGGACTTGAAGGCCCTGGATGGGGTCGTAGAGGAGAAGGAGAGGGCCTTGCAGGAATTTCTCCTTACGGTTCCGAACATTCCCCATTCCTCCGTTCCGGTTGGAAAGGATTCCACCGACAATGTCGAGGTTCGTCGGTGGGGTGAAATTCCGTCCTTCAATTTTGAGCCAAAGGCCCACTGGGATATAGGAGAGGAACTGGGGATTCTCGATTTCAAGGCAGGGGCCAAAATCGCAGGGGCTCGATTCACCCTTTACTGGGACCTCGGGGCAAAGCTCGAGAGGGCATTGATCAACTTCATGCTGGACCTTCATACAAGGGAACACGGGTATCGGGAAGTGCTTCCTCCTTTTATGGCAAACCGGGTGACGATGACCGGGACCGGGCAGCTCCCCAAATTTGAGGAGGAGCTTTTTAAGATCGAAGGAACCGATTACTTTCTCATCCCTACGGCTGAAGTTCCCGTGACGAACATTCATCAGGACGAGGTGCTGGAGGAAGAAGCCCTTCCGCTTTACTATACGGCCTATACCCCCTGTTTCCGGAAGGAGGCCGGCTCTTACGGGAAAGACACCCGCGGTTTGATCCGGCAGCACCAGTTTAATAAGGTAGAACTGGTTAAGTTTACAAAACCTGATACCTCCTATGATGAATTGGAGAAACTCCTGAACAATGCGGAGGAGGTATTGACAGAGATTGAAACTTCCTTACCGGGTCGTTAACCTCTGCGCGGGGGACCTGGGGTTTTCAGCAGCGAAAACGTATGATATTGAGGTCTGGCTTCCCGGCCAGAATACATTTAAAGAGATTTCCTCGTGCAGCAATTTTGAGGATTTTCAGGCCCGCAGGGCAAAGATCCGGTACCGGCTCTCAGGGAAATCGAAAACCGACTATGTCCATACCCTGAACGGGTCCGGTCTGGCCGTTGGAAGGACGCTGGTCGCGATTCTCGAGAACTATCAGCAGGCCGACGGCAGCGTGATCATACCGGAGGTCCTGAGACATTATATGTATGGGGTTGATCGGATCGTAAAAAGATAAAAATCCAATGACCAAATTCCAAGCTCCAAACAAATTCCAATTTCCCAAGGTTCAATCAGAAGGCTGGAATTGGAATTTTGAGATTGGGGATTATTTGGATATTGGTGCTTGGTCATTGGTTATTTGAAATGCACTGAATGGAAAGACGCTTTGCACTTGACGCTCTGTGCATAGTCTGAGAGTGGAGGGATGGCCGAGAGGCTTAAGGCGTCCCGGTTGATAACCGGGGTTCCCGTGAACCGGGACGTGGGTTCGGCGACCGAAGGGAGGCGGAGGGAGCGAAGCGAGCGAGCACATCCTACTCCCTCGTTCATGTCAGACATGAACGAAAACAGGTATCATAAGAGAACGAGGATTATAAGGTAGAGGGAGATCAATTGTGGAGGGATGGCCGAGAGGCTTAAGGCGGCCGGTCTGATAACCGCTTCCCGTGAACCGGGACGTGGGTTCGGCGACCGAAGGGAGGCGGAGGGAGCGAAGCGAGCGAGCACATCCTACTCCCTCGTTCATGTATGACATGAACGAAAACAGGTTCGATAAGAGAACAGAGGATTATAGGCAGAGAGAGTCAATTGTGGAGGGATGGCCGAGAGGCTTAAGGCGGCGGTCTTGAAAACCGCTTCCCGTGAACCGGGACGTGGGTTCGAATCCTACTCCCTCCGCCATTTCAGTCAGGAAGTCTAAAGATCACATTCGTGTTGTCTTGAGTTGATATGACCGGCCACGGAGAGATGCCCGAGAGGCCGAAGGGGCTCGCCTGCTAAGCGAGTATCCGGCTTAAAACTGGATCGAGGGTTCGGCGACCCCGAAGGGGGAGGCGGAGGGAGCGAAGCGAGCGAGCACATCCCTCTCTCTCGGCGAGAGCCGATAGGCGAAAGTTAGCAAAGATCAGATTCGCGATGTCTTGAGTTGATATGACCGGCCACGGAGAGATGCCCGAGAGGCCGAAGGGGCTCGCCTGCTAAGCGAGTATCCGGCTTAAAACTGGATCGAGGGTTCGAATCCCTCTCTCTCCGCCATTTATATTCTGTCATGATTGGTTGGATTTGGGATGAGAACCCTTCCGCGTGAGCGGAATGGTTCGGTGATCCATCCCTGAACTTAATGAGCGCCCATAGCTCAGATGGATAGAGCGTCGGACTACGAATCCGCAGGCCGGGTGTTCGAATCACCCTGGGCGCGCCAATAAAATCAAGGGAGTTATCGGGTATCTGATAACTCCTTGTTTTTATTTATGACCATTTCTAAAATTTCCCCTTGGTTGGAAGGATGGAATAAATGAACGGCAGAATTATCTTAGCCTGAACCCCCCTTTTCTGTATAGTCAACTCACCTAAAAATAATTCTTATCAAGTTGTCACGAAAGGCACAGAGCAATAACTGAATCAGGTCGGATTAGCCTTGGAAACCTTGCTGAATCGACTCATCTTAGCCCTCTTTCCGTTGGCCAAGGAGAGTGGAAAAACAGGTAGTATCATGTTATAGGTTCCGAATACATTAAAAACCTTTGATATAACAATTTCAAGACCCGAAACATTTTCTCCATAGCGTGCCGCTCTGTGTTGAATATTGCACGAAGACTGAAGATTAAGGAAAGTACTGGGGGAATTTTTTGAAAAAATAGAAAGAAGATGAAAGGAAGAAGGGATTGGAATACTTCCAGTTTCTCGGATGGAGATCTTGCAGGAGGATTTATAATGACCCATCGTGATAAGATTTACGCATACGCCGGTAAGGTATTGCGAATAAATTTAAGCAACGGAAAAATCACTGTAGAACCGACTCTGAAATATGCAAAAGAATGGCTGGGCGGGTCAGGAATGGCTGTCAAGATCCTGTATGACGAGCTTCGGTCATGGGTCACTCCCTATGACCCTGCGAACAAGATTGTTTTTGGCGCCGGAACGCTGATTGGAACAACAGCCCCCGCGGCTTGCAAGAGCACGATGAGCACGTTGGGCCCAATGACAGGAGGGTGGGCGAGCAGTTGCGCTGACAGCTACGTGGGAGGACAACTTAAGTATGCGGGGTATGACTCAATCGTCATTGAAGGGAAAGCGCACAGACCGGTTTATCTATGGATCTGTGATGATCACGTTGAGATTCGGGATGGCTCACATCTCTGGGGCAGAACGACCTGGGACGCCTTGGAAATGATAAGGAAAGAGCTTCAAGATACCAGTCTTCACGTCATGTCCATCGGACCGGCGGGTGAGAATCTCGCCCGAGGCGCCTGTATCATCCAGGATAGGGGAAGAGCTTTCGGAAGGTGCGGCATCGGAGCAGTCATGGGTTCCAAGAATCTGAAGGCGATCGTGGCAAGAGGGACGGGAGGGGTCAAGGTAGCAGATCCGACTCTGTTCATGCAGCTCGTGGCCAAATATCGAGCATTCTATAAGGATTCCAAGCCTCACGTGAATAACTTCCAAAAATACGGAACGCTCTTTGGTCTTAAGGGAAAGCAAGACATCTGTGGCGCTTCGTATATGAACTTCCAGGATTGTGTGATCCCCGACGATATGGCTAAGGCGATTGATCCACAAAAGTCGATCGATAAATATCAGGTCTCTCGACAGAACTTTCCAGGGTGCCCTATCGGTTGCAGCAGACATCTCCACATTACCGAAGGGCCGTATGCCGGGCTTAAGACAGAGGTCTGTCAGATGGAGGTGATGAATTGTCTCCAGTTCAAATTGGCGGTCAGGGAGCCCACGTTTATGTTTAAGGCAAATGCTCTCTGCAACCAGCTGGGTTTGGATGTGGATGCAGCGGGAGGAGCAATCGGTTGGGCAATGGAGTGTTACCAAAGGGGCATCCTCCATGAAAAGGACACCGATGGACTTAAGCTCCATTGGGGAGACGCTGGTGTGGCTCTGGAACTGATCAGGAAGATCAGTTATCGCGAGGGATTTGGAGATATCCTGGCTGAAGGCTGTGCCCGAGCCAGCGACATCATTGGCAGGAATAGTAGCTACTATGCGATCCACATTAAAGGTCAGGATCTTTATGAACCGTGCAGGGGTGCGCTTGCGTGGTGCCTGGGAACGACCACGTCCACCCGAGGCGGAGGGCATACCACAGGAGCCATCAATGATGCCCGTCCTTCGGCTACCGAATTTGAAATCGCCCGAGCCAAAGAGATTTACGGCGTCGATAATCCATACAAACCGTTAGAGTATGAAGGCAGAGCGAAGATGGTTACGTTTACCGAGGCCTTGCATCGAGTCTGTAATTCCTTTGGAATATGTCAGCAAAATACCGTCAAGTGGGATTGCGAGCTACTCGATTTGCCTCAAATGGCTGAACTCTATTCCGCGGCTACCGGTTGGAAGACATCCGCTGACGATCTAAAGCGGATTGCCATGAAACAGCTTAATCTTGAAAAGGCACTGAATCTGCGTTTTACAAACTTCGCCCGTAAAGATGACCTCCCCACCCCGAGAGATATGACCGAGCCTATACCGTCAGGAAATTTGGCCGGCTGGAAAATAGACGAGGGAGGATTCAACAGGATGCTCGATGAATACTATGACCTTCATGGGTGGGATCGGGAAACAAGTTTCCCTCTCAGAAGAACTCTGGTCGATTTAGGGCTGGAGTCCGTCGCCGATGACCTGGAGAAGATCGGAAAACTGCGATGATGACGGGTTCCCGGCGGCGGGGGCCGATCATAGATAAATTGGCCCAGGGTTTTAAGAAGATGCTGGAGGATAAATCCTCCATTGGCATGATCCAGAATCTTGGCGACAATTTCCATTACCTGGGCCCCGACGAGTTTACTAAATTCTGGCGCGGAGAGTATGAAGCTCATAAAGAGATGGGGAAGGTCTTTAAGAAACCAAATTGATCCGTAAGGGAACCGCAAAAGAAATAACCATCGCGGACAGGATCAGAATCCACGATTGGAGATTTGGGGATGAGAGATACCGAGAAGGCCTTTGGTTATGCGGGCAAGATACTCCGAATCAATCTGGGCAGCGGGGCAACCACGATCGAACCTACGCTGAA
Source organism: uncultured delta proteobacterium (assembly GCA_963828805.1). GTDB lineage: Bacteria > Desulfobacterota > BSN033 > BSN033 > UBA1163 > CAWHGS01. The sequence goes on from CAWHGS010000034.1 coordinate 26,311, forward strand.
CTATGCGAAAGAATGGCTCGGCGGCCCCGGAATCGCCGTTAAGATGCTCTACGATGAAGTGAGGTCGTGGGTGACCCCCTACGAGCCGGCGAACAAGCTCATCCTGGGCGCAGGACCGTTGGTGGGAACGACTGCCCCGGGGGCATGTAAGAGCAACCTGAGTACCCTCGGTCCGGTGACAGGGGGCTGGGCGAGCAGTTGCAGCGATAGCTATACGGGCGGAGAGTTGAAAGCGGCCGGTTATGACTCCGTTGTGATCGATGGGAAAGCCCATTCACCGGTCTATCTCTGGATCCGGGACGACCACATTGAACTGCGGGACGCATCCCGCCTGTGGGGACAAACCACATGGCAAACACTCGATTCGATCCGAAAGGAACTGGATGACAAGACGCTCCATGTACTTTCAATCGGACCGGCGGGTGAACGTCTGGTGCGTGGAGCCTGTGTCATTCAGGACAGAGGGAGGGCTTTCGGACGGTGTGGCATAGGGGCTGTCATGGGCTCCAAGAATCTGAAAGCGATTGTCACTAAGGGAACGGGGGGAATAAGAGTTGCCGATCCGGAAGGTTTTATGGAAGTTGTTCAAAAGGCGCGCGGGATGTTCAAGAAGGCCAAGACTCTCGAAAAGATGCGAAAATACGGGACGCTGGGAGGTCTCTTGAGAAAACAGGAATCCTGCGGTCTTTCTTACAAGAACTTCCAGGAAGCTTGTCTCCCCGAGGACCTGCTTGAAACGATTGACCCCTGTAAGACCATTGAAAAATACGAAGTCGCCCGGCAGAGTTTTCCCGGATGCGCCGTGGGCTGCGGCAGACATTTACTCATCACGGAGGGACCGTATGAGGGGCTTGAAACGGAAGCCTGCCAAATGGAGGTCCTGAACGGGCTTCAATGTAAACTGGCCATTCGTGAGCCGACGTTCATGTTCAAGGCAAGTGCCTGCTGCAATCAATTAGGCCTCGATGTGGATGCGGCGGGAGGACCGATTGGCTGGGCAATGGAATGTTACCAGAGGGGACTGATCGGTGAAAAGGAGACGGACGGGCTCCCTCTTCGCTGGGGGGATGCGGAGGTCGTTCTGGAACTCATCAGAAAAATAAGTTACCGGGAGGGTTTCGGAGACATCCTGGCTGAAGGGTCTGCGAAGGCTTCTGACATCGTTGGACGGGGAAGTGACTATTACGCGATGCATATTAAAGGTCAGGATCTCTATGAACCCTGCAGAGGAGCACTGGGATGGTGTTTAGGCACAACCACTTCGACCCGGGGCGGTGGTCATACGACAGGGGCGGTGAACGATGCTCGGCCCGGAAGTGATGAAGGGGACGTTGAAAAGGCGAAAAGAGTTTTCGGTGTCGACAACCCTTATCGTCCCCTGGAGTACGAAGGTAGGGCGAGAATGGTGACTTATGTCGAATCGCTGCACCGGGTCAATAACTGCCTGGGTGTATGTCACATGAACACGATTCATTGGGATATAGAACAGATCGACTTACCCCAATTGGCTGAATTGTATTCTGCTGCGACGGGTTGGCAAACCTCTCCGGAAGACCTGAAGCGCATGGCGACGAGGCAGCTTAACCTTGAGAAGGCGTTTAACCTGAGGCATACTCCGTTTGGCCGTGGAGATGATCTTCCCACCCGGAGGGATTTG
>CAWHGS010000035.1:0-25189 GCA_963828805.1 uncultured delta proteobacterium
TTTAAATATTGGGTGCCTTCAGGCTACCCGTTTGAGCTCAGAGAGAATCTCCTCGCTCACGGATCGAGGCACCGGACTGTAACGGGAAAATTGCAGAGTGAAGGTCGCCCTCCCCTGGGTCATGGACCGAAGGTCAGTCGCATATCCAAACATATTGGCCAGAGGAACGTCACCGGCAATAATATTCGTCCCCTTCCGATATTCCACTCCGGACGTTTTACCTCTCCGGCCATTCAGATCGCCCATCACCTGGCCCGTAAACTCCTCCGGAGTGATGATTTCAATCGACATCAGGGGTTCGAGCAGGATGGGATTCGCGCGTCGAGCCCCTTCCTTAAACCCCATGGATCCGGCAATTTTAAAGGCCATTTCAGAGGAATCAACGTCATGGTAAGAACCATCAAAGATGGTCACCTTGATATCGACCATGGGGTATCCTGCCAAAATCCCCTTTTCCATCGCCTCCTGCACGCCTTTCTGGACGGCTGGAATATATTCCCTCGGAATGGACCCTCCCACAATCCGGTTCACGAATTCATACCCTTTTCCTGATTCCTGAGGTTCAATCGTCAACCAGACATGACCATACTGACCCTTCCCGCCCGATTGGCGGATGAATTTCCCTTCCGCCTCAACCGCCTTCGTGAGGGTCTCACGGTAGGCCACCTGGGGTTTCCCGACACTGGCCTCCACTTTGAACTCTCTTAGAAGCCGATCCACAATGATCTCGAGGTGGAGTTCGCCCATTCCAGAGATGATGGTCTGTCCCGTCTCTTCGTCTGTCCTGACCTTAAAGGAAGGATCCTCCAGAGCCAATTTGTGGAGAGAGCCTCCTAATTTCTCAAGATCACCCTTGGTTTTAGGTTCAATGGCGATGGCGATCACGGGTTCCGGAAACTGCATCATTTCGAGAACAATCGGCTGTTTTTCACTGCATATGGTGTCCCCGGTCGTCGTATGCTTCAGACCCACGGCAGCAAAGATATCTCCCGCAAAGACCTCTTGGATATCCTCCCTTTTATTGGCGTGCATCTTCACGAGTCGTCCAATTCGCTCTCGCTTCCCCTTGATCGAATTCAAAACCGAATCTCCAGACCTGAGCGATCCGGAATAGATACGGAAGAAGGTCAGCTGTCCGGTGTAAGGATCGTTCATAATTTTGAAGGCCAATGCAGAGAGGGGATGCCCGTTATTGGCAGAAAAGCTCAATGCTTCGCCGTGAAGGTCTACTCCCTTGACAGGAGGAATGTCCAGTGGAGAAGGAAGATATTCAATGATCGCGTCGAGCAGAGGCTGGACCCCTTTGTTACGGAAAGCAGCGCCACAGAGCACCGGAACCCCCTTCAATTGAAGGGTCACATCCCTGATGGCCCGTTTCAGTTCGGCCTCCGAGATTTCCTGACCATCAATAAATTTCTCCATTAAAAAGTCGTCTCGCTCAGCCAGCCGTTCGATCAGGGTCTCCCGTTGCCGGGAAGCCGCTTTTAAATAAGTCTCCGGAATATCGATGATATCATAATGATCTCCAAGACTATGGGGGTCATAGAGAAAAGCTTTCATGGTAACAAGATCGATCATCCCCTGGAAGTCGTCTTCTTTCCCGATGGGGATCTGAATGGGAAGGGGGGCTGTCTTTAAACGATCCATCATCATCTTGAGGCATCCCTCGAAATCGGCGCCCATTCGATCCATCTTATTGATAAAGGCAATCCGGGGGATCTGGTACTTGTCCGCCTGTCTCCAGACCGTTTCCGACTGGGGCTCTACGCCTCCCACCGAGCAGAAAACCGCAACCGCCCCATCCAGAACCCGGAGGGATCGCTCAACCTCGATCGTGAAATCCACATGACCCGGGGTATCAATGATATTGATCCGGTGTTCTTTCCAGAAGCAGGTGGTGGCAGCGGAGGTAATCGTAATCCCCCGTTCTTTTTCCTGCTCCATCCAGTCCATCGTCGCGGAGCCTTCGTCCACCTCTCCGATTCGGTGAGTGACTCCCGTATAATACAGGATTCTCTCCGTCGTCGTCGTCTTGCCGGCATCGATGTGAGCCATGATGCCGATATTCCTTGTCACTTCCTTTAATGCTTGATTTGACACTTCAAAACCTCTACTGACACTGACTTGCTGATTTGGAAAATTACCAACGGTAGTGAGCAAAGGCCTTGTTGGCCTCAGCCATCTTGTGCGTATCCTCTCTCTTCTTGATCGCTGCCCCCCGATTGTTGGCTGCATCGATCAACTCTCCTGAAAGCTTCTCCTCCATCGTCTTTTCCGCCCGCGCCTTGGCATAGCCGATGATCCAGCGGATGCACAGAGCCATTTTTCGTTCCTGTCTCACTTCCACCGGGACCTGGTAGGTTGCGCCTCCAACTCTCCGGGGTCTGACCTCAAGGACGGGCTTTACGTTATCCACCGCCTGCTTAAAGGTTTTCATGGGGTCGGACTTGATTCGATCCTGGATCATGCTCAGGGCCCCATAAAAGATGCTTTCAGCCACGCTCTTTTTCCCTCGTCGCATAAGGCCGTTGATAAATTTGGCAACGAGGGGATCATGATACTTGGGATCCGGCAAAACTTCTCTCTTTCTAATTTCCCTTTTTCTTGGCATGATGACTCTCTCCCTCTTCCGAAATGACCTCAGAGGTTTTTTGGAGGAGATGATTTCCTTCTTTATTTATTTGGGTCTTTTGGCTCCGTATTTAGAGCGACTCTGTTTACGGTCTTGAACACCAACAGAATCGAGGGTGCCACGGATGATATGATACCTTACTCCGGGCAGGTCTTTTACCCTTCCTCCTCGAATGAGGACAACGGAGTGTTCCTGGAGGTTATGGCCGATACCTGGGATATAGGTGGTCACCTCAATGCCGTTGGTCAAGCGAACACGGGCGACTTTCCGAAGGGCAGAGTTCGGTTTCTTAGGGGTCGTCGTATAGACGCGGATGCAGACCCCCCGTTTTTGGGGCGAGCCGGTTAAGGCTGGCGCAGATGTTTTGTTCTTTAATTCCTGTCTACCCTTTCGAACAAGTTGCTGAATCGTCGGCATTTGGTAACCCTCTTTTTCAAAAATCAATCATTTCAGTTAGTTAAGGTTGCATCGCTCTTAGAAATCCACTAAAACGGGAAAACTTTAAGAATTTATCAGGTTTAAGAAGGTTTGTCAAGCTTTTTTTTATTAAATTTTTTATAACATTAAAAACTAACATGTTTTTAATAGGTTAGAATTATTAATATCCCCTTGCTCTTCTTCTTTCCGGAAGACGAACATTCTTCAATTTGTCTCTTATCAAAACCCCCTTAATAAAAAATCGTGAATGGGTCCCTTCTTTAGGCTAATGTTAGGACGAACGGAGGATGACCTGACCCCGGATCGAAGCGGGATGTGAGGGGAAAACCGTCACCACAATTCGGGCCAATTAGGGTCCTTTTATCGATTACTTAAACGTCATACCCCGGCAGTCTGGAATCCAGTAATTTCAACCCGTTCCGGACTACTGCTGGAGTTTACTCCGTTGCAGAACGGGGCCGGAATGACGATTTTTTGCGAAACCGTTAGTTTATGGACAGAAACTAATTATAATCATAAATGGAGGAAATTTCAACAAATCGTTTTTACTTTACAAACAAAACATAATATTATATGGTATTGGGCACAGATTGAATTTAAATGTTGTCGTCAAAAATGAGCTTCCGGAACTTTTCCAAAGGGTAACTTCTTCCGGCGAGAGAAAATGAGATAGCCCCTTTATAAATCTCTTAACGTTTCTTGGAGTGAAAATGGAGGGTTCTGCAAGAGATCGTTTTCGACTGATTTACCTGAAATCAACAGGGTTGGAAGGGTCGGAAAAACCCGCCTTCAACGAACCGGCCTTCCCTGAAGACTTAAGACAAAGGGTAACCTCTTCCACCTCTTACCCCATTTCGGGAACCCTCTCTTCACAAACGCAGCTTGAACAGGCAAAAGCGGATCTAAAACATCCTGATCCGCAATTAAGAAAGCTGGCCATCGACTATCTGGAAAAAGTGGATCCCTCCGTGGCCGCCCCCCTTCTTCAAGAAACCCTGTCCGACCGGATTCCTGATGTGAGGGCCCGGGCGATCCTCGCCCTCGTAAAACTTAAAGACTCGGGTATTACCCCTCTACTGAGGAAATATCTTAAAGACAGCAGCCCAAAGGTGAAGATCGCCGCCCTTCGAGGGATCTTTAAGCTCGGGGAAGGAGTTGATCTCAATATTCTGCTCCAGCTCATGAGCGATGGATCTCCATGGGTAAGGCGGAAAATGGCTACCCTCTTGGGTTGGACGCCAATAGAGGGTGTCCTTCCTATTCTCGTTGAATTATCAAAAGATCCGGAGGCAAAGGTAAGAAAGGCGGCCCTCTTCTCCCTGATCGCCCTCTACCCGGAAGAGAGCGAAGAGCAATTGATCAAGGCAATGGCAGATCCGGATTCCCATCTTCGGAAATGGGCAAAGAGGGCTCTCGAAAAAAGGATTCGGAACCCCATTTTTAATAGAGGACAACCGGGTCTTTCCTCCAGCAGAGATGGAGGACCCAGGAACACTAACCTATGACGACGCAATCGTTACCCTTAATCCAACGTGCGAAGATCTTAGGAGACTTGGCTTATACTCCCATGATTTTTTCGAAGATCCTTGGCATTTCGAGGCAGGAATTGATCGAGAAAGAGGCGGAAGGAATTCTGCCCAGTGCCAAGAGGAATGCCCGAAAGGAGCGCTCTTACAAACCCGAAGATGTGGCAACCTATCGGAATCATTTGGGACTTCCCCAAATTGTCAAATCGCTTCGCAAGCAACTTTTCCTGAATTTTAAAGGGGGAACAGGGAAAAGCAGCGTTTCTGCCTCTTACGGGTTTCGTCTCGCCCAGATGGGAGTGAAAACCCTCATGATCGATCTCGATCCTCAAGGCCATCTCACCCAGTGTCTCGGCCTTGACAACTCCCAGTATCCCAAGACTCTGTTCAGCGCCCTGGTTGAGAAAGAGGACCTCGAACGGGTCATCATCAAAACAGACCTCCCGACCCTCGATATCATTCCCTCCAATCTCAATCTCTCTCCGGTGGAGCTCTCCCTGTTTGCCATGAACTCCAGGGAATTCCGGCTCAAGAGACTTCTCGGCCTTGTGGAGAAGGATTATGAACTGATCATCATGGATGCCTCTCCGAGTATTGGGCTCCTGAATCTCAATGCCATCCTTGCATCCAATGATCTCCTGATCCCTGTCTTGGCGGATTTTCTCTCCTACCACGGCCTCAAGATTCTGTTTGAAACCCTCTCCACCATCGAAGAAGATTTCTCGTTTGTCTTTGAAAACATCTTCATCTTCTTGAATCGCTATAACGACTCCCACCGGATCTGTCGGCGCTCAAAAAAGGCCCTGGAAACCCACTATGGTCAATATCTTCTTCAGACCCTTATTCGCCAGGACACAAAAATTGCAGAGGCCACAAGCCGGGGAACGCCGATCTTCCTCTTTTCCCAATCCTCAAAAGGCTCTACCGATGTTCAGGACTTGATCGATGAAATCTTTCAACTCAAAGGAGCTCCATATGACGGATGAGTTTGCCAACAATGTGGCACAAAAATTCCCGAATACCCAGGTCAAGGAGACAATAGAAAGGCCATGGGATGTGACGGAGTCAAAGGTGGTCACTTCCATCAAGAGACAGGAAGACGGAAAAAAAGAGGCTTTGACCGAGCGTATCCATGGGCTCTATTCAGAACTCCGTTCCTCTCTCACCGTTCGCTCTGCCCTGGAGCTGGATCTCAAAAAGGCCCTTCAGATTCTGGAGGAGGTTACCCAGGTCAAGGCGGAGGTGGAGAAAATCATCGAAATGCTAATGGCCATGGAAACCTACATGAGAGAACGGGTGAAATAGAAAAGTCCTGTTTCGAGGTTCGATTAGAGGAGGCAATGGAATGAAGCTAAGAGGCCAAACGGTCGTCGGAGACGGATTTGATGGGTTTGATCGGAATGTGGCAGAGAAAATGCCGAAGATCCGGAAGGAGGAGGAGCCCCCTCTCTCCACCTTAGAAGAGGAGACACAGCCCCTCCACGAAGTTTCTCGGGAAATAAAGCCTCCGGAGAAACCGGCCGAGAGAAAACCCATCTTTACCCCGCAGCCCAGGGAAGAGGAGGGGAAGGAAAATCTGGAGGTCCTGAAGTTAATCGAAGACCTCCACGGCCAGCTTCTCGCCTCGAATCGAACGAAGAGAGCCCTGGAAATGGATTTGGCCTCCTCTCAGAAGACGATTCAACAACGGGCTCAGGAAAATCAGATCCTGGGGATCCAAATCGAGGGGTTAACGAAGGAGCTCCAGCGATTTCGGGAGATTCAGTCCGAATTGGCCTATCTTGACGAGGAGAACGAAGACGCCCTAGAGAAGATATCGGCAATGCAGGGGGAGATGAAGAATTTGAGAGAGAGCCTGGCGAGCGCCGCCCGCGAAAGGGACCAGGCCTTTGATCACATTCAGAGCCTGGAGGCCAAGATCGAACAGAACGACCTTCTTCGGATGAAAGGAAGGCTGAAAGAGAGAGAGGTCTCTCAATTTTCTGCAGAGAACCAAGAACTCCGTGCAAGGTGGGAGGAGACCCTTGCGCAAAATATTGAACTGGAGAAAAAATATGAGGCCCTGAGAAAATCCTTTAATGAGGTGAAAGAATCACTGACCCTGCTGAGAGACGCCTGCAAGACCAATTATTACAATCTCTCCGGGACCCCTGAACAGGAATCATGTGATTCAGACAGTAAGAGGCATAGACTTCAGACATCAGACGAGAGATGAAAATAGAGTGCAAAGCCTCAAGAGAAAAGGGGATAAGGACACTTCAAGGGTCAATTCCCCATGTAAAATAGTCCGGTGTCTAAGGTCTGAAGTCCAGTGTCTGAATTGCAGAACAGGAATCGTGAGCGATTGACACTTTCTCCTAAATTAGTTATAGTTTTAATAGTTCACCTAATTTCGTTTTCCTCGCATGGACTCGTAGAGAATTACCCTCCCATACGGCCTCATCGAGGTTATTTGATAAGGAGAAACCTTAGTTGAAGATTCGATTAATCGATCCAGCCTATGAACACCCTTTCATCAGCCATTCCCAAAAAGTGATTAAGAGAATCTGGTTTGCCCGTCTCACGTTGACCACCCTGGCTGCCCTGACCCCGCCCGGGATTGATGTGAAGATCACGGACGAAAATGTGGAGCCCATTGACTTTGAAGAAGAAGTCGATCTGGTCGGAATCACCGGAATGGTGATGCATGCCAAGAGGGCTTATGAAATCGCGAAGCGGTTTCGTGAAAGGGGCATTCCCGTCGTCATGGGAGGGCCTCATGCATCGAGCTGCTCCGTCGAGGCAAAAGAGCATGTTGACTCCGTGGTCATCGGTGAGGCAGAACCGGTCTGGTCGACCCTGATTAACGATCTCCAGGAGGGACGGCTCAAGCCATTTTACAAGGCGGAAACCTATCCTTCCCTGAGCGGGATCCCTTCGCCCCGGCTTGACCTTCTCCGCAAAGAAGCCTACATGACGGTCAACTGTGTCCAGACGACCCGGGGTTGCCCTCATCAATGTGATTTCTGCCATGTCACCCACTTCTTTGGAAAGACCTACCGTTGTCGCCCCATCGACGAGGTGATCCGGGACGTCAAGCGTCTCTCGGGAGAGTTTACGGTCTTTATTGACGATAATATCGCCGGAAACCGTCAGCACGCCAAGGAACTCTTTGAGCGGCTCATCCCCCTCAAAAAAAAGTGGGCAGGTCAGGCGAGTTTAACCCTCACCCGTGATCCGGAACTCCTGAAGCTCGCCGCCGAAAGCGGGTGTGTCTCCTTATTCGTTGGCATGGAGTCCCTTTCTCCTGAAAACCTCAAGGAGATGAACAAATCCTTTAATCGGGTCCACCAGTACGAAGAGGCTCTTCGTGCGCTCCATGATCATGATATTATGGTCTTGGCGGGCTTCATCTTTGGATTAGATCATGATGATGAGGGAGTTTTCGAGAGGACGCTTCGGTTCTGCGAGCGGAATCGGATTGAACTTCCCAGTTTTTTTGTGCTCACACCCCTGCCCGGCACCCCTTTATTTCAGAGGATGGAGTCGGAGGGAAGACTTCTCCATAAAGACTGGAGCAAATACAATGGGGCTACCGTCGTTTTTCGGCCAAAACTGATGACCGAGGAGACTCTTCAGCGGGGATTCAATTGGCTCTGTAAGGAAGGGTATTCCTGGGGCTCGATCGTCAGAAGGGTCTTTCATCCCCAGCAGCGATTCTTCACCCGGGTTCTCTCCAACATTGCCTACCGAAGCATTGCTCAGGGGACCCCGGAAGGCCATATCCCGCAGCTTTCAAAGGCCCTGCAGAGGATGAACGATACGATTCCTCTTAAGAGTACCCGGAATCTGATCCATAGGGTCGGAGAAAAGATCGCGGAAAAAAGGCTTTTGATCGGCCAAAAAGCAACCGAAACCCTCAAGCTCTATTCGGTTTATAATGAGCGGGTCAAGACCCTGGTGATTCGGCTGGAGGGATCGATCGATCGAGAAGGAGCTGGAGAGTTAGTGAAGAGAATCGAAAAAGCTTTAGGGGTGGAGATCGAACGGGTCATCCTTGATTTCAAAGACGTCGTCGCGTTTTCATCGGATGCAATGGTTTTGCTTTCGAGGAAAGGGCTGCTCCAAAGGGAAGAGGGAAAACTCTGGCTGGCCATTAACGTCCCAGACCCTCAGTAAACCAAGTCTTTGCCGGCCGAATACCTACTCTACCTTGAAAATCTCGAAGACCTGCGAGCCGCCTTCTGCCTTCTTCTTCTGGCTTCTCGTTGTTTTCTCTTCTTCTTGACCGAAGGCTTTTCATAGGCCCTTCTATTCTTCAGCTCTTTCAAGACACCATCCCGGATGAGCTGGCGCTTCAAGGACTTGATCGCATTCTCAATCTGATTGTTTTGAACCTTAACCTCCAAGGACAATCGTTCCTCCTCTTCCTGATGTCAGTCAGAACTACCTATCTCTGTCTCGCCTTCCCTTGAAGGAACTCTCGCCTTTTTTCTGCGGTCTCGCCTCACTCACGACCAATGTCCGTTCCATCAAGGTCTTCCCGTTCAGGAGTGAAATCGCCTTCTCGGCATCTGCCTCCGAGGCCATCTCCACAAATCCGAATCCTCTTGGTTTCCCAGAATACGCATCGGTAACGATTTTGACGGACTGAACGGCCCCTGCTTCGGAAAAGAATTTCTTCAAATCTTCTTCAGAAGCGCTAAAAGGAAGATTTCCAACGTAGATCTTGAGATTCATTCCTTCTCTCCCCCTAAATTAAAACCTCCAGGACTTTCTAAAGAGTCTCCGGAGGTTTCCAAAAACTTTTTATCAAGCTTTACTATTATTCTCTACTTTTCATCGTCTGTTGTAGGTGAAACCAAAGAGCCAAAAGGGGATTGATAATCATGATAGAGCAGAGCGTCTTTTCATTCAAGATCGAAACGACGAAGGAGAGACTAACGGCCCACGGAGGACTGGCCTTGATGGCAGAATTCAATCATGGAATTGGGCTGAGAGAGCTGACGGATCGATATCTTCCGACTCCCGGGAGTAATCGAGGTTTTGATCCTTCGGAGATAGTAGATGCAGTGGTGTTAATGTTGCAAGGAGGCGGGAGAAGCTTAGAAGATTTAAGGGAATTAAAAAATGAAGAAGGTTTAATGAAGCTGATTGGTCGAGATGAGATTCCAGAGCCTGATACGGTGGGAGATTGGCTAAGGAGGATGGGAGATCCAAACAGAGGGGAGCCAGGATTAGAGGGACTGGATCGGGTGAGGGGCAAGATCAATGAGAGGATTTTGAGAAGAGATGGGATCAAGGAATACACGTTGGATGCGGATGCGACGGAGATCATAGGGGAGAAGGCGGATGCCTTGTTCACCTATAATGGGAATAAGGGGTATATGCCGGTGGCAGGGTTTTTATATGAGACTCCGGTATGTTTGTATGATGAATTTCGGGAGGGGAATGTAGCGCCGGCCTTTGGGCAGAAGGAGTTTTACCTTCGATGCAAAGAGCGGATGCCCCGGGGCAAAAAGATTGGGTATTATCGAGCGGACAGCGCCTCGTATCAAGCTGGTCTTTTCAATCAGTTAGAGGAGGATGGGGTCAAGTATGCGGATCACGGCGGATCAGGACAAAGCGGTCAAAAAGGTGATTGGGATGATTGGTCAGGAGGAATGGAAAGAGCCGGTGCGGGGTTGTGGCTATGAGCTAGCGGAGACGGTGCATTGCATGAATGAAACGAAGAAGGCTTTTCGTTTGGTGGTCAAGCGAGAGATGCGGAGGCAGGGGGAACTCTTTGAGAAAGAGGGGCAGTATTTTTATCACGCAGTGGCGACGAACTGGTTGGAGGAGGACAAGGATACGGCCGCCGTGCTGAAGTGGCATAACCAGAGGGGGCAGGCAGAAAACTTTAATAAGGAGCTCAAGATTGGGTTGGGAATGGAGCGGATGCCTTGCGGGCAGAGCCTATGCCAATGCTGATTTTTCAGGATTGGGGTCATTGCTTACAATCTCTTCATTGGATTCAAACGGCTTTCATGTCCAGAGTCATGGACGAGGCATACGATTGCTACGTTTCGTTGGAAGGTAGTGCAGGTGGCGGGCCGGATCGTGAGTCACGCTGGCAGAGACAGTGCTGAAGCTGATGATGGACCTGGAGAAGTTGGAATTGTTTAAAGGGATCAGGCGGAAGTCCTTTGAGCTGAGTTTATGTCCAGATGGGTGAGAACAGAGACAGAATCAAGTTGAAATTGGAAGTCCCTTTCCGTAATACTAATTGGGATAGGATTCGACTCTTGGATGATTTGACATTCCTATCCCGTTTTCTTATATTAAGCAAGCCCCGTGAAACACGGTCTAAAACAGAAAGGAGGAATCCGATTGCATAACATTACGTACAAAAGGGAGATGGCCGAGAAGACGGTGTGCCATTTTAAGGTGGAGGCGCCGCGCATTGCCCGAAAGGCCAAGGCAGGCCAGTTTGTGGTCTTGAAGGCCAACGAGACAGGGGAGAGAATCCCCTTGACCATGGCCGGGACAGATCCCTCTGCAGGCACCATCGATCTGATCTTTCAGGTGGTGGGCAAATCCACCGCCCTCTTAAGGACCCTCAACGTTGGGGACGGGATCATGGACATTATTGGCCCCCTCGGAAAACCCACCCATATTGAAAACCTGGGAACCGTGATCTGTGTGGGAGGCGGGACAGGGGTAGCCGTGATGTATCCCATCACCAAAGCCGTACAAAGACGCCGGGAATAACGTCATCGCCATCATCGGCGCCCGGACGAAAGATCTCCTGATCCTGGAAGAGGAGATGGGAGCGGCCAGCCATGACCTGAGGGTGACGACGGATGACGGGAGTTATGGTCATCACGGATTTGTCACCGATGTCCTCCGGAAGATACTGGACGACCGGAAGGATGTAAAACTGATCTGTGGCATTGGCCCGGTGCCCATGATGAAATTCTTATGCAGATTGACAAAGGAGTATGGGGTTAAAACGATCGTCAGCCTGAATTCGATCATGGTCGACGCAACCGGGATGTGCGGGGCATGCCGTGTTACGGTGGGGGGAAAAACGCGATTTGTCTGTGTGGATGGGCCTGAGTTCGACGGTCATGAAGTCGACTATGACGAACTGGTCAAGAGGCAACGGGCCTATCTCACGGAAGAGAAGGCCTCCATGGATCGATTCGTGCAAGGAAGGAAAATAAGGGGGTTGCGATGGTAGAGAAGAAGGAAAAACAGAAGGTTCCGCGGCAGAAAATGCCCGAGCAAGAGCCCGGAGTCAGAGCCAGGAATTTTAACGAAGTTCCTTTGGGATATAATCCTGAACAGGCCCGGCTGGAGTCGAGCCGCTGTCTCCAATGCAAAAAGCCAAAATGCATTGAAGGGTGCCCGGTCGAAATTGATATTCCGGCCTTTGTGAAGCTCATCTCGGAGGGAGATTATTCGGGAGCCGCTCGAAAGCTGAAAGAGCGAAACAGCCTTCCTGCCGTTTGCGGCCGAGTCTGTCCGCAGGAAGACCAGTGCGAAAAACTCTGCATCGTTGGAAAAAAGGACGAACCCGTCGCGGTCGGCCGGCTGGAGAGGTTCGCCGCGGATTGGGAAAGGGACAAGGGAGGCGTCTTCATTCCTGAAAAGGCACCTCCCACCGGGAAAAAAGTGGCTGTCGTCGGATCGGGCCCGGCAGGGTTGACCCTGGCAGGAGATCTTATCCTCAAGGGGCACGAGGTGACCATCTTTGAGGCCCTCCATAAGACCGGTGGCGTTCTGATTTACGGCATTCCTGAATTCCGTCTGCCCAAGGATATTGTCCAGGCAGAAGTGGATTATGTGGAAAGACTGGGAGTAAAGATCGAGGTCAACTGTGTGATCGGAAGGATCGAGACCGTGGACGAACTGCTGCAGGAATATGACGCCGTGTTCCTGGGTCTGGGCGCCGGCCTTCCCCAATTTCTGGGCGTCCCGGGGGAGAATCTCTGCGGGGTTTACTCGGCCAATGAATATCTGACCCGGTCCAATCTGATGAAGGCTTATCTCTTCCCTCAATACGATACTCCGATTGCCCGGGGGAAAAATGTGGCTGTGTTCGGAGCAGGAAACGTGGCCATGGATGGAGCCCGCACGGCCCTCCGTCTGGGAGCAGAGACGGTCCGGATCATCTACCGCCGGTCGAGAGATGAAATGCCAGCCCGAATCGAAGAGACCCACCATGCGGAAGAGGAGGGCGTCCAGTTCTATCTTCTGACGGCGCCGGTTCGGTTCCTGGGAAACGATCAGGGTTGGGTCACGGGTGTTGAATGTCTGCGGATGGAACTAGGGGAGCCGGATGAGTCGGGCAGACGGAGACCCGTCCCCATCAAAGGCTCGGAATTTCAGCTGGAGTGTGATCTGGCCGTCGTCGCCATTGGCGCAGGCGCCAATCCCCTTCTCCCGACAGCGACTCCCGGCCTCGAATTAAACAAACGAGGCTATATCGTCGCCGATCTCGAAACGGGCAAGACAAGCAAACCAGGCGTTTGGGCAGGAGGAGACATTGTCACCGGATCCGCCACCGTCATCCTCGCCATGGGCGCTGGTCGAAAGGCCGCCAATTCGATTCATGAATACTTGATGAGCAAGTAGGCCGTCTTTTTCCCGCCTGTCCGACAGGAGGCAGGGATGTAAAACCAAAGAAGGAAGGGCAGACCTCAATGGTTCTGCCCTTTTTCGTGTCAAAAGCCCGGGGAGAACATGACTGGCAAAAAAATATGGACAAACCCGCCGGAAAGATTTCTTCTGGGCAACCCATCGATTTGGATCTCTTGTCCGGGTCCCGACTTAAAAAAGGAGTGGAGCAAACATGGTAAGATCGGTTAGGCGACAGGCACTCGTCGTTTTCATCTTCTTCATATTCGTTTTCTCGGTTCATGTGCCCTTTGTTTTCTCGGGGGACTCGAAAAACTTTTTATGGAAGATCCAATCAAAAACGAATACGGTCTATCTCCTGGGTTCCATCCATCTGTTTAAGAAGGAATTGTATCCTCTCAACAAGAACATTGAAGAAGCCTTTGAACAATCCGCCATTTTGGTCGTTGAGGCAAATGTGAGCAGTGGCCGTCAAATCGATTTACAGCAATTGGTGGATAAGGCGATCTATGCCGATGACGACACGCTGGAGAAACACGTCTCCAGGGAAACCTTTGAACTCATCAAAAGACGGGCAGAAGGGCTGGGGGCTCCTCTTGAGCTGATCAATAAGCAGAAGCCCTGGTTTTTGGGGCTCATGTTCTCCTCGGTCGAATTCCTGAAATTAGGGCTTGATCCAAATTATGGGATTGATAAACATTTTCTCTCTAAAGCTGCCGGGAAGAAACAGATTGTCGAACTGGAAAGTGTGGATTATCAGATCAATCTCTTATCCAAGTTGTCCGACCAGGATCAGGAACTCTTCTTAGTGCTCAGCTTTAAAGATATGGATACCCTCGGCCGGGATGTAGGTAAATTATTGGAAGCCTGGGCGTCCGGCAACACGAAGGAGATTGAAAGAATCTTAACGAGAAGCGTGACTGAAGACAACAGGCTTTCTCCCATTTACCAGATTATCATCGACGATCGAAACACGGCTATGGCTTTAAAGGTCGAGGATTTCCTGAAGATGAAGGAGACCTATTTTGTGATTGTCGGCGCCGGACATCTGGTTGGAGAAAAGGGAATGGTCGAGATCCTGAAGAAAAAGGGGTACCAGGTTGACCAGATGTAAAAAGAATGAGGTCAACCTTAATCTTTGATCCACCGAGGCAAAAACTTCCCATGAAGATACTGGTCGATGCCGATGCCTGCCCGAAATCGGCGTTAAGAATCTGCCTGAAGGTTGGGCAAAAGAGTGATGTCCCGGTTTGGACCGTGGCCAGTTTCGATCACTATATTGAATCGGGCCATCACATCATTGTTGGAACCGACCCTCAGGAAGCGGACCTGAAAATCATCAATTCCACCGGGTCCGGAGATATCGTTGTCACCCAGGACTGGGGACTTGCAGCCATTGTTACCGGAAAGGGAGCGAGGTGTTTGAGTCCGACCGGCCGGGAGTTTCGGTCGGAAAGGATGGAATTCCTGCTGGAAGAGCGGGAGATCAAGGCAAAATTCCGGAGAAGCGGGGGTCGGACAAAAGGGCCAAAGAAGCGGACCTTTGAAGATGATCGACGATTCGAGACCTCTTTAGAAAGGATGCTTTCACAACAGCGGGTAAAGGAAGAAGCAGACCGAAGATGAGACGATTCGAGACCTCTTTAGAAAGGATGCTTTCAGAACAGCGGGTGAAAGACCCATCCTCCATTTGACTTAATATCCTTCCCTTTCCTATAATTAGAGTCTGTTCATAAACTAACGGTTTCCCAAAAAGTCGTCATTCCGGCGAAGGCCGGAATCCAGTCTTTTCAAGAGGTTCTGGATGCCGGATCAAGTCCGGCATGACGGAACAACTGAATTTATGGGCGGACACCAATCAATTTTGTTTCGATTCTAACCTTTCGATAAGGAGCGAACATGTCGATTTACCTGAATGCCGATGACATTTTCCGGGTCGGAGTCCAGATTGAGACCAATGGTAAACTCTTCTATGAGACAGCGGCAAAGCAGACCCAGGAGGCGAGGGCAAAAGAACTTTTCAAAGAACTGGCGGATTGGGAAAACCAGCACATCGAACTGTTTGAAAGGCTGCGTCTCCAGTTGCCTGAAACTGCCAAAGAGGAGAACCTCTTCGATCCCGGTTCAGAACTTGAGATGTATATTAAGGCAACCGCAGACAGCCATATCTTCATCAGAAATAAAGACATCTCTTCCCTTGTTTCAACATTGAAAACCCCCCAGGAGGTCCTCGATCTTGCCATCACTTTCGAAAAAGACTCCGTCGTTTTTTACAGCACCATGAAGAAAGCCATCCCGGAATCCTTTGGAAAAGAGCGGATGGATGCCCTGATCAACGAAGAAATCAAGCATATTGCCATGCTCACCCAGCAGAAGGAGAAGCTGGGAAGGCAAGGATAGATTGTCCGGTTTGATTACGGGATCAAGAAAATGAACGCTTGGAGCCAGGCCGAAATTCTGAATCTTGCAAGGAACTTTATGGAGTGCCGCATCCTGCTCTCCGGCGCTGAGTTGGACCTCTTCACCCTCCTCACGCCACAGGCCCTCTCGGCCCAGGAAATTGGAGACAGAATTGAGGCAGACCCGAGAGGCCTCACCATCCTCCTCGACGCCCTTTCAGCTATGGGCCTTCTGACCAAGAGAGAGGAAACCTATCAATGCCCTCCCTCGATTTCTGCCCTTTTATCTTCAGGGGCTTCAGGGTCGATCCTGTCCTGGGTCCTTCACATGGCCGCGGTATGGAAGAGATGGGCTTCCATTACGGATCTGGTTCGAAGTCCTCAACAGCCGGAGCAGCAAGCTCCTTCTTCACCAAAGATCAGAGATATCCGGGCCTTTATTGGCGCGATGCATGTAATTGCATCCCCCATGGCTTCGCGGATTGTGGCCGCTGTTCGTCCCCTCTCTTCAAGGGCTCTCCTCGATGTGGGTGGAGCCATGGGAACCTATACGGTTGCCTTTCTTCAAGCGATCCCTGAAATGAAAGCCACCCTATTTGACAGACCTGATGTCATCGAAATAGCCCGTCCATTCCTTGACAGGATGGGACTGCTTCATCGTATCAATTTGGTTCCTGGAGATTTTTATAAAGATGAATTTCCAAAGAATCATGACTTGGCCTTTGTCTCTGCCATCATCCACCAGAACAGCCCGGAACAGAACCTCCATCTCTTTCTAAAGGTTTTTCGGTCTCTCGATCCAGGGGGCAGGATCATCATCCGGGACCATGTGATGGACCCTGACCGGACCCGACCAAAGGACGGCGCCATCTTTGCCGTGAATATGTTCGTCGCCACTGACGGTGGGAATACCTACACTTTCGATGAAATCAGGACCTGGCTCACTCAAGCAGGTTTTATCAATATTCAACTCCTCCAGCCGGGTGAGCATATGGATGCACTGGTAGAGGCCTTCAAGCCATAAATATTCCTCTGGTGTCAGATTTCGAAATCCTCAAAATTACAGGGGGTTATTATATTTTATCGGGTTTCCCTGTGACACGTCAAATTTCATCTTTCCATTTTGGCTTCAAAGGAATATATTAAGGGCAAATGCTTTTTCACCAGGAGGAAATGCTATGGCAAAATGGGTCATTGATACAGATCATTCGGTAGCAAAATTTTCTGTTCGTCATTTCATGATAGCAAACGTCGTTGGGCTGTTCAGCAAGATCTCGGGAACGATCAATTATGATCCATCCGACACGGGCCGTCTGTCTGCAGAAGCAGAGATAGAGGTCAGAAGCCTCACAACGGGTCATCAGGCCCGGGACGAACACCTCCTCAGTCCCGACTACTTCGACGCCGAGAAATATCCAAAGATGATTTTCAAGACGACCAGGGTCGAACCCGTGAGGGCCAAACCGCTGCAAGGCGACAGCGGACCTGACCCTTCATGGAATAACACGGCCCGTGACCCTGGAGGTAGAAACCTTCGGACCGGTCAAAAGCCCCTTCAGCGGAAAAGTCTGCATGGGTTTCTGCGGAACGGCCAGGATCAATCGGGAAGACTTCGGAATGACGTCAAATTACGCTATGGAGGGCGGGGGTTTCGTCGTAGGCAAAGAAATTGAAGTAACCTTTGACCTTGAGGCCGATCTTGCCACGGACTGAGCGGAAGGAAGGTGATGATGGAAAAGCGAGCTTTTAAAGACTTATTCGGCCCCGAAAAACCTGTCATTGGATGCATTCATCTGCTTCCCCTCCCCGGGTCACCGCTCTACGATGGCTCCATGGAAAGGATTTACAGGAAGGCGCTCGAAGAGGTTGCTATTCTGACAGAATGTGGTGTTCATGGATTGATCGTCGAGAATTTCAGGGACAAACCCTTCTTGCCGGGACGGCTTTCCCCTGAGACGGTTGCCTCCATGGCCGCTGTTGGAAGAGAGGTTGTCAAGAAGGCCCGCGTGCCTGTCGGGATCAATGCCTTGCGCAATGATGGCGAGTCAGCGGTCGCCATTGCCACAGCCATTGGAGCCGACTTCATCAGGGTGAATATCCACATGAACGCCGTCGTCTCCGAGCAGGGGATCATCCAGGGAGCCAGCCATCGGACGCTAAGACTGAGGAGCGCCCTGAAATCGGATGTGCTCATCTTCGCCGACGTGGGGGTTAAACATGCGGCGCCGCTGGCTGATCGCGGGTTGGCAATCGAGACACGGGATCTCGCCGAACGAGGACTCGCTGACGGGATCATTGTCTCGGGAGAAATGACCGGAGAAGAGACAAAGGCGACCGATGTGGAGGTAGTCAGGCAGCATACGGACCTCCCTATCCTGATCGGAAGCGGTATTACACCGGAGAATATTCACAGGGTTTACAATAAGGCCGATGGGTTTATTGTGGGCAGCTACTTCAAAAAAGATGGAAAGGGAGAGAATTTTATTGAAAAGAGGCGTGTCAAACGCTTCATGGAAAAAATCAAAGGATTGTGCCGAAAATAATCTTCAAATCCTCCCCTTTTCTGAGAGGCTGTTTCGTAATGTCATTCTGAAGCGTTGGATCCTGCCTGCCAGCAGAGAAGAATCTTGAGATCTTACCCCATTGCGATTATTATACAGAGTGTCATAAATCCTTACTCATGCCCCATGCCCGGAGGGCGCCCCTGCCTAACCCAACTTCCGCACTCTGTTGAATCGAAATGCCCTATTTATGCGGGTTTCGTTTTTTTTCAGTCACTATGTTCCACCTCGTGCCAAGTCTTGATTGGCTTCATGACCTGGGATGGAATTTTCAGGATCTCGTAGATTTTTTTCTGCTCAGGCTCCGGGGTGCCTCCTTTTCGTATTCTCAGAACCATCCCGTTTGAGGTCGGTAGAACGATCGTGGCGACTTGGTGCGTGCTCAACTGTTGGCGGATGCTCCACCATGAAGTATGAATTCCCTGGTCCAGGAATCTCTTCTCGATGGCGGCGAGCAGGTGATAAGCAAGGATACACAGAAAGATGTGCGTCTGGGTACGATGCTTCAGGTGATGGAAAATCGGACGCTCCATGAGGGGACTCTTCATGGAGCGGAATGCTGCCTCCACGCGTGTTAGAAGCATGTAGGTGCGCCAAATCTCATCGGCCGTCAGATCCTGCCGGTCCGTTCTCAGGACGTAGCTGCCATCCAGCTTCTCGGCAATCGCTTTCTTCTCGATGTCTTCTTGCCAGGAAAGACTCTGGGGTTGCGCCTGGTATTGGATCCCGTAATAGCGCGCGACGCGCGGATAGCGCTCCTGGAGTCGACCAATCGCCTGGTGAATCTTTTCGGCCTTCTTCAGATGCCCCTTCTCGATACGCCTCTTCAATCGCTCCAGATCCTTGATCAAACGCTCCTCCTGTTTCTCTCGGATGGCTCGATCCTTCTCCTCCCGTCCCTCACTCAGACAGAGAATGTAAACCTCGCTCCCTTTCTGCCGGCGCTTGATCTCTACCCGCGATTTCTTCTGCAACGGATTACGCGGAGACGGCATCCGAATCACTTCTTCCCAGTCGGCCTCTTTCTCGAAATCATCCAACCACTCGTTTCTTTCCGACTGCCGTCCCGCCACCAGGTAATGCAGACCGTGTGCCCGAATCTGCTCCAAGTTCTCTTCATAAGCCATGCCCCGGTCCACGACGACCGTCGCCCCGGGATGCTTGCCCGTTCGTTTCTCCAGAATCTGGAGCATCTCGTCCACCGTACTGCGGTCCTGCCGGTTGCCCTCGAAGATTTCATGGGCTTTCGGAAAACCGTCTCGATCGAGCACCAGTCCCACCAGGACTTGCTTGCAATCGGGACGCTTGTCGCGCGAGTAACCCCGCTTCGCCTGCGGGTTTGTCTCGGCTTGGCCCTCGAAGTAGGTGGACGTCAGGTCGTACAGGTAAACCATATCGTCCAAGTTGAACAGCGTCTTCTCTCGTTCCGCCAGCTCTCTCTCAATCTGTTCTCGCTTCGGATACAGCTTGTCCAAATTGCGGTAAAGGGCGTCCTCGTTCAGTTCGGAAAAATCTGTCCCCAAAATATCTCCCATGGCTGTCCGGCGAATCCAATCCGGCATGGAAAGTTCGGAAAGCGGGAAAATGAGTCGGTTCAATGTCATCACTTCGCTCAGTAGCACAAGCACGCTTCGACAGCCCGGCACGACGCAGGATCTCCTCCAAGTCCAACTGTTGCCATATCTGATGCCCCACGTGCACCGGCCCGGCCTCACGGTGTTGCTCGGTTTCGACCCGGTCTGTATCAATGGCAATGATCCCACTCTGCCCGGAAATCTCTTCGGATCTCTGCGGCCTCTTCCGACCTTTGCGTGCCCTCTCGACCAGGGTTTCTGTTTCTGCCCCTTGGCCTTGCAGCGAGAGCTGTCCTTGCAAGGCCGCCTCCATCTTACGAGCCAGAGCAAGCCATTGTTCACGGGGAGCAGGCTCCAGACTGCCCAGAGAACAGACCGTCCGCTGGCGCGGTCCTTTTGGGGTCAATACCGACTCGACCAGAAGGTGGTTTGTGTAGACTTTGCCTTTGTAAACCCGCTTGGTTTTTCTGATATACATTTGCCACTATTATAATCATATAATACCATCATATGTCAAGCATAAAAATTATATATATTAGTCACTATTTTCGTCGATTCAAGGTCACCCCCCTTGAAATTAAAGGGCTTTTCGACACAGAAGGCCAAAAATTGGCTAAAATCGATCAGCAGAGTGCGGAAGTTGGGCTAACAGCAGGCAGGCGCTATGCTATTTTCTCGGCAAGCTTTTATGTTCCCTGTTGTCATTCCGGGCTTGACCCGGAATCTATGGTTTCAAGTTTTATGGCACAGCCTCTACACAGGGAGAAATAACAGGTTGCCAAATGAGGTTATGAGTGGATGTCCAGAAACTGGTAAAGAACCTTCGCCATTTCTGTTTTCTCCGACAAACACCCTGATGGCGCCTCCGGTAAGGTCTTCAGTTCAGCGAGTCTGGCGGATGGGCTGGCCTGTGAGGGAAGAAAGCTCCTGAAGCAATGTGAATTCATCCTTGCCTGATGTGTCTCGGCCTATCGCTTCTAGGACGGCCCGTTAAATTTAAACGGGTGTGCTGTTCACGCCAATACAACGGGCCTCGTATCCCCGGTCTCCTCCCAGTACTTTCGGGAGGACACTGTAACCAACCGCAGAGTGAGGGTCCATCCAGTAAATTGTGGATCCTCCGAAACGCTTTCCGATGGCTATTGAGGTCTCTTTGTGGTCTGCAAACCCCCCGTAAAACAGGGGTTGAAGCTGGTCCAGAGCATCCTTCGGAATCCGATACCATCCCGGGCGTCGATAACTGGTTCATCCAATTCGAGACCTCTCCGGGGTTTCGGCCCACCAGCTCAAAGAGTAACCGTTCCAGATTCGAGGAAATGAGAATATCCATGGAGGGAGATTCGGTCTTCAGGAATTCCCTTCTGCGGTCATAGATCCCGTAAATCGGATGAATCTCGGTTAAAACCTTGTTGATGTTGGAGGCACAGATCAGTTTCGAGACAGGAAGTCCGCACCGGATGGCATAATAGGCAGCAAGGATATTACCGAAATTCCCTGTCGGAACGCAGATGTTGTATCTCTGCCTGCGCGTCACCTTCCCGCTTAAAACCATCTCCTCGTAGGCCGTGTAATAATAGGCAATCTGCGGGGCCAGCCGTCCCCAGTTGATCGAATTGGCTGACGAGAGCCGGAAACGCGACTCTTCCAGCCGCCGATTGACCGCCGAATCAGAGAATATCTTCTTGACGCCTGTCTGGGCATCGTCAAAGTTACCAATCACTGCACAGGCTCCGGTATTTGAACCCCGCTGGGTAGCCATCTGAAGGCGCTGGATCTCGCTCACTCCCCCGTGGGGATAAAACACGAATATAGAGACCCCTTCCACGTCCGAAAATCCTTCAAGGGCCGCCTTGCCCGTGCTGCCTAAGGGCTGATGCGAGAATAAGGACTTTATAATTGCCTCCGTCAGATTGGATGGCCGTCGTGAGCAAGTGGGGCATGAGCTGGAGGGCCATGTCTTTAAAGGCCTGCGTCGGGCCATGCCAGAGTTCGAGGACAGCAGTTCCATCTCCAAAAAATCTCACAGGAGCCGTCAGAGGAGAATCGAAGTTATCGGCGTAAGCCGCTTTGGCAGGCAGAGGTTAATTCAGCCGCTGCATAATCGGTCAGAAAAGCCTGGATAATCTTGCGGTCTGAGAAGATTTCTCATCAATGCCGGCGAAGGGATTGTCTCCCAACTGAGGAAAGAAAGAAGGGACATAAAGGCCATTATCGTCGGCAATCCCCTTGACATTTCCATCTACCTTTGGTAGGCTTGCAATGGCACGGAGGCCTCGCATAGAGCTTTCAGGGGCAAGAGTCCATGGAATGCCCCGGGTGATCGCGGTGATGCCATTTTTCAAGATGGCGAGGATCGAGAACGCTTTCTGTATCCTTGAGCACTCTGAGTTTGAAGGAGCAGGAGTTGGATAAAATTAAAGGAGCGTACAACTCCATGGGTTTTTCAATGGAGGACAGATCTATTTGGGAGACAGGAGGAATCGATGGAAACGAAGATGAATAGAAACGGTTGGTGGATGATTTTTCTCTTGGTCATCTTATTTGCATGCCTGGTCTCTGGTTGCCCAAAATCAAAGGAGGCTGTAGCTCCTGGCACAGAGGGAATGAAAGAAACGCCGAAGTCCGATGCTGCACCCAAAAGCGAGCAGGAGCCAACAAGCAAACCGGCTCCAGTCCTGCAACACCCGCGGCTCCCACCCAACCTAAGGGTCCCCACGCAGCAGAAAGCCCCCCCTCTTACTCCAGAGGCGACTGAGGACCTGATTGCAAGCGGCGAAGTCCTTCTCAATCCAGCCTTCCCCCAAGACGCCGAGAAAATACAGAGCCGTCGGGTGAGGCTGCAGGCGACAGCCAGGAATCGATATCAAGCGGTTCAGTTCTTTTGAACCCTTCTTCCTCCAAAGATGCCCGGAAGATACAAACCCGTCTTCAGGAGCTTGGCCTCTATAAGGGACCGATCGATGGGATCTGGGGCAAGGGCTCACAGGCGGCTCTAAATGCCTTTAAAAAACAGAGTTCCTGGCCAATCCCCGACAAATGGGATAAAGAGACACAGATGCTATTGTTTAAGTAGTGTCTGTCCATAAACGAAAGGTCTCATCGAGCGGTGTCATTCCGGCCCCGATTTTCATCGGGATAAACTCCATCCGGAATCCAGGCTTTTTAAGAGAAAAGAAAAGAGAGTCATTCCAAAAATTGAGGAATTGTGTTGTCATTTCCATCTACCTTATCGTTATGTTTGGTAAGAATAGCACGGAGACCTCGCAGAAACGGTTGGAACAGTCTTCATAAATTCTCGGAACTGACCCCATTTCACCACAGGGACTCCAAAGACGTTTCCTTGTATTTAGAAGGATAAAGAACTTAATCAAATCGCACAATGGAAAAACCCATTGCCTTGCCTCCTGCCGCCATCACCCTGTCAGCCGTGGCGAGGACAGTCGTCTGGATCTCCTTAGCAATCACGAGATGCAATGCATCGAGTGTCCTGAGAGATATCTCGGAGTGTACAGATAACAGATTTACGGCGCCTGCTGCCAGTCCACTGGGAAAAGGATGGCAGATCAAGACATTTTGACGAATATCCTCCTGGAAGGTGGCGAAAACCTGGTTTTCAATCCTTAAATCGATCTCTCTTTCTCTTCGCCTCCTGGCAAGGAGAGAGCGCATTTCAACTACCGTTAAGTCGCTGATGGCGACAGGTCCGTGCTCCTGAATATATCTCTCAACATCATCGGACATTGCCTCGTTGAGATACCACTTGGCCAAAGCGCTTGTATCGAAGTAGATGGTCTCGCTCATCGCGCATCCCTATCCTCCCGGATTACCCTCTCGTTCCTTTTTCGCATTCTCGGCATTTTCTCTCAAAGCTCCTGATGGGAAGGGAATGGGTCGTTTGTCGTTGATCGGATTAATCGTGCGATCGGTTCCCCCTGACGAGTGACAGTCATCTCTCCTTCATTTCCAACAATCGCTCAAGGTGGGATAAGGATTGACGCGCCCCCGCATGGTCAGTTTTTTCATCTCCCGATCTCCTTTTCACCGCTCAGCTGGATTTTCTTTGGTTCCAAAATGTTAACTTGTGTCACATTAAGATTAGATGTAGCACATACGACTTTGCAAGGCAACATGAAAAGGTTTACCTGAATTGGAAAATAGAGGTTTCGTCCAACGGTAAGGGCAACGATGCCCGTATCGTCCCCTTCGACTCGCCGTTCGTCCTGAGGTTCTCGAAGGATGAACGGCGGCTCAGGACAGGATTCGGTTACGTTCTTCGGCTCAAGAAGTTCACGCCTGCGTGCCGAAACGCACTTCGGCGTGCAGGCACGTAACCGTTGGACCCTAAACCGAAACGCCTGCCTGCCGGCAGGCAGGGGCTTCGTAACCGTAACCTTAACCAAAACGTCCAGACCATTTTCATCGTTCGAGCGGGTGCCCTCCGGGGCATGGGGTATTTATTTATGAATCATGAATGTCTCCCCCTTAGACAATCCTGGGACGTATTCAGTAAAGGTATAATCTCCGGTCCTTGTCAGAGGAGAGAATGGAATGAACGAAGAGATTTTGGAAAGCAATCGATGCGGACCTCCTGGTCCAGATAACTTCAGGAACTGGTCAGAATCCCGACACAGAATCCTCCCGGCAACGAAAAAAGCTGCGCGGAGCATATCTTCAAGCGGCTGACGGAGTGGGGGGTAAAGGTCGATTTGATCTCTGAACCTTACCCCCATCGCCCTCAAGTGGTCGCTGTTGTCAACGGGAAAGAGGCGGGGCGCACCCTCATCCTCAACGGCCAGATGGATGTTGTTCCTGAAGGCTCGAGGAGTCACTGGGACGACGATCCCGATGGAGGGGTGGTCAAAGGGGAGAGAATATTCTGGCCGCGGATCGGGTGATATGAAGGGTGGACTGGCGGTGATGATGGTCCTGGCAAAGATCCTCCAGGACAAGGGGCTCCCGCGGGGGAAAGTCGTTTTTCAATTTGTCGTCGGTGAAGAGACGGGGGAACCCGGAACAAAGGATCTTCTGACCAGCAGAGGGATCCGGGGGGATTACGGGATTGTCCTGGAACCCACCTCCTTAAGGGTTGCTACGGCAGAAAAGGGACTGGCCTGGCTCCTCGAATCACTCTGGCCGGGGCGGCCCGCCCATGCAAGCGTTGCGGAGCAAGGGATCAATGCCATTGAAAAGGCGGTCAAGCTCGGGGGAAAATTGCTGGAATATGATAAGGCCCTGCGCACCCGGACCCATCCCCTTTTGGGAAGCCCCAAGTGTACGATGACAATGATTCATGCGGGAACGAAAGAGAATGTGGTTCCGGAATCCTGTTCGCTTATTCTCGACAGACGATTCAATCCTGAAGAGACGCCTGATAGCGTTGAAAGAGAGATTAAAGAAATCCTTGACCAGCCTGTGCTCTCTGAGGACCCGGATTTCAACTATCAGCTCGAATCCGGAC
>CAWHGS010000036.1:0-69148 GCA_963828805.1 uncultured delta proteobacterium
CTTTTTGCTGATTGCCCTGCCTCGGGCTTGGCCCGAGGATTGACCGGGCAATCAAGTCAAACCGAACAACAACCCTCGTCATGGCCGGGCTCGTCCCGGCCATCCACGTGCTGACTGTGCTGTTTGAATTCCGTGGATGTACCGGCACGACGCCGGGCATGACAGTTGATGGTTTCGCTTGGAGGCCGCAGCGACGTTAGTTGGGCTTCACCGAGACGTAGACGCGGCCCTTGGCCTTGGTCGCGAATTCCACCTCGCCCTCGCGGACCGCGAACAGCGTGTGGTCGCTGCCCATGCCGACGCCGTCGCCAGGGTGCCATTTGGTGCCGCGCTGGCGCACGATGATGTTGCCGGGAATGACGCGCTGGCCGCCCGACTTCTTGACCCCGAGCCGCCTTCCGGCTGAAGTCGCGGGCCGTTGCGGGATGAGCCACCGGCTTTCTTATGTGCCATGGTCTTGTCGAGTGTTTTGTAGGTGTCGCAGCATACAAAAAAAAATTATGGTAAGGAATTTCCTTTTGCTCGTATTTCCCTCACTTTGTCCCTCAAACGTTGATCAAGATTGTCCTCGACCAGAAATAACTTCCCATCTTCGGTCACTGAAACCATGCCTCTCTTTATGAGAATTTGAAGGGCGTATTGTTTATAATCCCGTGGCCTCACCATCTTCTGGAAAAAATCGGGACTCTCAAGCCCGAGCTCGCGCAGCGTTTTGGCATCCCTTATCCCCAACGCCTCATGCTGACAAAAAATACCTATGACTTTGAAAAGGGCCCTCTTGCTCTGGAAGGCATAAAGCGAAAGAATTCCGCCAAGAGTCAAAATGATAAAAGTCAGAAAAAGTAATAAATTGTAACCTTGCGTCACGATCAATCACCTCCCTTGTCAAGACTCCATCAATGGCCGGCATGGAGTCTTTGGTTGAATTCGTCGAGGGTGAATCTGTATTCCTGAGTGCCGTAACACTCGACAGCGAAGGAAGCGCATACGCTGCCCATTCGAGCGCACTGCTCGATGTCCTTTCCATGGATCAGACCGCTCAGCAGCCCGCCCCTATACGAGTCGCCGGCGCCCGTCGGATCCTCTACTTTCCTTGGCTCGACGGCAGGAATGCTTATTTCACGCTCCGGCGTAAAGACTCTTGAACCCAGTTCCCCCATCGTAACAATGATCGCCTTGGCCCGATCGAGCAAGGCTTCTCTGTTCAGACCGGTCTTGCGCATGATCAGATCGAGCTCATAATCATTTGAAATCAGAATCCGGCGCCCCTTCGATGGCTTGCATCAGGTCTTTTGTGTCCAACATGGGCAGGGATTGCCCGGGGTCAAAGATATAGTCGATCCCCCTGTCCTTGCACGCTCGTGGATAGTTCACCATGTCTTCAAGGTTACCGGGAGAGACGATCACCAGGGTCTCCTTCGGGTTGAGTCTGCCGAAATCCAGTGAGGAGGAATATTTCATGGCGCCCGGATTGAACCCGGTGATCTGGTTGTCCGCCTGGTCGGTCGTGATATAGGCGCTTGCAGTGAATTCGTCCTCTATGATTTTGATAGCTTCGGTTGCGATCCCATTCCTTGCCAGCCATTCGAAATACCGATGATAATCATGCCCGATCGTCGCAGAGATTCCAGGGTTTTCACCCATCAGGCTAAGCGCGTAGGCAATATTGCCCGCCGTGCCGCCGAATTTTTCCTTTACACCATCGACCTGAAAACAGACGTTCAAAACATGGATCTTCTCGGGAAGGATATGGTCCGAGAAGTATCCCGGGAAATTCATGATCCTGTCATAGGCGAGCGAGCCGGAAACAATGATCTTCATATCTCTGTGTCTTCACCCCCGAAGCACTGGTAATTAACTTGCAGGATAGAGTCTCCGGCTGTCAAGTCATAATCAAAGCCCCGAATCGAGTTTGCCTAAGGCCGGCCGGCTTTGGAAATAGGTAAAGAGATATAACTCAGAGAGCCCCGGGGACAAGGCCCGTGGTCTCTCGCCCGGTCGGATTGAGATTCCGGGTTTCATCAATTACCCTTCCTCGCCAGTTCCATTGCTTCCTGAAAGGCCCTTTCCATATCCGGGAGATGAGTCATATCCGGAACCACCTGAATATACCGAACGATTCCCGATCGATCCACCAGTACAATGGAGCGAGAGAGCAGCATCGATCCCTCTACCAGAAGACCGGTGGAACGGCCAAAATCCCCCTGCCTGTAATCGGAAAGGTATTGGAGATGGGTGAGCTTTGCTTCTTTGGCAAACCGCTTCTGCGCAAAGGGTGTGTCCCTGCTGATCGTGATTCGCCTGATGTCACCCGGCAGTTTATTACCCTCTTCTCCCAAGGTAGTGGGTCTGTTCCTCGCAGACCCGTGTGTCAACGGACGGGACGACGCTCAGAAACAGAATCTTTCCTCTTTCCTGTGAAAGATCGACATCTTTCAGGGTCATCGCATCGACCAATTTTACAGACGGCAGAGGGCTCCCAACAGCGAGAGGGGTGCCGAGAAGCTTGAGTCGCATCTCTCCCCGGGCCACCGTCCCTCCCGGTTCAACCGAACCCTGATCAACAGGAATTTTCGGTTTGACGGAAGCGCACCCCAATACCAGAAAAAAGATAAAGAGGACAAAAAGACTTTTCTTTTCCTTACTGACCATGATTGTTTCCTCCTTTTAGAGTAATTACATTATATATAATGACTTCTACTCAAAATATAAAGGAGTCACCCTGCATTTTTTTGCCAAGGGGAACACTGGTTTTCCCCCACCCCTATTCAATTTACAGGAAACCCAAGGTGCAGGAGGCCTGATCAGGCCTCAGAGGGTGCTTCAAATCCCGTGGAAGTAAAAAACCGGGGGTCGGCGAGGAAGCGCAGATGATGGATCATTCTCATTAAACAAGTTAAAATGTGGTGCCTGTGTTTACTGTTCTTGGAACATCTTTTGATTTTAATCATTCGACCGGTTATTCATTATTCAAATAAGGAGGGCTGACATGGACAAGAATTCAACAACTCATCTTTCATCCACCGAGTTGGACGATCTCTGTGTGAACACGATTCGTTTCCTGTCGGTCGATGCCATCCAGAAGGCCAACAGCGGGCATCCGGGAATGCCCCTCGGCGCTGCGCCCATGGCTTATGTCTTGTGGACCCATTTTTTAAAACACAATCCATCCAATCCCGAAATGGTTTGACCGGGACCGGTTTGTTCTTTCGGCAGGCCATGGTTCCATGCTGCTTTACAGTCTCCTTCATCTAACGGGGTACGACCTTCCTCTTGAACAGATTAAACAGTTTCGTCAGTGGGAAAGCCATCACCCCCGGCCATCCCGAGCGGGGCCATGTGCCGGGCGTGGAGGTGACGACAGGGCCTCTGGGCCAGGGATTCGGGAATGGTGTGGGCTTGGCCATGGCAGAGAGATATCTCGCCAGCTCGATACAATCGTCCCGGTTTTGAGATCATCAACCATTTCACCTATGGGATTGTCAGTGACGGCGATCTGATGGAAGGGGTGGCCCAGGAGGCTGCCTCTCTCGCCGGCCATCTCAAACTCGGGAAGCTCATCTATCTTTACGACGACAATTACATCACCCTTGCAGGCAGGAACCGATCTCACCTTTACCGAAGATCGCGCGAAACGGTTTGAGGCCTATGGATGGCACGTCCAATCGGTCGAAGACGGAAACGACCTGAAAGCGATCGAAAAGGCGCTTCAATGAGGCCCAGAAGGAGACAGAGAGGCCTTCCTGATCATGGTGCGGACCCATATCGGTTATGGTTCACCTCACAAACAGGACACCTTTGAAGCTCATGGCGCCCCTCTGGGTGAGGAAGAAGTCAAAGCTGACGAAACAGAAGCTGGGTTGGCCGCTCGACCCCCTCTTTTATCATTCCTGATCAGGCCCTCGACCATTTTCGGAAAGCACTTGGAACAGGGCAGGAAGGCAGAGGATGAATGGAATAGCAGATTTTCTGCCTACTGCCAGGCCTTTCCTGATCTCGGCAAGAGAACTCCAAGAGATCATGAGGGGCGAATTGCCCGAAGGCTGGGATGCCGATGTCCCCCTCTTTCCCCCTGACGCCAAGGGAATGGCAACCCGGGTCGCCTCGGGAAAAGTGATGAATGCCCTGGCCCCGAGAATCCCGACACTGATTGGAGGTTCTGCAGATCTCAATCCTTCGACCAATACGGCACTGAAAGGGATTGGGCGATTTTCAGAGTCCCCAACTCAAGGCGGCCGATCCCCAGGGATCGGTCGGTGGAGGATGGGGATACGGAGGCCGGAATCTCCATTTTGGCGTCCGTGAACACGCCATGGGAGCCATTCTGAACGGAATGGCCGCTCACGGAGGCCTGATCCCCTTTGGTTCAACCTTCATGATCTTCTCGGATTACCTCCGCCCCTCCATCCGGCTGGCTGCCCTGATGCAGCTGCACGTCATCTATGTCTTTACCCACGACAGTATCGGCGTGGGCGAAGACGGACCAACCCATCAACCCGTGGAGCAGATGGCCTCCCTGCGTGCCATTCCTAACCTGATCGTCATCCGGCCCTGTGATGCCAATGAGACGGCTGTGGCCTGGCAGGTGGCCATGGAGCAGAAAAATCGACCCGTCGCCCTGGCCCTGACCCGGCAAAATGTGCCCACCCTGGATCGCTCCCAATATGCCTCTGCCGAGGGTTTGCGCCGGGGCGCTTATGTTTTAGCCGATGCCCCGGACCATCATCCTGATGTGATCCTCATTGCCAGCGGTTCGGAGGTCTCCTTGATGGTCGAGGCGCAGAAAAAACTGATGGAGCAGAAGATATCCGGCCGAGTTGTTTCCATGCCCAGCTGGGAACTGTTCGAAGCCCAATCCGAAGAATACCGTCATTCGGTCTTGCCTCCTTCGGGCACAGGTTCGAATTGCCGTAGAGGCGGGTGTCACCCAGGGGTGGCATCGCTATGCGGGAAGCCAGGGCGATGTCATCGGTGTAGACCGCTTCGGCGCCTCAGCCCCCGGGCCGGTTGTGATGCGGGAATATGGATTTACCGTTGAAAACGTTTTTCAACGAACCCTCGCACTTCTTCAAAAAACCAGGAAGTAGATCACTGCGAAAAGAACAGGAAGGAAAACGACACCCCTTCTCCTCCGCCTCAAAGGAGGCGAGGGGGATGAAGACAATTCACACGTTACTTAAATACCCGGCTTGATTTTGTTTTACCTGAATCCTGGATCTTATATTTACGGTCTTTCAGGGCCGCCTCTTGGGCGGCCCTTGTCTGCTGATAGCTCATACCCTGAACCCTTAATGGACCTGTAGACTTCAATGAAGGATTCCCCATCGCTGTTTCCGCCGATGCTCGACAGGGTGAATTTTCCTCTCGAGTACTTCAACGTCATCCATTGATGTAAGTCGCGGTCGCATCCAGGTTTGCTCCCTGGATATAGGCGCTTGTGAAAGCACGGTTCCAAATGATCGTGCCGGAAACTGCCCAGTAATCATTGCCATTATCGTAGAGATATCCTTCAAAATAGTCGGTTGTGTCACCCGACGCAGAGACACAGAGATCCAAGAATATGACCCCGGTCGTGAAGTTGGAGGCGTAATAGCCATCCTCGATCGTTTTGCCCGATATCGTTACGTCAAGACCCACGGCGAGGTCGCATTGGGGAGTGGGGGAATCGGAGGACCTGAAATTGGCGACGGTGGTGGCTGTATTGTTGAGAGTCAGGGCATTGTTAGCGGAATCGGAGGCATTTTGAGAGATGCCGGTAGGAGTCCCCTGATAATCAGCATTCGGATTGGACCAGTAGGGAATCCGCGTGCAACTGTACCCATTATCGGTACACTGATTACCATAGGCCATCACCGTCCGCCACTTTGCGGGCGTATAGACGTAGCCATGCGAATAGGGGTAGGCTCCGTCACCATCGCTTACATACCGGTCGTGATGGGCTCCCATGTTGTGCCCCATCTCGTGGCCGAAGCTGTAATAACCTGTTGCGCAATCTCGCATGACAACACTAAATCCACTGGATGCAAATGCGGTTGAAACATTGGTCATGAGATAGCCGATCCCGCAGGCATCCATGTTCTCTACCCAAAAGCTGACTAAGTCCGCCCCATAGGTGTCTCTCATAGAATGAACCTCATCCAGATAACCATCGCTCGGATTTTTGAGGCGGGTCAGGTCTGTGGCGCTCCTTCCCGTCTCCGTGTAATTGACCTGCGCTGCGTGGACAAGGCGAACCCTCTGAGTAATTCCGCTGTTGGCATAGGACTGATTCGTCTCATCAACGCCCAGCTGAATCTCAGCGAGGATGTTCGAGGAAGCGCCGGCTGCTGCCGCCGTATAGACGACGAGGACGTCGATCGTGGAGCCATCGTCCGCTCCGGACGAAGGCGAAAGGAGTTGCGACTGATCCGGAGTCGTATAAACCGGTATCGGTGGGGCTTCTCCGGGGAACTTGGACTGATCGATCTTGCGCACCGCATGGATGCCCTCGCCGACAGCACGAACCTGGTAAAACTCGCCGTTCACCATGATGTTCCCTGCCATGACGCCCTCTTCTACCACCAAGATCACCTGGCTCAAGGCAGCGCCATCGATTCGTCCGAACCAGGTGTAGCGGGTTGCCGATCTCTTTTCGAGTCGGTCTTTGACAGCCTTGTAGGAGAGGTCCCCGTAAAGGTTCAAAAGAACGGATTCGGCCCCTTCAGGGAACCCGGCTCCCCCTCAACTGGTCGAAGTTATCCTCACGTACCGGGTCCTCACAACCGTTGGATCCGGCGTTGCCCTACCCGTTTGCAGGGCGGCCACCTGTGCATCGCCGGCATCCGAGAATAGCCCGTCAGCCCCGAATCCCGGAATCACCGCCGTCCCAAAAAGGAGCGCTCCTCCAAGAATTAGAAAGAACAGACTCCATTGCAATCTTCTCATCATCCCTCCCTCCTCTGAATCCTTTTTTGAATGAACTACAGTCATTCTCTTTTGCCATCAGTCCATGAACAATAAGTGTAAGTTTAGATCGGTCCCTAGTCAACGGGAACAAAATCCCCCATTCTCTCCGAGACATGGGGGATAGGAAAATGAAATACCGACTCTCCTTCTCTCTAATCGGCGCAGAAAGAAGGGGAGCCACATCAAATCTATGA
Source organism: uncultured delta proteobacterium (assembly GCA_963828805.1). GTDB lineage: Bacteria > Desulfobacterota > BSN033 > BSN033 > UBA1163 > CAWHGS01. Next base: position 7,140 of record CAWHGS010000036.1, read on the forward strand.
ATGTCTCTTTACCGGATTAAGAAAATGATTATGTATGTACGCTATTCTGCCTTTTTCCAGATGTTTCTGTCCCTCTTGCCGACTTTCGATCCCCTGTCTTTTTTAATATCCTTGTCCACTGCATAACCGACGGACGACTTAATGGAACTGAGCGCTATGATATAGGGGAACCCATCGTTGGTATACGTCTCTCCCCCCTTCAGGGTAAACGAAAACTTTGACCCTATTACCTTAATTGTCCCGTCGAGATAGAAGGTGTATACGTTAAATCCGTCACTGTCGACATAGGTTGCCTGCACATTACCGCTCCTAAAATTCTGACTCCAGACGACATGGCCGTACATCGCTGTGATAAGAAAACCTTCGTCATCGTAGAATTCCGCCTCGATGTAGTCGGCTGTATCTCCCGTAAACCAACCGCAAAGCATCAATTCAAAAAACGATCCGGAAGTACTGGACGAAAAATACCCATCGTCAATGGCTTTCCCCGAATAGGAAACCGGGTAAAAGTCGACGCACCAATCCTGGGCGCACACCGGAAACGCAACCGCCACCAACAAAGCCGCCACAACCATCATCTTCTTCATAACCTTTCCTCCTCGTTCGAATTTAGACCTTTGTTTTTGATCAAGCGCCTACTTCCCCAAGCCCGACGCTCCATCCCTTTCCGCAAAAATCATTCAAAAATGGAAAGCTCGGGCCGGTTCAACTCCCGTCATTCTCTGCGTTGACCACCCCCTTCCAACTGGGGTTCACCTATCCAAGCGATGAACCAAACGAAAGTGGTGTCTACGAACACCACCTTTGATTTTGTTGCCTTGCCTGTCCCCTGGATCGCACGTTTGCGATCCCTCAAAGATGTTCCTCCCGCATCTTTATCCAATATCACCTCGTACCCTGTGCCCTTGATGGAACTGTAAGATTCGATGAAGCTGGCGCCATCGCTGCACCCGCCCTTAACTGAAAGGGAGTACTTTTCCCCTTGAATACTTGAACGTTCCGTCAATATAGGGCGTAATCCCACCCGCATTATTCGTCCCCTGGATATAGGCACTCGTAAAGGAAGGGTTCCAGACCATCGTGCCCGCGACCGCCCAGTAATCATACGTATTGTCGTAAAGGTACCCTTCAAAGGAGTCCAGTTGTTTCGCCTTGACGCTGATGTACAGATATCAAGATACACGTACCGGTGGTAAAGTTGGAGGCGAAATAACCGTCCTCGAACTGTTTACCGGCTATCGTAACGTCAAATCCTATCGCGATGTCGCATGGGGAGTGGGCGGCGTCGGGAGTCGTGTAAACCGCGTTTCCAAACGCATAGACCCATCTGCCAAACTGGGTGTGAACGGGCTCACCCCCGGGTAGAGTTCGCTATAAGCGATCCAACCGAAGCCGGATTGGCCAAAGGATGTCCCCCAGCTGTTCTTGATCTTGAAAGCTCCCCCTCCTCCCTTAGCATCGTCATAGCCGACGATCAAAACGAAATGATTGCCCACGTAATTTGAGGAGGTTCGGGCATAGATTCCACTGACATAGTTATAGAGATCATCGTAGACTCTCATCCACGCGACGACTGGTCCCGACTGCAGGGCGGTCTTGATCGCTGAAGCACTGGTGACGGCGGAACTATTGTTGATCACATAGCTCCAGCCGTCAATCTTGTAGGTGTCGTTCTGCCAGTTCGCGCAGGCGTTGCCGCAGGAGCCATTGGCCTCCGTGTAAGGATAGCAACTCTCCAGGGCTGTCCCATAATTCATCAAAACGTCTGCTGCACTCGAGGCGTATCCTCCACCGCAGGTATTCGTTCCTGGGTCACCGCTTGGTTTTAACGAGTCTGTGCACGAAAGGACAATTTGCTCGGACAAATCGAGATTTTGATTGGGCGTATTAAAGGTGATCAGCGCCTTTGATTCGAGGGCTGCCGTGGTCGCAAAGGCCCAGCAGCTGCCGCAGCCTCCCTGGTTTCGTACCCCGGTGACATAATTCTTTCCTCCGTTATTGGTCCAATCCAGTGAAGCTGCCAGACGGAACCGGGACATAGAAGGATGGATCCGCGGTCATCCCGGAGTCGGGCTCTTCCAGCGCCCCGGTCAATTTCCTCATCTCTTCGATCGTGAGATTGGAAAGGGGTGTCTCTCCGGCAACCCAGTTCAATCCTCTTTCCTGGATAGCCCTGTTGATTTCATCAATGTCGGCAGAATAGGAAAGTCCCGTTGAAAACAGAATGACTCCGACCACGAACAAGCAGAACAACCCTCCAAACAGAATCCCATCTTTCATTTTTCCTAACATTTTTCATCCTCCACTCTTTCATTTGGTAGCTCTCTCTCAGGAACAAACTGAATGACGACACTCAAAGCGTTTGGTCGTTGCACCCTCCCCTAGGCTTATTGTTGTTATGACGTCTCACCATCCTTCGGGGAGAGCAGCGACAGGCAACAAAACAGAAAAATCAGGATACTTGAAATCCGGGTTTCCATTAATCCCTTTTGAGCTCGCAGGCAATCCGCTCAAAAGATGACCAGATTTATTACCCAAAACAGCCAAAAATCCAAGGCCTAATGGCCTGATGAATATGCAAATTAGTTGCCATTCTCACCATTTGGATCGGATCTTATCTGAGTGTCAACAAGATACCGTTACTTATCATTAATTTGACGTTGAGTCAAGGGCCTATTGGGGTCTATTTTGAAATGAATAAAAAATAGTGCCCTAAAATGTCACCCGGATGAAAAATTGTCGACCCTCTTGACCGGGTCGTGCCTCTTGTTTATCCATGAATTTAAGTTAAGCAGATTAATGTTCCATGCCCGTAGGGCACCCCCGCCTGCGCCAAGGCTTCGGCAGGCAGGCTCGAAGCATGAAAACCGTTAAACTCATCTCCTCTCTCTTGACGAGGATTCGGGACACGCCATTGGCACACACCGGAGTCCCGGCTCGTACCCGGCTGGAATTGGGTACAGATCAAATTCATCTATGGTATCTATGGAAATATAGGATACAATTGGGTTATTCTTTTCTATGTTTTTTTTTGAGGCATCTCTTTGAATAAAATATAGAAAAGTAGAGTCGAAAGAAGGACTTTCACTTAAGGAGGAGAGAAATGGTCAGAAAGAACAGGACTCAAAGATGGGGCATACCGATTTTGACTACGCTATTTATTGCGCTGATGCCCGCGTGGGGCTGCGCCGCCGTTGACAAATCCTCTCAACCCATTGTTACCGTGAAGGATCTTGGTCGTGCCTTCGTGGAGGTGGCCAAAAAGGTGCAACCCTCGGTTGTTTCGGTCCGATCCGAAAAGACGGTGACCTCGTCCTCTCCCTGGGAGGGACATGAAGATTTTTTCAAAGGGTCGCCCTTTGAAGACTTCTTCAAAGGCCGCGGAGGTCCTCCGACAAAACGGAAACAGACGTCAGGAGGTTCCGGAGTGATCGTTGATCCCAAGGGCTATATCCTTACAAATAACCATGTTGTGGCAGGGGCCGATAAGATTACGGTTCGCCTTTTTGACGGCCGGGAATTAAAGGGAACCGTTAAGGGAACGGATCAGAAAACTGACCTCGCCGTCGTTCAGTTGGAGGCAACCAATTTGCCCGTTGCAGCCCTGGGAGACTCGGATAAGATCGAAGTCGGTGAATGGGCCATTGCCGTCGGGTCTCCTTTCGGCCTGGAAAAGACGCTGACCGTGGGCGTCATCAGCGCAAAGGACCGTTCCGGACTTGGAACGGGAACCTACGAAGACTTCATTCAGACCGATGCCTCCATCAACCCGGGAAACAGCGGAGGTCCCCTGGTTAACATCGACGGAGAAGTGATCGGAATCAATGTCATGATCATTCAGCCCGGGCAGGGGATTGGCTTCGCCATTCCCATCAATCTGGCAAAAACAATCATGGAAGCCCTGATCAGCAAAGGGAAAGTGGTGCGTCCCTGGGTAGGAATCGGTCTCCAGGATCTTACCCCGGAGCTGATGTCTTCCTTTAACTTGAAGGAAAAGGAGGGGGCCCTCATCGGTCAGGTCTACGAAAACAGTCCGGCAGAGAAGGCGGAGCTAAAGGTGGGAGACCTGATCATCACTATCGACGGAGTCACTATCAAAAACAGCCAGGATGTCGTCCGTGAAGTCCTGAAAAAACAGGTGGGCCAGAGGATCAAGATGGAGGTCCTCCGGGAAGGGAAAAAGACGGAGATTTATGTCACGACCGCAGAACTGCCTGCGGATATGGCGGGGCCAAAGGCGGCCCAACCCGAAAAGAAAGAATGGTTTGGTCTCCGCATCGCCTCCATCACTCCTGAAATTGCCAAACAGTTGGGCTTAAAAGCGGTGGCCGGGGTCGTGGTCGACGCAGTGGATGCCGGATCCATTGCCCAGGAAGCGGGGTTGCGGAGAGGGGACGTGATCCTGGAAGTCAACCGCCAGAAGATCAAAAATGAGACAGACTACTTTAAGGCCATGGGAGAGACTAAGGCCGGCCAGGGGGTTCTTCTCCTGGTGAACAGGGGAGGCTCCACCTTCTTCGTCTCGCTGAAGGAAGAGAAATAGAAAGGGAGGTTTGAATTGAATCTCATGTCAACGTCAACCCATCGACTCATCGGCATAAAAACCGGGGCTCGCACAGGGTTGACCCTGAGCGGTGCTTCTCGTCCCCCCCTTAAAACGCGGGGCTTGGCGCCGTCAAACGGGTCACTCCTCAGGATCGGTTTCGTTTGCTTGCTCTTTCTCCTTGTCTTCGTTTCATCTTCAGAAGCAGGTATTGGAGACCGGGTCTCTGAAACCATCCTTTCCAATGGCTTGAAGGTCATCCTGCTCGAAAATCACAAGGCGCCGCTCGTGACCTTCCAGGTCTGGTACCGGGTGGGATCCCGAAACGAGGCCTGGGAAAAGACCGGGCTTTCCCATATGCTCGAGCATATGATGTTCAAAGGGACGGAAAAGTATGGCCCCGAGGAGTATTCCAAGATCATCCAGGAGAATGGAGGAAACAACAATGCCTTCACCTCCCGGGACTACACAGCCTATTATGCCACCCTCAGTTCAGACCGGGTTCAGGTCGTGATCGATCTCGAATCGGACCGGATGCAGAACCTCCTGCTGAAGGAAGAGGACTTTCGAACAGAAAAAATGGTGGTCATGGAAGAACGGAGACTCCGGACAGAAGACAGTCCCATCGCCTATCTCCATGAACAGTTGGAGGCCACCGTTTTTCAGGTTCAGCCCTATCACTGGCCCATCATCGGCTGGATGGAAGATCTCAGGAGGCTGACCCTCGAAGACCTGAAGGCCTACTACAGAACTTACTATAACCCGGTGAACGCCTTTATTGTGGCCGTCGGAGATTTTAAAAAAGAAGAGCTTCTGCCAAGGATCGAAAAGGCCTTTGGGTCTATTCCAAAAGGCATTCCACCCGAACAGAAGAAGCCCCTTGATCCGCCTCAGATCGGAGAACGAAGGGTGTCCGTCAACAAGGAAGCCCAGCTCCCTTACCTGGCCATGGGATACCGCGTACCCAACCTCGAAGAACCGGATAGTTATGTCCTGGAGGTCATTGCCACGATTCTCTCCGGCGGCAAAAGCTCGAGATTATACCAGAGCCTCGTGCGGGAAAAGCGCCTTGCCTTTGGCGCGGATGCAGACAATTCTCTTCTTTCCAAAGACCCTTCCCTCTTCTATCTCGACGCCAATCCCCTTCCGGGAAAAGAGGTTTCAGAAGCTGAGAAAGCTTTAGATCAGGAGGTAGAGAGGCTTCAGAAGGAACGGGTTGGGGAAAAGGAACTGGAGAAAGCAAAAAACCAATTGGAGTCCTCTTTCACATATGCTCAGGATTCGCTCTTCTATCAGGCCATGCTCATCGCCCGCAACGAGATCTGTCTGGGCTGGCGGAAACTGGACGATTACCTTCCCTCCATTCGAAAAGTATCGCCCGAAGACATCCAGCGGGTGGCAAAACGCTATCTCATACCGGAAAGCCGGACCACAGGAATCCTCATCCCCCTGCCGCCGAAGGAAGGAAAACCAGTGTCCATTGAACCTTCTGGCAAAGGAGATATCGTTAGGTAGGGTAAGGTTTAAGTAAAAGGTTAAGGCTGAGGTTAAGGTGTTAAGGCACAAAGTCGTAAGCTTAAATGCGGGATGAGAGGATGGTATGAAACAAAAGACCAAAAAAATAAAAATCTTCCTTAGAAGTTCCGTTTGCTTAATACTTTTGACAGGGATCCTGGCAGGATCATCCCAGGCTCTCCCACCCGTGCAAAGGACAGTTCTTCCCAACCAGCTCATTCTCCTTGCCAGCGAGGACCATTCCCTGCCCTTTGTAACTCTCCAGGTTCTCATTAATTCAGGGTCCTGGCGGGATCCCTCAGGGCAAGAGGGTCTGGCCTACCTCACGGCCAAAGGTCTTCTCTTGGGAACCTTGAAGCGTAAAGTCAATCAGGTGAATGAAGATCTTGATTTCATCGGCGCAAACTTAACTGCGTCCTCTGGCAGGGATTATGCGACCTTAACTCTGAGGGTACTAAAGAAGGATTTGGACAAAGGCCTCGACCTTTTTTTTGAGTCCCTGACTCAACCCTCTTTCCCGGAAGAAGAACTCCGGCGGGAGATCGAAAAGACCCTGGCAGGCATCCAATCGGCTGAGGATCAGCCCGGAGAAGTTGCCGAGAAGGAATTTAACAAAACCCTTTTTCAAAACAATCCCTACGGCCATCCAGTCGAAGGGACAAAGGAATCCCTTCCTCGCCTGAACCGCGAAGCGCTCCTTCAGTTCTATCAAACGTATTACCATCCTAACAACGCCATCCTTACGGTGGTGGGAGACATGACGGCGGACGAGATTCAGTCCAGTCTCCTCTCCCGTCTTGAAAAATGGCCTGTCAAACAAGTTCCAAAAGAAGACTTTAAGACCACCTTTGCAAGCGAGCCCAAGACGGTCAAAATCAATCGGAACATAACACAGGCAAATATTATCCTCGGCCATGCCGGAATCAGCAGAGGAAACCCTGACTACTATACCGCCAATGTCATGAACTATATCCTGGGCGGGGGAGGATTCGCCTCCCGGCTCACCGAAGAGATTCGAAACAAGAGGGGGCTCGCCTATTCAGTGGCGAGTTTCTTTGACCCGGGGAAATATCCGGGTTCTTTTCAGGTTGTTCTTCAGACAAAAAATGCATCGGCCCGCGAGGCCATTTCCCTCTCCCTCCAACAAATGGAGCTGATCCGGAAAGAGCCTGTCCCCGAAAAAGAGTTAGAGGGAGCCCGGAAATACCTGATCGGGAGTTTTCCGATGCGATTTGACACCCAGGCAAAGCTTGCCAACTTTCTGACTCAGGTTGAATTCTACGGCCTGGGTCTCGATTATCCCCAGAAGTACCCATCGATCATCAAGGCGATCACCCAGGCGGAAGTGCTCCGGGCCGCCCAAACCTACCTCCATCCTGACAACTATATTCTCGTTGTCGTCGGCAACCTGAAAGAGGCAGGAATGGAATAGAGCCATGGTTACGTGATCATTGGGACCTTGAACGCAGTGATACCCGAAATGTGCAGGCTGGTCTAATAGCCCCCCGTTTGAACCTCCAATAACGGCTCATTCGACCTTTTTTGCCATTCTGACTTCAGGATGGCGTAAAGTTCAATATCCTCGAAGATGTCCCACTTCTTAACATGCTGTCTGGCAAATCCTTCGTGCATCATGCCCAGCTTCTCCAGGACTCTTCCCGATGCAGGATTCCGCTTGAAATGGTGGGCGTGAATCCGGTTCAGATTCAGGGTTGTAAATCCGTACTCGAGAACAGCCCTGGCCGCCTCCGTGCAATAGCCGTTTCCCCAGTAGGGTTTTCCAATCCAGTATCCGACCTCGGCCCGCTCAAACCTCGAGACAATCGTCAGTCCGATAGCGCCGATCAGCCCATTTGTTTCACGAAGAATAATGGCGAAGTGAACCATTTCACCCGCTTCAAACTTTGCCTGGTGGGTTGAAATCCATTGCTCTGCCATGCCGTCTTCGTAGGGATGGGGAATTTCAAGGGTAGTGTCCGCAATGGAACGGTCCCCTGCCAGCTGTTGCACTTCCTTGGCGTCGGTCAGTTCAAAGGGTCTGAGAATCAAGCGGTTCGTTTGAAGTGTGGGCTGTTGCTTCATAGCCTTTCTCCTTGCCTCAGGGACGCAAAAGACAAGTTTTTAATTTAACCCCTTTCCTTTTGAAAAACACTCCTGAAGGCATCGGTATGATGCTATAGCGAACGACAAAAGAGAGTTGTCATTGCGAGGAATCCCGCGCTTCGCGGGATGACGAAGCAATCTCAGGAGATTGCTTCGCTTCGCTCGCAATGACAGCCCGGAGCATGTCTAACTTATTTAAGAACGTTGCACTGATACTTGATTGAACAAAATCGATTTCAACGATTAAAAGAAAGGGGGATTAAGTACACAGGACTGGCCAAACGGCTTCTCCTGATTTCATTCTGCTGTGACGGGTTTTGACTGTTCAGGGACTCTTCGATTGGCCCACGTCGATCCATTCGGCAAGCATCGAGGCATAATCCGGCTCCAGGTGGAGCTTTGAAAAAAGAAAGACCGTGCCAATCGATGAGGTGGTCTGGGCGATATCCTGGTAATCTCCTCCGATCCAGCCATTTCTTTCAGGCAGGATAAGATCTCATCCGGTGTGAGGTCAAAGGGAGGACCTTCGAAGAGTTCCAGGGCAACAGGTCGCGGGTACCTCTGGGAGTTCTCCCGGATGGTCTCAGCCATCAGAAGCACGGGATTCTTCACCTTTTCGTGAGAGGATCCTGGCATAAGGCTCAGCCATGCTCTGGGTAGAGTAGTATCTGAAATTTCCCTTTCCGTCTGAAACTTCTTTCAAATCCTCGTTGTCATTAATCGCTCCCTTAAGAACGGCCTCGAATTCCTGGAGTTCCCCGCTTGCGGGTTTCAGGATGCCCCGGTTACCAAGGGCTTCAAAAATCTCCCTTGAAGTGACAAGCTCCCCTGAACGGCTCTTCGTTCGTATAAAATCAGCTATTTCAGAACCAATGTCTCCTGATTTTTCCTCGACTACCCCGGGATCAGACTCTTCTCTTTTCAACGGTCTATCCTATCCTGATGATCTTGATTTCAAAAACAATCTCCCCTCCCCTTCTGCCTATCCTCCGCAGCATCTCTGCTACGGAAGCAGTTGGGAGGAGTGAAAGGGAGGGAGGAAAACACAATTTTATGCTGAATTAGGGCAAAAGCCCTTTCTTTCCTAAATCCCCTGCCACATAACCAAGACCAAATTTCTGGTATGTTTCTGCAAGAGGGGCCCCTGTCGCTTCTTCCCAGCCCATCTCTTTATAGAACATGTCCATGCCGTTTTGGATGTCCTCCTTATCCATGCGGATGGTTCCCTTTGTAAAGGGAGCTTTGTCCGATTTGTCGGTAAATACCCAATCGGGAATGGTATCGTGCTGGGACCGCATCTCCTTCGTTCCCATGTCCCGAATCGTCAAGGCCCGGTGCAGCAGATGGATCCGTTCGGCAACCTTGTCCAATTCCTCTCGGGACTTCTTGTCTCCGGTAGCAATGCTGTAGAGCAGTGATTCGATCGAATCGTCGCCCCGGTAGCCGCGTTCTTTCAGAGGCGAGGCAACCCATGGCCCCATCCAGTTACAGAGCGAGAGGGAATCGTGGAGCTCTTTCCGAAGAAGGGACCATTTCGCCATCTTGGCCTTGTAGGTATTCATGGGAGTGTAGGCTCCAATCGCATCGACGGCGTCTGCCGACCCCCAGACCTCAGCGGCCAGACGCTTCTGGACATCGATCGGCAATCCATTGCGAGTGAAATTGGCGTGGGAGTGACACTGGACATCCCGGTTATAATGGGTATTGATGATCACACCGCACTGGCCTGCGTCCTCGTTGGAATGATGCTTGGGATGGCCCATCTTCCAGTAGACGAGGTCATAGTCTTTCTTCCATTCCTCTTCGGGAATCCCCCATCGCTCTAACATATAGCCCGCTGCCCAACCCGAGCGCCGTGGCCAGTTCACCTTCTTTATTGGCGATCCTCGGAAGGAGTTCGAAGAGGAAAGCAGGATCGCCCTTCTCGTACTTATCCCAGGAGTAGCTCTTGAACTCCGTCTCACCCACTTTGTTCTTGATGATCCCTTCATAGTAGATTTTGACGAAATCACGCTGCATCTGAGCATAGTTGCACCAGACGCCGAGGTCGTCGGCCAGGTGCATCCCCACCATGCAGGCTTCTATTGCGGTCTCTCCAAGACGACCGTCCGGGAAGGTCTTAAAAAAGTATTTGCCAAAGTTTAACCCCACGCAGGTATTTTGCCCCATCTCGGAGATCCCGTATTTGGAAGTCACGGAAGGGACCTTGAGCATCGTGTGACACCGGATGGGACAACTGGTGCACCCGTTCCCCCTCACAGTATACTTCCAGGCCTTATCCCCCAGAAAAAAGGCGGCATTGTTGGTCCGGTAGGCAATCCGGTTGAGGTTATGCGGATCACAGGTGCCTGTGTCAACAGATGGATCGGCTGCCCCCCATTTTCTGCCTTTCGCGGCAACCCATCGCGTTCCCGCATTGTAATGTTCTGCCCACGGCTGTGGCTTGTTGGGAACGACGTGCTGGTTATTCGACCCCAAGAGGGAAAGGTGAAATTTGATCACTTTCTCCCACTCTTCTTTGTTTCCTGCAATATAGACGCTTCCGGTTCCAAGAACGCCGATGGCCTTCAGATTCTTGGAGCCCATGACTGCCACCGACACCGCCTGCAGAATGGGAATAGGAGTTCATGACGACGGACATGGGAACCAGGTTCTCGCCTGCCTGTCCGATGGCAGCCACCGAGGCTTCAGGCCCCATCTGCTGGCTGATCTCAAGGGTGGTCCGCCGAATCCCCTGGCCCCAGAGATGCCGGGCATCCTTGATCTCCACCTTTCCGTCGACAATCGACAGCCACACGGGCCGATCCGCCTTGCCTTCGATGATAATGGCATCATAGCCGGCATATTTGAGTGATGCCGCAAAATGGCCCCCCATGTGACCGCTGGCGACCAGAGGTTTTGGCCAACAGGTAGGCCAGAGAGTCGTAATCGCTGTCCTGCCGTTACAGGGAGCTCCGGTTCCTGCCAGAGGGCCGACACCGAAGATCAGCTTGTTGGCCGGATCAAAGGGCATCGTTCCTGAAGGAACCTCGTCCCAGATGACCTTGTACCCTATTCCCGTCCCCCCCAAATAATCCTTATATTTCTCGACCGTATCTTCTTTCGAGATCCGGCCCGTCGACAGATCCACGCGCAGAACCTTACCAGACCATCCTCCTAGTTTCGCCATCTTATCTCTCCTCCTTTCTATTTCTTATGACAATCGTTGCATGCCGCTGCCTTTGCCGGAGCGACGATGGCTGTCGGGCACCACCCGGGGTGGAATTTTGTCCGTCAGATCCCGCCACGCCACATAAATCAGGGCCTCGGCAGGACAGGCCTCAACGCATTTGGGTTTCCCGTCGCAGAGAAAACACTTCGTCGCCTTATTCGTATCCGAGTCAAAGGACATCATCTCCCAGGGACAGGCTCTCTGGCACATCTTGCAGCCAATGCATTTCTTGGGATCGACCACTCTCGCATTGGGTCGGAGGCTTCACGACAATGGCGTCGTTCGGGCAGGCATTGGCACAGGGCACGGGATGCGGGCACTGCTTGCACAGATCCTGAACGACAAGGCCTTTGCCCCAGTTTCCCTGCCCCCGCTGTCCCGCATAGAGACCCTGCGGGCCGAAGTTAAGGTTCCGGCTGACCTTGATGCGGGAAGTGGTGGGAGAGGCCTTTCCATCGTTAAACTCCGTACAGGCCAGCTCACATCGCCGGCAGCCCACGCACTTCGTGGCATCGGCAATGACGATCCCCTCGGCCTGATCCATGATGATCAGGGGCATCTTTTTCCCACCCTTCGCTCCAAGTGTAGCCAGGGCTGACATTCCCACCACCGTGATGCCGCTCAGTCTCAGAAAGTCGCGGCGTGAACAGGAACGATCCAAGTCAAGGAACCTTAGAACCCTTTCGATCTTCTCCTGATTTTTGTCTTGTTGGGCCATCTTCTTCCTCCCTTTACAAGAAGTCGTTTGTTCCTGGTTCGGATGTGTCCCGATTCTCTCCAAAGCCTCCCCATCCCTGCAGGAACAGTTAGGCTTAATAAACGATTGGCCACAAAAAATCAATGAATAGATTTCGATGTGATGCGGAAGGAAGGGGTCATCCAGGCGTTGAACTCCCCGAATTTCTTAAACCTGCGCTACCAACAGCTGTTCTCTTTTGTTTCTGAACGAGCACGAGATCCGGAAGCTGACAGAAGCAACCTCAGGAGATTGCTTCGCTTCAGCACGCAATGACAGCGCGGGGCATGTCTACTTATTTGGAACGTGCACTATAGATGCCTGGTCAGGGCAATCATCGAGAGAGCTTCTCCAGGGCTTCTTTGCCGCTCATGCCCACTTCCACCCCATAGGATGCTGCCTCGCTTGTCACATCGGCAATCCGTGCTCCAAGGAGGTCATCAACGGTGACCAAGGGTTTTTGGGGCGTTCCCCGAGCGATGGCCACGGCAGCGCCGAATCGACCCATCACCTCTTTGTCGATTACTCCGCAGGAAACAAGCCCCCTCTCCGTGACGATCATCACGAACTGACCTCCCTGCCAGGAAACCTGAAGTCCCTGCGAATCCTCTTTCTCCGATTTCACTGGCACTATTTCAATTTTCATGGTCCACCCTCCTTGGACGATCTTCCACGAATTATGTTAAAATTCATTGCTCTTGTCAATCTTGCCCACTCCCCACTCTTCCTGACAACACCCCCGGAGACCGCCTGGGCGAACCCCTCGCAAAGGCTTCGTCGGCCGGACCGAAAATAAAACCGAAAATTAAATCCTTGAACTTCAATCCAATAATGTTTTAATCTTCGTTTTAAATCTCCTTCGGCTCGACTCCATTGTGCCTTCAGGGGCTGGCAGGGGGGATGAAGAACGAAGAGAGGGTTTAACCATGCGAAAAGAGGTCATCAAAGCAAACATCGTCGTCTTCATCGCCAGTTTCTGCACCCTGGTCATTGAACTCGTGGCCGGAAGAATCATGGCGCCTTATGTGGGTGTCTCCCTCTACACCTGGACAAGCATTATCGGCGTTGTTTTGGCGGGTATCAGCATCGGCGCCTTTGCGGGAGGACTGCTTGCTGACCGCTCCCCTCGATCCTCCACCCTGGGGTGGCTCCTCTTCCTCTCGGGATTAGGCGCGTTGAGCATCTCACCTCTGACCAACCTGATCGGAGGAGCCCATTTTCAGACCAGCCTCATGGTTCGAATCCTCCTGCTCACGACGATCATCTTCTTTGTCCCCTCCTGCCTTCTCGGAATGATCTCCCCCGTGGTCGTCAAACTGACCCTCAACAACCTGGATAAGACGGGCAACGTCGTTGGAAAGATCTATGCCTTCTCAACACTCGGATCCATTCTCGGGACCTTTGCAACGGGTTTCTACCTTATCTCATGGATGGGAACCCGCCATATCCTGCTCACCATGGGAGCGATCCTCATCGTCTCCGCACCCATTTTCGGAGGCTTCTTTGCCAGAAAAAAAACGCTTCTTCTCTTCCTGATTTTTCTTTCTCTCCTCGTCGTTCTTCCGGTGGCAGGACTTTACGTCTACGCCGCTTCCCGCCCGGCGGAGGTTGCCTCTCCCGCCAATCCCATTCAGTCCCTGAAGACTCTCTATGGGTATGCCTTCCAATTCCCGGTGGATGAGGAAACCTATTTTTATGAGGAGAGCGACTATTACACGATCAAACTGAAAAAGAAGGAGCGAAGCGACGGAGGACCGATGGAAGCGCTGGTGCTCGATCACCTCATCCATTCCTATACAGACCTGACCGATCCCTCCTTCATCGAATACGAGTACATCCGGATTTACGAAGAAATCGTGAGATGGCAGGTCGCAAAAAGAGGGCCCTTCAAAACCCTCTTCTTGGGCGGAGGGGGTTACACCTTTCCCCGCTTCATTGAAGCAACGTACCCGGAGGCTGGGGTCGACGTGGTCGAGATCGATCCGGAGATTACCCGGGTGGCCCACGAATACCTCGGCATCCCGGAGGACACGAGAATCCGATCCTATAATGAGGATGCCCGCTGGTTCCTCATGAATTCCAAGGAGGGCGGCCAGTACGATTTCATATTTGGCGACGCCTTCAATGACCTGTCGATCCCCTATCACCTCACGACCAAAGAGTTTGCCTTGGAGCTAAAGAGGCTCCTCAAGCCGGATGGAATTCTGATGGCCAATGTGATCGACAGCTTCAAGGTCGGACTCTTCATGCCTTCCTATATACGAACGCTGGAGGAAGTCTTCGGAAAGGGGAATGTCCACCTTCTGACATTGACGTCGGACTATGACCATATCGGGATCAGCACCAATGTCATCGTCGCAAGCCCGAAGAAGTTGGAAATGGATGATTTTGTGAGGGCCATCAAGGGAAAAGAAGAGGCCGAGATGACAGCCCATGTCATGCCTCCGGAGCGATTGCAGGAATATCTCCGGGATCACCCTTCCGTCATCCTCACCGACGATTATGTGCCCGTGGATAACCTGATTGCCCCCATCTTTGAAGAACGGTTCGGGTACCGAAGATAGGCTGACGCTCCAGCGATTTTCCCTCATGTCCATCCGATCCGTTGAGAAGAACTTGACAAAAGATGTTCCCTCATCTTAAAGATTTCTCGGACACGAGGCAACCATGACGTTGAATCACGAATCCTTAATAAAGGGTGCCAAAATTGAAGTAACATAGTCATTAGAAAATCTCCCCCTGCCTACCGGCCCCGGTCCCGACCGAGGGCGGGGCAGGCAGGCTCGCCCCTCTCCTTCGACAAGCTCAGGATGGTGAGTTTCGTCGAACCATTTGCCAAATCCCGCGAAACGCGGACTCCCTTTAAAAGGGAGGTTAGGAGGGATTTTACAAATCAATGTCCTTATTATTATGAGACCTTTAATAAGTTAAATCGTTGTGAGTCATTATCAGAAAGGGGACGACGAATGGAAAAAAAGTATGTTGTAGCGCTGAAGGATGCGGTGACAGGCACACTCCACGGAGGAGCCGGGACGTTTCGAATTCTCATCGATGAAGAGGGTAGCGGAGCAAAACATTTTTCCTGTCTCGTTAATACGATGTTTGCGGGAGCAAAAGGAGCAGAGCACAAGCACGACGTCGAACACCTGTGGTATATTCTCTCCGGAAAAGGGACCTTTTACATGGGCGGTGAGGCCTTTGAAGTGCGTCCTGACATGGCGGTCTTTGCGCCCGCCGGAATGCTCCACAGGATCGACGTGGATCCAAAAGGGGATTTGACCTACGTTGTCGTTTATGCGCCGCCCGGACCGGAGAAACTGCTCAAGAAACATGGAGCGCACGCTTTTGATGCACGCTAGGATAATAATTGGGGATTAGGGATTGGGGGTTAGGGAACTTAGCTGGGGAAGGGATGGTGGATTCGAATAAGAATCCCCGAAAGGCGTTGAAATCACACAGGAGGCTTTTGGATGAAATCTAAACAGGAGCGAAAAGAAATCGGGTTGGCAATTATTGGCAGCGGAACGATCGGGAGGATTCGGGCGGTCCTTGCCCGGGATTATCCGGGAGTGGGATGGCTCGGTGTCTGTGACATCAACGAGAAGCTCGCCAAGAAACTGGCCGAGGATACCAAGGCGGATTTTTACACGACCGACTACAAGGAATTGCTGAGGCGGTCTGAGGTCAATGCGACGATCATTGCGACGGATGAGAACAACCATGTGGAGCCGATCCTGGCTGCGGTGGAGCGAGGACATCGCCTGATGATCGAAAAACCCCTGGCCACGGACGTGCAGGATGTCCAGGAAGGTATATGATGCCATCCGACAGAGCGGCGTCGATGCCGTCGATCGGATATACGATCCGATTCCGCCGCCGCTTCTTGACGATCAAGGAGAAGCTCCGAAATGGTGAGATCGGAGACGTCACGACCGTAACCACCCGGGCCTTCATGAACCGCATGGTTCCCAGGCGACACGTCAGGCGGACGACCGAGCGGATGAACCTGCAGCCCATGGTCGTGTCCGGCACGCATAGCCTCGATATGCGCATGTGGCTGATGGAGGGGAAAGAACCGGTCGAGATCTATGCCCGCTCCGTGGACAAGGTCCTCGGATCCTGGGGCACGAAGGATGCGACCTTCGGCATCTTCACGATGCGGGACGGGACGATCTGGAGCATGAACATCAGCTGGGCCCTTCCGACGGTGTGGCCTGGAGCGGTGTACGGCCTCGATATCGGGATCGTGGGAACCAAAGGGGTCATCACGGTTGATGACACCCACCGCGACCTTGTACTTGCCTCGGAAAATCCCCAGTGGGCCGGATACAGACCGGAGGGGTTTAAGCCGGATTTTGAACGCCATGTCGAGTTCCTGAACAGCTACCCGCCCGGAGACATCGCCTTCGGCCAGACTGTGGGGCCCCATCCGCGACGGAAACGCTTACGTGGTTTACCCGCCTTTACATGGGAATTGAAACTCCTCCATGCGACCGCATGGGACGGGCACCGGAATCTGGTTTTGACCATGGCCATGGGGCTCTCCGCAGCCCGTGGAATGCCGCTGAAGCTCCCTATCGACGATGAAGAGTTTTACAAGTAGAATTTCCTGATATTCGATCGAAAGAAGCAGCAGCGGGTTCAAAACCTCTCGCTTATTCGCAACACCTTAGCCGAGGCTCGATGGTCTCGGCTCACTTTTTTGGAGAAAGGAGTTACAGAGATGTCGATCCTTATCACGGGAATGAATGGCTTGGTTGGGATTCACACGGCAAAGATCCTTCTGGAAGAAGGCTTCGAAGTCGTGGGCTATGATACGAACCGCTCCGGAGAACTTGCTTTTTATCCGGAAGTGGAGCAAAAGATCCACTTTGTCTGGGGAGATATCACGCAGCTTTCTCATCTTCTCGAAACCGTCGAAAAGTATAAAGTCGACGGTGTCATCCACCTGGCTTCCCTCCGGAATGAGGTTGTATTCAAAGCCCTCCCTGCCGAGCTTTTTCGGGTCAACGTGGGAGGAACCCAGAATCTTCTCGAACTGGCGAGGATGAAAAAAATCGGAAAGCTCGTCTTTGCAAGCAGCGCGGCCGTCTATGGTAGGATGGAGGATCCGGACACGCTTATTCCGGAGGATGCGCCGCAGAATCCTTTTGGAATTTATGCCAATTCAAAGGCCATGTGTGAAAGCATGCTCCGTTGTTACCGGAATGTCTACGGAGTCGATTGTGTTGTCATCAGGCCTTCGAGAGTCTGGGGGAGGATGGCCAATTTAGAGACCCTCGAATTTGGAAATCCCCTTTCTTCCTTCGTCTACAAGGTATTGCGGGGAGAGCCGATCAGGGACAGAAGTGGGGCTGATTTCGGAGGTGATTTCTCTTATGCGCCGGATGTCGCGTATGGTTTTTACCGGGCCCTGGTGACGACCAAGCCCCCCCACTGGATATTCAACATCAGTCCCGGTAAATTCTACAGACTCTCCGAGGTGGCAAGAATCCTCCTGGAACTTCTCCCGAAGGCTGAAATATCGATTGGACCGGGGATGGACCCCTATGTCACCCAGTCGCCGATCCGTGGCCCTCTCGATATCACCCTTGCTCAAAAGGAGATCTCTTATCGCGTTCGCTATGATCTGAAGGAGGCCCTGCAGCATTTCATCGAGTCGGTTCGACAACGGGGAGGCATAACGACCTGATTCGCATTCGCGTTTCAGGTCTTGACAAATAATTCATTTTAGAATAAATGAAAGGTTGTCTGACAAAAAGACGATCATACAAAAAGGAAGGAGTCTTGCCCATGAGCCAGGAATCGACAGAACACCGAAAAAAACTTTCAGGCGTATTCGCTCCCATTGCGACGCCTTTTGACGAGAAAGGAAACCTCCTGTTAGATCAAATGGCTTCGAATATTGAAAAACTGAATCGAAGCCGTCTCCGTGGTTACCTGGTCCTTGGAACAAACGGAGAGTTCCGGAGCCTTTCGACGACGGAACAGATGGAGGTTCTAAAAACGGTCGTCAGAACCGCGTCACCCGACAAGGTCGTCATGGCCGGAACCGGCGCAGAATCGACCCACGTCTCCATGGATCTCTGCCACCAGGCGGCCCAGTTGGGCGCCCATTACGGCAGCCTGATTACCCCGTTCTTTTTCGCCAAGAAGATGACGGACAAAGTCCTGATTCAGCACTTCGTCCAGGTGGCTGACCACTCGCCCATTCCCGTCCTTCTCTACAACAATCCAGGCGTGACCGGCATCACCATGTCGACCGCAGTGGTTAAGGAAGTTTCTTCACACCCCAACATTTTGGGGATGAAAGACAGTTCTCCCGGGAATCTGAGCGCCTATATTCTCAACGCCAAGCCCCGGTTCTCACTGCTGGCCGGATCGGCGAATTTCTTCTTCACAGGACTGCTCATGGGTGCGGTAGGGGGGGTCCTATCGCTGGCCGACGCCTTTCCAGAGCCTTGCTGCAAGCTATATGATTTGGGCTCGAAAGGGCAATTGGAAGAAGGACGGGACCTCCAATTTCAGCTCATGGAACTGAACCAGAAGGTCTCGGGAAAGTTTGGCGTGGCAGGCGTCAAGGCAGCCATGGATTTTGCAGGATTTTACGGAGGTCCACCCAGGGCGCCTCTCCCTCCTCTGACCCCGGACGAAAAGAAGAAGCTGCGGGATGATCTCATCGCCTCGGGGTTTTTAAAAAGTTAGAAATTCAAAAGCCGAGCGCCCGTTTCAGGGAACGATGGACCCATGGCTTTAAAACCTGTTGAAAAGATCCTTGTTTCCGACGGCATCCTGGGACAGATCCGAGCCGCTATCCATTCGGGTGAGTTTTCCCCCGGCCAGAGACTCCCTTCAGAGACGAAGATGGCCGGGCAGCTTTCTGTCAGCCGAAGCTCGCTGAGAGAAGCGCTTCATGCCCTGGTACATATCGGCTACCTTGAGCGGCGCAACAAAGGCCTCCGTGTGGCCCCTAAGGCCCTCTGGCGGACGGATCTTTCCTCTCCCTTCAGGAGATCCAGCGGAGAGCTGAGCATCGCGGAGATCATCGAAGTTCGAAAGATCATTGAGATCCAGCTCAGCGCCCTCGCAGCAAAACGCGCAAACCCCGAAGACATCACAGCCATCAGAGAAAGTCTCCACCGAATGGAAACCCAGATTGATCATGCAGCTGCCTTCGTCGAAGCGGATCATCACTTCCACCTCTGCGTTGCCAAAGCCTCTAAGAACAGTATCCTGAGTGACTTTGTCGAAAGAATCGGTGATCTCCTGCGGGATAACATGGCTTTGGTCATCGAGAAATCAACGATCAGCAGGCGATCTTTAAGTTGCCATCAACGCATCTTCGAGGCCATTTATAACGGCGACGCCGGTCAGGCCCGGCGACTGATGGCAGGGCACCTCGCGGAGATCGAAAAGGAATTCGTCAAGATTCTCTACCGGTCGTCCGAGGCCTCTTCCACCGAGGAAATAACGATGCACTAAATCCATCTTTTCAAAGGAGGAGCACGATGGGAAGAACGAAGATCACGGCTTGTCTTGTTTTATTGATGCTTTTGGCCATTTCCTTTGCGGTTGTCCAGGCCCAGGAGTTTCCAACCAAACCGGTGACTCTCATTATTCCCTTTGGCCCGGGGGGAGCGAGCGACCTGACGGCGCGGGCCTTTGTTGGGGCAGCACACGAGTATCTCGGACAACCGGTCATCATCCAGCTCAAGCCGGGTGGTGGAGGAGCGATCGCCTCGGATATCGTGGCAAAGGCTGCTCCCGACGGTTACACGTTACTGATGGGAGGAACGGGCCCCAATACAGCTCTTCCGGCCATCGAAGGCCGATCGAGGGGGCCGGAGGATCTCGCAGCCGTTTGCCGAATTAATTATAACGCGTCGCTGGTCCTGGTGCCTGCAAATGCGCCCTATAAAACCATGCAGGAATTGATCCAGTATGCCAAGGCAAACCCGGATAAGCTCCGATTCGGCCATACGGGGCTGTGGGGAGCCGGTGACCTGCAATGGAAGCAGATCCAGATGAAAACGGGGATCAAGGCGAAAATCATTCCCTATGACGGAGGCGGGGAAGCCCTCATTGGTCTCTTGGGAGGACACATCGATGTTTCCTGCCTCTATCCGACCCAGAGCACACCCCACATCAAGGCCGGAAAACTTCGGGCCCTCGCCGTAACGGATTCTAAACGGGACCCTGACTTCCCGGATGTTCCGACGCTAAGGGAAGCGGGTATTGATGTTGTCAGTATCATCTGGAAGGGAGCCCTGGCTCCAAAGGCAACTCCTCGTCCCATCATTGACAAGCTGGCCCTCGCATTCAAGAAGATGTCGGAAGACAAATCCTCCGTTGCCATGATCCGTCAGCTTGGGGATAATTTCCATTACATGGGGCCTGACGAACTGACGAAATTCTGGAAGGAGGAGTTCGAAGCCTGCAAAGAAATCGGAAGAGCCTATAAGAAGTAAAAGAACCGCCATCGAGAATGTGAACAACGATCACTTTCTGCGCAAGAGTCATTTGAAATATTTTTGGAAATCGTGCGCAAATGAATTGAGTGGAGAGTTCGTATGAAAAACAGGAGCGACATCCTAGGAAGCATCTTCCTTTTTCTCCTGGGAATCGGAGCCATCATCGGAGCGGTTCAACTGAAGATCGGTTCGCCCACAGAGCCCCAACCCGGCTTTTTTCCCTTCGTAGGCGGGATCATCCTGCTCATTTTCTCGACCATCATCTTCCTGCAGGGATGGCTGGGGATCAGCAAACAGCAGGTTGCCTTCGGAGAAATCGGGCGTCCTGCCTTGCTCCTCGGGGTCATGATACTGCTCGTCTTCGTTATGGACCGTTTGGGCTACGTCATGGTCACCTTCATCGCTTCCGCGTTAATCCTGCGCATCCTGAGCGTGAAGTCATGGCGGGTGCTCATCATCACAAGCCTGTGTCTTTCCATCGGCACCTATGTCCTCTTCGACCGGCTTCTGGGGGTAGATCTACCCGTTGGACTTCTGTCCCATTTTGGTTTGTAAGATTGGAGAAATGGCATGGATTTTCTCACAAACTTGGGGCAAGGGTTTGGGGTCGCGTTAACCCCGTGGAATCTTATCTTCTGCGCCATCGGCTCAGTCATCGGAACGGCAATCGGAGTATTGCCCGGCTTAGGTCCTCCAGCCACGGTCGCCCTGCTTCTTCCTATAACCTATAAGATGGATGCGGCCTCCGCGATCATCATGCTGGCAGGAATCTTTTACGGGGCCATGTATGGCGGGTCGACGACCTCCATCCTCCTCAACATACCCGGCGAGGCTGCTTCTGTCGTAACGTGCCTGGATGGGTATAAGATGGCAAGGAAAGGAAGAGCGGGAGCAGCCCTCGGCATATCGGCAATGGGCTCCTTTATGGCCGGGACGATCAGTGTTTTCGGTATGTCGCTCGTTGCGCCTTCCCTGGCATCCTTCGCGCTAAAATTCGGCCCGCCGGAATACTTCTCGCTGGTCCTCCTCGGTTTGCTGATGGCTGTTTACCTCTCGGAAGAGTCCGTTGTGAAAGGGCTTGCCATGGGAGGACTCGGGCTTCTGCTGGGCACCGTGGGTATCGATCCGGTCCTGGGCGCCACACGGTTCACTTTTGGCATCTCCCGCCTGCTGGATGGCTTCGATTTCGTCGTGGTCGCCATGGGACTCTTTGGCATCTCAGAGGTGCTGATCAACCTGGAGGCTCCGGAAGTAAGGGATGTCTTCAAAACAACGTTTAAGGGCCTCCTCCCCACATTGGAGGATTGGCGGAGGTGCTGGGCACCAGTGGTAAGGGGCTCCTTGTTAGGTTTCTTTATCGGGGTCCTGCCCGGCGGTGGAGCCATCATCAGTTCCTTCATCTCTTATGCGGTTGAGAAACGGATCTCCAAACACCCGGAGCAATTCGGAAAGGGAGTGATCGAGGGTGTCGCAGGCCCTGAAGCTGCCAATAATGCAGCCTCCACCTCCTCTTTTATCCCCCTGCTGACCCTGGGAATTCCGGGGAACGCCACCATCGCAATGATCTTTGTGGCCCTCATGATCCACGGAATACGACCCGGCCCTCTCTTGCTCCAGGAGCATCCGCAGCTCTTCTGGGGGGTCCTTTGTTCCATGTATATCGGTAACATCATGCTCTTGGCGCTGAACCTTCCCCTCATCGGCATGTGGGTGCGCTTGCTGACCGTTCCCTACCACTATCTTGCCGTGGTCGTCGTCATGATCTGCGTCATCGGGGCCTACAGCGTGAAGAGCGCAACCTTCGATGTAGGGGCCATGGTGGTCTTTGGAGTCGTGGGGTATTTGATGCGAAAAGGAGGGTTTCCGGCCGCCCCGCTCATCCTGGCAATGATTCTCGGGCCCATCCTTGAGCGGTCATTACAGCAATCCCTGATCTCCTCCGGGGGAAGCCCCATGATCTTTATCGAGAAACCCATTTCAGCCGTGCTGCTGGCAGTTGCGGCATTCCTCATGCTGACGCCTGTGCTGAAGAAGATGTGGAGAAAACGAATACAGGCGGGTTAAGGAGAGAACCGTAAAGGTGGATTTTCGAAGGTAAATCGGAGTTGTCTATTGCCCCATTTTGAAAACGATAAGAGCGAAGAAAGGAGATCAAAATGAAACAGAAGAAGATGAGGGTTGGAATGTTGATTGTGGCAGCGATCCTGGCTGCGCAGGCACTATCTCTTGCAGCGTTTGCTGCCGAGGAGAAATGGCCGACGAGGCCCATAACGATTTACATCGGGTACGCGCCGGGGGGCGGAATGGACATGATGGGGCGCATACTCTCTGAAGAGATGCGAAAACCTCTCGGGGTTGCAATGCCGGTCGTCAACATGACCGGCGCCAACGGCGCGATCGCCATGGATCATGTCAACAAACAACCCAGGGATGGTTATAGCCTTTACGGCATCAGCAGCGCAATATCCACCTTTCCGGCGACAGGACTTTCTAAACTGACCTACAAAGAGTTCGGTATGATCGGCATTGTCTTTGGCACGCTCCCGACCTTTTCCGTGCCCTGGGATTCCCCGATCAAGACGGCAAAAGATCTGATCGAGGGACTGAAAAAGGGAGGCTTGACGGGGTCGAACAGTGGGATCGGAGGGATGTGGCACGTTCCGCAGTTGATCCTGGTGAATACCATTCGGGGGCAAATTCAAAGCCGTGCCTTATGATGGGCGGAGCCCCTTCGGCGATGGCCATCGCGAAAAAGGAAGTGGACTTCGGGACCAGTGATTTGTCCGAGGCCCTCACCGTCATCAATGCAAAGATGGTCCGGCCTCTGTTTGTGTATGATGACAAACCGTTCAATCTTGAAGGGTTCGGAGTCATTCCGCCGGTCACCGAATTTGTCCCTCAAATGAAGGACAAGATTTCCGCCGGGATGGGGTTTCGAGCTTTAGGTTATGCCAAAGGAATCCCTGAAGACCGAATCAAGAAAGTGATCGATGCCTTTAAAACGGCCATGGCCAGTGAAGCCGTGAAAAATTTTGGGAAAAAGAATTTGTTACCCCTGGTAGGCACCACGGGCGCCGAAGCAGACAAAATCTGGGCAATCCAGACACAGGTCCAGAGCTGGCTGCTCTGGGACATCAAGGAAGCGAAGAAAAATCCTGAAGAGCTGGGTATTCCGAGACTCCAGAAGTAGACTCAGGAGCAGTTCAACGATCATAACGAGAGAGATGCCTTGGGATTGAGGTCAGGAGACCAGTCGACACAAGACGGGTTTCTTCACCCTCTCCTGATAGCTGATAGGATTGGTTCTTTGAACTTGCAGAGGAGGACAAGCAAGAAAATGTCGAAAGACGGATAGAGACCTTTTAGTCGCTTGTTTTGTAATGGCTCTGGCCATCTTCACTATCTATGCTTCGGTGACCATGCCAACTCCGAGAGACCTCATCGAGAGTCCGGGATTATTTCCCGGCCTGATGGGTATTGTTCTCTTCCTGTTTGGATTGAGCTATCTCATCAGGTCGATCCTGAGGGGAGGCAGAATCAGGTTGATCCAGTTGGGTCGTTCCGTCATCCCTTTTCTGAAGGCCGATGAGAGCAGGCCTATCCTTCTCGGGGTTTTATTTCCAGGAATTTATGTTTTCATTGCTATTCCTCTCATTGGCTTTTATATCTCGAGCGCCCTATTCATGTTGGTCATGTTCTATGTCTATGTAAAACGATGGCGGAAATGGTTCTTCCTGCCTGTTTCACTTGGGATTACCGTCGCTCTCTACTTGATTTTTAACACGTTATTCCAACTGCAGATTTGGTGAACGGATCGGAGCAACTCGGGAGGAGACTTAAATCATGGATTGGATGCCGATGCTTTTGGGCTTGGGCAAGGCTTTTCTGGATATGTGTACCCCTTATGGGATCTTTCTGATCAGCATGGGGGTGGCAATAGGTATTTTGGGAGGAGCCCTACCCGGGGTTTCGACCACGATGACCGTCGCCCTGCTGGCCGTGGTCACCTATAAGATGGACCCCCTCTGGGCCATCGTCATGCTCTCGGCATGTCAATTGGGGGGAACCTACGGGGGCAGCATCTCTGCGACCGTGCTCAACATACCCGGAACACCTGCGTCCGCCCCAACGGCCATTGAAGGCTACCAACTCACAAAGAAGGGAGAGGCTGAGGTCGCCCTCGGGGTCAATGTCTTTACGAGCTTCATGGGCAACAATTTGGGCCTCATCATGCTCCTGGCAACCATGCCCTTCTTTGTGAAGCTCTCCCTGATGTTCGGCCCCTGGGAGATGTTCTGGTTCGGCATTTTTGGGGTCTTCATTGCCGCCAATCTCTCGGAGGGAGATACGATCAAGGGATTGATCGGCGCGACCGTCGGCCTGATTTTAGGGTGCATCGGCTTTGATCCGATCGACGGGTCCCCCCGTTTTGCCTTCGGCAGCACCTACCTGACTGCAGGAATTCCGCTCATTCCCGCCATGATCGGTCTTTACGGATTTACGGAAGTCTTTTCAGGCCTCACCGATATCAGCGTGAAGAGTTTTCCCCTCAAGAAGACGTCTCTTGTGGGAGCGGCTAAGATATGGTGGAAGTATCGCTGGTTAAGCGTCAGGACCTCCATCCTGGGATATATCATTGGCGTGGCCCCAGGAATCGGAGCCAATGTCTCCTGCTGGGTGGGCTACGATCATGCAAAGAGCACCAGCAAAGAGCCTGAGAAGTTCGGGAAGGGGAGTATCGAGGGATTGATCGGAAGCGAGACCTGCAACATGGCCAATGTGCCCGGAGCCTATGCGCCCGTCTTATCCCTGTCCGTTCCGGGCGACGCACCGACGGCCATCATGCTCGGCATCCTCATGCTCCACGGCGTCCGGCCCGGCCCCACCTTCCTGCTGACCAACGCCCACTGGCTCTACGATATCTCGGTCGCCCTTTTCATTGGAGGAATATTGTTCGTTGTCATCGGCACCTATGCCGGGAAAGGCCTGGTGCGCATGTTTGTGAACACCCCCAGGACAGCCATGGCAGCCATTGTGGCTGTTCTCTGTTCTCTGGGCGCCTACGCAAATAACACCAGTATCAACGACATTTTCCTTGCCTTCTTCTTCGGGGTGCTGGGAATCGTCATGCAGTCTCTCGGATTCCCCACTTCTCCCCTGGTCCTGGGACTGATTCTGGGAGGCGATCTCCTCGATATCCAATTCAGGAGGGCCCTCATGGCAGGGAAAGGCTCCATTGCCCCTTTCTTTACCCGCGGGATCAGCATCGCATTGATCGCTTTTATCGTGGTGGTCTTATTTTTTCAGTACGCCTGGCCCCGGATCACCGGGAAGAAACGGGAGAGCAAAGAAGTCATTTTGGAATAAGGCGGGATTGGATCATGGATAAAAAACGAATCGGTTTTGTCGGTCTTGGCCTGATGGGAAGCGGAATGGCCCGAAACCTCATCTCTGCGGGGTTTCCCCTGGTCGGTCACGACGTCGATGAAAACAAGGTTGAGGCCATTGTGAAGGCAGGTGGAAGAAAGGTCGAAAGTCCGGAACAGATTCCTGCGCAGGTCGATGTGATCATTCTCTCTCTTCCAAATTCCCACGTGGTGAATGGTGTGGTAAACGATTCTCTGAGGCTTTTCGAAACAGGAAGAAGAGGCCTCATCCTGATCGATACGACCACGGCGGATCCCATCCTCTCTGAGGGACTGGCAGAACGGCTTCGGGAGAAAGGAATCGAAATGCTCGATGTGACGCTCAGCGGCACGAGCAAGATGTGCGCCGAGAGAGAAATCACCCTCATGGCAGGCGGCAAAGAAGAAGTTTTTAAGGAGTGTGAAGAGATTTTTCAGGCCCTCGGGAAAGAGACCTCCTTCATGGGAAAAAACGGCTCGGGTGCCCTGACCAAGCTCATCGTTAACCTGGTCCTCGGCCTCAACCGCATGGTTCTTGCCGAGGGTCTTGCCCTGACGAAGCGACTGGGCATGGATCAATACCGGCTCCTGGAGGTGCTCAAGAAATCTGCGGCCTATTCCAAGGCCATGGATATGAAGGGCTCCAAAATGATTGAGAAGGATTTCCTGCCGCCTGAGGGAAAACTGGCCTTTCACCTGAAGGACGTACAGCTCATCCTCGATCTGGGAAAGAGGTGTAACTTCCCCCTTCTTCTGAGCAGCCTCCACGCCCAGGCCCTCGCCTCCGAGGTCGCAAAAGGCAGGGGGGAATGGGATAACGCCGATATTATTTCTTTTTACCAAGATCTTTCCAATATGGAATGAAAGGAGATCTAGATGACAAAGGTTTTTAAGAAAGAATCCGAGGTGGAATGGGAAAATCATTTCATGGTTGACGGAGCCAAACTCCAGTGGCTCTATACGAAGGAAAAGGATGACTCTCCCATTACCGTAATGAAAGTTCTCATTCAGGAAGGGGTCACCCTCCCCGACCACAGGCATCCTGACCAGCCTGACCTGATTTATCCCCTCAAGGGCAAGGCAACCATGTTTATCGAAGGCGAAGGAGAATTCCCCCTGGAGCCGGGGATGGTTGTTCAGGTTCCGCAGAACGCCCTTCATGCCATCCGCAGGGTTGAAAAAGAACTTTTGCTCTACAATGTCTTTGCGCCCGGCACCCCTTACAGGCCAGGGAAAAAGTAAGGGCTAACAGTTGCCGAAAAAGTAATTTTTCTAAGGCTGCTCAAAAATGCCCAGATGCAAGGCCCCCGAATATCCTGAGGCCCAAGGATGCTGAAGCGTACCTGGCAGAGTACGCCGCAACAAGTACCTGCGGGAGGCACTCACAAAGTGATCGGCTGAACCGAGTTTGCGGGGACCCTTCGTTGGCCGAGCACGTCGTGGTTTTGCTGAGAAAAAATGACAATGCAGCATGAAACGATTGCGTTGGACGTGGCCGTCATTGGTGGGGGACCGGCAGGCATCTCCACATGCCTTGAGTTATCCGGCAGGACGGAAAGCCTAAACGTGGCTCTCTTTGAGAGTGAAGAGGAATTGGGGGGCATTCCACGAACCTGTCATCTTTTTTTTGGAATGCGAGACCTGAGGCGAATCTACACAGGGCCAAGCTACGCCCGGAGATTGAATGATCTTATCCGAAAAACGTCTGTAGAAATTCATACACAGACGACCGTGTTGAACATTGTCCCCGGCAAAAAGGGGGAAAAGCATTCCATCGACGTTCTGTCACCTGCAGGCCCTAAGACCTACACCTGCCGATTCCTCGTGCTGGCAACAGGGTGCTGTGAAAAGTCGTTGGGTGAAAGGCTCCTTCCAGGTTCAAGACCTGCCGGGATCTTTACCACGTGGCAGCTTCAACAGATTGTGAATATTCACCATTTGAAACCTGGAAATCGGGCTTTGGTCATTGGAAGCGAAGACGCAGCCCTATCGACCGTGATGACTCTCAAGCGCGCCGGAGTTTCCATTGCCGGGATGGTGGAGGAAAACGATGAGATCCAGACTTATCCGCTCCTGGCAAAAGCACTGAGCGGATTGTTTGGATTCCCAATTTTTAGGGATACTTCCGTCGAATCCATTTCCGGTATAGAACGGGTAGAGGGAGTGGAATTGGCAGATCAGGGAAGAAAAAGCCGTTTTCGTGTCGCCTGTGATACGGTCATAATCAGTGGCCGATTTCACCCCGTATCTCAGCTCATCGACCTTACTCCCATCACGCGGGACCCCTCGACCTCTGGGCCTGCCGTAGATATGAACCTGATGACTTCTGTGTCAAACATTTTTTCCGCTGGAAACGTTCTCCGTGGCGGAGACATGCACGACCTGTGCGCCCTTGAAGGAAGGATCGTCGCAAGGAGTATCCTCACCAGGATGGAGACGGGTGAAAGCGAAGAGACTCCGTGGGTTTCCCTGAAGTCCCAACCTACCATCCGGTTTGTCGTTCCTCAGAAGATCGCACCCTTAAGAATCAGACCTTCCTCATTCCCTTTCTGGTTCCCCGGAGTTTCGCTTCAGGTCGCACGGAGCCTGAAAAATGCGACCCTCGAGGCCTGGTCAGGAGACCGGAAAATATGGGAAAAGGCCTACCCGAGGCTGATCGCAAACCACCGGATCCCCCTTCCGGTGATAAAATTCAGATGGAAGGAAGTCGATTCCGAGAAAGGAATTCATCTCAGACTGAACGTTCCCGAAGAAGGTCTTGAAAGAAATGTCCTTGGAGCGATGAGTTTCGAAAAAGAGGAAGAAAAAGCAGTGATGGCGCTGAAAAAGGATTCAACGGGAGAGCAGGGTCCTCGTGAATACGATGTCGTTATCATCGGCGCCGGAATCGTCGGTTCGGCCATTGCAAGGGAGCTTTCGAGATATGAAGGAAAAGTGGCTCTCTTGGACAAGGAACCCTTTCCGGGCTTCGGCGTCACCAAATCCGGTATCTCGATGATTCATTCGCCTCTCATGTGTCCACCCGGGACATTGAAAGAAAAACTGTGCATGGGTGCGACGGCTCGATACAAGAAACTGGCTATTGAATTGAAGGTCGATTTCAAGGAAGTGGACGAACTCTTTCTGGCTCTGGACCCTTCACACCTCGCCAACCTGGAAACACTCTGGAAACGAGGCAAGGAATATGGCCTGGAAGGTTGTGAAATCATTGGTCCCGAGAAAATTCACCAGCAGGAACCCCATATCACTCCGAAGGCTCTTTCAGCCCTGGTTGTTCGCGGTCTCGGGAGCATCTATCCCCCGGAATGGGCCTTTGCTCTTTCCGAAAATGCCTGCGAAAACGGCGTACACCTTCATTTCAAAACACCGGTGACAGGGATTGAGAAGAAAAAAGATTTTGCCTATGTGGTGCATACGGAGAAAGGAACCTTTCAAGAGCCGGTACATTATCAATGTTGCGGGGCTATTCGCCGATGAAATTGCAGCCATGGTCGGTGATCGCGGCATCGAACTCACATTAACCAAGGGAACGATGGCCATCTTCGACAAATCGGTTTCCCATCTGCTGCGCCATATGGTCTACGGAACCTTTTCAGGCGCCCATAGTCAGATGATGACGCAGACGGTTCACGGCAATTTGATGATCGGACTCGGCCATTTTTCAAAACCCGAGCATAAGAGGGATACGTCCGTCACCCCGGACAAACTTCAAGAAATCATCCGGATGGCAAAGGAGCTCGTACCAAGTCTTCCGGAGAGGGAGATCATTTCGACGTTTGCGGGAATCCGTTCCGAGAACAACATGGCCACCAAAGGGGATTTCTACATCGCCCACTCTCCCAAGGCTCCAGGCGTGATTCATGGCGTGATTGGTTCACCCGGGCTCACGGCTGCTCCCGCGATTGCGGAACGGGTGATCAAAATGCTTGAAGAGGCTGGCCTGGAATTGATCGAAAAAAGATCCTTCCGGAAAGAGCGGAGAGAAGGACCACGATTATCCGATCCCTCTTTTGAAAAACGGAGGAGCGTGATGGCATCGAACCCCGGGTATGGCCGGATGGTCTGTCGCTGCGAGCAGGTGACAGAGGGAGAGATCCATGATGCCATTCAGAGAGGAGCGGATACCCTTGATGCGGTCAAACATCTGACACGGGCCGGGATGGGGCGCTGCCAGGGAGGATACTGCAGTCTTCCTGTCATGAGTCTTCTGGCAAAGCAAATTAGGCGTGGGGCTCGAACAGGTTACCAAAAAAGGAGGAATGTCCTTCCAGGTTTTCTCCCCTTCCGCCCACAGGAAGAACGGTAAGACTTTGCCCTGTCTCAACGGAGATGGGACTGAAGGCAGATTAAAACGATAGAAAAAGGAGGAGAGATTGAATGGAGATTAAACCAAAGATGAAGGCAGCCGTACTCATGGGAGTCAATGACTTAAAGTTGATGACTCTGGATACTCCGAAACCGGGTACTGACGAAGTCCTGATCAGGGTCGAGGCCTGCGCCGTGTGCAGCAGCGATGTGAGCCTGATGGCAAAACCGTGGGCCATGCAGCCCCCCTATGGGAAACATGTCGTGGGCCACGAATACTCCGGAACCATTGCTGCTCTCGGTGAAAATGTCGATCAGTTCAAGGTGGGCGACCGCGTTGCCGTGGAGGCCCATCTGGGGTGTCTCAAGTGCCGAAACTGCAGGCTCGGCAACTATACCGCCTGCCTGAACTATGGGAAAAAGGGCCACCGCGCCAATGGGTTTACCACCCATGGGGGCTTTGCCCAGTATGTCGTCAACCATATCAACACGGTTTACCCCATCCCGGACTCTGTCGGTTTCGACGAAGCGGCTCTGATTACCAATCTGGGATGTGTGCTTTACGGATTTCAGACCGTCGGAGGTTATCTCATCGGAGACAATGTGGCCGTCATCGGACCCGGCCCTCTGGGCCTCATCTCTGTGGAAGTGGCCAAGGCCCTTTGCGCAGCCAAAGTATTTCTGGTCGGAACTCGAGCCGCACGCCTTCAGGTCGGGGAAGACCTTGGCGCCGACCGGATCATCAACATCAGCGAAGAGGATCCGGTTCAGGTGGTCATGGAAGAGACAAAAGGGGTCGGAGCCGACCTGGTCATCGAGTCGTCCGGAGGACCCCAGGCCATGCAGATGGCGATCACCATGGCCAAGCGGATGGGAAAGATCCTGATGCTGGGGATGCCCGAGGACCCGGTCAGCATTGACCTGAACCTTCTCGGAAAGGATAACAAGTCGATCCACACGGTTCGCGGAGAAGGGTGGGCCAACTGCGGAAGAGGCGTTTCTCTGCTCGCTTCAGGCAGGGTGAATTTGAAACGCCTGGTGACGCATACGTTCGCCTTCGACCAGATTTCAGAGGCCTTCAAGACCTTTACCGAAAGAATCGGGGGAGCAGTCAAAGTGGTGGTCCATCCGAACGCCTGAGTGGAGTCAGAATCAGTAACCAGATGATTGCTGAAATAGTCATTTTTCGCGGGCTGCTCAAAAATGCCCAGATGCAAGTTGAGCTTTGCGAAATCCCGCTCACGGGAGCCCCCGAAATCCTGAGGCACAAGGAAATATCAATCGAAGCGTACTTGGCGGAGTACGCCGCAATAAGCCTGCCCCGGGCTTGACACGGGGAAGGATGAGGGAAACGCAGCAGATGGGCGTCTTTCAGCAGACTGCTAGAGGAAAAAGCATGACCATGGCTAAAACGATTCTTTTGATCGGGACAATGGACACAAAGGAAGAGGAGCTTTTGTTCTGTCGAGACCTTATCCGGCGAAAAGGATTTGGCGTTTGTTTGATGGATGCGGGCATCCTCAGAGAGCCTAAAACCTCTCCAGACATCAAAAGGCAGGAAGTCGCAAGGGCGGCCGGAATAGACGATCTGGAAGGTCTGGTCGCCACGGGCAACAAAGGGAATTGCATCGAAGCCATGATCAAAGGGGTTACGGCCAAAACCCAGGAGTTGTTTCAAAAAGGGGCATTTCAAGGGGTTCTGGGATTAGGGGGCGGACAGGGAACGGATATCTGCGCCACGGCGATGAGGGCCCTTCCGAGAGGAGTTCCCAAAATGCTCGTTTCCACCGTCGCCTCCGGAAAGGCAACTTTCGGGACTTACGTTGGGACGACGGACATCACGATGATGCACTCCATCATGGATATCCAGGGACTCAATTTCCTGATGAAACGGGTCCTGGCAAACGCCGTCGGAGCGATCTGCGGAATGGTAGCGGCTCTCGATGACGTGGAGATGAAACCCGGGGGGATTCCGGTCGCCCTCTCCATGCTCGGAACGACGACGCAGGGAGCCCTGCGGGCGAAAGAGGTTCTTGAACGAAAGGGATATGAGGTGCTCGCCTTTCACCAGAATGGTACGGGCGGCATTGCCATGGAAGACATGATCCGCGAGGGCCACTTCAAAGGGGTGCTCGATCTCAATCTCCATGAGATCGGCGACCGCTTTGTCGGCGGACTTCACAGTCATGTCAGAACAGACCGATTGGAAGCGGCGGGCGCCCTCGGAATTCCTCAGGTGGTCGCTCCGGGGAGCATCAACTATGCAGTCTGGGGACCTTTGGCAGGCCTGTCGGACGAGCTGAAATCACATAAGTACATCGTCCACAACCCGAACCTGACCCTCGTGCGATTAAGCATTGATGAGCTCCGAAGCGTGGGAGAAATAGTGGCCCGGAAATTGAATCAGGCAAAGGGGCCCCTGCGGGTATTCATCCCATTGCGCGGATTCTCCTACCCCGACAGGGTGAATCTCCCTCACTGGGAACCCGAGGGAAACCAAGCCTTTATCGATGCGTTAAAGGAGAATTTAAGCAAATCCATTCCACTGGTGGAACTGGATGCCCACATCAACGACCCCGAGTTCATCGATCCTGTGGTAGAGGCCTTTTTATCCCTGATGGAAATTGAAAAATGAAAATGTTAAAAGGAGAAAACCATGTGTAAACGTCTCTTAGATCGAAATGCAATTGTGACAGGCGCGGCGCGCGGCATGGGTTTTGCCATTGCAAAGGCCCTCTTCAATGAGGGAGCGCGAGTCGCCATCCTCGATATTGATGAGGGCGTAGCAGAATCTGCGAAACAACTCGACAGCAAACATGGCCGTGTTTTAGGAAAACGGGTCGACGTAACCAAAAGGTCTGAAGTCGAGAACCTCATGAATGAGCTGAAGTCCCTCTGGGGGAGTGTCGATATCCTGGTCAACAATGCAGGCGGCGCCTTGAATACCCCCTACCTTCTTGAAGAGATCAAGGAAAAAGATTGGAATCTCGTGATGGATGTCAATCTGAAAGGGGCTTTCTTCTGTTGCCAGGCGGTCATTCCGGAGATGGTTCGACAGAAAAAGGGCGTCATCGTAAACATCTCTGCTCTGGCCGCCCACTGGAGGGCTTCACTGGCAGGGGTCCAATATACGGCAGCCAAGGCAGGAGTCGAAGGGTTGACCCGACAGTTCGCCTATGACTATGGAAAGTTCGGAATAAGGGTGAATGCAGTTGCCCCTACCGTAACCCTGACCGGGGACCGAATCCAGGGCCTGTGGGAAGCGAAGGGAGAGGAGGAAAAGAAGAAAGTCCTCTCTGCCATTCCGCTGGGTCGTCTCGGCACGATGGAGGAAGTTGGCTCCGTCGTCGTCTTTCTCGCTTCCGACGAATCGAGCTACATCACCGGCATCACCATCGACGTCTGCGGAGGCCGCTACCTGAGATAAAGGGCTGCATTACGGACACGCGACACGCCTGCCTGCGGTAGGCAGGGACACGGTCACGTTATTCTCATCAGGAAAGGAGTTTACTTTGAGCGCACCAACAAAAGCAAAACGCGTTTTGCTTCCACAACCGATCGAGCAGGAGGCGGTTTCACTCCTGGAATCGGCGGGTGTGGAGGTCATCCTTGCCAAGGACAAGACACCTGAGATTGTGGCCCCTTTGTTGAAGGGAGTTCAGGGAGTCGTTTTACGGACCGGGATCTTTTTCAATAAGGAACTGATGAGTCATGCGGATGACTTGTGGGTCATTTCAAGGACAGGAGCGGGTGTTGATAATGTCGATGTCCCCGCAGCAACAGAGAAGGGAATCCTGGTAACCTCCGTACCGGGAGCCAACATGCGAACCGTCGCCGAACATGCCCTGGCCCTGACGATGGCCCTCATGAAACAGCTTCCACGGCTTGACCGTGAAGTGCGTCAGGATAATTTCAGCATCCGCTATAAGAATCTTCCCCGGGATCTGACCGGCAAGACCCTTGGATTGGTAGGGTTGGGAAAGATCGGTTCTGAGTTTGCCCGGATGTGCCATCAATCTTTTGATATGCGCATCCTTGCGTACGATCCTTATCTGCCTCCCGAAGTCCAGAACAATCTCAAGAGCTGGGTGGAATTTTGTGATATCGAGACGCTCTTCAAAACATCAGACGTCATCTCTCTTCACATCCCTCTCCTCACCTCAACCCAGAAAATGGTGGGAGCCCGGGAACTGGGATGGATGAAACCAACTGCCTACCTGGTAAATGCGTCCAGAGGGGGCGTCATCGATGAGGCTGCCCTCATCCAGTGTCTTAAAGAAAAGAGGATCGCCGGAGCAGGCCTCGATGTCTTTGCCAAGGAACCACCGGAAAAAGACAATCCTCTCAAGGAGCTGGATAATGTCATTCTGACCCCTCACATCGGAGGTCTCACCCTGGAGTGCGGAATAAGAATGGCAGTAATCTCATCCCAGTCCACCCTCGATGTCCTTCAGGGCAAAAAACCGAATGGAATGGTCAACCCCGAGGTCTTAACACAGCCCCGCTGGAAGGGAATCCTCAAAGAAGCATAGAGCAACGGGCGTATTCTTTGCTGTGCCTTGTGCGGTTCTTGGTTAACTGCGGGAAAATCATTCTCTGGAGGCTGCTCAAAAATGCCCAGGTGCAAGTTGAGCTTTGCGAAATCCCGCTCACGGGAGCTCCCGAATCCTGAGGCCCAAGTAACTGACAGACGACGCGTGCTTGGATTTACGTCGCAACAAACCTGCCCCGTGCTTGACACGGGGAAGGATGAGGGGTGGCGTCGCGACGAATAAGGAGCGACTTCTTGCCACGGCGCCAAGAGGGTGAAGCGGCCGGAGAACGCAGTAGATGCCTGCCTGCCGGTAGGCAGGCGCGTTTTTCAGCAGCCTCAGTGAAAGGCTGAAATCCCTGTGATATCCTGGCCGAGAAT
Organism: uncultured delta proteobacterium; assembly: GCA_963828805.1. Lineage (GTDB taxonomy): Bacteria > Desulfobacterota > BSN033 > BSN033 > UBA1163 > CAWHGS01. Next base: position 42,341 of record CAWHGS010000036.1, read on the forward strand.
CAACGTGTGAATACTCTCCGTCCCCTCCAGGGTGCTCACTGCCTCAAGGTCGCAGAGATGCCGAATGACATGGTGATCCGCCAATATTCCCCTTCCACCCAGGATATCTCTTGCCGCTCGTGCGATCTTCATTGCCTCCCGCACGTTATTCAATTTGGCCATGGAGATCTGGGAAGGTTTTGCTTTGCTCTGGTCCAATAACCTCCCCAGGTGGTAGGTCAGCAACTGCGCCTTGGTAATCTCAACCACCATCCGAACCAGGCGTTCCTGGATCATTTGATAGGAAGCGATCGGCTGATCAAAGACCTCCCGGCTCATCGAGAAGTCCCTTGCTGCCTTGTAACAGGCGATGGCTGAACCCAAAGCGCCACACGCTACTCCGAACCGCGCATGGTTGAGGCATTGGAGAATTGATTTGATGCCTTTCGCCTCGGGAAGTAGGTTCTGTCTCAGGTATGGAGCAATCTTTGAAGATCAGAAGAGACGTTGGGGAGGTCCGATACGAGAACTTTCTCTGGATCAGGCTGGCCTGAAACCCTGGAGTTCCCGATTCAACAAGGAATCCCCGGATCTCTCCATCAAGCTTTGCCCAGATCAAGGCAACATGAGCAATCGACCCATTGGTGATCCACATCTTTGACCCATTCAGGATGAATCGATCTCCTTGCTTATGTGCTTCGGTTTTCATACCGGCAGGGTTTGATCCATAGTCAGGCTCGGAGAGGCCGAAGCATCCGATCGCTTTGCCGCAAGCCATTTCGGGAAGCCATCTCCTCTTCTGATCTTCCGACCCAAAGGCATGAATGGGATACATGACCAGGGAATTCTGTACCGAAAACATGGCCCGGAGCCCGCTGTCGCACCGGCCCAGTTCCTGGCAGATCAGACCATAAATTGTTTCGGTTGTCTTCTTACACCCATATCCATCCACATGGACGCCAAAAAGGCCCATCTCTGCCATCCGGGGAATGACTTCCATGGGAAAGGTCCCCTTGTCGAAATGATCGGCAATGATGGGCATACAGGCATCATCAACAAATGCCCGTACCCGATCCCGTATCTCTTTCTCTTCGTTAGTCAATAAGTCATCCACCCCATAGAAGTCAGAACTTTCGATCGAACCCATAGAAATCCTCCCTGGACGTTAAAAAACTCTTTCCAGACGATTCCCCTATTATGTCCAATATTATATCGATAAAATGAACCCGTAGCCAATGAAAAATAATAGACCTTATTGGATAGACTTTTTCGAGCTACTTCGCCTAAGAAAAGTGAGGATCAGTCTAAATCAGGGGGCGAATATTTCCGTTACCTGTAGGGTGGATCAAGCGAAGCGGATCCACCTCCGTGGATGTAATCCGGAAGAATCACAAACGCTTTCATTGTATAGGGGTGTTTTTCCATGGCCTTGTCAAAAGAAGATTTGAGACGTGAGATACGCTCTGGGAGGCAAAGAATCTTAATTCGCTGATGCATGACGACGGTAAAAAAATAAAAGCCTCCCGGTTCATAGAGACGGCGATATTCGCTCATGCCATTTTGGGATGGTGGATCGCTCCGCTTGATCCACCCTACAAGGTCTGACACCTCTAACAGTGCCTTTCCCTTAATGCTCACTACCTTGGAATCTGACCAAAGCAGCTTACGGGGGTTTATAGCCTATTCCTATAAACCGGCTCCGAGGGACCTACCCTCATCTCCTGTGCAACCTCGTGGCGCACTCATGATTTGAAAGTAAATATGGGAGCAAAAATCACCGACTTAGGGAATGCTCCGAGTCGTTAATAAGTTTCCTTTTATTATCGTCGTTTTTGGGTGCGAGTTTTTTCAACATTGGACCAAAAGCAGACCAGAGAATGAAAACGTCAAAAATCCATATTATCGCAGGTGGTCTCTTGATTTCAAAAATCTCACCTGCAATGATATCTATGGTGATTGCAATGAACAAGCTAATAACGATTAAGTAGGTTTTTTCTCTCGAAGTTGGAAGGCGATGCGTCCTCTTGATGAAAAAAAACGCTGAAATACCAGCGGCACTTATAATAACAATGCCGCGAAACAAGCCACTCATTTGATCTCTCAATAAACTTAGAACGCAAGCCGCGGCAGAATACAACAAAAAATATGAAAGGAAAAATAGCGCAAACACAAGGATTAGAGATTTCTTTCTCGGAAGAGCCATCTCATTCTCGTTAATGAGCGTATCAAGATCTGGCAGTTCTATTAAAATGAGAAAAGACACACCGATTCGTTTCAATTATCCTATGGATTGCCGGTACAAATCAACAGTTTTTTGCCAAGCATCTCAAGCCTTGCCTCGAGGAAGGAAACCATGACGGATCATGAACATTCTTGGATAAAGTAGAATTAAATTCCCAAATGGAAGGCGGGTCCTATGTTATTCCTCTTCGGCCTCTTTTTTTTTTGATGTCTTCTAGGTGACCCTTTCGACGGCGCTAAGCCCCGCCTTTGAAGGCAGGGACGAAGAACGCCGTTCAGGGTCAACCCTGAACATGCCCCGCCATCTATGCCGGGGAATCGAAGGCTTGACTCTTCTATGATGCTGATGGCAGTCCCTTTGTACTCCCGTTCTACTCCGGTTGCTATTTTGCCTTCCAGCTCCTTTTAGACGAAGATAAGGCAGGGAATTTCTTACAAAAAGTGGGGAGGAATATTCGAAAGGATTGGACTTGAAAATGATATTGACAATGGCAATATCCTGTTGTTAAAGTAAAATTATATGGAGATAACAGAATTTGAATGGGATGACGGCATTATCGACCATATCTCAAGCCATCATGTGTCGCCTGATGAGATTGAGGACGTCGCATTCGATGATGAACCATGGATAAAGAAAGGACGTGAAGGAACACGGTATATGCTCGGTTATACGGCTGCCGGCAGGTATCTCTTCACCGTCTATGTGATTAAAGGCAAGGGGGTCGCAAGGGTAATCACCTCCATGGAGATGGATCAAAAGACAAGGAAGCTTTACATGAGAAGGGGTAAATAGGAATGAAGACGTTGCCGGAGTTTAAGACACGGGAAGAAGAAATTGTGTTTTGGGAGAACCGTTCAATCGCTAATTATTGGGATGAGCTTGAAGAGAGCAGGGACATGTTCAAAAGGCCGAAACTTACACCTGTCACACTGAAATTCGACCCGCTCGTACTGAAAAAAATCAAGATGCTTGCAAGCAAGAGAGGAATCTCATATAACGCCTACATTCGATATTTGATTGCGAAAAGTGTTGAAAAGGAGATACTCCCTGCAGGTCATTCAAGGTAATCCGTAACCTTTAGGTTGCGTTGCTCCGGCAGCCATTTTTCGCAGGCTAAAACCTGGCGCTACAAGTGATTGGCGTTGACAAATGAAAGATTGGTGAGGGAACCGCCAGGAGGTTCCATCAGAATTCCTTCGCAATATTTCACTCTTTCACCATTTCATGATTCCCGTATTCTTTCAAATATCTCCCTTCCGTAACCCGTGGACCTGAAGGTTATGTAAATTCCCGTCTTTGTCAAAGGTCATGGGGCTTGGCCCCTCCAGGATATCGAGATCCGGCCTCTGGCGGATCTCTTTTCCGTAAATCTCGGAAACCTCGACTTCATCCAGGTGAAGCGTGTTCTTGATGCGCACGATTCTGCTTTCTTCCGGCGGGATCAGGCCGATCGATCCAAGGGCCACTTCAATCGCTTCCAGGTCCGTCTCAAAATGCATGGGGACAGCGGCCTTTTCCAGACTGATGCCGGTGATGGCATTCATATAGGTGGCCCGATAATCAATCTTATCCACGAGTCTCCTTGTGGTGATATCGACGAGACCGATCCCATTTGCATTTCCATTCGACTGCTCGGTCAGGTCCCGCGCAAATATCCTTTTGACGTTGGTCGGATGGGGAAAGACACCGAGGAGGTCCCGGTTACGGCCGGTCACATTCGGATCGATTCCCACGCCGCTGATGTCCTTCCCGATCTCATCGACAATTAGAAGATCGATTTCGTTAAACGGAAGCCGGGGCATCATTCTCTTGGCCTCTGTCAAGAGGTTTTGCTCTTCGCTTTCAATCTCCCCGGGTCGAAGGGCCACGATCCTTGCCGTTTCATCGTAACCGTTTTCGATGGTCCCAAGGCCGCAGAGAATCGGGGTCTTCTTTATCACGATCCGGCCCGCATCCGCTATAATCTTGAAAAAGGTGTAATGGAGGGCCGCTTTATGGTAATAGTCTGCCCCTTTTTGTTTGCCCATTCCGATGGCCATCATCTTCATCAAACCGCTCTCGATGGGGGCCTTGAACTTCGTGTGAGGCTTGATCCGGTTGACAACAACGATATGATCGGCCTCCCAGGCAAATTTGTCGATGTAGACGGGAACATCATCTTCCGTCCTCCCGATCTCGACCACCTCCATAGAAGAAAGAACCGGAGTGCCCAGAGACCTTTCGGTCATATGATAATGGGCTAAAAGAGCCACCTGACCCTCAGCGGTTGCTCCGCCGTGGCTTCCCATGGCCGGAAAGACGAACGGTTGGGCCCCAAGGGATTTCAGGAAATCGATCGTTGCCTTCAGAATCTCTGCGATATTCGGCAATCCCCCGGCTTCCCGCCGTAATGGCCACGCGTTGACCGGGCTTGATGTTTTCCTCTAAAGCCAGTTTCCTCAACTCAGATCTCACCGTTTCGGCGACATCTTTGACCATAGGTCGTTCGAAGGTCTGACGAATCCGATACATCTTTGGAACCAGCATAGACAAATCTCTCCTTTGTTAGGACGCTACAGGGGGAAGGCCTTTGCTTTTCTCATCCGCAGCCTCTGTTTCATCACGCAGCTCGGCAAGCAGTTTTGAATGGCGGGAGAAATACCAAAGGCTGGCGCATACCAGCAGGAGAAACCCCACCCCAGCCACGATGTAGAGGGGAGTATTCTGTTTGTTCAGTTTGAATGTCCCGCTGGCGACCAAGGTAAAGGGGATGGCCTGCGGCAAAATCCCGAACGCCGTCCCCAGCAAGAAGTGGAGGTGCCGGACCGGTGAAAGGGCCAGTAAGAAATTGATGATCAGACCGCTGATCGGGAGCTGACGAACGGCAAAGACAACGAGCGGCGCGGAAGGACTGCGAAAATGCCTGCGGAGCCTCCCGACCCTAGGCCAATGACGGAGAACGAAATCCTGGCCGCCCCAGCGCACAAACAGAAACAGGACATAATATCCACCCAGGGTTGCCATTTGCGTCCACAACAGCCCGTACCAGAATCCAAAGGCCACGCCGCCAATGGGACAGAAAAGGAGACGCGGCATACCGACGGCCACCAGCGCAAACACAATCCCCATCCATGCCGCCGGTCCCACCCACCCCAGCGAGAGCAGCCAGTGCTTGACGTTTGGAATGTCGCGGAGAAATTCCCGCGCCGGCGTGAAATAGATCAGTGCAAATGCAGCTCGTCACCGCCACAAACATGACCAGCGGTTTCGTCGGAAAACCCGACACCCGGGTTTTCGGGGCATAACCCCCTGTCATTTTCATCAAACCGAACCCCTGAATAACAGACTGTATTGCATATATGATTCGAGACCGGGGCGGTTGTCAAGCCACCTCGTCCCTGATTCCGTCTGATGTGTTGCATCCCTGCAGCTAAACCCTGCCCGGTCTTTCTTTATGCAGCCGGCTGGTTGGTGGTAACGCCTGGTCTGGCGGCCGGTCATCTCCGGGCATAACTACTTCAGCGGGTCCTCATCGAAGCAACCTGTTCCCGACAATCCTCGCCGGCACAATCAGCGCAAAGAGAGGAAACATGTAGACCACAGCCAGCATCGGTGAGAGGGGGTCAAAAAACTGGGACGAGAAAAAAACGACAAGCACGTTGTTCATGTATGCAAAGGAGGCAGCTCCGGCGAGCCGCTCCTCTTTCCGGAATCCCCAGGTCGTCAGAATTCCTGCCCCGTAATATAAGACTGAAACAACGAAGGCCACGAGAACCGCACCGCCAATCTCTTCGATTCGTTCCCTGAAGAAAGAGGAGTACTTTGGAAACACTCCCAGATTGACCAGGCCAAAAATGGCCATCGAGACCGGAAATTGGATTTTCTCCAGTTTCTTCGTCAGGGTCGGGCTCAGACGACGGACCAGGATGTTCAAGGCAGCAGGAATAAAAACAACCATGGCCAGGAAGTTCACCATTGAAACAAAAGGAAGCGCCACGGTGTGTCCCCCAAGAAACTTCACCATGGCCGGGAGCGTGAAAGGAACCAAGAGCGATGAGACAGCCACCATCAGCAGCACCAGGAGGACAGAAGCGCCCAGGATACCTGAAAGAAACGGAGCGACCACTCCCGTTGAAGTCCCGGAGAGGAGCAGGACCGGGAGCGCAAATTTGGGCCATACCGCCAAAGCGAGAAAATAGAGCCCTGCAGGAAGGAGGATCAGTTTGAACAGGCACAGGACAAAGAGGATGAAAGCAGTTTGCCTCACGTTTTGAAAAAGCTTCAGAAACTCAATCTTTAGAAAACTGAAGAACAGAAAGACCATCATCAGGTAAAGAGGATAAGGGAGGAAGACGTTGCACCACTCCGGAAAGGCAATCGCGAAGCCGATCGACCCAAACGTCACCGCCAGAAGAATCAGATCATTTTTGCGAAACAGAGAGGTTTTCCTTTCTTTTACCTGCTTTATCGAATGTTTTATGGTTTTGGGTGAATAGGTCAGTTTAGCTGAGAGGCAAACATCAAGTTTTCCTTTTGGTCTTATAATTGGCAAGGTAGCTATCGTGCTTCTCAGAAATATCCCCATTTTTAGAATTCCCAAGACCAATAAGACCCATTGCAGGATCTCCCCCCACGGGAAGTTTCTTCAAAATCCTTTTACGAGATGTTTGGTCAATCTCCCCCACCGACACTTCCCTTTTCTTGCGTTTGGCTTCTGATTTTTTCATATAACAATAACCCGTATCAAATGAAGGGTTTGAAGCAAGCTCGATCTATCTATTTTAACGTCTTGACCACCCGTTGCTTGGGGGCGTCGACCGGGAATTTAGCCATGTCAGATCCTTGTTTCAGCAACAAACGCTTCGAGGACCGGAGGATCGATATCCAAGACCTCTTCGTCAAAACTTTCGACATGGAATTGAATTGCCGACTTCACGTCCGCGAGAGCTTCATCGTAGGTTTCTCCCTCGCCCACCACAACTCCTCTAATGCCGAGGGGCCAAGCCACGTATCCATCGCGATGCCTCTCCACGATAATCTTGTATTGTTTCATTGCAGTGGAACCTCCTTCCCTGCTCTCATCATAGCATATTCCTCATTGCCACCCCACCTTAAACCTTTTCCTCTTCGACGATCTTGATCTCTTCTTCTGTTAGTCCATACAACTCATACACCAATTGATCGATAGAGTTTAGTATATTCGTGATTATACTAAGGGGATGGAATATTTGACAAACCGGGGCAAAAACGATACCTTGAAAAGGATGAAAAACATCGTTGAAGTGGCCGTCGGGCTCCCGATCTCAAAGACCTTCCACTACCTCGTTCCCGAGAGGATGAGAGCATCCATCCAGGTGGGGATGAGGGTCCTTGTTCCCTTCAAGGGGAGAAAGGTGACCGGATTTGCGCTTGATCTGTCGGACCGTCCTCCGGAAGGGTTACCCGATGGGCTGGGTGACAAGCTGAGAGAGGTTGGGGATCTTTTGGACGAGGCCCCTCTGGTCGATGCGCAGATGCTTCGTTTCTACCGCTGGATTTCGGATTACTATCTCCACCCCCTCGGAGAGGTGATCAAGGCGGGACTCCCGCCCGGACTTCACCTCAAGAGCGAGTTTCTCCTTTCTCTGACTGAGGAGGGATCGAGCTCTCTCCTTCAGGGGAAGACAGATCCCCTCCAGGAGAAGGTGTTTAGCGAGATCAGTCGCTGCGGCAAGGTTTCTCTGAAGCGAATTCTGAAACTATTCTCTGAAGAAGTCTCAAAACCCCAGTTTCTGGCCTGGAAGAAAAAGGGCCTGATCAGGATGGATGCCGGGATCGAGAACAAAGAGGTGAAACCGAGATTTGAGAAAGTGATTCAGTTCCAGAAAAAAGAGTCGATCAAGCTCCGTTCAAAGAAACAGGCAGAGATTCTGAAATGGATCGAGGAAAAAGGGGAGGTGACCTATTCCGAATTGACGAATCAGTTTAAATCTCCTTCCCAGGCCCTGAAGTCCTTCCATGCGGCCGGCCTCGTCTCCATCTGCAACCGGGAAGTTTGTCGTGGTCCTTCTCTCCAACCGGGGTTCAGACCGTATCCAAAGCCCGACCTCACCCCGGATCAACAGTCCATCTTCGGCGAAATCACGAAAGGAATTTCTTCAAAACGGTTTTCGCCCTTCCTCATCCATGGTATCACGGGAAGCGGAAAGACTGAAATCTACCTCCGGGCCATTGAAGAGGTTCTGGCCCAGGGGAAAGAGGCCATCGTTCTCGTTCCGGAGATATCCCTGACTCCGCAGCTTCTTTCCCGCTTCAGGGATCGATTCGGAGAAAACCTCGCCCTGCTCCACAGCAGGCTTGGACGGGGGGAGCGGTACGATCAGTGGAGAAAGGTTTTGAGGGGAGACGTCGGCATTGCCATCGGAGCCCGTTCCGCCATCTTTGCCCCTTTCAGGAGGTTGGGGATCATCATCGTCGATGAGGAACATGAACCTTCCTACAAGCAGGAGGAAAAACTAAAGTACCATGCGAGGGACCTGGCGGTTGTGCGGGCCCAGCAGACAGAGGCAACCCTCCTGCTCGGGTCAGCGACCCCATCTCTCGAATCCTACTTCAATGCTGAAAAGGGAAAATTTCGTCTTCTTCAGCTTCCGGCGAGAATGGAAGGGAGATCGCTTCCCCATGTGGACATCGTAGACATGAAGAAAGAAGAAGGACTCCTTTCCCAGAGGGTAAAGACAGGACTTCAAAGAAACATCGAGGAGAAGAAACAGAGCCTGCTCTTTCTCAACCGGAGGGGATTTTCAAACTTCATCCTCTGTCCGGAGTGCGGGTTCACCTTTAAGTGCCCGAATTGCAGCGTGACCCTCACCCATCATTTCAAGGACCGTTCTCTTCAGTGCCATTATTGCGATTACACGATCGAGGCGCCCGGAGACTGCCCCAAATGCCGGGGCCATCGGCTCCGGGGTGTCGGCATTGGAACAGAACGCCTGGAACAGGAGATTCAAACCCTGTTCGCCGATGCTCACGTGGAGAGAATGGACCGGGATACGACCTCCCGAAAGCGCTCCCATCAGCAGATTTTAAAAAGGCTGGAAACAGGACACACCGATATCCTGGTGGGAACGCAGATGATCGTCAAGGGCCACGATTTTCCGAATGTCACCTTCGTGGGCGTCGTTTCTGCTGACTCTTCTCTCCATTTCCCCGATTTCCGGTCGAGCGAGAGAACCTTTCAGCTCCTCACTCAGGTGGCCGGTCGGGCCGGTCGAGGCGAGACGATCGGTGAGGCTGTCATTCAGACCTTCACTCCGGACCACTACAGTATCCTCCGGGCAAAGGATCATGATTTCATCGGTTTTTACCGTGAAGAGATGCGGTTCAGAGAGGCCCTGGATTATCCTCCTTTCTCCCGCCTCGTCAATTTCAGAGTCGTGAGCAACAGCGAAAAGAGGACAAAGGCCATTGCAGAAGAGATGGGTCAGGCCGGGCAATTCCTTCTGAAAAAAAGGTATCCGAAAGGAATCGAACTCCTGGGTCCCAGCACCGCCCCCTTATCGAAAATGAAAGGCAAATACCGGTGGCAGATGCTCGCGAAAGGGAAAGAATTCCAGTCTGCTTCGCCAGTTTGCCAGGGAGCTGGGAAACCGGCTGGAAGACCGAATGAAGGAAAAGGGAGTTCACCTGGATATTGATGTCGATCCCGTCTTCATCCTATAATGGAAGTTCGAGCCATTCGTTATGAGGGTAAGCATATAATAAAAAAACGGTAAAGGGATAGCAAACACCATGGAAAGAGCCCTTGGAAAAATAGCCGAGCAGATACTCTCCTTTGATGAGGCCTCCCTGGTGCATCTCAGGGAGAAGTATCGATTGAGGATCGAACATTTCGACGGAACAAGAGACTGGGAAAAGGCGGTGATCATCTTCTGCATCATCAATGCCGTCAGCATGAAAAATTCCCTCTTCAACGAAAATGTCTTAAAGAAAGTAAAGAAGAAGGAGGAGAGATCATCTCCTCAGAAACCAGGCCGTCCCGGGTTGAAACGGATCAAGTAGATGAAGCTCCTCCCCCTTTGTGTCTTCTGGGTCCTCTGGTATCTCAACTTTTTCACCCGCACGTCCTTTTCGCCCATCCTGCCGCTCATCGAGGATACGCTTTCCCTCTCTCATGGAGAGGCCGGGGGCCTGGTCGCCTCCTACTCCATGGGTTATGCTGCCACGCTCCTCATCGCGGGCCGGTTTGTCCCGGTCTGGGGATACAAGAGAACCGTCGCTTTCGGATTCCTGGGAATTGGATTGGTCCTTGTCTCCCTTCAATGGGTAGAACACTATCTGGCCTTCCATGTTCTCTTCTTTCTCCTGGGTCTGGCAACAGGGACTTACCTTCCGGCCATCCTTCCCATCATCACAGAGATGTATGACCCTCAGCGCTGGGGAAGGGTCATCGGGATTCACGATTCTGCAGCCAGCGTGGCCATCCTCTCAGCCCCCATGCTGATTGCTTTCGGCCTGCAGTTTCTACCCTGGAAGACGCTCCTTTTATTACTGGGAATTGTCTCCCTGATTCTGCCCTACTTTTTCTGGAAGGTTTCGAGTGAACCTGAACCCAAACGGCCTCATCGTGGAAGTCATTACCTTCATCTCTTTAAACGGAAACCGATCTGGATCATGGCTGTCCTCTGGGTATTGGCTGCCGCTTCCAACATGGGCGTATACTCCATGCTCCCTCTCTATCTCATCAAGGAGCGGGGTATGGAATACGCCTTCGCCAACAATCTCTTCGGGATATCAAGGATCGGCGGTATTATGGTCCCTGTTTCTATCGGATTTCTCATCGATCGCTATGGGTACCGGATCATGCTGATGCTGAGTCTTTTTACGACCGGCCTCAGTACGGTCTTTCTTTCGATGGCTCCCACGTTCTCCCTCCTTTTGATCGCCCTTTTCTTTCAAGCCGCCTTCTCCCTTGCCTTCTTTCCCGTGGGTCTTGCTGCCATCGCCAGTCTGACCTCTCCAGAGGAACGGTCCATGGGCATCGGAGCCATCCTTTCGGCCGGGGTCATCTTTGGAATGGGAGGCGCTCCACTGTTTCTCGGCATCATCGCCGATCATTTCAACTTCCAGATCGGCATCCTCTGTATGGGAATTTTGACCACTTTTTCCTTTTTCATGGTAAAGTACCTGAAGATTCATTAGGAGGAAACCATGAAGATTGCAATTATCGGCGCTAGTGGGGATGTGGGCAGGACAGTAATCCTTTCCCTCATTCAACGGGGACTGATTGGCCCCTCTGATCGACTTCAATTGGTGGGAAGATCGGAAGGTCCCAGTTTTCGGGTCCTCTATGGGCTGAAATCGGATATCCTGGATGGCCTCATGGAGTCAGCCCCTCACATGGAGGTCATCCTCCACCCATCCGAAATCGACTCAGAGATCGTGGTCATGGCTGCCGGCATCACCTTCCCCAAGGAGGTGGACAAAAAGCTCTCCCGGGAATCCCTCCAGGCAGCCAATGTCAAGATATGTCAATTCTACGCTTCGTCCATTGCAAAACTGGGCAGATCGCCTCTTTTCCTCATCACCACGAATCCCGTGGAAGCAGGGGTCAAGGTCTTTACCAGATATTTTCAAAGAGACCGGGTCGTGGGCATGGGCGTTCATATGGACACGATGCGCTTTCGAAGGGAGATCGCAGAGGCCCTCGGTCTCGATCGGGGCCGGATCAGAGCCATGGTCATTGGAGAACATGGGCCGGAGATGATCCAGCTATGGAGCTCTGTCCGAATCGAGGGAATGGATGAAAGGGAGCAGAGAGAAAAGGTTAAGGAGCTCTCATCCCACCCGAGAGAAGTCCTCTGGTCCAATACCTACCAGGCATGGGAAAAAACATTGACCCTTCTCGAAGAAGAAGGTCCACGCCAGGCCTTTGATCATATCCATGAGCTTCCCATCGAGATGAGAACACAGGTGCGGCCTTGGACAGCTCATTACACAGGCTCAAAAACGACGATTGGCCCGGCCATGGCAACCGTTGACCTCCTGGAAAAAATCCTTCTGGACCGGAAAGATCTGGTCTCCTGCCAGATCAACCTCCAGGGAGAGTTCTACGGCCTTAAAGGAATATTCGGAGCCCCGCTCATTTTAGGAAGAAAAGGGATCGAAGAAGTCAAAGAGATCGATCTCTGGCCCGAGGAAAGAGAACTTCTCAAGGAGGCCTGCAAAAACATCAATGAAAGGTTGAAGGGGGTTTAGGGAATCCTGTCAACCTTTCGACTCCCCGGCATAAATGCCGGGGCTTGCTCAGGGTTGACCCTGAGAGGCGCTTTCCGTCCCCGTCTCAAAGCGGAGCTCAGCGCCGTCGAACGGGTCAAGGTTGAAGAAAGAAGGGTGGAAATACCATTTTCAGATTGAAATCCCTGATAGATCAAAACTGCTCCTATATTGCATTTGGTTTGCTCTTCCTTGCATTTGGAGCTCGGATTCTCTATCTATCAGCCCCAAGCTCTGGCTCGATGAGGCGGTCTCGGCCAATATCGCAAAGAGGTCCGTGGCTGAGTATCTTCAGTGGGCAAGAGACGATTTCCATCCCCCTCTCTATTATTTATTGCTTCACTTATGGTCCTTCCTCGGCCATGATGAATTTACGCTTCGCTTCTTTTCTGTTATCCTTAATTGCTTCTCCGGAATCATTCTGTATGTTTTTGTCCGCAAACTGTTTGACCATTCAACGGCCCTGCTGACGCTCCTCCTTTTCACAATTTCTCCTTTTCAGATCCGCTACAGCCAGGAGGTGAGAATGTATTCCCTCCTTGGACTCTGGATCGTATCCATTTTATTTTTCACTTCCGGGTATCTCAGGAAAAGGAGCTGGCTCTTTCTGATCGGGACCATCCTTTCCTCAACGTTAGGACTTTACACTCACTACCATGCAGGAGTCTTTTTGATCGTCCTGAACGTGGCAGTGGTGATTCAGCTTTATCGAACGGAAAAGGTCCGTTTATGGCATTGGTTTCTTGCCCAATGGATGATCTTTGCCCTTTTTGTTCCCTGGCTTTCTCATTTCATCCATCGGTTTAAGGGCGGCGGCTTATCCTGGTTTCCATTTCACCCGTCCTTCCCTTTGTTGATTTCCCCTCTTTTTTCTTTTCTCTGGGGAGATCTGTTCCTGTCGAAGGCAAAATACGCCCTCGGTCCCATCGTCCTCGGGGCCGGAGATTCCGGGTCTGCGATCCTATGGGGCCTCGGACTGGCCTCGATTCTTATTCTCTGGATAATCTGGAGAAAACTCAGCACCCCCACCCAGGGGTCAGGGGATGGTCTGTTTTGGACAAAGGGATGGGTTCGTGCGGGGGAGCCAACCTTTCTTCTGGCCGTTCTTCTTGCGGGAACGATCCGTTTTTCTTTTGCCTTATCATTCAGGTCAAACATCTACACAGCGAAATATCTCTTCGGGGTCTCCTTCATCTTTTACATACTCGCGGCTGTTCTTCTTATTGCCTTGACCCGATTCAACCGCAGAATTGGAATCGGCCTGGGAGTCGTTATCACGACCCTGCAGGTGTTCATGCTCGTCGCCTATTACCAACCCGAGAACCATCGTGAAAATTGGAGAGGGGCTGTTGCGTACATCAAGGGCCATTCCGGACCCAATCAGGCCGTTGGTTTCCATTTCGATAGCCCCATGGCTCCATATGCTTATTACGCTGATGACTCAATCCCTGCCTACGGGTTTTTGAAAGAAGGAGATCTATCGCCTTCCCTGCTCGCATTCATCAGCAGCAGGAATAATACCCTGTGGCTCTTCGATTATTTGGCTGAATTATACGATCCAAAGGAAAAAGTAAAACGGAAGCTGTTGGAACATGGCTATGTCCCAGGGTGGCGTCATGACTTTAACGGTGTTTTCCTAACCCTGTGGAAAAAAACTGCCGACTCTGAATAGAGAGATTTCGAACAGCGACGCTTACGTGTGAGAAGATAGCCGAAACATTCATTTTGTCAGGTTGTCATTTGTCCAGTTCTCTCGTAATAGCCAACCCAATTTTCTCCTGAATGTAGGGCTTCCTGACATAAGCCCCGGCCCCCAACTCTTGGGCCTTCTTTACACGATCCGTCTCTGAAAACCCACTCACAATAATCGCCTTCTGCTTCGGGTTGATCTCAAGAACCTTCTGATACGTCTCGAGACCATCCATCCCTGGATCCATGATCATGTCCAGAACCAGGAGATCGACCTTGTTGGTCTTAAGATATGCCACAGCCTCTTCCCCGCTCGATACGGCACTCACTCGATACCCAAGATTGTTCAGCATGGCCGTCGCAAGTTCTCTCTGCTCCTTCACATCATCCACCACTAAAATCGATTCTCCCCTGCCCCTGTAAGACTCCGGGGACACCTCCTTCTGATCGCTGACTCTCTCTTCCCGGGTAACGGGAAAGTAGAGCGTAAAAGCACTCCCTTTCCCTTCCTCGCTCTGAACATCAATGTATCCACCATGGTCCTTCACCGTCCCCCAGACAACCGCTAACCCCAACCCCGTCCCGCTCCTGCCCATCACCTTCTTCGTATAGAAAGGCTCGAATATCTTCCCCATGTCTCCGCCCCGTATGCCCTTGCCATTGTCCGATACCCTCAGGACAACATAATCCCCCTCCTGAATGTGATCGTACCCCGTCATCGGCTTGTCAAGATAGCGGTTCTCCGTCAGAATCGTCACTTCCCCATGGTCGGTTATTGCCTCCGCAGCATTGGACAACAGGTTCATGATCGTCTTACTCAAGTGGATGGGGGAGCCCTTGATATTCATGAGATCCTTATCCAAATCGGTCCTGAAGGTCACACCGGGATGATAGGCCTTCAACTTCTCAAACTCAGGGGTCTTGAAGTAGTCGGAGATCACAGGGTTCAGATGAACAACCTCGGAAACCGCTACGCCCCTTCTGGCCAGAGTCAAAAGGTCCTGGATGATTGCAGCAGCCCTCTGGCCGGACTGCAGGATGTTGGAGACGTGTCTTCTCAAGGGGCTTCCTTCCTGAATCTCCATGAGAAGCAGTTCCGAGTAGCCGACGAGAACTCCCAAGACGTTGTTTAAGTCATGGGCAACGCCTCCTGCCAGAGTCCCCAGGGCCTCCATCTTCTCCGCACGGCGCAAACGTTCCTCCAATCTCTGGCGTTCCGTGAAAAGTTGAGCGTTGGCGATGGCGCCCGCAATCTGCGCCCCTATCCTTTCCGCGAGTCTCAGGTCATGGATCGTATAGGCATTGGGCTGAACGGATCGCAAGAGAAGCCCCCCGATCATCTGCCCTTTCACATAGAGAGGCACATTCATGATCGATCGAAAGCCCGCCTGAAAGGTGGACGCGAGCATGGGAAAACGATCCTTTAACTCGTGGATATCCTCTGGCTGGATGAGAACGCTGGCTTGGGTTCGAATCATTTCGGCAATTCCGGTCCCCTCCAGAGAATAGGGAACTCCAGTCCAACGGTCCGGGACTCCGCCACCTGCAATGTAGGTTGAAATCCCGGTCATTTTCTCAAGATCAATCATACTGATGACAATGCGGTCAAAGGGGATGAGCTTCCGTGCTTCGTTCGCAAAACGTTCGTACACCTCATCGATATTGAGGGTTGAACCGATGATCCTCCCAATCTCGGCCATGATGGCGTTCTCTTGTGCCAGCCGGTTTGCCTGCGCCTCGCTTCTCCGGAGTGCTTCCTCAGCCTTCTTACGTTCGGTGATATCCACAAAGCTTTCGACCAGATGGTCGCGACCGCCTAATCTGACCGTATTTGCAATTTTAATGATCGGGACTTCTTTTCCGTCAACCCGGAGCAATGCTTTTTCTCCATTGTCAATCTCCTGTGCAAGGTCTGTCACCGGGCACTGCCCTTTTTCAGAGGGACACACAAACCGGTGACACATTGAGCCAACGATCTGGCTCTTTACAGCGCCGATCATCTCAACGGCAACTGGATTCGCATCAACGATGACATGTGTTTCCGGATCGATGATTAAGATGCCGGCCCTGACCGAATTAAAGATGGCCTTTAACCTCTCCTCACTCTCTTGTAAGGCCTCCCCCGTTTGCTTGCGCTCGGTAATATCGCGGTCGATTCCCCGGTATCCCAGGAGGTTTCCCCGGGGGTCCAGCCTTGGCACGCCGCTCGTTTCAAGGATCACACGCCGCCCGTCCTTGCGGAGGTTTGCGTTCTCCCAATTGAAGAAAGGACGACGGTCCTTACTGGTATAAGCGAACTTAGCCGCCAGGCGCTCCGCTTCATCGGGCGGCATGAAATCAAAAGGCTTTCGACCGATGACCTCGTCGGGCTCATAGCCCAGCAGGTCCCGGACACGCGGACTTGCGTAGGTATACTTTCCGTCAGCATCGGTTTCCCAGATCCAGTCGGAGGTCGTTTCGACCAGATTACGAAACTTCTCCTCGCTTTCCTGCAGCGCTTTCTCTGCCTGTTTGCGGTCCGTGATGTCCCGAATCCACACCTGAATCCCCCGTCCGTCGGGCAAGGTGGTGAGGCGTGCGCGGATCTCTCCGTCGAAGGTAGAGCCGTCCTTGCGCAGGAGCTTGATTTCGTACTGATGCGGTGGGTTCTCTCCGCTAAATCGAGCCAAGGCACGGTCCCGGGTGACCTCCCTGTAGTCGGGGTGATAGATTCGCCACTTTGCCAGGCCTTCCAACTCGCCTCGATGGTAGCCCAGCATCTCGTGAAGGCGCTGATTCGCAAAGATGATCGTCCCTTCTTCCCGCCGGATAAAAATTCCATCGAAGGCTTCTTCAACCAGAGTCCGGTACCTCTCCTCACTCTGCCGCAGCGCCTCCTCCATTCGCGTGCGCTTAGCGATCTCTTTCTCCAGTTTACGCAGGGCAACCGCCATGTCGGCTCGCGTCGCCTCATCCGTCGCGAGCAGGCTTTCAATCTCATGCTCGATCGATCTCAACGACGCCTTCACGACGAACTCGTCGTACACGTCACCTTTGGCGATGAACGCCGTTTGCTCGGCCCAGCAGTTGGTCCCGAAGAGCTTCGAGCAGTATCCCGCCATCTTACCCGCGAGCATGCCGCTCCCCCAGCACACCCCCAGCGCCTTCTGGTAGCAACCCTCCCAACTGTCCTTCACGCGGAATCGGCACTCCCTCTGGTCCTGATCGAGAAAAGTCATCTCCCAGTTTCCCCAGCCGGCCACCGCCGCGATATTGGCTATGGCCTTAAATCCCTCCCGGAAATCCGGGAACTTCGAGATCACCTGCCAGTCCGCCTCGACACTCTTCCGCCCTTCGCTCTGCAAGGCCAGAACAAACCGTTCCGTTCCGACCATGGCCTGAACCCCTGACATAAGCCCCGCCAGCGTCGTGTCCACCCACATCATGGCGACCGGGAGCTTTTCGAAGGTGCACGTGCCTTGTTCGGGATGCCATTCTACTTGAATCCCCGAGATTCGGATCTTGTTCATTTGTGCCTGTTTGAACTCACCCTTCTCCATATCCATGGCAGTCCCCCGTCTTTCGGTTCTCAGACTCTTTTTGCACGGGTCCTATTTTCGTAAAATCGGCCCTTCACCATGTTTCAATCTTAATGCCTCTTTCGGCGAAATACCGGAGCGCTCCCGGGTGGTAAGGGACGGGTGACCCGCCGCCTGCCTGGGATTCCGGAGTCAAAAACCGTGCTTCCCGCTGGATGGCCGCTAATTCCGGCTGGTGTTCGAAGACCGTTTTGACGATCCGGTAGGCCAGATCCTCTTTCATGTTTTCATGACAGAGGAGGAGATTCCACACAAGAGCGGACCGGAATATCGAGATCCTGGCCGGGGTATGTCCTGGCGGGAATCGAACCCTTCACATAAACGGGCCCATACTTATCTCTCATGATGGAAACAACATCGCCCAGGGAGATCAGCTTCATCTTCATTCCTGGAGTCACTGCCAGGTCGGTCACTGATGCCGCGGGGACCCCTCCTCCCCAGAAATAGGCGTCAATCTTCTTCTCTTTCAAGGCGGCGTTGGATTCGGAGGGTCCCAGCCGGCTTCTCGTCACACCCTTATCCGCACTCAATCGGACCGATTCAAGGATTCTCACCGCTGTGAATTCAGTCCAGCCTCCTGGCGCTCCTGTTGAAACCGCCTTTCCTTTCAGGTCTGTTACCTTTTCAATGCCTCTGTTCTCCAGCGTAACCAAATGCATAAAAATGGGGTAAACGGCGACAAGTGTCCTGAGGGGCACTTTTTCCCTGAATCCCTTCCCTTTCCCCTGATAGGCGTCCCATGCGTTATCAGCAACCGCTAAGGCAAGGTCGACTTTACTCTTGTTCAACAAAAGGCAGTTGTCCACGGAGGCGCTTGTCACTTCTGCCGTCGCATGGACATTGGAACCATATTTGGAGAGAAGACCGGCCATGCCCGATCCGATCGGATAATAAATCCCCCCCGTCCCCCCTGTCGCAATCGATAGGCGAACAGCGTTTTGTGCCCGGGCGAGAGAAGGGGCCATGAGAAGCATCAGACTCAGTCCAAGAATTGAGAACCATTTCATCAGAACCCTCCATGTAGATCCTATTCTGAATATCATACAAGCACTGCCCCTTCTGGCTCATCCCCGTCTTGCGTTTCCCCCGTCGAAGAAGGAAAGATTTTACCTGGCATCACCTCTTTTTGAGAATTTGCCCCGGAAGTGTCTCTTTTAATTTCCCTTCTTCAAGCAAAGGGATTCCATTCACAAATGCCCAATCCAGACCCTGAGCGAATTGTTTCGAGTTCTCAAACGTCGCGGTATCCTGAAAAGTCTCCGGATCAAATAGAAGCAGATCCGCAAAATAACCGGGAGTCACCTGCCCCCGGTTCTTGAGCCCCACCCTTTTTGCCGGAGCGGAGGTCATCTTTGGACCGCTTCTTCCAGGGGAAAGAGTTTTCTCCCCCTCGAAAAATGGTGGATGATTCGGGGAAATGTTCCATAGGCGCGAGGGTGCGGAAATTCTCCCAGGATCCCATCGCTTCCAACGGTGTGAAGACCGTGAGCCATGGCCAGCTCAACGTCGATTTCCGACATCGCATGATAAATGGCGATGGCCTGCAGGTGCTCTTCGGTCAATATCTCTAAGACAGCTTGATCGCTTGGGATTCCCCTCTCATTCGAGATCTGCTCCATGGTTTTTCCAACCAGCCCCCGGTTTTCAGATCTCTGCACAGAGGCTAGGGTGATGGACCCCGGCCCCCCTCTCTTTTCGATCGTTTTTCTCATCTCAACGAGGATCCTGTTCAGCTCTTCCGTCTGACCGATCCGTTGCTGGAACGCCTTCCATCCTCCTTCCATGGCCCAGCCCGGGAGAAGAACAGAGAGAGAAGTGCACGACGCCGTGTAGGGATATTGGTCGAAGGAGATGTCGACTCCACCGTCAAGAGCTTCCTCCAGCACTCTTAGGACTTCCGGCATCTTACCCCAGTTTTCCTTCCCCAGACATTTCAGGTGCGAAATGTGAATTTTGCAGCCGCTCTCTCTTCCCACCCTGATCATTTCTTCCAAGGACTGAAAAATCTGGTTTTCTTCATTCCGGATATGGGCCACCAGAAGGGCATCATGGTCTTTCACTACCTTACCCAGGCCAATCAATTCATTTACGTCCGAGTAACTGCTGGGAGGATAGATCAAACCCAAGGAGAGACCCACCGCGCCCTGCTTCAGGCTGATGGCCAGCAATTCTCCCATGCGGCGCATTTCTTCCCGAGTGGGCAACCCCATCCGGTAGCCCATGATCGCCAATCGTAAATTGCAGTGTCCAACGAGGGTCACCACATTGATGGGTATCCTTTGCTCCTTCAAGGCCGCCAAATAGTCCTTCAGATCCCAAGGGCGCCACTCCCCCTTCAAAGGGCCTGCTAAGGGCTCAAGCATTTCTGCCAGAGGTTCCTTGGAGGCCCCTGTTATGGGAGCGGCAGACATGCCGTCCTGACCCACCAGATCAGCGGTGACTCCCTGGTAGATCTTGTGGGCGACTGATGAACCGTTCAGAAAGAGGAGATCCGAATGGCTGTGCATGTCGATAAAGCCGGGTGAGACGACCTTTCCGTCGGCGTTGACCAGGCGTTTTGCCTCCAGATTCCCCAGTCTTCCTATTTCAAGAATTTTCTCACCTGAAACAGCAATATCGCCCCGGAAGGAGGGACCTCCTGTTCCGTCGATAATTTGAGCGTCTTTAATAAGCCAGTCGATCATAGATATCCTGTTCCACCCATGGCAAGAGGCGAAACACTGGTTCAATCTGCAACAGAGCCATGGGTCAAGCTAAATCCTGCCGTAATTATCGGAAAAATGTCAAGGCGCGAAACCAGGTTGACATCCTCAAATTGACACAGGTTGCCCAAATTAGGTAATAATGGAGTTGTGTGAGGTGATGCCGGATTGAAGATTCAAATCCTTTCATGGAGGAAGTTATGTTTACCCTGATTAAAGACGGAACCCTTTATGCCCCTGAGAAGATCGGGAAAAAAGATATCCTCATTGTCGGAAAAACCATTGCCAGGATTTCGGATCGGATCGATCTACCGGAAAGTTTCGATGTTCAAACCGTCTCGGCCTCAGGAAAAATCGTTGCCCCGGGCATGATCGATCTCCACGTCCATCTTCTGGGCGGAGGCGGAGAAGGAGGTCCGCGCACGCGAACCCCTGAAATCACTTTGTCCAAAATAACCCGGGCGGGTGTGACAACGGTCGT
Organism: uncultured delta proteobacterium; assembly: GCA_963828805.1. Lineage (GTDB taxonomy): Bacteria > Desulfobacterota > BSN033 > BSN033 > UBA1163 > CAWHGS01. The sequence continues at coordinate 63,245 of CAWHGS010000036.1, forward strand.
CGGGTGCCTCGGAACAGATGATGTTTCCCGAAAACCCGAAACACTCCTGGCCAAGGCCATGCAGCTCGATGAGGAGGGAATCTCCACTTATATTTACTGCGGCTCCTACCAGTTCCCGATGCCTACCATCACGGGGAGTGTTCGTAAGGATATTGCACTCATCCCGAAGGTGATTGGTGTGGGAGAGATTGCCGTCTCGGACCATCGGTCCTCCCAGCCCACCTTCGAGGAGCTGTGCAGGGTTGCTGCAGAGGCACGCGTGGGAGGAATGGTGGGTGGAAAGGCAGGCCTGGTCCATCTTCACCTAGGAAGCGGTCCGAGAATGCTCGATCCCGTCATCCGAATTGTCAACGAGACGGAGATTCCCATCAGCCAATTTCTGCCGACCCATGTGACACGAACCGAAAGCCTTCTGAAAGAGTCGATCCGGTTTGCCAAGATGGGAGGAAATATTGACTTCACGGTGAAAGGCCAGGACCTCACCTTTCCTTTAACGACCTCCAGAGCCCTCAACATGGCCCTGGAAGAGGGAGTGACGATTGACCAGATCACCCTGAGTTCAGATTCGAACGGTTCCATGCCTGTATTTGACGAAAGGGGGCGTATGGTCAGGCTGGCGGTTGGAGACATTCAGAATCTCTATCTCGAGTGGAGGGATCTGTTCAGAGAGGGTTTCCCCTTTCAGGATGTCTTGAAACTGGTAACCTCCAATCCGGCCAAGCGGGCCGGGATCTATCAAACCAAAGGAAGTATTGAGGAGGGAAAGGATGCAGACCTTTTGATTTTAGGCGACGATATGAAGATCGAGACCGCCATGGCCAAAGGCCAGGTCATGATTGATCGAGGAGAAGTCGTGGTGAAGGGAACGTTCGAAGATTAGAGGGGAAGCGATGAGACCGCTGATCGGGCTTACCTGCTCAAGAGCCTGCGGGGGTACTGATTTTTTTCTGTTTTTCTTGACAAAAAAAGGGGGATCTGTTATTTTTTATTTATTAACAATCATTATTAACTAATAATCATTATCCACCTTGGATCCAGTTTCCGGCTTCTCATGGCTATTCCAGAAACCCGTCTGAATAAAATGATTGCTCGTCTCAAGGAAGAGGGATTCCGGCTGACGCCTCAGAGAGTGGCCGTGGTCAAAATCCTGGCCTCAAATGAGGAGCATCTCAGCGCTGAAAAGATTTATGAGCGCGTAAGAACCGAGTTCCCATTTACCAGTCTGGCCACCATCTATAAGACCGTGACGTTGCTCAAACAGTTGGGAGAGGTCATGGAGCTTGGATTTGGTGACGACAGTAACCGGTTTGACGGCGCCAGACCTTATCCTCATCCCCATCTTATTTGCACGAAGTGCAGGAGGATACTCGATCCCGACCTTCCTCTTCTGAGCGAATTGCCCAGGGAATTGGCCCAAAAGACAGGATACCATATCTTGAATCACCGCCTCGACTTCTTTGGTATCTGCCCTGCATGTCAGAAACGAGAGAAAAATTAAGTCAAACTGGAGAAAGTGTGTGGTACAATAAAACCGAAAGGAGGATTTGAGCATGTCTAAATCAGAACAGTCGTTAAGAGAAGCGTTCGCAGGAGAATCGCAGGCAAACCGGAAGTATTTGGCCTTTGCGGCCAAGGCCGATCAGGAAGGCTTTCCTCAGGTCGCCCGACTTTTCAGGGCCGCTGCGGAGGCGGAAACCGTCCACGCCCACAACCATTTGAGGGCCCTGAGCGGAATTAAGAGCACCAAGGAGAACCTTAACGAGGCCATCGCCGGTGAAACCCATGAGTTCAAGAAGATGTATCCTGAGATGATCGAGGCTGCCAAGGCGGAAGCAAACAAAACGGCCGAGAGGAGCTTCAATTTCGCCAATGAAGTGGAGAAAATCCACGCCCACCTCTATCAGAATTTGCTGGACACGTTGGGAAAGACCAAGGAGAACTATTCCTACTACGTGTGCCCTGTCTGCGGGAACACGGTTGAGAAAGAACCGCCCGGAACCTGTCCGATCTGCGGAGCCAAGGGATCGATGTTCAAGAAGGTCGATTAAGACGCAACCGTTCAAAGGGGCTGTTCCGTCGAACAGCCCCTTTTCATTGAGGAGATGGAAGGAAGGGGGAAAAACATGAAAAAGGTGCTGGTCTCTTATTTCAGCAGGACAGGCAAAACCCAGCAGATGGCGGAATATATCGCTGAAGGCGTCCGAATCAGCGGACACGATGCGGATATCAAAAAGATCTCGGAAATCAAGAATGAAAAGGAATTGGCGGGTTACGACGGATACGTCATCGGTTCCCCCACGTATCACCGCACGATGCCTGGAATCGTTGAAACATTTCTTTTCCTGGCGCAGAAGGCGAATCTTGCAGGCAAGGTGGGAGGGGCTTTCGGCTCTTATACCCACAGCGGCGATGCGCCCAAGATGATCTTTGATACGATGGAATTCGTCTACAAGATGAACGTAGTGGATCTGGGGTCCTTTAACTTACTGGAACATCTTATCGATACAAGAGACGGGTTGAAGTCCTGTCACGATTACGGAAAAGCGATCGGAGAAAAACTGACGAAATCAGGTTAATCCCTATGGCAAGGGCTTGGCTCGTTCTGGCGGCTTTTTCCGGGTTCCTAAGCGTCGCTCTCGGAGCCCTCGGGGCTCATTCGCTTAAGAACGTCCTCGATGATTACGGAAAGTCGATCTACGAAAAGGCAGTGACCTACCAGATGTTTCATACGATGGGACTGTTCGCCGTCGGTTTGTTGCAGATGTTCCTCAAAAATACATCCCTTTCAATTTCAGGCTGGTCTTTTCTAACAGGTATTTTCCTCTTCTCGGGAAGTCTTTATTTGTTGGCCCTCACAGGAGCCACATGGCTCGGCGCCATTACCCCTTTCGGAGGTATCGCTTTTCTCCTTGGCTGGGCCTTCCTCGGTTTTAAAATCATCCGGACAACATTTTAATTCGGTGTCCGTCTACCCAAGAAAGGAGGGTTTTATGCAGGAACGTGCTGGAGTCATCACCATGAAAGGAAATCCCCTGACGCTGATAGGCGGAGAGATCAAGGTCGGAGAAGCAGCTCCTGACTTTGTCTGCCTTGACAATAATCTCTCACCGGTCAGGCTTTCATCCTTCAAAGGAAAGATCTGTGTCCTTGCCTCTGTCCCTTCCCTGGACACCCCGGTCTGCGACCTGGAGACCCGGAGATTCAACGAAGAAGCAAACCATCTGGGCGTGGATACAATTTTTCTGACGATCAGCATGGACCTCCCATTCGCCCAGAGACGGTGGTGCGGGGCTGCTGGAGTGACAAGGGTTCAGACCCTCTCGGATCACCGTGACGCCTCTTTCGGGACATCCTACGGAGTGCTGATCAAGGAACTGCGGCTCCTGGCGAGGGCCGTTTTTGTGGTTGATCAGGAAGGAATCATCCGGCATGCCCAACTGGTCAAGGAGGTCACGCAAGAGCCCGATTACAATGCAGTCCTGTCGGTCATGAAGAAGCTTTAGAGTGACGAGTGTTACGGGTCGTTCTTTTGAGACCGAACGAAATGGGAGGTTGCCATGAGTACGCCACTTCACTGCCCGGGGCTTGAACAATTTAAGAATCTGAAAGCATTCATCTGCAAATGTCCCAACTGCGGGAAGGAGAAAGAGATCTTCTCGGATGAATTTGACAAAACACACATCTGCAAGGGGTGCAATCAGGAGATCGATTTTACGCGATGTACCATCACAGGCGGGGGAGCCGACCCATCACCCCGGTAACGAAACTGGACAACCTTGAATCTGAATGATCTCGCCCTCGATATCTTGATCCAGGCGCAGGATACCGAGGGTTGCCCTTCCGTCAGCGGCCATCCTTTTCTCTTCGGAATGCATATTGCCGCAGACCACGACCAACTCTTTCAGGCTTGAAAAATACTCTGCCACAGACCCATCCACAAAATCTCCTGCATGAAGGATTTCTTCTGCTTCCTTTTTCCCGTCTAACCTCTTCTACTATTTTTCGTCATCCATTAGGCTTCATTGTGAAATCTATTCAACCCTTGCTCCAGGCCTCCTTTCAGAATATACTATAGAAGCCTCGATCGTGATGAGTCAGCTTCTTTTGAAAAACAGAGGGTGGACCGGTATGAAACGCCTCGGATTGTTTGTTTTCATTTCCTTAAATGCTCTGTCCTTTCTTCTTCCTGCCTCGATCTTGTCTCAGGCCTTCCAGCACGAGAAGATCGAGATCAAGGGATTTGATGGAAAACCCTTAACCATTGATAGCAACGCCCCCTACAGTCCAAGAAAGACCTGCGGAGCCTGCCATGATTATGGACAGATCACAAACGGGTATCACTTTCAGCAGGGCCGGACCGATGGGTCCGGGAAAATAGTCATTCGGGACACGTTTAACCCGAAATATCCCTGGGATCTTTCGTCCGGGATGTACGGGAAATATTCGCCGGCCTCTGTCGATGCGAGTCAACTGGCGAAGAAAGTCAACCGATCATCATCCGAAATTGACAAATCCTCCTTCTTTTTTGCCCGGGAATGTGGAGTATGTCATCCTGGAGGAGGACCCTCCGAATATGATCGCGACGGCAATCTTTACTACAATGAAGAAACGAAGCAATGGGGTTATGAGCTTTCCGGCGTCAATCCTCTTCTCGACGGAGATTACACTTCTTACAGCACGGGCGACCCCAACTATGGAGCCCCCTGGAATATAAGCGGGGTCGGCGAGGCCGACTGTCTTCTCTGCCATTTAAAAGGATATCGCTGGAAAGAGCGGGGATCGGCTCTCAGGGGAAAGTTTTTCAAGAAAGGTCCCGCGGCAGGCGCAGGCTGGGCCAAACTGAAGCTCTCCCAGGACGAACCTGAAAACCCAAAGGCAGATGAAGTAACGGTTGACTACGCGCAAAAAGACGTTGCCGATTTTGAGAACCTCCACCTCCAGATAGTTCGAAGACCGTCGGACGAAAACTGCTGGACCTGCCACGCGGTCTCTGATGGAAGAAAGAGAGGTCGCCAGTGGAGTCCGGAAACCGATATTCATAAGGCCAAGAACTTCCATTGTCTCTCCTGCCACCCGAGCGATAAGAACCACAATTTTGCGAAAGGGAATACGCTTCAGGAAACGGTAAGGGAAGATTTAGACAACACCATGTACTCCTGTGAGGACTGTCACTATAAAGGCAAAGATAAGAAGGCCCCGAGGTATAGACATCCCTTCTCTCCCCGTCATTTGAAGCGGATCGCCTGCGAAACCTGTCATATCCCCTACCTCACCGCATCTTCCGATCTCATCTACGACCACGCCTCAACAGGGACGACCATCCTCTACGAAACTTCAAAGTTTCTCTCCAATCAACCCATGGACCCCAGGGGCTCGATCCCCGGGTTGGATCCGAACATCTGGTATCCCGCATTCCGTGATGTCAGGGGGAGAATGGTTCCTGTCAAATCCCTGATCGTCATCTATTGGGGAGACCTCGAAGAGAGTACGAATGTGGTAAAACCAATCCAGATCTGGAAAATCAGGGAACTGAAAAAACCTCCTCTTAGAGACGATAACAACGATGGGATTCCTGAGATCAACTCTCTTGAGGAAATGAAGGCCTTTCTGAAAGCCCTGAAGGTGAAGGATAAATTCGGGAATCCTGTGGCAAGTCACCCCGTCTTGATCAAAGGGGACTTTCTCTATCAGTTGGATAAAAAGGGGGAGGTTGAGAAGATGAAGCACGAGCAGGCTCATCTCCTTGACTACTCCATCAGCCACAATGCCGTATCGGGACCAAATGTCATTGGCGCGCGAGGGTGTAAGGACTGCCATTCGACGAACTCTTCATTCTTTCTCAGAAAGGTCCTCGTCGATCCTTACGATGAGAAGGGAAAACCCGTTTACGTGGAAGCCTGGGAA
>CAWHGS010000037.1:0-8669 GCA_963828805.1 uncultured delta proteobacterium
GAGCGGGTATGATTTTCCCGGGGATGATGCGCCGGTAGTGCGGGGGAGTGCGCTGAAGGCGTTGGAGTGCGGATGCGGGAAGCGGGAGTGTCAGTGGTGCAGTTCGATCTGGGCGTTGATGGATGCGGTGGACACGTCGATCCCGGAGCCGGTGCGGGATATAGACAAGCCGTTTTTGTTGCCGATCGAGGATGTTTTTTCGATCAGCGGGCGAGGGACGGTGGTGACGGGACGAGTGGAGCGAGGGATCGTCAAGGTGGGGGATGAGGTGGAGATTGTGGGGATCCGGGATACGGTGAAGACGGTGTGCACGGGTGTGGAGATGTTTCGGAAGATCCTGGATCAGGGGCAGGCCGGGGATAATGTAGGGATTTTGTTGCGGGGGACGAAGCGGGAGGATGTGGAGCGAGGGCAGGTGGTGTCGAAGCCGGGAGCGATCACGCCGCATACGAAGTTTAAGGCGGAGGTGTATGTGTTGACGAAGGAGAAGGGGGGCGGCATACGCCGTTTTTCAATGGGTATCGGCCGCAGTTTTATTTTCGGACGACGGATGTGACGGGATGTGCGACGTTGCCGGATGGGGTGGAGATGGTGATGCCGGGGGACAATGTGTCAATTGACGGTGGAGTTGATCACGCCGATCGCGATGGAGAAGGAGTTGCGGTTTGCGATTCGGGAGGGGGCCGGACGGTGGGAGCCGGGCGTCATCAGTGAGGTGATTGAATAGGATTGATCGGTCGTTAGAAGAAGAAACCTTGCTGGTGGATGAGAGAGAAGAGCGCAACATTATTACGTTGCTGTACCGAATGTAAGAGAAGAAATTACTCCACGACAAAAAATAAACGGACGACTCCGGACAAATTGGAGTTTAAGAAATATTGCCGTTTCTGTCATAAACATACGGGCCAAAGGAGACGAAATAGCTTGCATGTTTGGAGAGTGGAAGGTGAGGGAGAGTCCAGAACCGTTCCATTCGACGATCCACTCCCTGCTTGCCAAAAACGAGAGGCCAGTAGCTCTAACGGCTAGAGCACCGGACTCCAAATCCGGGTGTTGGGGGTTCGAATCCCTCCTGGCCTGCCATGCTTCTTCTCGCCAGCCCATGGACGGAATGGGGCAGCACGAATCTGGATCGGTTGATAGAAGAGGCGGACTCATGGAATTTGCGATACATTCAAAGATAGAGACAACGAAACAATTTCTGAGGGAAGTCAAGCAGGAGTTAAAGAAAGTGACCTGGCCCAGCAGAAAGGATGCCCTTTCGGGAACCGCTGTTGTTTTGGTTGCCGTTTTCGTCATTGCCTTGTTCCTGGGCATCGTTGATTCAGGCCTTTCGAACCTCATCCATCTGGTTTTAAGGAAGGCAACTGGATAAATCATTAAAGACTCATCGATCGTGGAAGAACGTATGGCACAACACTGGTATGTTGTAAACACTTATTCGGGTTACGAAAACAGGGCCAAGCAGAATTTGGAAGAGCGCATCAAGACTCTCGGCAAGGGAGATTTCTTCTCTGAGATCCTTGTGCCTACCGAAACGGTTGTTGAACTGGTGAAGGGAAAACGGAAGACCTCTCAGAGGAAAATATTCCCGGGCTACATCCTGGTCAGGATGGAGCTCAATGAGGAGACCTGGCACATCGTCAAGGATACGCCGAAGATCACCGGTTTTGCCGGGAATGGTACCAAGCCTGTTCACATCTCGGAAAAAGAGGTGGAAGGCGTCTTGGCTCAAATGAAAGAAGGGGTTGCCAAGGCGAAGCCCAAGATTTCGTTTGGCGTGGGAGATAACGTTCGTGTCATCGATGGTCCTTTCGCCAATTTTATCGGGACGATCGAGGAAGTAAAACCGGAGAAGCGGAAGTTGAAGGTTCTGGTTTCGATCTTTGGGAGAGCGACTCCGGTCGAATTGGATTTTATTCAGGTCGAAAAGAATTAGGCTTTATCAATGTGAGGGGTGAAGCATGGCAAAGAAAGTCGTCGGGATGGTGAAACTTCAGGTTCCAGCAGGACAGGCCAATCCGTCGCCCCCTGTCGGGCCGGCACTGGGTCCCCATGGGGTGAACATCATGGAGTTCTGCAAGGCCTTTAACGCCCGGACCCAGGGGCAAGAGGGGATGATCATCCCTGTGGTGATCACGATCTATTCGGATCGATCCTTTAGCTTTATAACCAAAACCCCGCCCGCCTCTATCCTTTTGAAGAAGGCGGCGAAAATCGTGAAGGGGTCTGGGGAGCCGAACCGCAACAAAGTCGGAAAGGTGACGAAAGAACAGGTTCGGGAGATTGCCCAGATCAAAATGAAGGATCTGAACGCCGTGGACCTCGAGGGTGCAATCCTAACCATCGAGGGAACAGCCCGAAGCATGGGCATTGAGGTGATGTGAGAGCAGACCAATGGCAAATCGAGGAAAAAAATATTCAGAGGCAAGGAATAAGGTTGATCGAAGTAAACGGTATGAATTGGAAGAGGGTGTGAAGGCCCTCCTGGAGACGCCCTATGCTAAATTTGACGAGGGCGTAGACCTGGCGATCCGTCTCGGGGTGGATCCCAAAAAGCCGGACCAGATGGTCCGGGGAACCGTTGTCCTTCCCAATGGAATCGGCAAGAAGGTGCGGGTCCTGGTTTTTGCCAAGGGCCAGAAAGAAAAGGAAGCACAGGATGCCGGGGCAGACTACGTCGGCGCAGAAGACCTGGTGGAGAAGATCGGCCAGGGATGGCTCGATTTTGATAAAGCCATTGCGACGCCCGATATGATGGGGACCGTGTCCAAGTTGGGTAAAGTTTTAGGGCCGCGGGGATTAATGCCCAATCCAAAAGTAGGAACCGTGACGTTCGACGTGGGAAAGGCCGTCAAGGAAATCAAGGCGGGTAAGGTTGAGTTCAGAGTGGAGAAGGCAGGGATTGTTCATGTCCCGGTCGGTAAGGCATCCTTTGGATTCGATCGGTTATTGGAAAATATCAAGGCCCTGCTCGAAGTGATTCTGCGCGTCAAGCCGCCGACGAGCAAGGGGATATATCTCCGGAGCATCACCTTGTCCTCAACCATGGGGCCGGGGGTGAAGATCGATCCCCTCAATGTCCGAAACGTTTTAAAGTAGGGACATCACCCGGGTGGGATCCGGAATGAAAAAGGATGGATGGAGGTAAGGGGCATTGAATCGCAAAGAGAAAGAACAGACGATATCCGAGCTTCAAAAACAGATCGAGCAGTGCAAGGGAGCGGTCTTGACCAATTTCCGAGGCCTCAAAGTGGAGCAGATGAATCAGATCCGGCAACGGCTGAGAGAGGAAAAGATCACGTTCCACGTGGTTAAGAATACCTTGATGAAATTGGCCTCGAAAGGGACCGATCTCGAAAAGATCAACCGTTACTTCGACGGGCCTACCGCCATGGCGGTTTCTTATGGGAATCCGATTTCTCTGATTAAAATCATTTTGGATTTCGTAAAGACCCAACCGGCCCTCGAAATCAAAATCGGCCTGATCGAAGGAGAAGTGGTTGTTCCCGGCGAGATGAAAGGTCTGGCTTCCCTGCCTTCCCGGGAAGTGCTCTTTGCCCAAATCCTGGGCGGAATTCAGATGCCTGCTGCCCAGATCTGTGGAACCATTCATGGCCTCTTTCAGCACGTTCTGGGTGTGCTTGAGGCCCGCGTGGACCAACTGGAAGGTTCAGCGGAGGCCGCCCCTGGGACAAATCAATAGAAGAAACTCGAATCAGATAGGAGGGTTTTTCCAATGGCAGATGTTCAGAAGATTGCAGAAGAAATCAGTGGGTTGACCTTGTTGGAAGCGCGTGACCTTGTGAAGGTTCTTGAGGAAACTTTGGGCGTCAAGGCCGCTGCTCCGGTCGCTGTCGCGGCCGCGGCCGCACCCGGCGCCGCTGCAGCGGAGGCTGCGCCTGCCGAAGAGAAGACTGAATTCGATGTCATTCTGACCGGATTTGGTGACAAGAAAATTCAGGTCATCAAAGTGGTCAGGGAACTGACAGGATTGGGTCTGAAAGAGGCCAAGGACCTGGTGGAGGGAGTTCCCAAGCCCGTGAAAGAAGCTGTTTCCAAAGACGAAGCGGCGACGATCAAGAAGAAGCTCGTAGATGCTGGGGGCGCGGCAGAAGTAAAGTAGAGACTTTTTTGGTTTATCGGCAAAATGGAGAAATTTTTTGTCTCTTCCCTGAAGGACAAATCAAATTGTGATTGGCCGTCCGAAAGGGAGGGGACTTTTTATTTGAAGGGGAGAGAACTATGGCCAGTGTCATCCCTGTCTATCGAAGATGTCGTAAGGACTTCTCTAAGATTAAAGAAGTCCTTGAAATTTCAAACTTAATTGAAATTCAAAAGAGGTCTTACGACCAATTTCTTCAGGTCGATTTGGAACCCGAGAAGCGGGAATCCCTCGGCCTCCAGGGCGTTTTCAAAACGGTCTTTCCAATTAAGGATTTTTATGAGACCGCTTCGCTCGAGTTTGTCAATTACCGACTCACCGAGCCCAAGTATGATGTCGAAGAGTGTCTCCTGCGGGGGATGACCTTTGCGGCTCCGATCAAGGTAACCATCCGGTTGGTGGTTTGGGATGTGAATCCGGAGACCGATGCAAAAAGCATCAAGGCCGTCAAAGAGCAGGAGGTCTATTTCGGCGAAATTCCCCTCATGACCGATAATGGCACCTTCATCATTAACGGGACGGAGCGGGTCATTGTGAGTCAGCTCCATCGGTCTCCGGGTGTCTTCTTCGATCAGGATCAAGTCAAGCCCCACAGTGGCGGGAAGGTTTTCTATTACTCGCGTATCATCCCGAACCGGGGATCGTGGATCGATTTCGAGTTTGATCAGAAAGATCTTCTCTATGTTCGGATCGATCGACGGCGAAAGATTCCTGTGACCGTTTTGCTCCGGGCCTTAAAGTATACGGGAGAAGAGCTCCTCGACTATTTCTACCACCGGGAGAAGATTCTTCTCCGGAAAGGGAAATTTTCGAAGGAGATCTCGAAGGATGTCCTGGTCGGGCAAAAGGCCACCTCGGACATCCTCGATCCCGAGACCCACAAGGTTGTTGTTAAGAAGCATCGCCGAATCACAGAGGGCGCTTACAAGAAATTGGAAGTGGCCAAGATCAACACCATCTCCGTGGAGACCGAGGACCTTCTCGGAAGGTTCCTGGCGCGAGATGTGGTCGATCCTGAGACGGGTGAGGTGGTTGCCGAATTCAATGATGAGGTGACCGAAAAGTTCCTGGAAGAGGTTAAGAATCGGAAGATCGAAACCTTCGAGATTCTCTTCATCGACAATATCAATGTGAGCTCCTCGCTCCGAGATACCCTGGAGATGGACCGGATCGGATTGACCCGGGAGGAAAGGGAAAAGTTGCCTGCTGCCGAACCAGGGAAATCGGTTCGGGAAAAGGAATCTGAAAGGGCCCTGATTGATATCTACAAGAGGCTTCGACCGGGTGATCCTCCGACCATTGAGACCGCCATCAGCCTTTTTTACAACCTCTTTTTCAATCCTGAACGTTATGACCTCTCCAAGGTGGGGAGGATGAAGTTGAATCATAAGGTCGGCCTGAAGGGAGTTTCGCCCCGGATTGTGGTCTTTACCGAGAAACATAAGAAAGAAGCCCTGGAGGCAGGAGCAACCTTTGCCGGTGGGAAGGAACTGGTTGATCGTATCTTAGAGGGGTGGCTCGATTTTGACGAGGCCATTGCTACTCCGGAGATGAGCGAGGATCTCCAGCGGGTATCGAAGATCCTTCATCCGATAGGCTTGATGCCTACCATGAAAGAAGGGACGATCACGGATGATGTCCGGGGAAAGATCCAAAAGCTCCTGGAGAATGAGAAGACCATCTTGAGCAGGCGGGACATTCTGGAGGTGGTGAGATACCTGATTAAGCTGAAAGATGGTCAGGGAATGATCGATGACATTGACCACCTGGGAAACCGGAGGGTCCGGACCGTGGGTGAGTTGCTCGAGAATCAGTATCATATCGGTCTGGTGAGGATTGAAAGGGCCATTAAGGAGAGGATGAGTCTCCAGGACATTGAAACGTTGATGCCTCATGACTTGATCAACTCCAAACCCCTCTCTGCGGTGATCAAGGAGTTTTTCGGATCGAGCCAGCTCTCTCAATTCATGGATCAGACGAATCCCCTCTCTGAAATCACTCACAAGCGTCGGCTTTCCGCTCTGGGACCAGGGGGACTGACCCGGGAAAGGGCGGGATTTGAGGTCAGGGACGTCCACCCGACCCACTACGGTCGAATCTGTCCCATTGAGACCCCTGAGGGTCCCAATATCGGCCTGATTACCTCCCTGAGTACCTATGCCCGGGTGAACGACTACGGATTCATCGAGACTCCCTACCGGGAAGTGGTCAATGGCAGAGTGACCAACAACATCCGGTATCTCTTCGCCCTGGATGAAGAGGAAGAGATCGACGGCAAGAAACCTGCCATTGCCCAGGCCAATGCGACCCTCGATCGAGAGGGACGATTCACCGCTCCCCTGATTTCAGCCCGGAGGGGAGGCGAATTCGTCATGGTGAAACCTGAAGAAATTCAATATATGGATGTGTCACCCAAGCAGTTGGTGAGTGTGGCCACTTCCCTCGTTCCCTTTCTGGAAAATGATGACGCGAACCGAGCCCTCATGGGGTCGAATATGCAGAGGCAGGCCGTTCCCCTTTTGAGGACGGAGGCCCCGCTCATCGGAACAGGAATGGAGGGTATCGTCGCGAGGGATTCCGGAGTGACTCTGGTGGCAAAAAGGGACGGGATCGTCGAGGATGTGGATGCCTCGCGCATCGTCGTCCGGGCAGACGAGGATGGCCAGAGCGAGACGGATCCGGGGGTGGATATCTACACCCTGATCAAGTATAAACGGTCGAACCAGAATACCTGCATCAACCAGAGGCCCATCGTCCATATTGGGGAACAGGTCCGGAAGGGTGAGGTCATTGCGGATGGTCCGGCAACCGATATGGGAGAATTGGCTCTGGGGCAGAATGTCCTGGTCGCTTTCATGCCCTGGGGAGGATATAACTTTGAAGATTCGATCCTCGTGAGCGAGAAGCTCCTGGAAGAGGACACCTATAGCTCGATTCATATCGAAGAGCTGGAGTGTATGGCCCGGGACACCAAGTTGGGGAAAGAAGAGATCACCCGGGACATTCCCAATGTGGGGGAGGAGGCGCTGAAGGACCTCGATGAGAGCGGTATTGTTCGGATCGGCGCCGAGGTCAGGCCGGGGGACATCCTTGCCGGAAAGGTGACTCCCAAAGGGGAGACCCAGCTCTCTCCGGAAGAGAAACTCCTTCGCGCGATCTTTGGTGAAAAGGCCGGGGATGTCCGGGATACCTCCCTCAGGGTTCCCCATGGGATCGAGGGGATTGTCATCGACGCGAAAGTCTTCTCGAGAAAGGGGCAGGAGAAGGATGAGCGGTCCAGGGCGATTGATGATCAAGAGAAGGCCCGATTACTGAAGAACCAGGCCGATGAAATCCGGATCATCATGAACAGTGTCCGGAGGAAGGTCGGGAAGTACCTGATCGCCAAGCGGGCTGCCCACCGGATCGCGGACGAGAAGAAGGGCCGCGTCTATCTGGAGGCCAAGGATAAGATCAAAGAAGAGCAGCTCATGTCTATTCCCTTTGACCGGCTGCGGGAGATCGATGTGCTGGAGGGGAAAAGGGTTCTTCCCGAAGTCCATCGTTTTCTCTCCCATGCCGAGCTTCAGATCAGTGTCGTGAAAGGCGTCTTTGAGGAAAAAATCGCCAAACTCAAACGTGGAGACGAACTGGCCCCCGGAGTGATTAAGACCGTGAAAGTCTACATCGCCATGAAGCGAAAACTCTCCGTTGGCGATAAGATGTCCGGGCGACACGGGAATAAAGGGATTATCTCGCGGGTTCTTCCCCTCGAGGACATGCCCTACCTCGAAGACGGGACACCCGTCGACGTCGTCCTTAATCCTTTGGGCGTTCCATCCCGAATGAATGTGGGACAGATCCTCGAGACCCACTTGGGGTGGGCTGTGAAAGGGATCGGCTGGAAGATCGGAGAGTATATCCAGAAACAATTCAACCCGAAACTCCTGGTGAGGAAGATCAAAGAGATCTATTCCTCGAAAGAGGTGAATGCTTACCTTGATGAGGCAACGGAGGATGAGGTTCTGGCCTTGGCCCGCAAATTGGGTCAGGGAATCTTTGTCTCCGTCCCTGTCTTTGACGGCGCCTCTGAAGATGAGATTCGGGAGCTCTTAAAGAAGGCCGATCTCCCGTCTTCAGGCCAAACCACTCTTTATGATGGAAGGACAGGGGAACCTTTTCATTCCATGGTGACGGTGGGCTACATGTACCTTCTCAAACTGCACCATCTCGTCGATGACAAGATTCATGCCCGGTCGATCGGTCCCTATTCTCTGGTGACGCAGCAGCCCCTCGGAGGAAAGGCTCAGTTCGGTGGGCAACGGTTGGGTGAGATGGAAGTCTGGGCCCTTGAGGCCTATGGAGCAGCCCATTCCCTTCAGGAATTTCTGACGGTCAAATCGGATGACGTGGCAGGCAGGACCCGGGTTTATGAAGCCATCGTCAAGGGAGAACATACCTTGAAGCGGGCCTTCCCGAGTCCTTCAATGTCTTGGTCAAGGAACTCCAGAGCCTCTGTCTCGAT
>CAWHGS010000038.1:0-65187 GCA_963828805.1 uncultured delta proteobacterium
CTAAGGCGATGAATTTTGGTTCGCTCAAATTGGAAGAGATGACTGCCCGGAAGACGATCGAAGTAGGGGAGGAAGAGGGCGAGTTCGACAAGACCTTCCGCTGGCGGACGGGTGTTGAAAAAGTGGATATTCTCCCCTATGATAAAGGCACAGAATTTAAGCCCCCGGTGGACCTTTACCATATCCGGGTCAATGTCCTCTGGACGTCGGGTTCGAAGGAACGGTCAGCCGGAATCGAGTCTTACAAAACGGTCAAACCGGAGTCATGAGAAAAAAGGTCAGCGAGTTCCATCCTCTGGGGGGCGCCCCGTCGGGAAGGTTTTAGTGAGCGAAGGAATGAGTCTCAACTTCGCATTTTGGAACAGGCACGATTGGCCCAGGAAGGGACGGGTCTCGTCCTCAGGGGTTTACCCTGCTCGAAGTCATTGTGACCATGACGATCCTTGGAATCATTCTTCTCATTATTTCCGGGGCGTTCCGTCTGGGCCTCTCCACCTGGGATCGTGGGGAACAGACGAGGGAGGAGTATCAGCGGCAGAGAACGGCCACGCAGTTGATCAGACGACAGATCAAATCGATGGTCCCCTATAAGATCAAGACCCAGAAGGCGGAGGGGGACTATCTTGCCTTCGAAGGGAAAACGAACTCCTTGAAGTTTGTCTCGACCCTTTCCCTCAGGGCCGCGCGGCCCAACGGGTTAGTCTTTGCCGTTTATGAGTATAAAGAGGGGAGGCCCGGAAGGAGGCCGCCTCGTGGCCTATGAGAAGAGAGTGGTCAACAAGGATTTTTTTGAAGAGGGACCGAAAGAAGAAGAAGGGGTCACCGTCCTCGAAGGGCTTTCGGACGTCACCTTCGAATACTTCCGGGAGGAAGACAAGGAAAAGACCCGGACCGAGGGGTGGCTCAATGACTGGAATGCCAAAGAAGAGAAGGAACTGCCCACGGCCCTGAGGATGAAGATCACGTTTAAGAACGGGAAGAGCGAGCAGGAAGAGACTTCTTTCACCCTGCTTTCCTCAATCGCCGCTCGTCAGTTCGAAGCAGTCAAGACAGGTCCGGCAGCGGTGACGACCTTCGGGAGAAGGGCTATCCGGGATAAACTTCAGGGACAATGAGACATTCCATTTCCGATTTCCGATTGTCGATTGCCAATTGCCGATCCCGAATTTTAAACGGATTGGGTTTAGAATTCCGAATTCCGAAATCCGCATTCGAAAATCCGAGAGGCGTAGCCCTGATCATGGTGCTGTGGGTGATTACCATCCTCTCCGTGATCGCTTTGGAGTTCTCCTTTGCCATGAGGACGGAAATCAATATCACGCAGCACTACAAGGGTGAGGTTCAGCTCTATGCTTATGCGGGGGGTGGAATTCAGCGCGCCATTGCCGAACTGGTCTATAAACACGACCCAAAGATCCAGCAGATGAGGCAGACCCGGAAGACGGAGGAGGTTCCCGAGGATAAGAAAGAATGGATGACGGACGGCCGGGCTCACCTCCTTCCCTACGATCAGGGAACCTGCGAAATCCGGATCACGGGGGAAGCGGGCAAAGTCAATATCAATACGATTTCCGAGGCCTCCCTTCGAAAGATTATCGGCCAGACTGGGCCTTGAAGGGGAGACGAGAGACATCGTGGTCGATTCGATTCTGGACTGGAGAGACACGAACGATTTGTATCCACCTCAATGGAGCGGAGAACGAATATTACCAATCGCTGAAGGAACCCTATCACTGCAAGAATGGCAACTTCGATTCCGTCGAAGAACTCCTCCTGGTCCGGGGAGTGACTCTCGACCTCTTCTATGGCAAGAAGGAGACAAAAAAAGGTGAAACGGGGGAGACCGGAACAGGAGGGCAGATTGGCCTGAGGGACATCTTTTCGATCTATTCTGCTGGAGAGTTGGTGGATATCAACAGCGCTTCGGTCCCCGTGCTGAAGGCTGTTCTGGGTCTTCCGACAGAGGTCGCCCGATCGATTGTGGCGGCGCGGGGGGAAAAGAGGTTTCAAAACCAGCAGGACCTTGTCTTAAGGGTTCCCGAGTTGGCCCCTCTCATCGGACAATTCGGACAGCTGATCGTCTATCAGACGGTCATCCCTTATTATTCGATTGAAGCGAGGGGAAAGAGCAAGGGGGGAGAGGCGGTCCAGGGGATCAAGGCAGTCGTGAAGATCGACCGGAACGAAAAGAGCGGTTACAGGATCGTGCAATGGGTGGACCGGCTCCTCTTAACTTAGAGAAATATAACCCCAAACACCTCCTCGCCCCCGATAGGGGGAGAGGACTGAGGTGAGGGGGAAACGCAAGAAGTCCCACCCTCACCCCCACCCTCTCCCGTCAAGGGAGAGGGGAATACACTATTTTCATAGTTCGAACTTGCCTGCCGAAGCCTTGGCGCAGGCGCCCTCCGGGCTTGGATGTACGCCGCAACGACGAAGGATGAGGGAAACGCCGCAGATGGGCGTTTTTCAGCGGCCTGTTAGAGAACAAACACGCTCTACGGGGCATAAGGATTGCCTCCATTCTGGAACCCAGTTATGATGATTTTTGATTCAAGTCTTGGCATCGATTTCAGGAAGCATCACCTGATTCTCACCTATCTCAAGCGAGCTTTCGGGAAGATCCGGCTCATCGACGTCGGGGTCCATCCCCTTCTGCCCGAAAGCCAGAAAGAAGAGCGGGAGGTGCAGTCGATCAGTTTGATCAACTCCTTTGTTTTGAAACATCAGTTTCATCGGAACCGCGTTTCTATCGCGATCCCTAGGGAAAAAGTGATCCTGCGCTTTGTCACCCTTCCCGCGGCGACCAAGGAGAACCTGAGGAAGGTTCTGGAATATGAAACCCCCCGATTCACACCCTTCGACAAGGGAGAAACCTATTTCGACTATCAACTCCTGAAGGAGGGCAAGGAGGGACTCCGCCTCCTGGTCGCTTTTGTGAAGAGGGCAGAGGTTGATTACCACTTGACCCTATTGAAAAAGGTGGGGATTCAGCCCCTCTCCGTCCAGATCCCGTCGATCGCAGCCCTGAACCTCTTCTTTTATCACGATGGGCCAAAAGACGGAACCCCAACGATCCTGCTCGATGTTGCTGACCCATTCATGGAGATCAACCTGCTCCGGGAGCGAGAGTGGGTGGAGAGCTTTCATCTGCCCCTGCCCCGGGAGGAGAAAGCATCAGGGATTGTGACTCTTCTCAAGCGGGCAGGGATCAGGGAGGATTCCCTCGCGCAATCGACACTCTTTGTTTACGGGTCAGGGTCGGAGGAGACGCTGGTGACTTCCCTGAAGAGCACTCCCCCCATCCGGGAAGTTCTTACTCCGCCCCTTCACCGCCTTGAGATCGGAAAGGAGGTCACGAACCCGGGGAAGATCTATGCCTCCATCGGTCTTCCGCTCCGGGAGTTGACCCAAACCCAGTTCGACTTTAACCTTCTTCCGCTGGAGATGAGAAGAAAGGTGAGGCAGATCGGGAAACCTCTCTTTCTCATCCTGACGGGCATCGCCCTCCTTCTCGGCCTGATCTGGGGGATCGGGATCTATCAGCGCTATAATCATGCATGGAATGCGGCCAACGCTGATATCAAGAAGCGAAAACCCGAGGTCGATGCCATTGAGAAGCTCCAGAAACAGAAGGAGGGACTGGGGAAGGATATCTCTGAATTCGAGAAGATTGAAGCAGGAGAGCCGAGCAAGGTTGAGATCTTGCGGGAACTGGCCCAGATTTTACCGGCCACGGTGTGGATCTGGAATTTTAAATATACCGGGAAGGAGATCGAGATCAGCGGATTTGCCGATTCGGGTTCGGAAAGTCTCATCCCGCTCCTGGACAGGTCTCCTCTCTTTGAAAAGGTCGAATTCATGACCCCCATCACCAAAGAGCGAATCCAAACGGTTGTGGCCGGCAACGTGATTAATACGGAGAAGGAGCGATTCAAAATTAAGATGAGGCCCGAAGCGAAGAGGTCGGCCCCTTGAAAAATTTCTCCTTTTTAAAGAAGTTAAGAGTGCCCGCAGCTTTAATCCCCAGGGTGTCTCAGAAAAGGCTCGTCTGGGGGTTCATCGGCATTGGGGTTTTCGTTCTCCTCCTTTTCCTTGGGATTCTTCCCCTGGTGGAAGCGGCCAAGAAGATGGAGGGCGAAATTTCGATGAAGCGGAAGATCATCCAGAAATATGATGACTTTGTGCAGAGCCGCAAGACCGTTGAGGAGGACCTCCAGCGGACCCAGAAACAGTACGAGGAAATCCAGCAACGACTCCTTTCCGGAGAGACGCCCCAGCTCGGAGCGGCGACCCTTCAGGAAATCGTGAAGAAGCTTGCGGACAAGAACGGAATTGCCATCCGGAGCTTCAAGATCCTCGATCCCAAGGAGACGACCCCCTACCGGAAAGTCTCGATTCAGATCGAGTACAGTCCCGTCAACAACATGTTGAGTCTGGGGCAGTTTTTTCATGACCTCGAACATCAGGATAAGAAGTTGTTCATTACGGAGATGGATCTGCTTGTCTTCAACGTCCGGGCGCCCGTCAACATCCAGGGCAACCTGGTCATCACGGGCCTGATGAAAGGAACCAAGATCAAGGAGAAAGGGAAGGAGGGGTAGGCTTTGTCGCTGAGGTACGGCGTTCTGTGTCTTCTGGCACTTTGCATGATTGTCCTTCTGGCGTTCAAGAATTACGGGGCGTGGACGGCGCCTCCGGAGGTCGTTACGGAAAAGGCCTCGCCCAAGAAATCGAGCGCCAAGCCGGAAGGGCCTCAGCCTTCCGGGGACCCGAAAGATGCGAAGTCGTCCCCCTCCATCGCGTCCTATATTTTTGTGGCCGAGAAAAACCCCTTTCATCCGGATCGAAAGGAATTTCCCGTCATTGCCCCACCTTCAACGCCGCCGGTAGAACCGCCGCCTGTGCGGCCCCAGGTGAGCTTGTATGGGGTGACGATTGTGGGGGACTATAAGTCCGCCTCCATTTCCTACCCGGGCAGACCCCTTCAAAAAGGAGAGAGGGAGGTTATGACGGCCAGGATTGGAGACCGGATCGGGCAGTTTCAACTGGTCAAGATCCTGCCGGATCGTATCGGTCTTGAGCATCCCAAGGATAGCTTTGAGGTTCTTCTCTATGACACCAGGACGCCCAAGAAGAGGGTTGCCGTAAAGACAGAGAATAAGCCCGCTGCTGTGACGAGTACGGTTCCCGGACCTCCAGCCCCGGCAGGCGCGGATGGGACCAAGCCCGGTCTCCCTGTGAAAGAGGCGGTTGCCGCAGCTCCGATGCCGGTTCCCGTGACACCCGCAGGCATACCCGCGCCGGTGAACCCTCGGACCAGGCGATTTTACAATCCGAAAGTTCCCGGCGGACAATGAGGCAATGAGGCAATGAGCCAATGAGCCCACGAGAAAGGAGCCTTCCCAGAATGAAAAATAAGAAAGGGGTATGGATGAGAAACGTTTTTCTATCCATCCTTTTCATCGGAGCAATCCTTGTCTGCGCTCAGGATAGAACGACCGCTCAGGCAAAATCCCTGGAAGCATTGTCGAAGAAGGGAGAGATCCTGCTCTCTGGCAGAAGACGAAAGGATGGTCAGTCTCGACAGGCCGACCCGGCGGGAGGCGCTTTGCCCCCGCCGCCTCGGCCCACAAGAGTCCCGTCAGTTCCGACCCCCCAGCAGCCTCCGGCGGCAGGTCCAGTGACGCCCCCCGCCCCGGCTCCAGCGACTCCTCCACCCCCTCCGGGGTCCACTCCTCCGCCTCCGATGACTCCCCCAACGTCCACGACTCCAGCGCCGGCGACAACCCCGCCACCCAGCCCCCCGCCTGCTCCTGCTCCATCGCCATCAAGAGGATCGGGATTCATCTTTAATTTTGACAATGCAGACCTTTACGAAGTGATCCGGGTGATGGGAGAGGTGTTGAAGCTGAGTTACATCATCGATCCCAAGGTGAAAGGGGTCGTCAATATCCATACTTCCGGACAGATCTCATCGGATGACGTGTTTCCTATTTTTCAATCGATCCTTCTGCTCAACGGGGCGACCGCCGTCAAGAAAGGTCAGCTATATGAGATCGTCCCGTTCGGGGATGCCAAAAAGTTATATACCCTTCCATCCAGAATCGAGGATTCAGGAAAATCTCTTTTGGAAGAAAAATACGTCATTCAGATCATTCCCCTGAAGTTTATCCCGGTGGCCGAAGTCTCCAAGATGATCAAGCCCTTCCTCTCGGACGGGGCAGATATTATCGAGCATCCTTCGCAAAACATTCTCCTCGTCGGGGATATTGCCTCCAATATCCGGAAGGTCGTTGATCTCATCGGCCTCTTTGATATCGATCTCTTTACCGACCTGAGGGTCCGGATCTACCCGATCTACAATTCCGACGTCACTGAGATTGCTAAAGAGATGGAGCGCATCTTCGCCTCTTTTGAGGTTTCGACCAAGTCGGGTCGGGGAGTGGGGATCACCTTTACGGCCGTTACGCGCATCAACTCGCTTCTGGTCGTCAGCGCCATCCCCAATATTTTTGAGAAAGTGGAGGGATGGCTCAAGCAGCTGGACCAGACCCCCTCTTCAGACGCGAAGGCAGGGGTTTTCGTCTATTATGTCCAGAATTCAAAGGCAAAGGATATTGCGGAGGTCCTGAAGCAGGTTTTTACATCCTCCAAACCAAAAACAACGACTTCTTCCACGTCTTCCACGACATCGACCACAAGCACGACCTCGACAACGACTCCTGCCGCTCCTCCCGGCGCAAGAGGCGTCAGACCCACCCCGCCTCCTGCTGCGCCCGGAGCGCCGCCACCAACAGAGGAAGGAGGGGTTCCCACGGGAGAGATCAACATCGTCGTGGACGAGACGACCAATGCCCTCATCGTCCGCGCCTACCCGAGAGATTACAAACTTGTCCTTGAGACGGTCAAGAGGCTCGACCTCTATCCCAAGCAGGTCCTGATCGAGGTCTTCCTCGCAAACATCACACTCGATGATACCACCAAGTTTGGTATAGAGTTTTCCGTCTTCCAGGACACGTTTACAAAGAATGGGAACTTGTATAAATGGACCCTGGGAATGGGAGGAATGGCGGCGGTCGATCCGACCACATTTGTGTCCGGCATTAGGTATGCCATTGTGGCGGCGGATAAGCTCGCGGCAGCCGTGAACGCATTGGCAAATGACAATAAGGCAACGATCATCGCCTCCCCCCATCTCCTTGCCTCAAACAATAAGGAGGCCAAGATTCAGGTCGGGACGTCCCAGCCGATCCTGACGAATACCTATACGACTGCGGCGACAGGGACCGCCACCTCCGTCGTCGAGGGGTCGATCGAGTACAGAGATGTCGGGATCATTATCACGGTTACCCCTAGGATCAGCGACGGCGGGCTGGTCACGATGGATATCTCGGTCGAAAACAGCGACGTAAGTCAGACCACTCTCGGGAGCCTGAGCAATGTCCCTGTTTTTTCGAAAAAGACCGCAAAGACGACCCTCTCCATCTCCGACGGGCAGACGATCGTGATCGGAGGACTGATTCAGGAAAGCAAGTCGGATAATAAATCGGGCGTTCCCTTCTTAAGCCGGATTCCGATCCTCGGAGGCCTGTTCGGCTACCAGAACTATCAGAAGAACAGGCAGGAACTGATGCTGTTGCTCACGCCCCATGTCATCACCGATCTCGATCAATCGAATGCCGTCACGCGCGAATTCAAGCAGAAACTGGATTCGCTCCGGAGAAGCCTTGACATACAGGCGAAGTAGCGGACGATGAAGAGACTGATTTCCCTCTGGACACTTTGCTTCTTTCTCCATGTGAGCGTCGGGTCCTCTCTGGTTTTGTCCCAGGAGGCTTCTCCGGGGAAGACGTGGACCCTCGAAGAATGCATCCAGACCGCCCTGAAGAACCGGCCGGAGCTTGAATTCTCAAACCTCGACATCGCCTATGCCGAGTACCAGATTAAAGAGGCCACATCGTACTATTATCCTCGCCTCAATTTCTCAACCGGCTACACCCGGTTCAGCGGCCCATTAAAGCTAGAGGGGGAGGTTGATCTCACCGGACTCAAAAAGTACAGTCCCTCCCGACCTGCAGCCATTCATACCCGATGCCCTACACGAGGAGTTTGAGACCGGAAAGACGAATTGGTTTGCAGTCACCTTCGATCTGACCCAGCCGATTTATACCTTTGGCCGGATCGAGGAAGGGGTCCAGCAGGCCCGCATCGGCCGGTCGATCGCGGTCACCCAGAAGGAAAAGAAAAGGACAGAGATCGCCTTCGAGGTGAAGAAAGGATACTACCAATTTCTCGCGGCAAGAGAGATGGTTCGATTGCTTACGGAGGCGGAGGTCAGTACCGATGTGGTGGCCAAAATGGTGAAGATCGCTTATGAAACCGCTGTTCCTGAGGAGAAAGAGGAAAAAGGCACCACCCGTCTTGACTATCTGAAGGCAAGAAATTTCCATTCTGAAGTGAAGGCTAAGTTGAGCGAGACGGAAAAAAACTTCAAACTGGCCGAACTGGCTTTGAGGATGGCGATGGGCCTCTATACCGATGCTTCTCTAAGAGTGGCTGAGGTTTCCCTTGAGGCGCTTCCCATGAATATATGGAGGATCGAGGAATTGAAGGGGAGAACCCTGGAGAAGAACATCGATCTCAAAACCGTTGATCTGGGGGTTAAGTTCCTGGACTCGAAGCAGAAGTCCGCGAGCAAGGAGTACTTCCCCAAGATCGGTCTCTATGGGAATTACCTCGGTCCAGATGATCGATTTGGAAACCCGAACATGTGGTTTGCGGGGTGGGCCTGACCATGCCCCTCTTCGACGGATTCCTGACGAAGGCGAAGGTCGGTGAGGCCAAGGCCCAATTCGAAAAGGTGAAAGGCCAGAAGATGCTCCTGGAGTCAGCCCTTTCGGTCCAGATCGATCACCTTCACACGACCCTTCTGGAATTAAAGGAAAGGGCCGCCATCTTTCAGTCATCGATCAAGGAAGCCAGAGGAGCGGACTCAGCTTGCAGCCGACGGCTATGCCTCGGGGATCACGGATTACGAGGAACTCCTTCTTGCCCAGAAGGCGGAGCTTGAACTGAGAGCCGGTTATCTCCAGAGCCTCTTTCTGTTTCAGATGACGAAGGCTGAGATCGAATTTATTTCGGGGATCCAATGAAAACACGACGACCTCTTCTTTCTCTCATTCTTTTGGGGGCCTTTCTCCTCCTGTGGCTGGGAGGGTTTTCCCCATCCCTGGCCCAATCCGTCCCCACCTATACCGCAGGGGTCATGATGAAGTCTTACGACGAGAGAAGGGCAAAGGCCTTGGAGAAGTTTGAAGAGATCATCGGGAAGTATATTGAGGATCGGGCCGGGATTCAAGATTCGGCTCAAGGCCCTGACCTACCCGGATCTGGCGAAGGCCCTTGAGAAGGGGAGCGTCGATTTTGTATGGGGTTACGGTCTGATCGTTTCCATGGAACTGAGCCAGAGGTTTTCCCTTCTTCCCATCATCACGCCAACCCTGGGGGAGGATAAACGAAGCGTCTACAAGCGGCTGGCCGTTGTCGCCAAGGATTCGGCCCCTCACATCGTCGATTTCAAAGGCCTCAAGGGAAAACGGCTCTCCTATGTCGGGGATGAACAGTGGAGTTTCGAACTGCTCGTCTTTAAGGTCTGGGCAGCGGAGAAATTTGGAGTCAAGGATATTGCCCAGTATCTGGTCCTCAAAGGCCGGGACCCGGACGAGGGCTTTTTTATCCCTGCCTCCAAGAGAGGCTCGATCTATACCCTGTTCGTCCGGGAAGCGGACATCGCCGTGGCCCATGAATTTGAATACCTGACCCAGGAGAAGCTGACCCCCAATGCGATTCGGGACCGGGCCGAGGTGGTTTCCCTGACGAACCCGTCCGAGGGATTTACGGAAGCCCGCTCTTTTCGCCAGGAAGGGCCTCAGACAAACAGGACGTTGATCGATTGATCAAGGTCATGATCGAGATGCCGAATGATCCCGAGGGCAGGCAGATTCTCCTTTCATCCAAGATGAGCGGCTTTGTCAAGGGTAACCCTTCAGGAGTACCAGTCGGTGAAGGCAATGATAGCCAAGAAGGAAGACGTTGGGGATTAAATGATCCGAGTCTTTCCCGGCCTGAGAAAATCGGTCATTATTAAGATCACCTTTGTCATCATCCTTCTGGCCACCTCCTTTACAATCATCAACCTCTATCTGATCAATCGTCAATTTCAGCAGGTCAGCCTGAGCAAGGGGAGTGACCAGGTCTCTCTGACCAAGATTACGGCGACCAACCTTTCCGATATGGCCTATGACGCCGATTTCTCGCGGATGATGGACGTGCTCAATAATCTTCAAGGGAGAGGGAGGGGAACACAAAATTTATTATGGCGTGGTCATGGATAACAAGGGGTATGCCTATGCCCATACCGATGATCGGCTTTTGGGGAATAACCTGCAGGACCCTCAAACCGACAACCTGCTCCGCCATTTGAGCGACCTTGAGACGGGAAAGATCTTCGTCCAGGAATTTCAGGACCCGTCGAAAGGGACGCAGGTCCGGGAGATCGCTGTTCCCATCTCGATGGGCGGAAATATCTACGTCCACATCCTCCGCCTGGGCTTCTCCTTGAAACCCATCCAGGTCATCCGAGGAGCAGATCTGGGCGCAGACGATCTCCATCGGCCTGATCAGCGCTTTCCTCGTTCTTTTTGTTTATGGTTACCTTCGGAAATCTGTCTTAAAGCCCATTGCCGAACTGACCCGCAATGCGAAGGATATCCAGGAAGACAAGACGGACAAAATCACGCCGATTCAAACAGGGGATGAGATCGAGGATCTCTCCAAGGCCTTTGGGGCAATGCTCGAAAATCTCAGGCGCAAGCAGGATCTCCTCCTCCAGTCCCACAAGGAACTTGCCGAGGCAAGGCTTCTCTCCGCCGTGGGAGAAGGGGCCTTCAGCATTGCCCACCGGCTCGGGAACCTCCTGAACCCGGTGGAGACCTGGGTCAAGAATGTCGAGCTCCAGCGGGACGTGCAAGGAGAACCTGACAAAGGTTTACCAGCACCTCTTCTTAGCCAAAGACTATATCCTGAGGGCGAAGAATATCGATCCCGGGATGCCCCAGTTTGAGCTCTACAGCATCTCTCATCTCCTGGACCTCTCCCTGGAGCGGAACCCTCCCGCCGTCGGGAGTCAAAATCACAAGGAGATACTCTCCGGTGAAACAGATTCGGGTGGATCCTTCCCAGATGGAGGACGTGTTCACCAATCTCATCGTCAATGCCTACCAGGCCATGGGAGAAGGCAAGGGGAGCCTGTCGGTTGATTTGAAGGAGGAAGAGGAGAATATCCTTATTTCTTTTTCGGACGAGGGGCCCGGGATCAAGGCCCCGCTCGAAAGCATCTACGAACTGTTCCATACGACGAAAAAGGATGGAACGGGATTTGGCCTCTTTCGGGCCCAGAGAGTGATCAAGGCCCATCGCGGATCCATCTATGCCGAAAACAGGCCGGGCCAGGGTGCGACGTTTACGATTAAATTACCGATCCAGTAAAATAATAAAGTGTCAGTGACAGTGTCTAGTGTCAGTGGAATGAAAAGGGGGCGTAGGGATGCTGGGCCCGGAGATATGTTATGAGTTAGTTACTGACACTGTCACAGACACTGACACTCTGTATTCATGAAGGTTTGATTATGGACTACAAGGTCCTGATCATTGAAGATGACGAATATAATCGGGCGCTCTACGGTGAGGTTCTGAGCGGAAAGGGCTGCGAGCTCTTCTTCGCAGAGGATGACGTTTCGGGCTTCGCCCAATACGAGCAGGTCAAGCCGGACCTGATCCTCCTCGACCTCCGGTTCGGAGAAAGGGAGGTGGGGCTGGACCTGTTTTCAAAGATCAGAGAATCTCGATTCTTCGGTCGAGGTCATCGTCATCAGCGTCGTCAAGGGAGTCGAATGCAAAAATCCAGGCCTTAAAGCACGGGGCCTACGACTATCTTGAGAAACCCATCACCCGGGAGACCCTCTCCATCATCGTGGACCGGGTTCTTGGGAAGATCGATCTTGTCCGGGAGCTGAAAAGGCTCCAGTCCAGGGAGCCCAGGGTCTCCCATGGCAATATCATCACCCGCTCTCCCGCCACTGCTGGCCATTCTGAAGAAAGCGGAAACAGGTCGCCGAGACCGATGTGACGGTCCTTCTGACCGGAGAAACCGGCACCGGGAAGGAGCTGGTGGCAAGGTACATTTACTCGATGAGCCGGAGAAGACAGTCCCCTTTTAGTCCGGTGAACTGTGCGGCGATTCCGAAGGAACTGATCGAGAGCGAGCTCTTCGGCCACGTCAAGGGGTCCTTTCACGGGCGCCATCAAAGACAAGATGGGCATCTTCGAGGAAGCCAATGGGGGAACCGTCTTCCTGGACGAGATCGGCAAGATGGAGATCGGGTCACAGAACAAGCTGCTGAGGTTTCTGACAGAGGGGGAGGCCAAGAGGGTCGGGGACAATAAGTTGCTGCATCTCGATGTCCGGATCATTGCGGCAACGAATGAGAATCTGAAGACCCTGGTGGAGGAACAGAAATATTTGAGAGATCTCTATTTCCGGTTGGCCGTTGTCCAGTTCGAGCTCCCTCCGCTCCGGGAGAGACCGGAGGACATCCCCCTTCTTGCCGACTATTTTCTGGAGCAGTACAGCCGCAAACATCGGAAGATGATCGTAGGGTTTGAGAAGAATGCCCTCGATTTTCTCTTGAGCCGTAAATGGCCGGGCAATGTGAGAGAGATGGAAAACGCCATCGAGAGTGCGGTCATCTTTTCGACCGGAAGGCACCTTTCAGCTGAAGATTTCCAATGGAGCGAGGGGCAGAACTTTTCATCCGACGAGTGTGACCTGGAGCGCCACTACCAGATGGCAGAGTGGAAGTGCATTACGATGGCCCTTGCGCTGGCCAATGGGGAGGTTTCAAGGGCAACCCGACTCATCGGTCTAAAAGACAACCGGAAGAAATTTTACGAATTGCTGAAAAAACATAACATCGACGTGAACGAATACAAGAAGATCTCCTGAGACTCCTGCGCGTTGTCGGCTCCATCCATGGCAGAAGTTCCAGGGGGTTTCTCCCACCGATACTTGCTGCATAGTTGGTATCTTTTTTGCTTAAGTAAAGTAACATCAGAATTTGACTGATTTTTCTACAATTTTTTGAGGAAAAAGAAGGGAAAAGAGAGCAGATGTTACGGATTGAAACACGGCTTAAGTTATTAAAATTTAAAGGTTTTATCTCACGGTAAGGAATAAACAAGGGTTTCGTGTTTCAAAACGTAACAGACTTAACTATTTAAATTTATTAAAGTATTTTATTTTCTTTGTTTTCGTGTTTCAAAGCGTAACAGATTCAGACATCAGAAAAGGGTTTATGGTCGTAGAAAAAACAGAAATGACAGGAAAATTCGGATCAGCAAGAGAAAAAATCGTCACCAAAGTAAAATTCTGGCTTCTCTGTCTTGGAGTCCAGGTGAGGATCTTCTTGGTCGGAGCCTCGTTTCTGAAACGAAAAAGCTTGAAGGGCCTTCTCCCGCTACTTATGGGGTGCTTCCTTTTGGCCTCTGCGGATTGCCTCTGGGCCCAGGCGCCTGACTGGCCATGGACGTTTGGTGAGACCCTTCAGTTGACAACCGGTGCGGACGACAATTATTCGCCAGCCATTGCTTCAAATGGGAATTTGTATTTTGTCGTATGGCATAAGAATACACCGTCTGGATTCAATGTCTATGGAGCAAGAATCGATAATAATGGCAAAGTATTCGAAGATGACAGGGGGGGGGTTCCGATCTGTCAGCCCCCGGCGGACCGCTCATGGGATCAAATTTTTCCCTCTGTTTCATGGAATGGAGTGAATTTTTTTGTTGTCTGGCAGGATCGGCGAAGCGGAAAACGGTGGGATATTTACGGGGCAAGGGTCGCGACTTTCGGGAGATTCCTGAGTGTCCTGGACCCCGCGGGTGTTCCGATCTCCGTCGGGAGGTCAAATTACGATCAGGTGGGGCCCTCTGTGGCTTTTGATGGAGAGAATCAATTGGTCGTGTGGAGGGGGAAGCGCACCGTATCTGCATGGAGCATCTATTGTAAATTTGTAAGGGTGACGAGCCTGGAGGTCATTGTCGGTGAGGGCACGATACGTGTGAGCGCCTCCCCTAAGGATCAAGCCTCTCCGTCTGTGATATTTAATCCGGACGCCGGGAATTACTTCATCGTCTGGCAGGACAAAAGGGGAGGGAAATTCTGGGATATCTACGGGGCAAGGGTCGGGTCCGATGGAACGCCTATCGACTACCCGGATGATATTCTCATCAGCAGCGGAGGCTTTAATCAATGGGTCCCCGTTGTTTCCTGGAACGGGAAATTTTACCTGGTGGCCTGGAGTGCTTCACCATCAGGAGATCACTGGAACATCTACGGAAAGATGTTTGATTCAGAGGGACGGCCGGAGAATTATTTCGACATTTTACTCCAGGGGGACGGTGTGAGCAAAACCTCTCCCGCAATTCTGGCAGGTGAGGCTGAATCCTTCCTGGTCTGGGAAGAGAATCCCAAAGGGAATTCGAATATATCAGGAGCCGTGATTGTTCCAGATTATAGAATTTTTACGGGAGAGGCAAAGCAGATTTCTGATCCACAGGAAACGGATGCGGTATTCCCGGTGCTTGCGAAAAATGGGCAGGATGTCCTTGTCGTTTGGCAGGCGAAGAGTCCGGAGGGCACCTGGGGAATTTACAGCGCGCCTCTTTTTCTTGCACCGATGACCGGGCCAGTAGCGCAAAGGCCGGTTTCTTCTGAAAAAGAGTGGTTTCCTTCTTGACAAATAGAAATGAATCGAATATATAATGCAGGGAGTTTCGGAGGGGTGAAACGGATGTTGTTAGCAATGAGGCCTGTTTTGAGATTCTGCTTCTTATCGTTTGTCCTGATTTCTCTGATGGGCTGCGCGTCGAAGACGGAGGTTGTGCCCGTGCGAGGGCCGGTCGACCGGGAGGTTCTCGAGAAGAGGGCCAGAGAATACTGGGACCTGATGATCAACCTCAGTCCCCAAAGTGTTGACACTGTGTATCGGTACGAATCACCGTCCTTCAGGGAGAAGATTTCCTTCCCTGAATATATGCATCGGTTCAAGATGCGGCAAGTTCATGACGGCTGAGATCAAAGGGGTTGAGATTGAGGGGAATAAGGCAAAGGTTGCGATGTTTTTAACTTACCGGGTTGCTCTGCCGAATATTGCTAAGATCATGCCGAAATCAGAAGATGAGAAGTGGGTTAAGGTAGAAGGGACATGGTATCACATTCCGGGCGAGTGGGTGATGCAGGACTGATGTGAACCGGGCAGCAATCGACAGGGAGGCGAAGCAAAGGCTGAATTTTTGCGGAAACCACATTAGATTGGCATTAATTGTGCATTAAATTTCGAGTATCGTGAACAGAAAGGAGATGCTGATGGCGAAACGAGTTTTGTTAACAGGTTTGCTGGTGATCTTGATAGCTCTTCCCTTGACAGCCATGGGAGGGGACATCCCCGCCAAAGTATATGAAAACGGATCGGACAATAGCCCCGTTGCCGTGGCCGGCGTAACGGTTCAGGTCTTTGGAGGCTTCGGCCACAAGGCTCTTCTTGCTTCCGGACTGAGCGGCAATGACGGCAGTGTTGTTCTCGGCAATGTTCCCACCGGAAAGGAAGTGGTGGTAAGACTGAACAAGGCAGGCTACGTCACCCAGTACGACGTGCGCAGTTTTTCGGACGCAGATGTAGAAAAGGGATCGATCCTCTGGATTGGATCGGAAGCCAACGTGACGGGACTCTACAAGAACCTGGGAGAATCTTTCGACTCGAAGAAGGGTCAGGTTTACCTTGAGATCAGCAATGAGCTTACCGGCGAGGGGATCGATGGCGTTCGAGATCGCCGCTTCCTCGGGCAAGGCCTTTGATCTCGGACACGGGGAGTATCTGATCGCCAATGCCGAGGGGGCATCCCTGAAGGTGGCGATTCAGAAGCCCGGCTATGCCTTTGACGTCGAATCAGCCACTATTCCGCTCTTTCCGGGAGCGATGACTCAGAGTTATGTCAAAGTCCAGACCGGTGGCGCGGTTTATGAAAGCGGCCAGGCGACGACAGTGACCTCGGCCATGATCACCGGATTTATCCTGAGGTTGTCCGATTCCAAGCCGATCAGCGGAGTCACCGTGGCTTTCGCGCAGGCGGGTAAACCCTCCCGGCCATCGGTGCTGACGGACAAGCTTGGTTTTTACAAGCAGACTCAGTTCCCGGTAAATAAAGTCTACACAGTGATCCCGAGCAAACCCCCGTGGAAGTTCAGACTGTGGAAGAGGAGCGTCTTCGTTGGCGTCAATGGAGCAAAAGCTGATTTCAAAGGATATTGATAGAATCGGTGAGGTGTTTTGGAAAAACAAAGGGGTGGAATTTTCTTGTTGACAATTATCAGAGAATGTTGTTTAATTTACCATCCCAATTTAGCAGAGAGGAGGTGATCAGGCCGGAAGAGGATTGAAGATAATGTGGATAGTGTTTCAGGTTAAGGGGATATTACCAAAAAAGGAGGTAAAGAGATGAGTAAAAGATTATTGGTTACATTGACAGCAATTGTTATGGGGTTGTTCATGGCCTCGATCGCCAGTGCCCAGATTGTTTATACCACCCCTGCCACGCCGGGCGAGGGGCTGGAAATTCTGCGGCATTTCTCCCCTGTTACGGGCCTCTTGGGCGGCAACTCGGCCGCAACGATTCTCAACCCTGAAGGGAAGGGCGATGTGCTGATCTTCCCTTACTACGATGTTAGGGAAATTGCTGGAAAGACCCAGGATTTCCTCTTCGCCATCGTTAACACGGAATGGGAATACTGCGATTCCTTTCCCATTACGTCAAATTGTTATGACGGTGTTGCAGCGAAACTCCGCTTCAGGGAGTGGGACAAGAGCGAGGAAGTTTTCGACGTTGACATCTGGTTGTCCCGAGGCGACGTGTGGGTTGGCGTTGTGACGCACAATCAGGCGATCCCCCTGCCTTACGGAGCGAGAATCACGAGCCCCGACTGGGTGATCATTAATAACACCGCGACTGAATTCACCGTCGACAAGCCGCTGGCGAACGGTTACGATTTCCCGCAGACAGCCTATATTCCTCCGGGATCTAGCAACCTCTACGGTTATATCGAAGTCATCGGCGAGGAGAGGACCTACGACAAGCTTTCCACGGCGAGTGCGCCTTTCAAAGTGACAAGAGTTACCGCCACCAGTGCCGGCGCTCAGGTTCGGTTTGGTAGCACGGGACTGCCTGGCGTGTCCGATGTTCCGAACACGCTGGTGGGATACGCCTATATCATGAGGGTGGCTGACGGCGCAGTCGCATGCTTACAATGCGAAGGCCATTGCCAACTTCAATGATGCGTCTCCTTACAGCGCGGTCACCCTCTTCTCCGCTCCGGGTAGCCCTATTCCCGCAGTTGACACAAGCTGAAGACTTTCTGGAGTCGATCGAATTTCAGATCGCCAAGGAAGAGATCTGGGGCGCTTATGACGTTTCGGCTCTCATCGCCGGTCAGTACAGCTTGATCGTTACCTTCCCGACGAAACACTACCACTTCTGCCAGAGGCCGAATTACACGGCAGTGGGGGTTACTACGACGCCTGCTAACTGCGATGCGGCGTACCCGACTGCACCGTGGACACCCTGGGATATAACTAGAGGCGACCACCACGCAAACACCCCAGAAATTTATGACATCCAGATCTGGGACCGAAACGAAAACCGGCTCTCGCCTCCGCCGTGCTACGTCTCTCCGTGCCCACCGGGATCCTCAATAGGCTTCCCGTTCGAAGTGAACATCCTTGGTTTCTACCTGGGATCGATTCCGGTTGTCCCGGCCGTGGGGAACAGAAACAACCTGGCCGTTTCAACGGGGACGTTTGACAGCGGTTGGTTTGATATTTATTTGCCCAATTCCGCGGCAACAACGTTCCTGACAAATTTCTACAATTTCGGCACGCTCTACGTAGGATATAGAGGTCTGCCGGGTTTCGCCATGCAGTTGCAGGAGTATAGCAACAACGCAGTGGGCGGATGGTACGGCGCCATTCTTGACGCCTGGTATGACTGGCAGCCGTATGGCCGTAGTTTCCCAGCAGCGCCAGTAGCGCCGTAAGGTGTGTGTGATGTATGTTACTGAAAGGCGGGCCTTGTGCCCGCCTTTTTTTTATATTTCTTGTGTATGAAAATGACTCCACCTGTAATTGCATTGAAAATAGCATGTCCGTGTATCGTGTTTCATGTCCGTAACGTCTTGAATTTTTAAGGTTCGTGGGCCATTTCCGGGCATCGGGCATTAGTTGGCATGATTGCAAATTGTCCGATACTCAATCAATTTATGTATTTTAAGTGAATGAAAATCCCTGCAACTGATGCCCTCATTCAATCGGGAAGCATAAGGCCATTAAATGATTACTTCTGTAAGATCAATAAGTTAAGAAAGATACAAGAAACAATTGATTTATGGCGCACTATTTGCTATGTTGATGATGCAACTGTTCGTGGATCGTGAAGGGTGCCGATAGTTTCTCTTATGGGGAGATAAATGTAGATGAATCCGGACAGAAGCTACGCAAAAGTTTCTCAAAAACCAGTAAAAAGGGCAAAATATTGTCAATGGAACCTCTTGAGGATAGGGAGATTATATTTTAGGGGAGGGGTGAGAAATTAAAATTCTACAATGATTACAGAAATTTGTTGACAATATTTGTTTTGATGTTAGAATATAGTAGCTCTTGAGAACCCTGGCACAGAATGTGCTTATAGATATATTGGGTATTGGTGTCGGCTTTTGACGGGTTAACCATAAACAAGGAGGTAAGAAAATGAAGCGTTCTCTGTTTTTGGGGTGGTTATTGGTATTGTATTTTCTTTGGCCTTACCATTACATCTCATGGCTCAGACAACCCCGCTCAAGTTGGTAATAGAAACCTCAAGCGGCGATAGAATCGGCGGTGCCCAGATACAAAGCTTTTCGTTGGCGCCGGACAATACCTTAATAATAAATGTCGGGAGCAGTGGCTTTGATTTCCAGGCGCTCTTGCCGGATATTTTGATTGCTGCTCCCTGCACGAATTGTAATATCACAGGGCTAACCAGTGTTAGTGCAGTGGTTGGTAATCATACC
Source organism: uncultured delta proteobacterium (assembly GCA_963828805.1). Lineage (GTDB taxonomy): Bacteria > Desulfobacterota > BSN033 > BSN033 > UBA1163 > CAWHGS01. The sequence continues at coordinate 19,220 of CAWHGS010000038.1, forward strand.
ATATCGTTTAGTTTGTCTTCTATTACGCTGAATACTAGCTTTTCTTTGAAGGTTAACCCTGACAAACAGTACCAGCCAGTGCCCGGGAGTAATTGGAACTGCTTTTAGCTGGAACATAGGGGGTGCGACGCCCGTTGCATCCGGAGCTTATTTGGCAGTCTTTGAAGCTACAGATGGAACGCACACGTCCCAGTTGCCTGTGACGATAACGATCAATCCACCGATAACGGTGACTGCTCCAACAGGCGTAACTGGTCCAACAACAGGATCAATAAATACAGCGTATAGCTTTACGGCATCGGGCGCAACCTCGACTCAATCAGGAGATAGTGTCCAATATCAATTTGACTGGGGCGATGGATCCCTCAGTCCGCATGGGGCAGTTCCGGGTCGCAGTCGAAGACGTGGACAACGGTCGGTGGGCCATATACCATTAGAGCAAGGGCAGCGTCAGTCGCGTACCCGAGTGTCCAATCGGGCTGGACAACAGGTCCCGCGGTTATACCACCGATACTCCGCCTCCTACAACGTATTCTTTGACGATCAATGTCAGTCCAGCTGGAGCAGGGACTGTAACGGTAGGCGGCGTTCCATATTCATCTGTAATTACAAATCTTTCAGGAACACAACTTCTTTATATCAACGCAACCCCTAGCGGTACTACTCCATTTAGTTCATGGGCTGTTGTGAGTGGTGGCGCTTCAATTGGCAGTCCAACGAGTGCGTCTACTTCGGTAACGATAAATAACGCGAACGCCGTTATCACCGCCAACTTCAGCAGTTCAATACCGCCCAATCCCAATGGTTGGATCGATTTGAACGGTCGAATAGCGAGCACTGGCTTTTTTGGGTATAACCCCTCGGTAGGAGAACAGCTTTCGGTCTAGCCACTGGCGGGCAGACCTATTCTTTTCTTATTGACCCTTCGTTTGTCGGTCATGTTGGTAACCCAACGATTATGGTAGGCGATACCTATCAGGGTATTTCCTGTTCCCCCCATCTTTACAAGTTGGATTCCGCGAATAACAAAGTTGCTGAACTTCCTCTGACTTGTGGTAACAACCAGTGCAGTAACAGCTGGCCCAAGACCGTGCCATACAACATGGAGCGCCTTTTACTCACGATCTCTCCCATGAGTACCATCCAGAGCATGTTAGTTTACTGGTACTGAGGAAGGAAGCGATTAACTTTAGATTAGGGGAAATTGGTGTTACGATCAGATAAGAGGGCAGTTTAATTAAATAGAAGAACAGGGGAGCGAATGGACCGAGGGGCGTGACGAAAGCCCCTTTTTTTTAGTTTTCTCCCGCTGGCTTAGATTTCAGATCATAGACATCACGCCTGCCTGTCAACCATATCCCTTTACTGATACTGTCACTAACGCTTTGTTTTATGGTTGGGCAGGATGAGACTACTTGATACTGTTGATCAGGCTGAGCAGCTTCCCGGCGCGGTCCGGGTCGCGCTCCTTGAGCGCCTGGTACTGCTCGATGGCAAGCTCGCGCTTCTTGAGGATCAGGTAGGCCAGTCCCAAATTGAAACGGGCCCTGTTGTGATCGGGATTGATGAGAATGGCCTCCCTGTAGGACTGAATGGCGGCCTGAAGGTCTTCAAGGCTGCCATAGGTGATCCCGAGGTTGTAGTGAAACTCTCCCTCTTTCGGTTTTAGCCGGACGGCCTGCTCAAAAGCCATCACGGCTTCCTGGTACCGACGGAGGCCATAGAGGGCGAGGCCGAGATTGTTGTAGATGTCAGGAAACTCCGAGTCCAGACGAATGGCAGCCCGGTAGGCCTCGATCGCTTCCTCGGACTTCCCCATCTTCCGGTAGGCCACGGCCAGATTGTTGTAAGCTTCTGTATCTTCAGGCTTGAGCTGGATCGCTTTCTTCAAAGCCTCGACCGCCTCGGGATACCGGCCCGCTTCCGTGTAGGCAAGGCCGAGGTTGTTGAGGACGATCGGAAGAGCCGGCTTGATCCGTAGGGCCTCCCGGAAGACATCGATCGCCCGCTGGTAGGAGCCGATCGTCTTGTATGCCAGGCCGAGATGGTTGGCTGTGTCGACGTCCTCAGGTTTAAGCCGGAGAGCCTCCCGCAGAGCGTCAATCGACTTCTCATAGGAACCGATGGCCTTGTAAGCGACGCCGAGATTCTTGACCGCGTCAACATCGAGGGGGTTAAGCTCGACCGACTTTCTGTTGGCCTCCGGAGCCTGCCGGTTTGAGCCCGCGGCCGCAAGGTCAATACCGAGTTTGAAGTAGGAATCCTGGATATTTGGGTTGAGGAGAATTGCCTTCTGGAACGACTCGATTGCCTCTCTGTAACGCCCCCCGTAACTGTAAGCGAGTCCGAGGTTATAGTGTGGCCTGTCCTTGTTCGGCGATTTTTTGACGCAGTCTTCCCAGAGGGTGAACATGGTCTCCCCATATCCTATTCCGGTCACGGGCCCCCAGGGCAAAGAGAAGTGTTAAAACCAAAAAGAAAGCCCAGAGGGGAATGACCGTGCCCGTGCCCGCACGCCGAAGGGCCTGCCCATCCATCGTTGGATTGTTTAATGGCTTCCTCTCCGAACTCCGAACTCCTGACTCCGAACTTTTACTGATGCGTGTCCGTAACTTCTCCCACCCATTTACTACTCCCACGACAAACAGGACCACCGGCCCGACCAGGGGCAGGTAGAGCCGGTGCTCATAGACCATCTCGAGTGGAAAGATGGAGGATTCAATCACCAGGTTCCCGAAATACCAGAGGATGAAGTAAGAAACCAGGGGCTGCTTCTTCGCCCTCCAGACGGCGCAGCCGACCAGGCCCGCCACAACCAGGATTGCTATCAAGGTCGCGGGAGGATCGAGGATCCCGTGAGACGTAGGAAAATCATAGTCCAGGTTCAGGCGTGAGGGAAGGGGCCAGGCCAGGAGACTCAGATAGTACAGGACGACCCGAAACTGGGTCAGTACCCGCTCCGTCAGTGTAAAATCACGCATCCTGTAGCCCACGATCATGACATCCACGTAACGCTGCCCCCACACCAGGACCATCAGGAGGCCTATTCCCAGCGCAAATCCCGCCGCATAGAGAAGAGCCTTTTTCCCTTTCCGGCTCACCTCGAGGTTCTGGAAGAAGTAAAACTCGTAGAGGGCGATGAAGAGGGGTAAAATCGCCACATTCTCCTTGGTGAAGAGACCCAGGAGGTAACTGAGGACCATCCCTGCCAGGTAAAGGGTGCTCCGGTTGCCCGAGGCGAGCCTTCCCTTCACGTAGAGGAGCATGGCGAGGAGATAGAACATCCCTCCCAGAGAGGTCATCCTCTGGACGATATAGGTGACCGACTGGGTCTGGATGGGATGGCAGAGGAAGAGGAGGCTGGAGAAGAGGGCGATGGGGAAGGCCCTGGAGCCATAGCGTTCCCTGAGGGAGGGGAGGTTAAAGGTGAGCAGGAGAAACCCGTAGAGGGCGAGCCCCGACCCGAGGTGGATGAGGAGGTTGACGAGATGGTAGCCAAAGACCTGGACGCCTCCAAAATAATAGTTCAGGGCAAACGTGAAATAGGCAAAAACACGGATCGAATCACTGCAGTTCAGCTTGATCAGCTGGTTGAGCCACTGGAGCGAGAGGGTCTTGAGGTGGACACTCGGTATTGAGGGTAATGTTGGGTTGGTCGTCGAACTGCAAGGGGACCTGAAAGTGTTGGCATAGGCCAGGAGGGCCAGGATAACCATGAGGCCGACGGCAAGGGCATGCCTGGGGGAAACCTGCGGTCTTCTTGGCCGGGAGCCGGTTCGGGGGTTTAGGTTTAAGAAAGGGTCCTTCACCTTTCTTTTGTCTGCTTTTTGACAAGGAACTATTCCTCCGCTGATCGCCCGTAACAGGGAGACCGCGAAGACGAACGCCTCCAGCTGGCCGGCGCGCGGTGAGGACGGGCAAAGCGGCCAAGGGAGATTTCGGAGGTGCCGCAGAAGGAGGCGAGACTCGGGATTTCTTTTTCCGGGACAAGGAGAAATTCCTCTCAGGGTGAAATGCGGAGAACCTTCAAGAACCTCGGATCAACCGGATAGCCGAGATCCAGGGCTTTCTTGGCGCAGGATGAAGCCGCCGGAATATCTTTTATAAGTAGTACGCCAACGCCAAATTAAAATAGGCCTCTCCGTATTGGGGATTGATGGACAGGGCCTTCTTAAAGCTGGAGATGGCCTCTTCCGGGATCTTCCTTTTGAGAAAGATGACCCCCAGGTTGTTATGAATCTCGGCCCGGTTGGGCTCAAGGCGAAGCGCCTGCTGGAGTTCGGAGACGGCCTCGTTCACCATCCCCTTCTGCAAATAGATCTCTCCGAGATTGACCCGGGCATCGAGAAAGGAAGGGTCGAGATCCAGCGCCTTTCGATAATTGGAGAGGGCCTCGTCCACCATCTGTTTTTTTCGGTAGGCGATGCCGAGGTTGTTATAGATCCTCGGGTCGTTTGGATTCAGCTTCAGCGCCACCTTGAGTTCCTTGATGGCCTCGTCGATGGCTCCTTCCTCAATATGGGCCGCACCCTGAAGAAAATGGGTCTCGGCTTCGGAGAGAGACGGGCTGGTTTCGACGGCTTTTTCGAATTCTTCCCTGGCAAGCTCCCGTTGCCCTTTCTTTGAATAGATCTCCGCCATCTTCACGTGAACTTCCGAGAGTTTGGGATTGAGCTGGAGGGCCCTCTTGTACTCCGCCATCGCCTCGTCGAGACGGTTGGTCTGGAGATAGGCGTTCCCGAGGTTTGCGTGGATGGTTTCCAGGTAAGGGTTCAATTCGGATCCTTTTTTCAAAAACCGGATCGCCTCGTCAAACCTTTTCTTTTCGAGGTGGATCAGACCGATCTCATTGTAGCCCCTCGGGTCCTTCGGCTCCAGCCGCACAAATTGTTCCAGGTGGACAAGAGCCTTATCCGGTTGTTTCGACTCCTGGTAGAACAACCCGAGGTTGTAGTGGGCGCCTCCATAATTTGGGTCGAGCTGAAGAGCCGTTTTTAACTCCTCCAATCCCTTTTCAGGGTTTTTCGCTTTGATGAGATAAAATCCGAGATTGGAATGGGCCCTCGGCTTCTTCGGCGATTTCTTGACGCAGTCTTCCCAGAGCGTGATCTCATTTGCCCAGGCCTTGTTTCTCTGGAACGACCCGATACCAAAGAGAAGCGCTAAAGCCAGAAAGAAGACCCAGAGGGGATAATCCCTCCTGACCGTGTCCGTGCCTGCACGCCGAAGGGCTTGCCCATCCAACGTTGAATTGTTTCGATGGACTTCTCTCTCCGAACTCCGAACTCCTGACTCCGAACTTTTACTGACTCGTGTCCGCAGCTTCTCCCATATCCCTCGCAATGAAAACGACAAACAGTACCACTCGGTCCGACCAGGGGCAGGTAGAGCCGGTGCTCATAGACCATCTCGAGTGGAAAGATGGAGGATTCAATCACCAGGTTCCCGAAATACCAGAGGATAAAGTAAGAAACCAGGGGCTGCTTCTTCGCCCTCCAGACGGCGTAGCCGATCAGGCCCGCCACAACCAGGATCGCTATCAAGGTCGCGGGAGGATCGAGAATCCCGTGAGACGTAGGGAAATCATAGTCCAGGTTCAGGCGTGAGGGAAGGGGCCAGACAAGAAGGGTCACGTAGTAGAGGACGACCCGAAACTGGGTGAGGACCCGTTCACTCAGGGTGAAGTCCCGGATCTGGTAACCTTCGATGATGATGTCAATGTACCGTTTTCCCCAGAGGACCCAAAAGGCCAGAACCCGATCAAAAGGACGGTCCCGAGCCAATAGGCGATCCTTTTCTTCCCTCAGCGCTCAGATCGAGCCGCTGGAAAAAATAGAACTCGTAGAGGGCGATGAAGAGCGGGAGGATCGCCACGTTCTCCTTGGTGAAGAGGCCCAGAAGGTAACTGAGGACCATGCCCGTCAGGTAAAGACATCTCTTCACGCCCGAAGGCGAGCCTTCCCTTGACGTAGAGAACCATGGCAAGGAGGTAGAACATGGCCGGCCATGGAGGTCATTCTCTGGACGATGTAGGTGACGGACTGGGTCTGGATGGGGTGGCAGAGGAAGAGAAGGCTGGAGAAGAGGGCGTGGAAAAGGCGATGGAGCCCATAGCGCTCTTTGAGGGAAGGGAGGTTAAGGGTGAGCAGGAGGAAACCAGTAGAGGAGGAGGCCTGAGCTGATGTGGATGAGGAGGTTGACCAGGTGGTAGCCGAAGACATGGAGGCCCCCGAAGTAATAGTTGAGCGCAAAGGTGAAGTAGGCAAAGATTCGGGTTGAATCCCCTGAAGTTGACCTCGATGAGCTGGTTGAGCCAGGAGGGGAGAAGTTTTTAAGGAAGATGCTCGGGTTTTCAACGATGTTGGGATAGTCGTCAAACTGGAAAGGGACCCGAAAACTATTGGAATAGGCGATCAGGCCGAGGGTTACCATAAGGCTCAAGGCGATACCGTGCTTATAGGGGAAAGGGCCGAGCCTGGATTGAAGGTTGGCGGGGAATGATCTCGGGTCTGACCGGAGTCTTCACCCTTTTCTTCTTTGACATGCCCTGTTACTCATGCGGTTTTTAGAAAGCCACAGCAAATATAACATTCCTTTGGCGGATTAAGCAAGGAACTCTCGAGCCAGGGCCGAACCAGCACGCAGCCGCTCAGTTGGCGGACGATTGGAGGAGGGATATGCCCCCCTGGACCTCCTAACGGCGGACCGACTTAAGGGGTGACCCTCCGGAAACGGTATGGATCGATCTTATGAGACCAGATTCCCCGCGAAACGGAAGGCGCGTGTCGTCGGCGCGGGAATATTACATTTTCAGTCTGAATAAAACTCTGACCTGGATACGTCTAAGTTCGACAGGACAGGATCCGGAAGGGGAAAACGTGACACGATGACAATTTGACAAAGCTCCGGGAGACGTATTATATTTTCTATTGTTAAGATTGATCAAGACGTCGTGGGTGTTTTTCATCATGACCGGCTTCCCTTCCCATTGCGAGGATCGCAAGGCGACCAGTGAACATTTTGTGGGTGTCGCAACAATAAACCTAGTCCAGAAAACTCGGTATGATGTTGAAAGGAGAAGAAAATGTTGAAGAGAATTCTGATTGCGGGTTTATCATGATGATTTTTGGAGTATCTTTGTCCTGGCTGGACAGACTCTTTGCGCAGTCCGAGGTGATCCTGGCGAAGGTCGGATGACAAGGTTATAACACAGAGAGATTTCGAGGAGTTCTTGAGCAGGAATTGAATTTGAGAAGGAACAAACCTTATCAGCCCGGAAGAAAAGAAGGCCATGCTCGACAACCTGATTCGGTCTCTGGTTGTCGTCGCGGAAGCGGAAAAGGAGAAATGGGATGAAACTCCTGATTTCAAGGCGAAAATGAAGCTTTACCGCGTGGAGGTCCTCGTCCAGGAATACTTTGCGAAGCTCCCGTCCGTTAACGTGCCCGAAGAAGAGATAGAAACGTTGCTAAAGGAGAACCCAGCCCTGCTACCCAAAGTGACACTTCAGCTGAAAGAGATTCTGGTCAAAACAGATAAGGAGGCCGATGCCATTTACGATCGAGCTGAAGAAGGGAGCCGACTTCTGGAAAATCGCAGCGGACAAGTCAAAATCAGAGACGAGAGTAAACGGAGGCAGCATGCAGGCCGGTCACGAGGGGAATGCTTCCGAAGCCGCTGGAGGAGGTGGCCTTCAGCCTGAAAAAGGGCGAGTTCAGCAAACCGATAAAAACTGAGAAAGGATACTACATCCTTTACCTGAGCGAGCGCAAGGAGAAGAGCGCGGAGGAGATGGAAAAATTGACGGCCCAGGTTAAGGAGAAATTGAGAACCATCGAGGGAAGCAAGAAGAAGCAGGACGTATTCATGAAGAAAGCAGAGGAGTTGAAGGGCAAGGCGAAGATCGAGGCTTTTTACGACAGGATCCCAAATTAGAAACGACCATCCATCATCCGTTGAATAATTCCTTCCAAGGGGCTTCCGGCGCCCCCGAAGGTTCCGATTTACTGAGTTCGGATCCATCAGGGGGGGGTCCGGCCTCTATTTCATTCCCCGTCGAAACTTTCCGTACAACCTCGGGTCCATTGTGAGCAGTTTGGGTGAATTTGTCCATTTGTCACCGAAAGGTCAATTTCTGACCAGTTTTTTCTCTTATGCGTACAGCCTTCAATACCTGCCACAGATATGACCAGGCGGAGGGTTGGATTTTTGTAGCGCGAAAACAGGAAAAATCCTTTTATTTCAGAAATTTATTGACTCATCGGTTGAAAAATGTGAAAATGAGTTCGACACAAGGGGCATCTGGCATGAATTGTGCTTAAAAATACATTACGAATTGCTGTCTTTTGGAGTAAAGAGGGGTTCTGTTCAAGAAAAGGAGACCAAAGAATGAAAAGCATACGATTTCTTATTTTGTCTGCCCTGTTGATCGCCCTTTTCATACCGGCGGCTGGCCCTCGCAGAGGACCTGAATGACGTCGCCTATGAGAGCCGAATCCATCTCGATGCCGGAACGATCTGGAACTATGACGGGAATGGGGATTGCCTCATCTTCCCCTATTATGATGTGAGGAAGGTGGGAGATAAGCAGACAGGTTACCAATATCAATATCGAAAACTTTGGCGAGTATGGCATTGCCGCAAAACTCCGGTTCAGGGACTGGGCCCGGGGAGGCGAGATCTTTTCAAAAGACATCTGGATTCCATCAAAAGCCGTCTGGAATGCAACGGTTGAGATGAATGAGGATGGGACGAATGCGATCATTACCAGTTCAGGGAACGTGGTCTGGCGATATGACTCGAAAACGTTCTATTTCACCAATCCCTTGTTAAACGGGGTCCCTTTTCGACCAGGAATATTCGAAAGGGGTTGGGAGAGTCGACGCTCTACGGTTTTGTTGAGGTGATCGGCGAAGAAAAGACCTCTCCCGATGACAAGGGCGGAAAGACGATGAGGCTTGCCCAATCGGAACGGGATTGCCCCAATACGCTGAGGGGAACCCTCTCGATCACCCGGGTTGAGGATGGAACGACCATGGCCTATGATGCCGTGGCCATCGGAAACTTCAGCCGGGGACAGGGTTCCCTGTTTCGAAGACCCGGAAGTCCTTATCCGCGCCTCGATAACTGTGAGGACACGCTCGATCAGTTGGAGTTTCAACTCTCAAAGTGGGAGGTTTTCGGGCCCTTTCTCGGTGACGCCGTCCAATCAGGGAAAGACCAGCCTCATCATCACCTTTCCAACCAAACATTTTCACTATCCGAAAGGGAACGAGATCAATCAAGATCAATAACCCCTTTGAGGCTCCTGTCGAAAGCCAGGGGGAGACGCTGAAGACCTCTCTCTCGAACCAGGGCGTTCCCCTGCCGGCGGATTCTGAGATCACTCTTGCCCTACTCGGTCAATGTGATCGGGCTCTACCTGGGGTCCGGTAGCCCTCCCACGGGGATTGATAATCTGTCCCTTCCCACCTTTTCCTATGATTCCGGGGATGTCAAATTGACTTCAGATGACATGGCCCAGCGCACCCTGATCCAGGATTATGAATATTTCAGGGAGATGTTCACGACCTATCGGGGATTGCCTGCCCTGGGTCTCATTCTTCGCGAATACCGAAATCCCGACGCCCAGGCTGCCAATGGCCTCAATACCAGCCTCACTCCTGCTGATTTCAGCGCGGTCTGGGAAGAATCGAGCCTCGAATCGATTCTCTTTCCCACGTTCGTCAGCGGGCCCAGTTTTGGCAAGGTCGGCGACGTGTATACCTACACGACAGGCGGGGCTTCCTCCACGATCGGCCATCCGATCCAGTACCACTTCGACTGGGGCGATGGGACCACACTCGGGCTGGCTTGCCGTAGGAGTCACCAGCGCCGAAGACATGGAACGCGGGAGGCGTCTATGCCGTCCGGTCCAGGGCGCGATGTGCCGTCGATACGAGTCTTGTGTCGAAATGGTCGAAGGAATTTATTGTGGTGATTGAATCGGTCTCTCCACCTCGTTCCTGAGCGGACCGGTTACGGGCCAGCCCAATATCACTTATACTTATACCACCGGAGGTTCTGTTTCCAATCTCGGCCATCCGGTCCAGTACTTCTTTGACTGGGATGACGGCACGGATTCGAACTGGTTGCCGGTTGGAGTGACGACAGCCACAGAAGGCATGGCCCAAGGGGGAGTCCTACAATGTTACGGTCAAGGCCCGATGCTCAATCGATCCTTCCGTGATCTCCAGTACCGTGACCCCTAGCTTTGTCGTCGAAATTGAATTGATTTCAGCTCCCACGACACCTGTGGGTCCAAATAAAGGGATTCCGGGAGATACCTTCACCTACATGACGGGTGGCGCTTCTTCAAATATCAATGACCCGATTGAATATCAGTTCAATTGGGGAGATGGAACCCTGTCTCCATGGCAATCCTCGACCTCCGCATCCAAGACCTGGACGACGGGAGGGACCTTCCAGGTGAAGGCACAGGCCCGATGCGCCCTCCATCCTTCCATTGTGTCGGCTTTGTCGGGCGGACTCACCGTCAATATTGAGAAGGTATCGGCTCCCACGGCACCGACACAACAGCCCGGGGGAGTGGGAATCCCCGGCATGCTCTTTACCTACTCCACAGGCGGTTCCACCTCCAACATCGGCGATCCGGTCCAGTACTTTATCGACTTCGGCGACGGAACCGGTTCGGGTTGGCTCCCGGTGGGAACATTAAGTGCACCCAAGACCTGGGGCACCGGAGGAACTTATTCCGTCAGGGCAAAGGCGAGGTGCTCGATCCATACACAACTGGAGTCCGACTGGTCGCCCGCGCTGAAGGTAGACGTTGAAACGGTGAGCGCCCCCAATACTCCGATCGGACCGGAGTGCGCCCGAATTAACATAGCGAACACCTATACGATAGGCGGGGCAGTCTCAAGCCTTGGGCATGGAGTTCAGTATTTGGTTTCCTGGGGAGATGGCACCGATTCGGGCTGGATTAGCGGACCGACTGCAAACAAGACCTGGACCGCAGCAGGAACCTACTCGGTTCTCGTCTTTGCCCGCTGTTCAGCCGATCCCCTGGTTCTCTCGCCCTGGTCAGATCCGCTCTATGTAGAGGTCAGGACTGTGCCTTGTCCGTGAATATGATTCAACCGAAGAGAGGGGAATCCTGAACGTAGGGGTTCCCCTTTTCTTTTTTGTTCGTTTTTGCGTTTCTTGTAAAACCTCTGTGTTTGTGTGATTATATTTCGTGCCATACACTCTGAGCAGTCTATCCCTCAGGAGGAAAATCAAATTCCTCCTGTCACATCTGGAAAGGACGGAGATCGAATTGATCAGCTCTTCCCGGCTTTTTTCGTACAAGGATTTTGTAAAAAACCTGGTCTCAAGGGATTTCAAAACACGGTACAAGCGGTCCTACCTCGGAATCCTATGGTCTCTGTTGAACCCGCTCTTAGTGATCGTGGTCTACACCCTTGCCTTTGATTACATCATGAAGATTCAAGTGTAAAAATTTTCCCATGTTTTTTATGTGCGGATACCTGCCCTGGAGTTACTTCTCCGCGGGCCTCATGATCGCTCTTTCCTCCCTTTCTGACAGCGGTTATTTGATCAAAGCGGTTTACTTTCCGAGGGAGATCCTGCCCCTTTCGATCGTCCTCTCTTGTCTCTTGCACTTTCTCATCACTTTCATTTTTGTCTTTCCTCTTCTCTGTTGATCTACGGATATCTTCCCCAATGGTCTTATCTCTCTCTTCCGCGTGATCATCTTCCTTCAGACCGTCTTTATCTTTGGCCTGAGCCTTTTTCTCAGTTCCATCCACGTCTTTTTCAGGGATCTCCGGTATATCCTGGATGTTATCCTGATGGCCTGGTTCTGGTTGACCCCCATTGCTTATCCGAGTACCCTGATTCCGGAATCCTATCTTTTTCTCTATAAACTGAATCCCATGACCCTCTTCGTGACGGCCTACCGGGATGTTTTGACTGAATGGGTCGTTACCGATCCCCAAGTATTGGATGGCGATCCTCCTTGCGACCTGGGTTTCTTAGGCCTTGGGTATCTTCCCTTTCTAAGAATCAGGAAGAGACTGGCTGAGGAGATTTAAGTGATCGAAATCGTCAATGTCTCAAAAAAATTCAGAATATGGGAAGACCGGAGCCGGGATCTGAAAGAGACCACCATCAACTTCCTGAGGGGGAAGAAACGTTCGTTTAGAGATACTCTGGGCCTTGCGGGAGATCAATCTCAGATCAAAGAGGGAGAGACCGTTGCCTTCATCGGAGAGAATGGCTCCGGAAAGAGCACCCTGCTGAAACTCTTAGCGGCATCTATACGCCGGATGAAGGAAAGATCGTTACGCGGGGAAAGATTTCGAGCCTGCTGGAACTCGGGGTTGGATTTCACCCGGATCTGACAGGAGAAGAAAACATCTATCTCAATGGAGCGATGCTTGGATTCGATCGACGAGATGGAAGAGAAATTCGATGAGATCGTCTCTTTTTCAGAAATCGGAGATTTCGTCTACTCCCCGATCCGAACCTATTCCTCGGGCATGCTGATGCGGCTTGGATTTTCGATCGCCACGTGTGTGGACCCGGATATTTTGCTCATTGACGAGATTCTGGCCGTAGGGGATGAGGCCTTTCAGAAGAAGTGCTTTGACCGGATGGAGAAGTTCAAGGAAGCCAGGAGAAGACGATCATTCTCGTTTCCCATAGTATGGAGATGGTCCAGAAGTTCTGTCAGAGGGCGATTCTGCTCCACGAGGGCAGGGTCGTTTGTGATGATATCCCGGAAAAGACGATTGAGGCCTACCACCATCTCCTCTATGGCGAAGAAAGTCAGCCCCCGGCTGCAGAAACCGAAGAACTCCATTCAGACGAACTCTCTATTCAAGAGAGGGCCGAGAGCCCCATTCCCTTCGCTGGAGAGCAGACCGAAGAAGACGGAGGCGCTCCGTCTCCAGAGAAGCTATTCAAGGAAGAAGTGGTGAACGAGTCCTTGGAGAAAGCCCCTTTGGATACGGAAAAGGTCAGGATCATTGAAGTTGAAGACCCGTCCTTTTTTGTGCGAACACCTCTTCCGGGACGCCTTTGGTCATTTCCCGCCGCAAGGACCTTCAAATTATGTCGCACTCTACTCCGATTCGGGAAGTCAGTCAGATCTTAAGGTAATCGGGTTTGTCCACTTGGAACGCGTCGGTGAAATGGGCTTGGTAGGGGGGGTCTGCGTGGATCGCCAGTGGCGGGGAAGAGGGATCGGGAAGAAGCTCCTCATCTCTGTCGATGAGAAACGAAGAGAAGAGAAAGCCTTCTTTGTTCACACAGATAATCCGACGATTGCTTCAGCGTGCGGCTATGAGGCACTTCCTCACCCGTACTTGATGGTGAAATGGATGGAACCTCTTTCCGAAGAAGAAAAGGCAAGAATCGCAGGTGCGGCTTGGGCCTTTGGACCTTTTTAGATCTGGCTATCCCTCCCTCGATTTTTGAAGCAGGTTTTTCCGGAGGGGCTTCGTAAGACCGGGCTCTCGGATGGGGACGGCGTGAGTGAGCAGGACTGGGGTGGTTGGTGGATCTTCAGAATTTGAAGAAAGAAATCGATTATTATCTTTTCAGACTCCCTTGCTATTCCCTTTATCGACCCGGCGCGGGCCTACGAAAAGATCAGGGCCTATTCCGGGATGAGGATCTGGGAGGAGAGGCGACAGAGGGTTGCCCGGAATCTCCGGATCGTCTTCGGAGAGAGGATCGACGATGAGGCGTTAGAGGTCCTTTCAAGAAGGTTTTTTGAGGTCCTCTGCTGTGATGACATCGATGCGTGGCTCCGTCTGCTTCGACCCTGGAATTGGCTGAAGAATTGGGTCAGGATCGAGGAAGGAAAACATTTTAGTGAAATTGCCAAGGCGGGAAGAGGATGCGTCATTCTCAGCACCCACTTCGGGGGCGGTTTTTTTATCTTCGACGTTGCGAGAGGATCTTGGAGGAAAACCCGAGGTCCTGGGAAGGCCGATTCGGAGGGAGTACTTCGGGGATGATGTCTTCCGGTGGGCTTACCTCAAGTTTCGCATCCGCTGCATGGAACACGCCCTCGGCACCAAGATGATCTTTTCGGAGAGAAAAGAGACGAGAAAGGATATCCTTGACAGACTGGAAAGGGGCCATCATCTCTACGTCACGTTCGATGTCCCGCCCCATTTCACAAAAGGGCAGGTTGAGACTGTGAAGATGCTGGGCAGGGATTGGCGCTTCCCGAGAGGATTCCTGGAGGTGATCGCCGGAAGAGATATCCCGATTGTGCCGGTCTTTGTCACCCTGACCGACAGCCATCAAAAGATCTTCCGATTTTATCCGCCCTATCAGATCCGCAATCAGAACGAGATTGGTCCTGTTCTTCAGGAGTGCGCAAACATCTTTGAGACCTATCTGGTGAGGAATCCGGAGCAGTGGTTTTTCTGGGACGCCGCCGCTGTCTTCTGGTAAGTGTGACCTCTCGAGTTCCACGGGCTATGCCCGTGGGTATCTACATCTTTATAAACCGCTTTAACCCCGCGAAGAGTGTCTTTGCTCCAGATCAGGATCCTGCTCCTCAAAAACCGATAACCCCACGGGGTGATTCGAAAGATTGGAAAAATTGTACCGATCCCATTGAAGACTGGTTAGAAATTGGCCATTTTTTGGAGACGAATGTAATCAAAAACCCCTTTAATATTGATATGTTGGATTTTTGTCTCTTCTGGCACAAAAAATGCTTCAACAATTCTGGTTCCTTATGTATATTCGTTTTGGTTCAGGAAAATTCGATCAATTGACAAAGGGAGGATGAAAAGATGAGAAGGAATGGGAAGACTTCAGAAGAAATATTTTTTATCCATCCTAATCCTATTGTTTTTTTCCTTATCTCATGGGGCGCCGTTCATTCTCAAGAAGCCACTGCCGTCACGGGAGAAAAGGGCCATCCGAAGATCGAGAGCGCTCTCTTTGATCTGCAACAAAAATACCTCCTTCATGGGAAAGAGGCTCTCCCAGGCCTTTGCCCAACGACGCAACCTCCGAATGGATGAACAGGACAAAGTAACGGTTTTCATTCTTCCGAAGGCCGGAGAAACAAAAGAGACGATCGACATCGAAACCCTCAAGGCTTATGGAGGTGAGGTCCTTAAAAGCGGTCTACTCCGTGATCAAGGCAAAGGTTCCAATTGGCTTCTCTCGATCATATTGCCGATCAGTGTTCAGGGCATCAATTTCATCAAACGGCCGGACCGTCCCCGTATGCGGAGGTCGTGAGCGAAGGAGTGAGCCTCACCGGAGCCTCCCTCTATCAGGCCTCAGGATATAGCGGTCAGAATGTCAAGGTCGCCATTATCGATCTTGGATTTGGCGAGATTGTCGGAAGCGATCAGTGCAGGGGTCCTTCCGTCGACGGTCATCAAAATTGACTGTACAGGAGCGGATTGCGCTCCCACGGATTTCTCTCTGAAGAGGAAGACCATGGAACAGCCGTTGCCGAGATCGTCCATGACATGGCCCCGGCTGCCCAACTCTACCTGATCAAGGTCGGATGATTCCCTCGACCTGATGAATGCCAAAGACTATCTGCATTGCCAATGGGATAAGGATCATCAACCATTCGGTGGGCTGGTTTATCAGCAATTTTTATGACGGGGCCTGTTAGTTTGACAATGCGGTTTGCACGGCCAACCATGCCTACAAGAATGGGATCCTCTGGGTCAATGGCGTGGGCAACGAAGCCGAGATCCACTATCGGAGCCACCTTTACTGATCGTGATGGAGACCGGCTCCATAATGTGACAGGGAGCAATAATTTTATCATCTCTTTATGCCTATGCAGGAGACTCCGATCATTGCCCTTCTGACCTGGGATGCATGGCCGGCGACGGACCAGGACTATGACCTCCTCCTCTTCGACAGTTCCATGAAGCTGGTTGCTTCCAGTACCAACGTGCAGAATGGGACACAGCCTCCCCAGGAAGTGATTTATTACGTTGCCCCCACTTCCGGGACCTATTACCTGGCTGTGAGAAATTCGAGCGCTACATCGAACCTTCGATTCTCGATCTTCAACGTTTTATCAGGATCTTGAATCCCTATGTGGCTTCGAGCAGTCTCGTATCTCCTGCAGATGCCACAGGCGTCATGGCCGTGGCTGCGATCAATTACACCAGTGGTTGACCGGACCCCAGGAAGAGTTTCAGCTCCCAGGGACCTACGACCGATGGCCGGATGAAGCCGGAGATCAGCGGACCCGATGGGATTTCGAGCTTCATCTATGGGTCTTTTTGGGCACCTCGGCTGCTTCTCCCCACGTGGCCGGAGCCGCGGCTCTCATCCTTTCAAATAATCCCACTTTCACGGTGTCTCAACTCTGGAATGCCCTCACTTCCTCTGCCATCGATCTTGGAGCGAACGGACAGGACCCAATTTTTGGTTATGGCCGGTTGAATTTGTCGACGATCTTCGTTGATCCTGCCTCGATCGACTTTGGCGATGTCATTGTCGGGCAATTAGTCGAAAAGACCGTTACGGTCCGGAATGTCGGAAATCCGAATCTCGTGATCGGGGTGATGACTGCGCCGTCAGCGCCGTTTCGCGCTTGTCTCAGACTCCTGCTCAGGAAAGTCCCTGCCTCTGGCCGGGTCCTGCACGCTCAAGGTCCGTTTTTCTCCTTCATCCACCGGGAGCTTCAACGAACGCCCTGACCATTCCCTCCAATGATCCGTTCAACAGCGTCCTGACGGTCTCTGTGAAGGGGAAGGGCGTATTGAGTCATTAACCTCTCATCGCCGACAGATCAGTTCTCTGTCGACCCCTGTTCGGTCAAGGTTCCCCCCGTTTTCGAATGGGAAGTGCCTGTCACTTTCCCCAGTTATGAGATTCAGTTCTCCGTCGATCCCAACTTCAGCCTCGATTCCTGTCAGGATCAAGGTCCCGGGGACTCCGGTCTTTGCCATGACTTCTGCTCAATGGAAAAAGGTCCTGTTGATTCCCGGGCCGGGAGGTGGAACGGTCTATTGGAGGGTCGTTGGAACATCTTCGAACGGAACCCAGAGTACCAGTGGCAAGCGGTCGATCCTTGTTCCTGCGCCTCAACCCGTGGGCGACCCTGGGATGTCGCCGGTCAGTCGAAGCGACCTTCCCACGCTCACCTGGCAGAACCAGTGCAATTCGAGGTTCAGGGTATGGTTTGGAAGCGATCCCAGTTTTTTTGTGAGGAGATCTGTCTCCTACAGTGTTCCCGATCCGGATAGTCAATGGAGGCGACATTTTCGAGAGAATTGAGTTCGTCCCAGTGGCGGAGAATTCGAATGCTGGCGCTTGACCAACCCGGGTCACCGATCTACTGGTATGTAGAATCCTGGGATGGGTTAAATCGAGGAGAAGCAACAGAGGTGATGTTCTTCTTGCTGGAAAATTGAGACGGAGCCGGTAAGAAACGATCCCCTTTGGCGGAATCAACCGAGGATCAGCCTTTGGGGGTCGACTTCGTCCCGGAGGATCCGTAACTCTTCGTCCGAAGGAGGAAGCGTTTCGGTTGCCCTCGAGACCTCCATTTCGAAACCCGTATTCTCGGCAATTTGGCCAAGGGAAACTCCAGGATAATACTCCGCGAGATACATCGCTTTTGTCTTCTCGTCAAACTTCATGATTCCGAGATTGGTTACCACGGCCAACGGCCCCCCTCGGACCAGGCCAGCCTTCTTCCGCGAATCGCCTCCCTGGAGCCATCCCGGGCTTGTCAGGTAGTCGAGCCTTTCGACCAGCTTCTTTTTTTCGTGTTGCATGAAGACGATGACTCCGGAGGCCAAAGAGGCGGCATCGCAGGCGCCCCCGCTCCCGGAGAAGCGGACCCTCGGCTTCAGGTAGTTGCCAATGCAGGTGGAGTTGATATTCCCGAATCGGTCGATCTGAGCCGCTCCGAGAAAGGCGATGGTGTGGAGTTTCCGGTGCCCCACGATGGAAAAGGCCTCGATGAGACCGGAGTTGAGGCAGGTTCCGTGCATCACCCGGGGGTCTGCCACGGCCATGGGCAGTTCATGAAGCACGGGGTCAATGCCGCCGGTTTCGAAGAAGACCACGGCTTTGGGCGCGTGAATCCTTTTTGCAACCGTGGCGGCAAGCATGGCCACCCCCGTTCCGGCAAAGAGGATGTCCCCGTTCCTGATCAGTCTTCCCGCACGGATGGCCATGATTTCCCTGTCGGTATATCGATTCATCTCCGTCTGACCTCTCTCATCTTCTGTCCAATCCCGGCGCATAACCCATCACAGGATTGGCTTTGATTTTAACGAGATTTCCTATCCCGATTTTTTCGAGATAGGTTTCCTGGCCCGTTACACCCGTGATCCACTCATCGAGATATCGGGTGAACCGCAGATCGTCCTTTGCCGCGTCCTTGTATAGATTGAGGTGGGAGACATCATAATCGTAGAAATAGGCACAAGCCGTGGGGTGCGCGCCGTAAGGGAGCTTGATGACCGCGTCGATCAGGAAGGGCGGCAGAGAATTCTGATCCGGGTCCATTCGGATAAATTCGATGGGAACGATCTCTTCACAACTGACAATGACGCTATCTGCAGATTTGGCCTGTTCGACGTCGGCGAAGGTGAGTCCCTTGATCCTGACCGTTCCGTCTTCACCCACATATTGAGCGTGCAGAAGGGCGACATCCGGATTCAGAGCAGGGAGAAGAACAACGGGATCCTCCTGCCCATTGAAGGGGTTCTGTATCAGGGTATACTTCTTGTTTGCCACTTTCCTCTTCTTCCGGACCTCAGGTGAAAATCCCTCTTGATTGAGAAGGTCTGTCCCGAGTCCGGACTTGGTAGGAATAAAAGGGATTCCCAGGGATCCGGCCAAGAACCGAAGACTCATCTGAAAGTTGGAATAGTCTTCGAATTCAACTTCTCCCCTTTCGATGGCTCTTCTGAATCGGATGCAGGTAGGAGCAAACCGACCATTGCCGCCGTAGGCGATCTCAACCCTCCTGACACACCCGGCTCCGATAAGGACATCGAGAGCCTGGCCATTCGAATGGCAGGCCAGGTGAAGATTTTTGATTCCCTGGCGAACGATCTCATAGACGATTCCCATGGGATTGCGGTTGATCGTGAACCCTCCCAGGGCTATCTGGGATCCCTCTTTGATGAATGTTTTGACTGCCTCTTTTGGAGTCATCAGTTTGTCTCTAATGTCCTGAGCCATTTTTTCACCACGAGCCGTTTAAAGTGAATCCCCTGCGGTCACCTCATATTATACCAACAGGCCGTTCAATTTCAATATCTCCGCCCCTGGATCCAGTTTTTCCTTGACATGCTGTGAGATTAATATTAACGTTAACGCAAATTAACCAAACTCGATATACGTCATTGTTAACACACCTTAATTCTGTTTTTGAAGAAATCTTTTTCTCATACAGGTATCTTGCGTTCTCTCATATTTAGGATCCTGTCATCCCATTTCAAACCGGAACGGAAGATGGGGGGACCGGTTTACAACCCGTGGGGAGAGTTCCGGCTAGATTGTAGGATATTTTTTAACTTATTGAATATAAATAGAATTTTAAGAATATTGCAGAATTTAATTTTTTGTGTTAACGTTAACGCAAATATATGAGAAACAAGATCACAATCAAAGATATAGCAAGAATTGCCCACGTATCTAATACCACCGTGTCAAGAGCCCTCAACAATCAGAGCCGTATCAGAAATGAAACAAAAGAAAAGATTCTGTCCATTGCCAAGGAATTGAACTACAGGCCCGACTTCATTGCCAGAAGCCTGGTAATGAAACGGACCAATACGCTGGGCCTGGTAATCACGACGATTGCAAATCCTTTCTATACGGAACTCGCTCAGGGGATTGAGGCAACGGCACGCAAGTTGGGATACAATATCATTCTCTGCAGCACCCAATCGGACCTTGGAACCGAAAGACTCGATATCGAAATGCTCCGAAGCAAGGGAGTGGATGGGATTATCCTTACCTCCGCCCACATGGGAGATCCGAATATCGTTGAACTGGCCGAAGAGGGTTTTCCTATCGTATTGGTTAACCGGAGAACGTACGATCCCATGGTTAAGGAGATAGTCGATTATGTCGGAATCGACAATATTCAAGGAGGATTCTTGGGCCGTTGAACACCTGATCAGACTCGGCCATCGCCGGATCGGAATCATCGGCGGATCTTCCGAGTCCTCGGTCGGGTTTGAACGGCTCGAGGGAGGGAAGCGGGCCCTCGCCGTTTACGGTTTGAAGCAGATCGACGACTACTTTCTCGAAGGGGATTTTCTGAAGGAGTCAGGTTACCGGGGGGGAATGAAGTTTATCAAAATGGCAGATCCTCCGACCGCCATCTTTGCGGCGAATGACTATATGGCTTTAGGGACCTATCAGGCGGTCAGGGAAGAAGGTCTGAAGGTTCCGGAAGAGATCGCCATTGTCGGCTTTAATGATATCGAGTTCACCTCCATGAAAGGGATCGAACTGACGACCATTGGCCAGAAAAAGTATGAGATGGGTGCCCTTTCCGTGGAGAATCTGGTGGAGAAGATCGAGGGAAGAAAGGTCCAGCCCTCCCCGAGAGATCATTCTGAAGCCTGAACTGATCATTCGCAGGACCTGCGGGTTTCATTTAAAGGGTTATCAAAGGGATGGATTGGAGCAGAAGGACTGAGTTGCCCATGGAGGGCCACCCCCATTAGGGGAAAGGAATCAGCACAGAAGAAGAGGAGGGGACATTATGGGAAGGAAGAAGATTTCGATCATTGGCGCAGGTTTTGTGGGGGCAACGGCTGCCCATTGGGCTGCCGAAAAGGAGCTGGGAGATGTTGTTTTAGTGGATATCATTGAGGGGATTCCCCAGGGGAAGGCCCTCGACCTCTTTGAGGCATCGCCCATTGAAGGGTTTGACGCAAAGGTCACTGGAACGAATGGATATGAAGAGACCAAGAGATTCGGATGTGGTGATCATCACTTCTGGCGTTCCTCGAAAACCCGGGATGAGCAGAGAGGATCTGCTCGAGACGAATAAAAAGATCATGGAGGCGGTTCTGTCCCAGGTGGTGGAGAGATCTCCCAAGGCCATCCTGATCATCGTGACCAATCCTCTCGATACCATGACCTATCTGGCCGTCAAGAGAAGCCGGTTCCCGAAGGAAAGGGTCATCGGAATGGCAGGGATTCTCGACACGGCCCGATTCAAGGCCTTCATCGCCATGGAACTGGGGGTTTCGGTGGAGGATATTCAGGCCCTTATTCTGGGAGGCCATGGAGATGAGATGGTTCCTCTGCCGCGGTACACCACGGTGAGCGGTATTCCTCTTTCCCAGCTTTTGACCGAAAGAAAAGATCGATCGACTGGTCGATCGGACACGCAAAGGGGGTGGAGAGATCGTCAATCTTCTTAAGACGGGGAGCGCCTTTTATGCCCCTTCGGCAGCAGCGATTCAGATGACCGAGGCGATCATGAAAGATAAGAAAAGAATCCTGCCCTGTTGTGTTTATCTCGAAGGGGAGTATGGCCTGAGCGATATCTGTTTTGGAGTTCCGATCAAATTGGGAGCCAAGGGCACCGAATCGATTATCGAGCTTGAGTTGACAGAGGAAGAAAAGAAATTAGTGGCAAAATCTGCCGAGAGCGTCAAGAAGAGCATTGTGGAGTTGAAAATATAGTCCTGGCCGGGAGGAGCGTCCTGCTTCGCAGGACTTGAGGATCGGCCTTCGGACCTTGAGGGAAGAGGAATAAGAATTTACCTCAAGCGAATGGTTGTTCCTCGAGCGAAGCGCTCCTCGAACCTCGAAGCGGAGCGATCTCTAAATCGAGGAAGCCATGCGAGAGATCGATGTCAAGCGGATCACTGAGAAGGTGAGAGATCTCTGTATCGAAGCGAATACCGATCTGGGAGAGGATGTGCTTGAAGCCTTTGACCGGGCCATGGCGGAGGAAGAGTCTCCTCTGGGGATCGAGATCTTGAAGGAGCTGAAGGAGAATGCCCGGATTGCGAAAGAAGAAAAGGTTCCCATCTGCCAGGATACGGGTTTTGCCGTCATTTTTGTCGAATTGGGGCAGGAGGTTCACCTCGTCGGGGGAGACCTGACGGAGGCCATTTTTGAGGGTGTTCGGCGGGGATATCGTGATGGCTATCTCAGGAAGTCAATCTGCCATCCCTTTACACGGGCCAATACAGGCGACAATACGCCTGCGATCATTCACACCGAGATCGTTCCGGGAGAGAAGGTTAAGATTATGGTGGCTCCCAAAGGGGGCGGCAGTGAAAACATGAGCCGGGTGACGATGCTGACACCCTCTGAAGGGATTGAGGGAATCAAGCGGTTCGTTGTTCAAAGGGTGAAGGAATCCGGGACCGAATCCCTGCCCACCGACCATCGTTGGGGTTGGGATTGGAGGGAACTTTCGAGCAGTCCGCTCTTCTGGCCAAGAAGAGTCTGCTCAGACCCCTTGGAAGCAAGAATCCAGATCCGGAACTGGACAACTTGGAATCAGAGATCCTGACGGAAATCAATAAGCTTGGCATCGGACCTCAGGGATTGGGAGGAAGAACGACCTCCTTGGCCGTCCATATCCTCGATGATGCCCTGCCATATTGCGAGCTTCCCATTGGCAGTCAATATTCAATGCCACGTCCAACGGCACAAAGAAGTGACTGATATGAGGATGATGGGCGTAATGGCGCCTGGAGGATTAAGGAGCGGCCTTCGGCCTTGAGGCAAGAGGCAATGTATCCCTAATCTCCAGCCTTGAGCGAAGCGCTCCTCAAACGCAGTGCTCTCACGCAGAGGTTTTATGAGTAGCCCATTCGATTGAAGACCCCTCTCAGTAACGAAGAGGTTGAAAAGCTGAAGAGCGGTGATCGGGTTCTGATCAGCGGGGTTATCTATACCGGAAGAGATGCAGCCCATAAGAGGCTCATCGATTTATTGAAGAGCCGGGAAAGACCTTCCCTTTGACATCAAGGGCCAGATCATTTATTACGTGGGTCCGACCCCCGCCAAACCCGGACAGGTCCTTGGGTCAGCGGGACCCACGACCAGTTATCGGATGGATGCCTATTCGCCGGCGCTCATTGAAAAGGGTTTAAAGGGGATGATTGGCAAGGGGATGCGGTCCGAAGCGGTCAAGGAGGCCATGAAGAAATATAAAGCCGTTTACTTTGCCGCAACAGGAGGAGCCGGGGCGCTCTTGGCCAAGCGAGTGAAGAAGGCCGAGATCGTCGCCTACGAAGACCTCGGACCGGAGGCGATTCGAAGGTTAGAGGTCGAAGACCTTCCCGTGATTGTCGTGAACGATGTGAGGGGAAACGATCTCTATATCGAGGGGGAGAAAAAATATAAGAAGGAATAAGGACCATGGAAAGGGTAAAGGCCGGATCGCTGAAAGCATGGTTGATCCTGCCTCGTTTTCATTTCATCTTCCTCGACCAGTGATCAATGTTTCCTTAGGAACAGCCGATTGCCGTCTATGAAGGGTCTTTCATCTGGGCCATTATTTCATCTGGCGATGATCGGTTCCATCCTTGTCCATATGACCGTCAACGTGATCAATGACTATTACGACTATCGTGGATGGGATCGATTTGAATACCCGAGAGGACTCCCTTCAGCGGGGGGAGTGGCGTTCTTCCCGGTCCCATCTGTTAAGACCGAAACAGGCCTTCTGGTTTGCCACCCTCTGTCTGTTGATTGCCATGGGGATTGGAATCTATTTTGTTCTTGCGAAAGGCTGGCTTCTCTTTCCCCTGCTTCTGATCGCAGGATTTCTCAGCCTATTTTTATAATGTGTGCCTTTCAAAATGGATGATGGGCGAACTTTTTGCAGGCCTCGAACCTCGGGACCTTGCTCATCCTGGGATCCTACTTTGTCCAGACAGGGAAGATACAGCTGGGAGACGCTGTCGTTGCCTCCTTAGCGCCAGGGATCCTCACCTCCAATCTCCTCTTTCTGAATGAATTTCCGGATTCAGAGGCAGATCAAAGGGAGGAAGAAGACACCTTGTCATCTCCCTGGGCAGACGGGATGCAAGTTATCTCTTCGTGGCCTTGCTGAGCGCCTCCTATCTGTGCATTATTATCGGAGTTGTTACGGGGATGATGCCTGTGGTAACACTCATCGGCCTGGGAACGGTCTGGTTTGGATGGAAGGCAGCCAGAGGGGGCATTGAAATACTATAACGATAAGAATCCAATTGGTTCCTGTATTGGGCACAAATGTCATTACGATCCTGGGAACACAGGCCCTGTTGACCCTTGGGTATGTGATTGCTGCGTCATTCATTTATAATAAAGATTCCGTCATGGACTTGATCCGGCATCAGACTTCTTGAAAACACTGCCGGCTGGAGTTTACCCCGAACTGATGCGGGGCCGGAATGCTTTATGGAAACCGCAATTTATGGACAGACAAAGTGATGTCTATTTTGGCAGTAACGATGGAGAATGAACCATGAAAATCGAACTGACAAGGCAGAAGGTTCATAACGAATTCACAAAGAAAGTGGAGCTCATCAGCGGGCAGAATCTCTTCGCCTGTTATCAGTGCGGAAACTGCACGGCCGGCTGTCCTGTCTCCTTTGCCATGGAGATCGGTCCCCATGAGGCCATTCGTTATACCCTTCTAGGTCTTGAAGAAGAGGTCCTTGGCGTCAATACCTTCTGGCTCTGTGCCTCGTGTCTTCAGTGCACCTCAAGGTGTCCCAAGGGAATCGATATTGCCAGGGTGATGGATGCCCTGAGACTGGTGGTCTTGAGAAAGAAGGAGAGAAAGGATCATATCCAGATTCCCGAGTTTCCGGAAGGATTCCTGGAGAAAGTTCCCCAGATCGCCTTTGTCAGCGGATTCCGGAAATTTCTTTCGTAAAAGCGCATGGCGCATGGAGCATAGCGCATAGCGTGATCGATGGTGGAGTTTTTCTCATGTCATTCTGCAGCAGCGAAAATCTCGGTATTAAGAAATAGTATGGCCCTGCATGCGATTCAGGCGGATTGTCTGCCATTGATTCATTTTAGAATTTGGATTTTGATTTCATAGACTATGCGCATGCTCTTTCGCTATGCGGTGTAGGAGTCTGAGATGGATTATCTCTATTTTCCAGGATGCACCCTTTATACGAAAGCAAAGAACTTCGACCAAACGGCCCGGGACTGTTCCCTTCTTCTGGGATTTGAACTGAAAGAGACTGAAGAACTGGACCTGCTGCGGAGCAACCTTCCCTCTCGCCACGGATAACATCATGGCCCTTCTTCCACCGGCGCGGATTTTGGCGAATGCAAGGGAGGAAGGGAACAGCCCTCACCACCCTCTGCGCCGTCTGCTTCAACGTCATCAAAAGGACAAACCGGTTGATTCAGGAGCGACGGGGAGAAGAGGGATAAGATCAACAACTTCATGGAAAAGAATTACCAGGGGGACCTGCGGATTCTTCACTATCTCGAGATCCTGAAAAAGGACATCGGATTTTCCCAACTGAAGGAGAAGGTGAAGAAGCCCCTGGCAGGACTGAAGGCGGCTCCTTATTATGGATGTATGCTCCTTCGGCCTTTTGACGAGATGGAATTTGATGACAAGGAGAGGCCTACGATCTTCGAGGAGTTTCTGGAGGCCTTGGGAGCAAAGGCCATCCATTTTCCCTTAAAGATCGAATGCTGCGGATCCTTCCAGTCGGTCGGCGCTCCGGAGGTTGCCACGGAATGTGCCTATAAGATTCTCGGCTCGGCCATTAAGAATGGAGCGGAGGCTGCTCGTTTCCACCTGCCCCATGTGTACCTTCAACATCGATCATAAACAGGCAGACATCAAAGCGAAGTACCTCGACTTCAAAGAGGTTCCTGTCCTCTATTTCACTCAGCTCCTTGGGATTGCCATGGGACTCGATTATCAGAAGCTGGGGTTTGAGCAGAATGCGGTTGATCCCTTGCCGCTCCTGAAAGAGAAAGGTCTTGTGTAGATGAAAGAAAATGGTTTTATCAAGAAGGGCGATGGTGATTGGTGGAGGCATTGCAGGGATCTCCGCGTCCATCGACATCGGAAATGCAGGATATGAAGTGGTCCTTGTGGAAAAGCTTCCTTCGGTCGGAGGGACGCATGCTTCAGCTCTCCGAGACCTTCCCAACCCTCGATTGCGCCCAGTGCACGTTAACGCCCAAGACCGTGGAGACAGGTCAGCATCCCCGGATCAAGCTTCTCACCTATTCGGAAGTGGATCGACGTCGAAGGCAAGGCCGGGAGACTTCACGGTGAGGGTTCGAAGAAAGGCCGGTTATGTCGATTGGGAGAAATGCACGGGCTGCGGCCTCTGCCAGCAGAAGTGCCCTTCCAAGAACCCTTCGGAATTTGATCGGGGAATGGGAATGGGCAAGGCGATCTATACCTTGTCACCTCAGGCGGTTCCGAATAAGCCTGTGATCAACCCTGCCCATTGCCGTTACTTTAAAGAGAAGAAATGCAGGGTCTGTGAAAAGATCTGCCCGGTCGGAGCGATTGACTACGAGCAGAAGGACCGTTTTGTGGAAGAGAGGGTTGGCGCCATCGTCACGGCCGTTGGATTTGACCTTCTTCCCATGGAGACGATTTGGCGAATATGGCTATGGCGAGATTCCGGATGTGATCGATGGGCTTGCCTTTGAGAGGCTCAATTCTGCCTCAGGCCCAACGACCGGTGAGATCCGAAGGCCTTCGGATGGGAAGATTCCCAAAGAAGTGGTTTTTATTCAGTGCACAGGATCGAGAGATCCCGATCGATACATGCCTTACTGTTCCAGGGTCTGCTGCATGTATACGGGTAAGCACGCCCGGCTTTACAAACATAAAGTCCACGATGGACAGGCTTATATCTTCTATATGGACATCCGCTCCACCGGAAAGGGTTATGAGGAGTTCATCCAGCAGGGGATGGAAGAAGAAGGGATTCTTTATCTGAGGGGAAGAGTCTCACGGATTTTTCGGGACGGAGACAAAGTGATCGTCTGGGGAGCGGATACCTTGACCGGGAAGAAGGTGGAGATTTCTGCGGATATGGTCGTTCTTGCCACGGCCCTGATCCCCCAGAGGGATGCAAAAGAGTTGGCTCAAAAACTGGGGATTCCGACCGATGATTATGGTTTTTTGACCGAGGTCGAGCGGAAACTGAGGCCGGTCGAGACCAAGGTCGAAGGGATCTATCTCGCGGGCTGTGCCAGGGGCCCAAAGACATTGCCGATGCGGTGGCACACGCCAATGCTGCGGCCAGCAAGGTCCAAGCATTGTTTGCACAACATTAAGAAATGGCCGGAATAATGGAGTACTGGAATGACTGGAGTGATGGAATCAAGAAAGATGTTTTGACGTACTTCTTTGCAATATTGCATTGTTCTCAAGCTTTGATCTGCAATACTCCATCACTCCAATACTCCTTTGTGGTTTGAACGATGAAAAAGCTGGGTGTTTTTATCTGCCATTGCGGAGTGAACATCGCCGGAACGGTGGATGTCAAATCCGTTGCGGAAAAGATGGGAAGGATTGAGGACGTTGCTCACAGCACCGATTATATCTACATGTGCTCGGAGCCGGGGCAGCAGACCATCCGGGAGGCGATCCATGAGAAGGGGCTTGAGGGAGTCGTCGTCGCCTGCTGCTCCCCCAGCATGCACGAGAACACCTTTCGAAAGGCTGTGAAGTCCCAGGGGATGAATCCCTTTCTCTGCGAGATTGCCAACATCCGGGAACAGTGTAGCTGGGTTCACCAGAAGGAGAAGGAGGAGGCGACGCGAAAGGCCGCCGAGATCATTGTGGCCACCCTTGAGAAGGTGAGAGGAAACGAACAGCTTGAAGCCATTGCCGTGGCCATCAACCGGAGGGTCCTGGTCATCGGAGGAGGCATTGCAGGGATGACGGCGGCCCTCGATCTTGCGAATGGAGGCTATGACGTTACCTTGATTGAAAAGGAGCCTGGCCTCGGCGGACACATGGCCCAGCTCTCCAGGACCTTTCCGGATCTCGATCCTGCCCTTACCGGCCTTGTGAACAAGGCGACCGAGGTCGAGAAACACCCCAAAATCCATCTCCACTGCTATTCGGAGCTGGAGGATGTGAAGGGCTATCTCGGAAATTTTGAACTGGTGATTCGAAGGAAGGCCACCTTCGTGGATGGGACAAAATGCAATGGCTGCGGCCTCTGTGTTCACCGTTGCCCTGTCGAGTATGCCTCTCCCTTCGAGAGGGGACTGGGGGTCCGGAAGGCCATCGATTTTCACTATCCGGAGAGTGTTCCCAGGAAACCCTTCATCCATCGTGACCATTGCCTCTATCTTTAAGGACGGAAGCTGCCGCCAATGCGAGGAGATCTGTCCTGAAAAGGCCGTCGATTTTGACCAGCAGGAGGAGAACCTCTCCGAGAAGGTTGGAGCCATTGTGGTTGCGACAGGCTACGAACTCTATCCCAGGGAGGAGTTGGGCGAATATGGCTACGGGGAGATTCCGGACGTGATCGATGGCCTCACCTTTGAGCGGATGCTTTCCCCCAATGGCCCGACGAGAGGGAAAATCCTTCGGCCCTCGGATGGGAAGGTGCCGAAGGAGATGGTCTTTATCCAGTGCGTGGCCTCGAGGGATCCGGATCGTTATAAGCCTTACTGCTCACGCATTTGCTGTATGTATACGGCCAAGCAGGCCAAGATCTTATAAAGAGCAGATTCCGGATGGCCAGCCCTACATCTTTTATATGGATATCCGCTCCGACTGCAAGGGTTACGAAGAGTTTGTCCAGAAGACCGTTGAGGAGAAAGGGATCCTTTATCTCCGGGGTCGGGTCTCCAGAGTCTATCAGGACGATGGAAAGGTGAGGGTCCTTGGAGTGGATACCCTGACCGGAAAGAAGCGTGGAGGTGGCCGCAGACCTTGTCGTTTTGGCGACGGCCATCGTTCCGAGCCCAGGGATCAAGGATCTTGCCGCCAAACTGAGGGCGACCGTGGATCGTCATGGTTTCCTGACCGAGGCCCATATCAAACTCTATCCGGTGGAGAGTTCGACGAAGGGGATCTATCTTGCAGGCTGCGGCCAGAGTCCGAAAGATATTTCAGACACGGTCTCACAGGCCTCGGCCACGGCGAGCAAGATCCAGGCCTTGCTCTCAACGGATAAGCTTCTGCAGGACCCGTTGATCGCCTTTGTCGACGAAGGGATCTGCAGCGGTTGCGGGATCTGTGTCGAGATCTGTCCCTATGAGGCAAGGGAAATGGATGAGCGTCGAGGGATCTCCGTCGTTCACAGCGCCCTCTGCCAGGGATGCGGGGCCTGCATTGCG
The DNA here is from genome assembly GCA_963828805.1 of uncultured delta proteobacterium. Taxonomy (GTDB): domain Bacteria; phylum Desulfobacterota; class BSN033; order BSN033; family UBA1163; genus CAWHGS01. The sequence continues at coordinate 48,524 of CAWHGS010000038.1, forward strand.
GCCTGTCCCAATTTTGCCTGTGAGCTCAGGAACGGGACCTCAGGCCAGGTCCTGAAGATGATGGACACATTTTGCAGGGATTAGGTTTTCAGGGTTTGAGGATTGGCTAAACCCTAAGCCCCAATCCCCAACCCCAGGATATTTAGGAGGAGATGACTTTGGAGACTGTTACCGTCGATCAAAAACGTTTGATCCCAAATTCCTGGAGGAAGCGAAAAAGCGAAGCGGTGAAGACCTGAGCCTCTGTTATCAGTGCCTGAAATGCACGGCGGGTTGCCCGACGGCGCCCTATATGGACATTCGGCCCAACAACATCATCCGGATGATCCAGATGGGGATGAAAGAGGGAGGTCCTGGGAAGCAGCGCCATCTGGCTCTGCGTTTCCTGCGAGACCTGCGGAACCCGGTGTCCGAACAAGATCGATATCGGTGTCCTGATGGATGCCTTAAAAGAGATGGCCATCGAAGAGAAGATCCCGGCCAGAGAGAAAAATATCCATCTCCTCCACGAGGCCTTTGTCCAGAGCATCAAGAGGGGAGGCCGGGTCCATGAGGCGACCATGCTCATCGACTATAAATTGCGGAGCAGGGACTTTTTCACGGACCTCATTCCCGGCATGATGCTTTTCTCAAAGGGAAGATCCCGTTGCTCCCCAGCCTCATCAAGGGAAGGCAGGAGATTAAAAGGATCTTCGAAAGGTGTGGAGAAATGAAATTAGTTCTCTTATTTCCCGGGATGCACGGATCATTCAACCTCGATCGAGTACGGGATGTCGACTCCATGAGAGTCTTTAAGACCCTGGGGGTCGAGTTGGTGGAAATTGAGGACTGGAACTGCTGTGGCGCCGCAGCCACACACAGCATCAATCATCTTCTCTCCCTCTGCCTCCCTGCAAGAAACATTTCGAAGGCCCAGGCCAGCCAGGCCGGACCTTTGGTCGTTCCCTGCGCCGGATGCTTTAACATGCTGAAGCGGGCCGAATATGCCCTCAAGAATGATGAGGGGAAACGAAAAGAGATCGAAGAGATCGTTGGATTTACGTACCAGCCCTCTCTGGAAATTTTGGCCCTCATGGATGTGGTCTTGAATCGGATCGGTCTGGAAAAGATTCGGGAAAAGGTGAAGAAGCCTCTGAAAGGGCTGAAGGCTGCCTGCTACTATGGGTGTGCGCTGGTTCGCCATCCCAAGGTCACGGGACTGGATGACCCGGAGAATCCCCAATATATGGATCGGCTCATGAAGAGCCTTGGCGCCGAGCCGGTGGAGTGGTCCTATAAGGTCGATTGTTGCGGGGCAGACCTGGCCCTGACGTACGGGGATATCGTGAAGAAGATGGTGGGAAGGATTGTCCAGAGGGCGAAGGAGGCAGGGGCCCAGTGTCTGGTCACTTCCTGCGGTCTCTGTCAGGCCAATCTGGAGATGAGGCAGGAGATGGGTCTCCCTGTCTTTTATTTTACGGAATTGATGGGAGTTGCCTTCGACGTTGAAAAGAGGGATCAGTGGTGGAAGAAACATATGATCTCTCCAAAACCGTTACTGGAATCGATGGGATTCACATAAGAATAACCAATGACCAATTACCAATATCCAAATAATAACCGATATCCAATCCGCAGCATTCAAATCATGTTTGGTTATTGATCATTGGAATTTTTTGAGTTTGGAATTCGGTTATTGGGATTTCACAAGACTCAGAACGATGTTAAAAGCAGAGGATAGACGATGGCAGCAGGGAAAGATCAAAGGGGACAAGGGATCGGCGCTGGTGGTGGGCGCCGGAATTGCAGGGATGCAGTCTGCGCTTCTTCTGGCAGAGATGGGAATGAAGGTCTTTCTCCTGGAGCAGGGACCGGCGATCGGCGGATACTTTCCTCTGCTGGACAAAACCTTTCCGACCAACTCCTGCGGGGTCTGCTTCATGAGCCCCACCCCTCCTGCCTTCTGTCCCGATTTACGAATGTCGCCTCCATGACAACATCGAACTCCTCCCCTATTCGGAAGTGGTCGGAGTGGAGGGGGAAGGAGGAGATTTCAGGGTCTCCGTTCTCCGAAAGCCCAGGTTTGTCGATCCGAAACGGTGCACCCTCTGCGAGGCCTGCATCAAGGTTTGTCCGGTGGAGGTGGAGAGGGAGTTCGGCGGCGGGCTTCGAGAAGCGGAAGGCCATCTATCTTCCCTTTCCTCAGGCCATTCCCCACAGCCTGGTCATCGATCCCAAGACCTGCACCCGATGCGGGGAATGTGTAAAGGCCTGCGGTCCGGGGGCGATCGATCTTGACGAGAAAGAAGAGACAGGAGACGATTCAGTGCCGGAGCCATCCTTCTCGGATTTGGCTTTGAGCCCTTCCTGGCCCAGAGGAAAGGGGAATATGGTTTCGGCCGGTATGAGAATGTCCTGTCGAGCATCCAGTTCGAGAGGATGCTCTCTACTTCGAGCCCGACGCAGGGATTCCCGATCCGGGTTTCGGACGGGAAGAAGATGGAGAGGATTGCCTTTATCCAGTGTGTCGGATCGCGGGACCCCTCCTGCGGGCAGGATCATTGTTCAACCATCTGCTGCATGTATGCGACCAAACAGGCCATGATTGCGAAAGACCGTTCTCCGGATCTCGCATGTGACCTTCTTCTATATGGACATTCGGCCCATGGGGAAAGGACTACGAGCGGTACTACGAGCGGGCAAAGACCGAGTACGGGATCGAATACAAGCGGTGTGCCATCTCATCGATCAAGGAACTTCATCCCTCAAAAAATCTTCTCATCACCTATGTCAAAGAAGATGGGACGTTTGAAGAGAAGGAATTTGATGCCGTTGTCCTCTCCCTGGGATTCACACCCCCGAAGAGCATTACCGATTTCGCAAAGAGAATCGGTCTTCAGTTGAATCCGCAGGGGTTCTGTCAGACCGAAGAGTTTAATCCTGCCCAGACCTCGCTCAAGGGAATCTTTGTGGGAGGAGCTTTCCGTAACCCCAGGGATATTCCGGAGAGCGTGGTCGAGGGATCAAGCGCTGCTGCAGCCGCTGCCTCATTCCTTGCCCATCAAGAGACTTCCGCTTCCGGCCAAAGAGTATCCTGCAGAAGGCGGGCTTGGCCCAGGAAATCCCTAAAGATAGGCGTCTTCCTCTGTCACTGCGGGGAGGAAATGAAAAAGATTCTTTCCATCCCTGATCTCCTTCGAGGCTGCAAAGCAGGCTGGAGAGGTGGCCCATGTGGAGGAATTGGGCTTGGCCTGTCTGCCGGAGGACCTGGATCTGATCAAGAGAAGGATCGGAGAGCAGGGCCTGAATCGGATCGTCATCGCCGGGTGTTCCCGCTGGGAGATCCGGGGGCCCATCGAAGAGATGGCCAAAGGGATGGGATTCAACCCCACCCTGATTGAATATGCCAATATCCGGGAGCAATGCGCCTTCGTCCACGAAGATCATCCGAAATCGGCAACGGAAAAGGCCGATGGCCCTGATCAGGATGGCGGTGGAGAGGGCAAGACGGATTCAGCCGATTCGAAGAGGAAAACAGAAGGTTGAGAAGAAAGGGTTGGTGGTGGGCGGAGGGCTCTCCGGTATGACCGCCTCTCTTCGGCTCGCAGAACAGGGATATGAAGTCTTCCTGATTGAGAAGGAGAAGGAACTGGGTGGAAATCTGAGGGAATCCTTCTATACCTTAAAAGGATCCGATCCCCAGGCCCTTCTGCAGGATATTGATCCGAGCAGGTTGGCGGAAATGGAAAGATCCACCTCTTCACCGAGGCCGTCTGTGACAGGATTTGAGAGGAAGAATGGCCATTATCGGACGAAGATCCTTCATCAGGGCGAAGAAAAGGTGCTCGACCATGGGACGCTCATCCTTGCCACGGGCGGGAAAGAGATGACTCCCCAAGGACTATCTTTACGGAAAAGATCCACGGGTGATCACCCAGCGGCAATTGGAGAAGATGATTCATCTGAAGGATGAAGATCTGAAGGATGTCCGTTCCGTTGTGATGATCCAGTGCGTCGGTTCCAGAGACGAAGAACATCCCTATTGCAGCCGGGTCTGCTGCGGTCATGCCGTTAAGAATGCCCTTAGGTTGAAAGAACAGAATCCCAAGATCAATGTCTATGTCCTCTACCGGGATGTGAGGACTTACGGATTTTATGAGACCTATTATCATGAGGCAAGAGGAAAAGGTGTGGTCTTCATCCGGTACGATCTGGACAATAAACCCAGCGTGACCCCTCAGGATGGAGGACTCCAGGTATCGCTCTTTGATCCTGCCCTGGGCAGCCGGGTGAATCTTTCCGCCGACCGTGTTGTTCTCAGCACAGGGATAGAGCCTCACGACAACCGGGAACTGGCAAAGATTTTCGATGTCGAGCTCAATTCGGATGGGTTCTTCCAGGAGGCCAATCCCAAGTCTGCTCCTCTTGATTCCGTGGACCGCGGAAAATTCTTCTGCGGCCTCTGCCATTCCCCCAACCATATCGAGGATGCGATCTCGCAGGGGAATGCGGCAGCGGCAAGGGCCGGAGCGATCCTCTCCAAGGAAGCGATCGAGGAGAAGGCCCATCAGGCCTATGTCATCAAGAGACTCTGCTGCGGATGCGGTCTCTGCGTCACGGTCTGTCCCTATGGCGCAAGGGTTCTCAATGAAGAGGAGGGGAAAGGCAGAGGTCATCGGAGCCCTCTGTCAGGGATGCGGTTCCTGTGTCATTGCCTGTCGAAACACGGCCTGCCAGCAGCAGAATTTTGAGAAGGAACTGAACCTGGCTGTCCTGGATGCAGCCCTGGATTAATTCGCATAGCGCAAAGGGCATTGGGTCAAGGAATGATAAGGTCGAAGAGGGAAGAACACTGTTATGTAAAGATTTACTGCTTTTAACTCTATGCGCCATGCTCCATGCCCTTGCGATTCTTGAAGTGAAGGAGGATATGAGATGGCCGAATTTGAACCGAGGATCGTTGCCTTTCTGTGCCACTGGTGTACCTATACCGGCGCAGACCTTGCAGGAACCACCCGGCAGCAGTATCCACCCAACATCCGGGTCATCCATCTGATGTGCTCAGGAGCGGTGGATTCCATCTATGTGCTCAAGGCCCTGATCGATGGAGCGGATGGCGTCCTGATCGGGGGATGCCATCCCGGGGACTGTCACTATCAGACAGGAAATTACAAGGCCCGAAGGAGGGTGGCCATTCTGAAGGGCATCCTCAACGAGATGGGATATACCGAGAATCGCATCTGGTTAAGATGGATCAGCGCCAGCGAAGGAAAGCTCTTTGCGGATACGGTGACCAGGATGGTTGATGAGCTGAAGAAGATGGGTCCCAATCCCATGAAGCAGCTCTGGAATGCGTAATGATCAGTGTCATAGGTGCAACAGTAGTGACGGTGTCGTAATCGCAGGCTGAAGCTGCGGCACTCAGAAAAGCATTGGCGACGAAATGCGAGACACGAACACGGTACACGTTATTTTAAACGAAAGGAGAGGCGCTGAACATGGCGAAACAGGCAGTGCTGAAGGTTTCAGAAGGAAAGACAGAGGAGGCCATCCTCGGCTTTCTTAAATCACTTTTAGAAAAGGGAGTGGTGGAGGCCCTTCTCATCCCCAAGGGGCTTCCTTCCGGAGACGGGGTCGTCCAGACCTTGATCCATGATCCTGAAAAGCTCGAGGGGTGCGTCGATTCTTTCACCCACCATGCCGGTTCAATCCGCAAGGGTCGCTTCCAGCCTGACCGCCAAGAAATCTGGGGAAGAAGGTGGCCGCTCTCTTAAAGGCCTGTGAGATACGAGCCATTGTGGAACTGACCAAGTTTCTTCAGGTCAAGCTGGACAACCTTTACCTCATTGGCATCGATTGTCCGGGGACCTTTGAGGTGCCTGATTATGCAAAGATGGCCCAGGAGGGAAAAGGGGGAGAGAAGTCTGGCTCAAGGAATTGCTCCAGGGCATGGAAAAGGGGGATGTCCCTCCGCCTCAGGGATATGCCTTCCGGACTGCCTGCCAGATGTGTGAATATCCTGTCCCGACAGGCCGATATCGTGTTCAAACTTTTCGGCTACAAGACGGATCAGGAGATCGGTATTGAGGTTGGAGAGAAACTGGAAAAGGAGATCGAGGAGAAGGGGATTCTCTCCTTGACCGAAGAGAAAGGAGCCTGCAAGCAGGACGGAAGTGGTCAGTAAAGTCATTGCTGAGAGGACGAAGAAGAGGGATGCCACCTTTAAGGAATTCAAAGGGAGTGGTGAAAGATCTTCGTTCCTTCCTGGACCGTTTTTCAACCTGTGTTCGGTGCCATAACTGCATGGTGGCCTGTCCGATCTGCTATTGCAAGGAGTGTGTCTTCAGGACCGCGGTCTTCGAGCATGAAGGAGACCAGTTTATCCGATGGGCAGACCGAAAGGGCGGAATCCGAATGCCGACCGATACGTTGATCTTTCATCTCATCCGGATGTCCCATATGGTGACCTCCTGTATCGGCTGCGGCCTTTGCGACAGCGCCTGTCCGAGCCGGTTGCCCGTTGCCAGCCTCTTCCGAAGCGTGGGCGACAAGATACAGAAGATGGTCCAATATGTTCCGGGGAGAGATGTGAAGGAAGCGCCGCCCGTGGCCACCTTTCAAGGAAGATGAATTAAAGATCGAATCCGGAGCAATATAAAAACAGCATAGCGCAAAGGGCAAAGAGCATAGAGCACAAGACAATTTCAGGATTGCAATTCACACGGAAGTGGTTTGGTAAATAGTGTTGCTCTTGATTTAGAACCCTATGCCCTATGCTCTATGCGCTATGCCTTGATGTAAGGAGGAAACAGATGGAAGCTGAAAAGAAGGAAAGAGAGGATCTCGTTCCCATTTTTATCATGGGCAAGCGTTATGAAGTCCCTTCTTCCCTGACCATTCAGAAGGCAATGGAATATGCCGGATACCAGTTGATCCGGGGATGTGGATGCCGGGGAGGGATCTGCGGGGCCTGCGGGACGGTCTACCGGTTCCCGGGAAGCTATAAGATCGAGGTGGGATTGGCCTGCCAGACCATCGTTCAGCCCAATATGTATCTTGCCCAGATCCCATTCTTCCCTGCAACCAAAAGCGTCTATGACATCGAGAAGGTCAAACCGAACATCGAGACACTGGTGAAGGCCTATCCGGAATTGCTTGCGTTGTCTTCAGTGTAATACCTGCACCAAGTCCTGCCCCATGGACATCGAAGTGATGGACTATATCGCGGCAGCGATGCGGGGAGATGTTGCCAGGCTGGCGGAACTCTCCTTTGACTGTGTCATGTGCGGACTCTGCACGTCGAGATGTCCGGCAGAACTCTGCCAGTATAACATTGCGATCCTGGGAAGGCGACTCTATGCGAAATATGTCGCACCCAGGGCAGAGCATCTGGCCAAGATGGTGGAACAGGTGAACCAGGACAGGTATGAATCCAATGCTTCAAGAGTTGATGAAGACAGACGAAGACGGCTTAAAGAAACTCTACAACGAGAGGGAGATGGAGCCCGAACGAACGGGCGAAGAATGGACCCCCAAAGACAAAACGTACCTATAAAAGAAAGCATAGAGTCATAGGTTTAGGGCATTAGAGTCCTCAACCTTAGGCTAGATCTCTGAACTTAACCCTATGCCCTCTAACCCTTGCTCAATGCGATTTTGGAGGTTTTTATGCCATATACAAAGGATTTGAAGGATCTGATCAAGAGGGTGGAGGCAACACGGCCTGCCAGGGTCGAAAAAAAGAAGAAGGGAGAGGAAATTCCCCTTCTTTCTTTGAAAGAGAGGGAGGAACGGTTGAAAAAGTACCATCCCGATTTCAGAGAAGGGTCAAGAAGGGAGATCCGCGTTGGCCCCAGCAAGGGATATGCCATCTCTCCGGAGATCGTCAATCTCCTCGAAGCAAAGAGCCGGGTCAATCCCGATACGATCGATCTCACAAAGATTGCCTATGAGACCGATGTCCTCGTGATCGGTGGGGGAGGGGCGGGAACGTCTGCGGCCCTCATGGCCCAGGAGAGTGGGGCCAAGGTTCTGATTGCCACAAAATTGAGGCACGGGGATGCCAATACGATGATGGCTGAGGGAGGCATTCAGGCGGCCATCAAAGGGGAAAAGGATTCTCCGTACTATCATTATCTCGATGTCATCGGTGGAGGCCATTTCAAGAATGTTCCGGAACTGGTTTATACGCTTGTGACCGAGGCTCCCAAGGTTATGGCGCTGGCTGGAGAGTCTCGGATGCATGTTGACAAAGTATCCGGATGGAAGCATGAGGTCGCTCCATGGCGGAGGGACCTGCCGGAAGCGGATGAACTATGCTGCCGACATCACCGGCGCGGAGATCATGAGGACCCTGAGGGATGAGGCGAGAAACCGGGTGCAGGACATCAAGGTCCTTGAATTTTCTCCGGCCGTAGAGTTGATCTTGAATGAACACGGCCATTGTGCGGGTGCTGTTCTTTATAACCTGGAGACGGAAGAATATTTCATCGTCAAGGCAAAGGCAGTGGTCATGGCCACGGGCGGCTCGGGAAGACTTCACATCTCGGGATTCATGACCACCAATCATTACGGCGCCACGGGAGACGGTCTCGTTCTGGGTTACCGGGCCGGAGTGAAGGTCTGTTTTCTCCACACGGTTCAGTACCATCCCACGGGGGTCGCCTTTCCGGAGCAGGCGGAAGGCATTCTGATCACGGAGAAGTTCAGGGGAGCAGGCGCCAATGTGCTTAATATCGATGGTGAACAGTTCGTCAACGAGCGGGAGCCGAGGGATGTCGAATCGGCCTGCTTCATCCGGGAGGCAACGGAGATGGGAAAGGGCATTCCGACGCCAGCGGGAAAAGTGGGAATCTGGCTGGATTCCCCGATCATCGACATCCTGATGGGAGAAGGAGCGGTCAAGAGGGAGTTCCCCGGAAAATACATCCTGTTGAAACGGTTTGGGATCGACATCTCAAAGGAGCCGATGCTCGTCTATCCGACGCTCCATTATCAGAATGGGGGACTGGAGTATAACAGCCGGTGTGAAACCGACCATTCCCGGGATTCTTCTCATCAGGAGAGGTCTCCGGTGGGGTCCACGGTGAGAATCGTTTGATGGGAAATTCCTTACTGGATGTCTGTGTCTTTGGAAGGATTGCCGGGGTGAATGCTGCTCGAATACGTGAAGGAAAAGTTCAGAGGATGGAAGATTAACGTTGGACCACGTCCGAAGATATCACAGGGAGCTGGAAGAGGCGGGGATCGTCACGGATCGCGTGGCCCCGATGCTGCTTCCCGATTATTCCAACCCCAAAGTCCGTGAGCGCCAGCTCACCGCCCACTATCAGGGCACGATCCGGTAACCCTCGAGTCGAGCGTATGGGTTGTTCACCGCCAATCCCTTCCCTGCCGGGGACACCTTAAGGTTCCTCCCCTTAATGGGGATAGTGCCGCTAGTGATCGGTTCGTCATCTCCCCGAACTGTGCCCGGGATCTCAGGGCTATCTGATCCAATTCGACACTGTCTCCCGGCGGGAAGGGCACCGATGGAGACGTTGATATCCACTCCTCCGAATGCGTGTCCAAGCTTATCGACCGCAATCGACCCAGCTCGATGACGATCCGGTCGAAGCCGTCGCAGCCTTGATGATACCCGTCCTTGAGCCGGATAGGGTGACTCCGACTATGACTCAGAACGATCTTGACTCGAGAACTCATTCGGCCTAGGTGAAGACTTGCCGAGGGCTGTAGCCTCTGACTTATTGCGTAAGATGCGGGTGCCACTTGTCTCAAACGAGGGCCGAATTGACAAATAACATTAATATCAAGAAGTTACAGGTTAGATATTTATCTTTTTTTGAATTTGTGTTATCTTAATAGCTAAATTTAAAGAAGAAGGTGGTATGCTATGCTGGTTGAATTGAAGGATCGCATAAAGGATTTGAACAGTCGTCTTGAAATTATTCGAGGTTATCTTTGACGTTGAAGGCAAAGAGAAGAAGTTAGACGAGATTGGAAAATTGATGTCTGACCCGAATTTCTGGGACTCAAATGGAGAAAACCAGAAGATTCTGAAGGAACGGACTCTCCTTCTGAATAGTATTGCCCCCTGGAAACAGGAGGTGAAGGAGCTTGAGGAGATGAATATCCTCCTCCAGCTGATCGAGGAGCAGAAGGACGAACAGGAAGCCCAGGAGTTGCTGCAAAAGATCCAAAAGAGTGAAGAAACCATCAAGCAGATGGAATTTCAGCGGATGCTGGGAGGGGAACATGATCCCGAGAAACGCCATCGTCAGTATCAATGCGGGGGCGGGCGGGACAGAGGCTCAGGACTGGTCTGAAATGCTCCTCCGGATGTACCTGCGATGGGCGGAAAGAAGAGGGTTTCAAACGGAGATTATCGACATTCTCGCAGGCGAGGAAGCCGGCATCAAGAATGTGACGTTTACGGTCAATGGTCCTTATGCCTATGGATATCTGAAGGCAGAAACAGGGATTCACCGGCTTGTTCGCATCTCGCCCTTCGATGCCGGTGCCAGACGTCACACCTCCTTTGCCTCTGCTTTTGTGATTCCTGAGGTTCCAGACGATATCGTGATTGCGATCGACGAGAAGGATCTGAAAATTGATACCTACCGGTCCAGCGGAGCGGGAGGACAACACGTCAATAAGACGGATTCTGCGGTGCGGATTACCCATCTCCCCACAGGGATCGTGGTCGCAGTGTCAGAACGAACGGTCCCAGCATAAGAACAAGGCGATGGCGCTCAAGATCCTAAAGGCCCGCCTCTATGAAAAGGAGATGAAGGAAAAGGAAGAGAAACTGGAGGAAATGCATAGCACAAAAAAGGAGATTGCCTGGGGAAGCCAGATTCGTTCCTATATCATGCATCCTTACAAGATGGTCAAGGACCACCGCACCAACAAGGTGGTTCACGATGTGGACCGGGTTATGGATGGAGACATTACGGAATTTATGGAGGCCTATCTCATGACCGCTTCCTAAAATAGGAGGGCAGTGGTAAGAATAGAGGAGCGGCCATTGCCTTCAGGAGAGAGGACTGGAAAGCTACGTTTCCTTGAGAATTAAGAGCCTTAAGCGTTGCGTTCCTCGAACGAAGTAATCCTCAAGCGTGAGCGATCCTCCATTTACTTTGTTTGAAGGGTTGACTTTTGGTGCAACGAAATCTATCATTAGAAAGAAAAAGAAATGGAAGAGATAGTGCCAGAAGAAGATCGGGGAGCCCTCGGAAAGATAGAGGAGATGGTTGGGAAGCTCCTGACCAAGTATCACGAACTCAAGAAAGAAAGAGATGAGTTGTCTGCGGCCCTTGATCAGGAGAGGGAAGAGGGACGAAGGCTCGAAGAGAGGTTAGAAGTCCTTTCCGAGGACAAGGAGAAGGTAAAGACACGGATCGACCAACTTCTTCATCGATTGAAAGGGATTGATTTCTGAATTCTAATGATCCACTTGAGCTTTCATCCTTCGACTTTGGCAACGGATTGAAACCCCAGAGAGCCGTTGGTGAAATGAGAGACAAGATGGGAAAAGAGCGATTGGTTGAAATCAAGGTCTTCGGCCACGTCTATACAGTGAAAACGGATACGGACGAGGATCATATCCAAAAAGTGGCTCAGTATGTGAATGAAAAGATGGACGAGGTGATTAAGAATACGAAGAGTGTTTCGTCCCTCAATGTCGCCATCTTAACGGCCCTCAATATTGCGGACGATCTGATCAAGGAGAAGAGCGAAGAGACTTGCTCTTCTTGAAGAGGTCGAGCGGAAATCAAAAGATTTGGTCGAAAAAATCAATATGAATATCAATGGAAAGGAGGCAGAGGAAGCGCTCATTACGGGAGTAATATTCCCCTGCCAAGCAAGAATAGGGGCGAGAGATCGTCCGGGAGGGATTAAAGGTTAACACAGATTGTGAACGGATAAGGGATTCAGGCGAGAGAGCGGGAAAGACGGGTTTCAAAGAACCCGACATGAGAAGAAGATGAGTTCGAGGCAATTTGCCATTTGGAAATTGATCGAGATCCTGTTATCATCTCTGGAATCCTTGGAGGGAACGGGAAGAAGAGCGGGGTTATTCCGTCGTCACCCAAAGTGAGTGGCTTTTCTCATTTCTTCCTTTTCAAAAGTTTTTCAAGGAAACGGAAAAAAGTGAGACCTTCTCTCGAAGGAATCGGTGGATCTCATCCGATAGAATGGTCTGCTTTCTTCATTTCCATTGGACTTCCGCTCGTTTCTTCTCTCCCGCCGGGTTACCCTAAACCCGTAAGCCCTCTCGTCTATTTTTCTTTCATTCGAATGAAGTCTATCAGTCTCTGAATAGACGAAAAGGAGGTGAGATTTCCTTTGCAATTAACCATGCAAATGTCGCTGTATATCATTGTCGTTTTGTTCATTGGATGCCTTGGAGGGCTCATCGGATTCCTTTTGAGGAAGCGGTTTTCTGAAGCAAAGATCGGTTCTGCCGAAGAGGCCTCGAAACGCAGTCGATCGAGGAAGCGGAGAAGAAGGCGGAAATCATCGAAAAGGAAGCTCTTCTGAAGGCGAAGGAGAGATCCTATCAGGAGAAGACCGAATTTGAGAAAGAGACGATGGAGAAACGCCAGGAGTTACAGAACCTGGAGCGAAGGATCATTCAAAAGGAATCTCATCTGGACAAAAAGGTGGAATTGATTGAGACCAGGGAAGAGGAGATCAACCGGAGGGACAAGGTCTCTTAATCAGCAGGAGAAAGCGGTTTCAGAGCAGGAGAAGAAACTGGCGGCGCTGATCGAGAAGGAGCGTGTCCAGTTAGAAAGCGTTGCGAAGATGTCAGCCGAAGAGGCGAAGCGTTTTCTCATGGAGACCATGGAGAATGAAGCGAAGCATGAGGCTGCCAAAAAGATTAAGAAGATTGAGGAGGAGGCAAAGGAAATGGCCGATAAGAAGTCGAAGGAGATTATCAGCCTTGCGATTCAGCGGTATGCCGGGGAGTATGTGGCTGAAAGAACGGTCTCCGTGGTCAATTTGCCCAATGAGGAGATGAAGGGCCGGATCATCGGAAGAGAAGGACGAAACATCCGGGCCCTTGAAGCAGCCACAGGGGTCGATCTCATCATCGATGATACCCCGGAAGCCGTGATTCTCTCCGGTTTCAATCCTGTCCGGAGGGAGATTGCCCGCATTGCCTTGGAACGTCTGGTCAGCGATGGAAGGATCCATCCGGCCCGAATCGAGGAGATCGTTCAGAAAGTGGAGCAGGAGATGGAGGTTACGATCCGAGAGGCAGGGGAGCAGGCGACGTTTGATGTGGGCGTCCACGGGATGCACCCTGAACTCATCAAGCTGATCGGCCGGCTCAAATACCGGACGAGTTTTGCCCAGAATGTCTACCAGCATTCCCTGGAGGTTGCCTTCCTCTGCGGGGTCATGGCAGCAGAACTTGGACTCAATGTGAAACAGGCCAAGCGGGCCGGTCTTCTCCATGATATCGGAAAGGCTGTGGATCATGAGATTGAAGGATCCCACGCAAAGATCGGAGCCGATTTGGCAAAGAAATATGGAGAAGTCCCCTGCCGGTCGTCCATTCCATCGCTGCACACCATGAAGAGGAGAAGCAGGAATCGATCCTTGATGTCCTGGTGGAGGCAGCCGATGCCCTTTCAGGGGCAAGGCCGGGCGCGAGACGGGAGATGCTCGAGACGTATGTGAAACGGCTGGAGGATCTCGAGCGGATCGCCCACTCTTTTCAGGGGTGGAGAAGTCTTATGCCATCCAGGCCGGAAGGGAGATCCGGATCATGGTTCAGCCGGACCGCACCACGGATGAGGATTCGGTTGTTCTCTCCAGGGATATTGCCCGCAAGATCGAGAAGGAACTGACCTACCCCGGACAGATCAAGGTGACGGTGATCCGGGAAATGAGGGCGGTCGAAATCGCCAAATAAGGAGTAAATCCGAAATTCGAATAGTCGAAATGTCGAAACAAATCCGAAAATCCGAATTGTCAAAATCCTAAACATTCAGAATGTACTTTCGGCCATGGTATTTTGAGTGACATTGCATAATCTGTTTCGAATTTCGTGCTTCGGATTTCGAGTTTCTTTGCAGCGAGACTAAGAGATGCGTATTCTTTTCATCGGAGATATTGTTGGAAAAGCGGGTCGACAGGCCGTTGAAGGCCTGTTGGAGCGTATCCTCGCGGATCATCGGATCGATTTTACAGTGGCCAATGGAGAGAATGCAGCAGGAGGCATGGGAATCACACCTGCCATCGCCTCCGAATTCTTAGACCTGGGAGTGGATGTTCTTACCTCCGGGAATCACATCTGGGCTAAAAAAGAGATCGTTCCCTTCTTCGATGAAGAAGAGAGGCTCTTAAGACCGGCAAATTATCCAAACGGAGTCTCCGGGAGAGGGACCGGGGATCTTTCGACTGGGCAACGGAAAAAAGGTAGGGGTATTGAATCTTGAGGGAAGGGTCTTTATGAGAAATCTTGAATGTCCCTTCCGGGTGGGTGAAAAAGAGGTCGAAAAGTTGAAAGAGCAGACCCCCATCATTCTCGTTGATTTTCATGCCGAGGCTACCTCCGAGAAAGTGGCTTTGGCCTGGTTTTTAAACGGAAAGGTGAGCGCTGTCGTGGGAACCCATACCCATGTCCAGACGGCGGATGAAAGGATCCTGAGTGGGGGAACGGCTTATATCACGGATGTGGGTATGACAGGCCCCTTGGCCTCTGTGATCGGAATTCGCAGGCAAATCGCCCTGGAGCGTTTTTTAACCCAAGTTCCGATGAAATTTGACGTGGCCACCGAGGAGATCGAACTCCAGGGGGTGATCCTTGAGGTTGATGAACAGACTGGAAAATCCCGAAGTATCGAGAGGATCAGGGTTCCGCTGAATAAATGAATGTCAAGAGGTCCAACCAGGGATCGAGTCGTCGCTTGAGATAAATCATTGAATTCCAACCACTTGAACCCTTGGCTCATCGAATCCTGGAATCATTGGTTTACGGAGTGCGCGGATGAAGAATCAATCCGGCATTAAGGCATAGGCAAACGAATGAAGATTGACAACAAGACCGTTTACGAGGTTTTTAAGGAGAGGGGATTTATTGAACAGGTTACGGATGAGGAAAAGATCCCTGAACTCCTTGAAGGGAAGGTGACCTGTTATATCGGTTTTGATCCAACGGCATCGAGTTTTCACGTCGGGAGTCTGGTTCCCATCATGGCCCTGGCTCACATGCAGAGGCACGGACACCGGCCCATCGCCCTGGTGGGCGGAGGAACAGGACTGGTTGGAGATCCGAGCGGGAAGCAGGAGATGCGACAGATCCTGACCTATGAGGATATCCGGCAGAATGCCGAGGCCCAGAAGAAGCAGTTTGCCCTGTTTCTGGATTTTTCAGGGGACCGGGCCCTTCTCTTGAATAATGCGGACTGGCTGACGAAACTGAACTATATCGATTTTCTTCGGGACATCGGCGTCCATTTCAGCGTCAACCGGATGCTGGCTGCGGAATCGGTGAAGATCCGTCTGGAGACGGGACTTTCCTTCATTGAATTCAATTATCAGCTGCTCCAGGCCTATGACTTCTGGCATCTCTTCAAGCACTACGACTGCCTGATTCAGATGGGTGGAAGTGACCAGTGGGGAAACATCGTGGCCGGGACCGATCTCATTCGCCGTCTTGAAGGAAAGCAGGCCTATGGCATGACCTTCCCGCTCATCATGACAGCGGATGGAAGAAAGATGGGAAAGACCGAAAAGGGAGCTGTCTGGCTGGATCCTGCAACGTACTTCTCCCTACGACTATTATCAATTCTGGATCAATACGGATGACCGGGATGTGAAGCGGTTCCTGGCCCTCTTCACGTTTCTTCCGATGGAAGAGATTGAAGAGTACAGGAAACTGGAAGGGGCAGAACTGCGAAAGGCCAAAGAGGTGCTGGCTTATGAAGCGACAAAAATCGTCCACGGAGAAAACGAGGCGAAAAGGGCAAGAGAGGCGTCAAGAGCCCTTTTCTCCAGGGGGAGGAGAAGAGCGGCAACGTACCCACAGAATATGTACCGGATGAAAAGATGGGTCAGGAAATTCCAGCCTTTAAATTGTTCTTTGAGATAGCAGGCCTCTGTGCCTCCGGATCAGAGGCGAGAAGGTTGATTGAGCAGGGCGGAGCCTACATCAATAACAAAAAAGTCGAGAAGTTTGATGAGCTTATAAAGCTTGAAGACAATATGCTGCTCAGGGCAGGGAAAAAGAAATATAAGCGAATAAAAAAAATGACAAAAAAATAGTGAAGACCTGTTGACAATAAGAATTTTTGTGTTAAACTAAATCTCTGTGCGCGTGATAGAATGTTTTTGATCTTTGGAATTTTTTCTCTTGACAAAAAAAGGATTTGATTTATATTTTAAATGGAATTGCGTTTATATCCGCTCTTTGAAAACAGAATAGAGGTTACCGCTTCAGGGTCATTAAATAATTTTTTTATCCAGAAAATCAACTGGAGAGTTTGATCCTGGCTCAGAACGAACGCTGGCGGCGTGCCTAACACATGCAAGTCGTACGAGAAAGCCTGGGCAACTGGGTGAGTAAAGTGGCGCACGGGTGAGTAACGCGTGGGTAACCTACCCTTGAGTTGGGGATAACTCCGCGAAAGCGGGGCTAATACCGAATAATATGTCGAGGTCCTCGGACG
>CAWHGS010000039.1:0-67717 GCA_963828805.1 uncultured delta proteobacterium
CTCCGGAACCTGAGTGAAATCACAATAGATATCCCCTGGTTGACAAGCCTCGTAGAGGCGGATGGAAAGAGAGTCTCTCTGATTGAGAATGGCCTGATTGAAATCTCCTATCATGCTCAATCCCTCAAAGGGCCACTCTTTTCTCTCATTGAATAACCTCATCTCTTTAGGATAAGGAGGCAGGAGGATAAACGATGAGAGCCTCGGCTCTGCTAAAACAAACGGATAAGATTGAACAAATTCTAAGTCAAGAAGTGGAAGGCCTGCCCGAAAGGCGAAGGCATATCCGTCTCCCAGGATACTCTTCTGATTATCGTTTCTACCGTAGATGGCCCCTGCTCCACCTGTTGCCAGAATGACCGCTCTCGATTGGATGAGACAAGGTTTTCCATCTCTAAAAAATCCAAATGCCCCCCGAACCTTCCCTTCTTCAATGACGGGTTCAAAAATGACCAATCCTGGTAAGCATCGGATAGAACTCGTTTTCAATCTTTCGACCAAAGCCTTGATTAAAAGGACACCACTCAATTGAGAAGAAGGCATCGGATCGTCCAAAACTATATCCGACCCCCCTCTCAAACATGGGAACCCCATAGCCCCTCAATCTCTCTATGGCATCAGGTCCCTTTTCAATCAGGGTCTTGACCATTTGAAGCCGATTTAATCCCTTTCCGGATTCTAAGGTCGCTTGGAGATGATCTTCTTTAGAAAACTTCGAGTTGGCTACTGAGAAAAAACCACCTGCCAGGGAGGAATTCGTCCCCATCCCGATGGCAAATTTTCCCACAAGGAGGACACGAAGGCCAGATCTCTCTGCCTCCAAAGCAGCGAGGAGTACCAGCCAAACCGCTACCAATCACAAGGATATCGGTGGAGAGTTCTTCCATCGTCCCTTCGAGCAATCCTTTACGTTACTCTTCCTCTCCTTCTCTTTTGATTAATGCCGACTTTTCCATTGAGCCTTTAAAGGACCAGAAGGATTTTTACAGAATCTTTTAATGTTGAAAGGCCAGTTGAACGGGTTAATTCTCTAAGCCTTTTTCTTGGCCTTCATTGGTTTTTCACAGCAGATGATGTCACAGGTATCGACGCATCCGCAAATCTCATCCACAGTAACAGCAAGGCCGCAAACACTGCATTGATACGTATCTCCCTTTTTCACGCCTTTCTTAGAAACTTTTTTCACCACTTTCTTCACCACTTTCTTTTGAACCATCACTTCCTCCTTTCATAAAACGAATGACGGGTAGCCCCTTCGATTTACCCCGTTTCGATATGAAGTCTCCGTTAACCCTGCCTCACTTCCTCCAGTTCAAACTTCACACTTCCGACAGGAAGTTCCAATTCCATTAGAATCGGAGTCTTCTTTCCATCGGCGGTATACCAGATACGGATGATCCCCTCTTTTTCTCCAAAACTGGAAAAGGAGGTGGTGGACTCAAGACAGACGGCTTCCACTTCTCCAAATATCTTTGACGTGACCCTTTCCTTCTTCGAATGAAATACCATCTGGCGCAACTTCACCCCATCATGGATAGACATTTGAATTTCCCGTTTTAGATCAAGTGTCCTCTTTTAAATAACATCGAGCAAACATGGAAAGGGGATCATAGGTCCCGGGAAGAAGGGGAAATTCCTGCTTCTCTTTCTTCTCCGGTTTGTTCCAATACTATCTTTTTATTGGGATAATCAAACGTGAGGGTTTGAAAATAACTTTTTCTTTTCGATCAGAAGGCCGTCCTGGTCGATTTCCTTCCTAAATCGAATGGGAGAACAGGTCTCTGACTCCACCGTTGAGGTGAAATGGTTATTCATTCTAAATAAAAATCCAAAATAGGAGAGAGATTTAACATCGGCTTGGATGTGGTAAATGGGTTTCCCTTGTTCTAACGATCCATTGTCTATCTTGATGGAGGCGGTAAGAATTGGAACACCGAGTTTCTTGGCGGTATAAAAAAAAGAGCTTCCGGATCTTAAGCTTTGTTCGGAGATCTGTTTTTGAGCATCACCGTTGGCCGCAGGCCCCAGACATAAAACAACACCAATGAAAATGAGAAGTCTAATTCTCAATACCCATTTCTCATATTTCATGGTCTATCACCCATCCTATCCATCTTTAGATAGTATATTAAACCATCCCTTGGTTAAGAATCAACTATTTTTCCTCTGTTGGATAAAATTTGAAAACTCGACTCGTCTTCAAAATTCTTTTCGTGGAGAGGATCCCCCTTGGGGGCCCCAGGACGATCTCTTTATCGAATCATCGATCGCCTCCAAAAGGAAAGGCTATGGTGAACACCCATAGCCTTTTCGAGATTAAACTTTTTATTCCTTGGTGAAGGTCAATTTCTATTTAAAGATTTTTTACCTCGTTAACCCTTCTTCCGGCTTTTTGCTTTTCATCTTTAATCTCGCAACTTGAAACTCAAACCTCCGAACTCTAAACTCAACGTCTACCCGCAGTCTGAATAACCACAGAAACACTTTGCACAACCCTCTTCAGGGATGAGGGGTCCACCACATTCAGGACACGCCCCTCTCTGGAAGATCAGGTTTGAACTTCGTTGATATGAATCCCCCTCTTCTTTCGAATTATTTTGTGAAATGGAAACTCTCATTTTAGGATCGGTTTTTGTACCTTTCTCTTTTTCTTGAAGGTGCCCTTCGATCGCCTTAGCGACGGCATCAGAACAAGAGAGGACTTTTCCTTCTCGATACCAGACCGGTGTATGGCAACTGATGCCTTTCAGTTGTCGAATGATATCTTCTGGCTCGATCCCAGAACGAAAAGCCAATGAGACCAGTCGACCGATCGCCTCGGATTGTGAGGCCGCACAACCGCCCAGCCTTTCCGATCTGATTAAAAATTTCAAAAAGTTTTCCCTCCTTATCCTCATTGACGGTCACATAGAGGTTTCCACACCCTGTCCGGATCTTACGAGTTGAACCATGAATCACGTCCTGGCGAGCCCTTGGCTTTCTCTCCAATTCGCGAAGTTCCTCTCCCTCCTTCAATCGATCCTCACTCTTGGCCCCCCCTTTATACAGGACCTGCTTGGCTCGGCTCCTGTCCCGGTAAATAGTCACCCCCTTGCAACCCAGCTCGTAAGCCAATTGATAGACTTTGGCCACCTCATCGACCGTCGCTGCATGAGGGAAATTGACCGTTTTGGAAACCGCATTGTCCGTATATTTTTGGAAAGCCGCCTGCATCTGGATATGGTCCTCAGGAGTAATGTCATGGGCGGTCACAAAGAGTTTCCGGATGTTCTCTGGTACCTCTTTAAGGTTTTGGATATTCCCGCTTTGAGCGATCTTCCTCATCAACTCTTCCGAATAGAATCCGTCCTGCTTCGCTAACGCCTCAAAGAATGGATTAACCTCCAAAAGTTCCTTCCCTTCCAACACATGGCGGATAAAAACCAGAGCAAAGATGGGTTCGATGCCCGATGAAGTCCCTGCAATAATGGAAATGGTCCCTGCTGGGGCAATGGTCGTAACCGTCGCATTCCTCATCGCATCCCACCGCTTTGTCAGAGTGCTTCCGTCGAAATTAGGGAAAGACCCTCTCCCCAGGGCTAATTCTCTGGAGGCATCTCTGGCTTTCTTCTGAATAAAGGACATCACTTTTTCCCCAATCTCCAACGCTCTTGGGCTATTGTAAGGAATTCCCAACAGAATGAGAAGGTCTGAAAACCCCATCACTCCCAGACCGATCTTTCGGTTGGCTTTGGTCATCGCTTCAATCTGAGGAAGGGTATAGCAATTCATATCGATCACATTATCCAAAAAATGGACAGCCTTTTCTGTGACCGAAGACAGTCTTTCCCAATCAATGGCTCCATTTTTGACCATATTGGAAAGATTGATGGACCCAAGATTGCAGGACTCATAAGGAAGGAGGGGCTGTTCTCCCACAAGGATTGGTGCTTTCGATCTGTCCCACTTGAGGGGTGGGATTGTCTTGGTTGATTCGATCGATAAAAACAATTCCCGGATCCCCGTTTTTCCAGGCAAAATAAACCATCTTCTCAAAGACCTCCCGAGCATTGAGTGAATGGACCATTTCTTTCGTCCTTGGGTTCCGAAGAAAATATTCCTGTTCCTTCTTTACGGCTTCCATGAATTCATCGGTAGCAGCCACCGAGATATTGAAATTGGTAAAGTGATGATCCCCTTCTTTGCATTGGATAAAATCGAGAATGTCAGGGTGGTCTATACGGAGGATACCCATATTGGCTCCCCTTCGGGTCCCTCCCTGTTTGATCGTCTCCGTAGCCATATCAAAAACACTCATGAAAGAGACCGGGCCACTCGACACTCCCTGGGTAGAACCCACGACATCGTTTCTCGGCCTGATCCGGGAAAATGAAAAGCCGGTTCCCCCTCCACTTTTTTGAATGAGGGCCATCTGTTTAACGGCGTCGAAGATTTCATCCATGGAATCTCCAACAGGAAGAACGAAGCAGGCTGAGAGTTGCTGAAGTTCCCGACCGGCATTCATTAAAGTGGGAGAATTGGGGAGGAAATCCAGTGAAGTCATCAAAGAATAGAATCCCTCTTCAACAAGGCTTAGATCGATCTGGGGTTGATAGAATCGATCTGCTTGAGCAATGTTTCTTGCGACACGTCGAAACATCTCTTCAGGGGTTTCAATGACATTCCCCTGAGGATCTTTTTTGAGATAACGTTTTTTAAGGACCGTAACCGCATTAGGTGTTAATTGAGTTAACTCCATGAACTTCCCTCCTCCACTAAATATAAGGTAACATAGAATTCTTACCACAATATTTTGTGTTGTCAAGTGGATTTTTTAAAAAATTTTGTCCTTGACAAAGCCATCAAGGTTTTTTAATATAAAGGCGCGTAGCGTTTGTTTGATGAGAAATATCAGACTCAGGTTTTGTTCAGTATCGGTTCATTGAAAACCTTGAGTGAACCCTCGAAGGGTTAAAGCAGACAAAATACATAAATGTTACTTAAGAGGCCATGAAGGCTTTGCGCCAAGAAGGGGCAACTTTTATGGCCTTTTCATTTTAGAGGACCAGGAATCTATGCGAACGTCAACCTGGAAAGAAAAGGGACAACTATCCCATTTTGGGATGGTTACGCAAAAGGGTGAGACGATGGAGGAGAAGAAAGGGTTTTTTGACAGTCATGCTCATTCCTGGGATAGAAACCTGGGTTATGAAGAGAAAACTTCCAAGATTCAGGGGATTGTAGAATGGTTTGGATTAGCCAAAAACGATTCGGTATTGGATGTCGGGACAGGTACGGGTATTCTCCTCCCCTTCATCAGAGAGGTCATTGGTCCCAAGGGAAGACTGGTCGGAATTGATTTTTCATTTCAGATGCTGAGGCAAGCAAAAATCCGTCGATCCTCCGGTGATCAGTTTCTCATCAATGCCAGTGTGGAATTGATCCCCTTCCCTTCTGTTCAGTTTGACCGGGTTACCTGTTTCTCAGCCTTTCCTCATTTTCCTAACAAGGCAAGGGCTCTTTCAGAAATGGTCCGGGTACTTAAGGGCGGAGGGACACTTTCTATCGCCCATCTTCACAGTGCGGAAGAGATCAATCAACTTCACCAATCCGTAGGAGGACCGGTGGCCCGTGATTTTCTCCCCCATCCTGAACGGATTCGAAGCTTGATGAAAGATTCCGGACTTGTTGAGGTCACCGTGATCAATGAGCCTGGAAGGTTTTTGGCCCGAGGACGGAAAATCTGATGCATCACTCCATTGAATTGATGGATGTTCACGTTCGATTTGAAAATGTCCCCGTGCTTCTGGGAGTCAATATCGAAGCAAAACCCTACGAGTTTGTCTCTGTGGTGGGAGCAAACGGAGCAGGGAAGACGACCCTCCTCAAAGTCATCAATGGAACGTTGCGACCTCACCAAGGAAAGGTTAGGGTCCTGGGATGTGATCTGCTCTTGTCCCGTAATACCAACGGTTTAAGGAAAGACATCGGCGTCGTCCCACAAAGGTTCAATTCCAATCGATTTCCCATCCGGGTGGAAGAAGCGGTGCTGATGGGGCGATATGGGAAAATTGGTTTAATCCGGAGACCCAAAGAGACGGATTGGCAAAAAGCCTATGAGGCAATCAAGTCAGTGGGAATGGAACGTTATTCAAAGAAACTTGTCCACGAGCTTTCAGGTGGGGAGCAGCAGAAAGTCGCTCTTGCCCGGGCGTTAACCCAGGAACCGTTCATTCTGCTTCTCGATGAACCCACCACTCATTTAGATAACGAATCCCAATCCGAAATCATGGAGACCATCCACTCCATCCACCATCAAAGAGGATTGACAACGCTCATGGTCTCCCATGATTCTCATTGGGTGGAGCACTATAGCGATAAAGTTTACTTGTTGCAGGACGGAAGAAGTCATTTGATCGGATCAGTAGAATGAGCTGGACCCAGGCCTTAACGTTTCCATTTATGCAGCACGCCATCGTCGCTATCCTCTTCGCCGGAGTAGCCTTTCCTATCATCGGGGTCTTCATCATTTCTCTCCACCTCGTCCCTCTCCGTTTTGCGATGATGCATATCGCTTTGCTTGGAGGAGCCATCGGGCTTTTCTTTAAGATAGACCCCATGTTGATGGGGCTTCTCTTCTGCGCCCTTTCTTCTCTGGTTTTAGGGCCTGCTTCCGAAAGGATGAAGTTGGGGTTAGGAACGCTTTCAGGCTATCTCATGACCCTTACTCTCGCCCTTGCTTTTATCCTCTTCTATAAGGGAAACATCCATGTCCTCCAGGCCTTCAGTATTCTCTGGGGAAACATCCTTTCGTTGACCTGGGTGGACCTCATCTTCGTGGTGGGTGATTAGCCTCCTTATTCTGAGTCTGGTCCTCCTCTTTTTCAAAGAGATTCAGGCTATTCTTTACGACCGGGAAATTGCCTTGGCGGTCGGGCTTCCAGAAAAACAATTCTATTATCTGATTGTCTTCATCCTCGGTGTCAGTATCGCAGTTTCCATGAGGATGATCGGAGCCCTGCTCGTCGATGCCTTCGTTCTTTTACCAGCCATGGCCGCCTATATCATCTCCAAGAGTCTGAAGCAGGTTTTTTTCTTTTCTTCTTTATTCGGTTTGTTGTCCGGGATGGTTGGTCTTTATCTCTCTTTTTTATGGGATATTCCCGACCAGTTCCGCGATCATTCTGGTCGCCTCAATGATCATTGCTGTTTGTATACTTTTAAGAAGGAGGTTGGGACATCATGCAAGAATCCAACCGGTCTAAAATGAGCATCAAGAATAGTCTGTTGGTTTTCGTCGTGGGCTGCCTCTTTTTTCTTACACTCCCTTTTGCCACTCAGGCTCAGGAAATCGTGGTTGCCTCCACCTCTTTGGCAGGGGCTATGGCCAAGGCAGGAGGTGCAAAAGAGGTTCGAGTGATGACTCCTTCAGAAATGAAGCATCCGCCTGAATATGAGCTGAAGCCTTCCGATCTTGTGAAGCTTGAGGGGGCGAAGGTGGTGGTCTATGGAGGGTATGAGAGGATGGTTTCGAAACTCCTTGAGACTTCAAAAAACAGAAACATGATCGCCATTCAAGTCGACACAGCGACTTCTCCGGAGAATTTAATCGCCCAGGTCCGGAAAATATCCAAGATCCTAAAAACAGAAAAGGAAGAGCAAATCTGGGAGCAGCGCTTTTTGGAAAGGTTGAAGGTCCTTCAAACAAAACTCGCTTCCTTTTCAGGAAAGAAAGCGGTCGTTCACCGCCAAGCCCAACCCTTTGCCGGTTGGGCAGGTCTTTCCGTTGTTCAAACCATCAACCCAGGTGAACTGACCCCTAAAGCCATTGCGGATGCTATTGCCCAAAAGCCTGAGTTGATTGTCGACATCCTTCATTTTCCAGTGGCCAAAGTGATCGCAGAGAATGCAAAGTGTAAATACATTCAGGTGATCAATTTCCCGGGGGTTGAGAATACACAGACTTTGGAAGATATTTTTGAATATAATTCAACCCAGCTCATGAAGGCATTTGGGTAAGTCTTTCCTTTTGACTTGCGACAAAAGGATCTATGGATTAGAAAGTCCTGATTCGATAACGGTAAGCATGGGGATGATGTTCTTTTTCGTATTTTGGAGGAACCCTCAGCTTCTATTCCCTGCAAAATTTTTCATCTTCCAGAATAGATTCGACAGGCCACAGAGCTTTCTCCCCCAGAAAGGGCTCGATGACCTTCTGGCATTCGGGTGGATGAAGCAAAAATGACGGCATTTGAGTTTCTGCATTGCCTCTCCAAACTCCTTCTCATCCTTTACCCCTTCAAAGTAATCCGGGATCCAATATCCAAGAGAAGAAAAAGCATTTCCCTGTCCAGAATGATAGTGGTAAAAATCCATAAAGTTTCTGAGGGAGGTCTTCACTCCGTATTCCTCTGGATCGAGGTGCCAGGGTGAACCCGGCTCCATCTCAATGGTGAAGGTGCGTATTCCTCTTACGTTGGAATATCGTTTCCGAATCTCCTTCTGGAGCTGAATCGTGTGTTGAAGATCCTCTTCTTTTTCAAAGGGGACACCTAGTGGTGAAGAAAAGGTCGCAAAAAATCTGGTGTCTTTCCAATTGGTCGAGGCATTCTATTAAGGCACGATGAGTATAAGGATGGCCTTTATGAATCCTTCTCACCCGGTCGGATCCCACATCAGGTGAAAGGGCAATGAGGGATTTTAGCCCAGGGAAAGTTTCCTTAAAAGCCTTGATAAAATCGATGGTGGGGAGCCCAAAGGATTCGAAGAAACATTCCATCTTTATCTTTTCCTCCCGGATGCGAGAGAAAAGCTTAAGAAAATAGTCGGGCTCTTTGGGGAAGGGATCGAAACAGATATGGAAGGTCTCATACCCATAAGAGAGGGCTTCCCGGATCGATTGAAGGACTTCCTCTACCCCTCTGAAGGTTACCTTATTTCTTCCAGTTACCGCCCCTTGAGATGGAATGTTCCCACTGCACCAGGTGCATTGAACAGGGCAACCCCTCCCTACCATGAGATGAAAGATGGGTGATTTGAGAGAATACATCCAAAAATTCTTCTTCCGAGAGACCCCCTTCACATAGAAAGGCTGTCCAATATATTGAATATAAGTGGGATAATTTTTCAACAAAGGGAAATTAGTGAAGGAGAGGTTATTCAGGTCTTGTTCCGATGCCACATAAGAAAGGGGATTCACGAGAACTCTCCCCTTTCGCCTCCAGGTCAGATTAGGAATGGAGAAGAGGTCTTCCTTTCCCTGGAGAAGGGCCTGACTCAGTTCCAGGATAGGAACCTCTGCTTCCCCCCGAATGAGACCATCCACCGCATCGAAGTTTCTCATGATCTCTTCGTGAAAAAAACTGGCGGTGAATCCTCCGAGAAGAATATAACTGGAAGGGGAGAAAGCCTTCACCTTTTTGGCAAACTCCATCACATCATAACTCTGATGGTGCCAATGGAGATCGAGGGCCACCATTCGAGGAGATCTCTCTCGGATATAATCGAGGATTGAAAAATTTTTATTTTCGATCCACTCCACCCCTAAATGGACAACTTGTGTAGTAATGGAATGCCGTTGAAGGAGATCCGCTAATCCGAGGAGTCCCATGGGCAGGAAGTTAATCCAAATGAATTGATCGATGGGCCGATAGTAGTTTTTTAATTTGGGGACGTGGAGGAAGAGGCAGTCCACTTTTTCCATTGGAGAGATTGTAAAATGTAACCAAGAAGAATTTCAACCCCACTCTAAAAAATTGGCAAAGGGCAAAGCGCACAGGGCATAGCCATATGGAAGCACCCAATCCCATGCACCCCATAACAAACAAATTCGAATGATCCAATTTCGAAATTGAAAACAAAATCGTTTTGGTCATTTTGGATTGATACTTGGACCCCAATGGAGCGAAAATGATGTCTTTTTCAAAGTTAATAAATTTTGTCATTAACCTCTGGTTGTCCAATCTGTCTTATCATGCATTTAGAATCGGATGATTTCATATCTCATCTCCTTCCCCCTTATGAGGGGGGAAGGTTGGGGATGGGGGTGGAGTATTGGATATCCCCCCCCACCTTAATCCTCCCCTCGGTACGAATCGATTCCGACCTCCGTGGGGGGAGGAGCTGTAGTTTGACTCAATGGGGGCATAACAAACTCTTGAAATAAATTTAGTCGGGCATTTTCAGGACACCTGCTCCCTGGATTTTTCCTTGTTTTAATAGAATGAGAGCCTCATTCGCTTCCTCTAATTCAAATTCCTGGACCTCCGGGATGATAGGAATTTCTGCGGCCAGAGGAAGAAATTCTTGGGCATCCTTTCTCGTAATGTTAGCCACACTCTTTATCTCCTTTTCATCCCAGAGGAGCTGAGCATAGTCCAGCGGTGGAATCGGATTTCTCTTTCGAATGACGGCTAATACCAATCTTCCACCTTTTTCCAAAACCCTTAAGGCATTCAGCACTGTCTCTCCAACCGGAGTAAAATCGATGGCACAATGGAGTTTTCTGGGAGGTTCATCTTCTGGTCCGCCTGTCCATGAAGCTCCCAATTTTTTGGCCAAGTTTCGATGCTCCTCACTTCTTGTAAAAACAAAAACCTCACACCCCCAGTATTTTGCCAACTGAATGACAATATGGGCGGAAGCCCCGAATCCAAAAAGTCCCAAGGTTTGGCCACTTTTAATTCCGGAAAGTCTTAGATCCCGATATCCGATTGCACCGGCACACAAAAGAGGAGCGGCCTCAGAATCAGAAAATCGTTCAGGGATCAAATAGGCAAAGTCTTCTGAAACCACCGTATATTGGGCATAACCCCCATTGACATGACATCCAGTGCCTTGAAATTCTAGGCATAAATTTTCATTCCCTTCTTGACAAAAATGGCATTTTCCACAGATGAGTTGATCCAGGCAATTCCTACTCGATCTCCATTACTAAATTTTTTTGCCTCAGAGCCCAAACGCGTCACTTTTCCAACAATCTCATGGCCCAAGACAATCGGAAGTCTTGGTTGAAGTCTTCCTTCAATTTCATCGAGTTCGGTATGGCAAACTCCACAGGCAGAGACTTTGACTAAAATCTCTTTAGGGCCAGGAGTAGGAATTGGCAAATCGACCATTTCTAGAGGCTCTTTTTCGATTGGAGAAATCTCCTTAAGCACCATGGCTTTCATTCTTTCGATTCTCCTTGGTAATGTTTTCTTACTATTAACATATCAAACCTCTTTGGATTGTAAAACAGAAAAAATTATAGGAATATATCTCCCTTAACGTGTAAATGAGAAGAATAAAATAGTCTAAAGAATTTTTGCAATTATAAAACTTAAGATAACCCAAGTCAGCAAGGAAGTGATGAGATTCAAGGGCAGGACATGCACATAGAAGACATGCAACTTTAAAGATTGAGTATAAACCAGCCCTTAATCCCTTATTGACAGGAACTGGATATCTTTATCTTAAAGAGGTCACTTGAGGTTAGAAGCAGTCATCTTCCATTCAGATTTTGGATTTTCTTCAGCATCAAGTGTAGTAATAAGATTTTCCTTTAGGAGGACGTTTGGGTGGTTTTCCTCCAAAACAATGGATGAATGAGTTCCTTGAATCAGGGTCCCTGATTGAGGACCTCAACATCTTTGGTTTCAAGTTCGCCGATCCCATACGCGCTGGCCTCCAAGTCATTGATCAGACCGACCAGGGGGAGGTTGAGTTGAAGTGCCAGTTTTTGGGAATCGACCACCCATGGCAGGTTAGTGGCCTCACAGCGACCATCGCGGACAGGCCCGGCCACTCCCAAGCAGGCCTGTGTGATGGGATGTAAAGGGTTCTCCAGGAATTTTCGAAGGGCGCTTTCAAGACTCGACTCTTCACGGCTCGGAAAGGTTTCTTCAGAGAGAAAATTGAAGTGTCCCTTCACGATCTCTACAATCGCCAAACGGGTGTTTGTCCCGCCGATGTCTCCGGCAAGAATCGCACCTCTCTTCTTTTGACTCATCTTCAACCTCTTCCAAAAGTCTCCGTTACCTCCAGCAACCTTTCTGACACAGGGGGAGCAAAACTTATCCCGCTTCGACCGGGTACCCCAGCTTTACCCATTGCATTAACCCGCCTTCAAGAACCTTGATGGTCTTGTAGCCC
This sequence comes from uncultured delta proteobacterium, assembly GCA_963828805.1. Classification (GTDB taxonomy): domain Bacteria; phylum Desulfobacterota; class BSN033; order BSN033; family UBA1163; genus CAWHGS01. The sequence continues at coordinate 12,112 of CAWHGS010000039.1, forward strand.
CAGGTATTCATCAGTTGTTGGGCAACATCATCAGAGGCTTCTTCACCAATGCAGCCACAGTAGAGCCCCAGCAGCTTATCCTTTGGAAGAGGGCCGGGTTCCCCGATGACTTTTGCCCATGGAAAATGAATAGCTCCCTTGATATGCTTCATCTTATAAGTCTTTTCATCATTCGTGTCCACGATCACGACATCCCAGGAAAGCTGCTTGTGCACCAGACGGGCGCAGGCCAGCGAACAGGAGTGACAACCGATACATCTTTCCATACGCGGCGTGATCAAAATTTTCATCGCCTATCCCCCTGCAAGAACAGTGACGGATTTTATTTCTTGACTTTGGCCTGGCTGGCGACAGCCTCCATGGCCTTCTTCACCTTTTCAGGATCGCCAAGATAGTAGTTCCGTATCGGCTTCAGATCATCCTCCAACTCGTAGACCAGGGGCATCCCTGTAGGAATGTTGACTTCAGGAATCACATCGTCAGGAATGTTATCAAGATACTTCACCAGGGCCCGCAGGCTGTTTCCGTGGGCAGCGATGAGCACCCGCTTCCCCGAGCGCACTGGCGGGCGCAATCACTTCATGCCAGCACGGAAGAAAGCGCTCCACCGTGTCCTTCAGGCATTCGGTGAGCGGAATCTCCTCTTTCTTCAATTCCTTATAGCGCGGATCCTTCGCCGGATTCCGGGGATCGGTCTCCTCCAAGGCCGGAGGCGGATGTCGTAACTCCGCCTCCAGATCTTGACCTGTTCCTCCCCGAACTTCTCGGCCGTCTGAGCTTTGTTAAGACCTTGCAGCGCACCGTAGTGGCGTTCGTTCAGGCGCCAGTCCCGGACCACCGGTATCCACATGAGATCCATCTCGTCCAGGACGATCCAGAGGGTTCGTATCGCCCGCTTCAGAACAGAGGTGTAGGCGATATCGAAGGTGTATCCCTGCTCTTTGAGAACGCGACCGCCTTCCTTGGCCTCTTCGACACCCTTCTCCGAAAGGTCCACGTCCGTCCAGCCGGTGAAGAGGTTTTCCTTGTTCCAGGCGCTTTCACCGTGTCTTAGTAGAACGAGTTTGTGCATTGGATTCGCTCCCTCGATTTTTATTGTTTAAATGCCTTTCTGCCTGCAAATTTGGCTGAAGTTCCCAGCTCCTCCTCGATGCGCAACAATTGATTGTATTTTGCAATTCGATCGGTGCGGCTCGCGGAGCCGGTCTTGATCTGTCCCGCTCCCGTCGCCACCACCAGGTCAGCGATGAAGGTATCCTCCGTCTCACCCGACCGATGGGAAACCACAGAGGTGTAACCCGCTTCCGTCGCCATTCGCATGGCCTCGAGGGTCTCGGTCAGCGTGCCGATCTGGTTCACCTTGATGAGGATCGAATTGGCGATCCCCTCCTTGATGCCCCGTGACAGCCTCTCGCACGTTGGTGACGAACAGGTCGTCGCCCACGAGCTGGATCTTTTTCCCCAGGGTGTCGGTGAGCAGCTTCCAGCCCTTCCAGTCGTCCTCCGCCATGCCATCCTCGAGCGAGATGATCGGATACTGGTTCACCCAGTTCGACCAGAATTCAACCATCTGCTCGGAACTTTTCTCACTCTTGTCGGACTTTTTGAAGACATACCTCCCTTTTCCCGCGTCGTAGAATTCGCTGGCCGCCGGGTCGAGGGCCAGACCGATATCTTTTCCGGCGCCGTAACCGGCTTGTCCGATGGCCTCAAGAATCACCTCCACAGCCTCCTCGTTCGATTTCAGGTTCGGAGCGAATCCTCCCTCGTCCCCGACCGCTGTTGAATACCCTTTCTTCTTCAACACCCCTTTCAGGGTATGGAAGACCTCTGCGCCCATGCGGAGGGCTTCCGCGAAGCTCTTCGCCCCATAGGGAGCGATCATGAATTCCTGGAAGTCGACGGAGTTGTCGGCATGAGCGCCCCCGTTCAGGATGTTCATCATCGGCACCGGCAGCAAACAGGCAGAATCCCCTCCGAGATACCGGTAGAGGGGCATCTTTTTCGACGTGGCAGCGGCTCGCGCAACGGCCATGGAAACGGCCAGAATCGCGTTTGCTCCCAGCTGGCCCTTGTTGGGCGTCCCGTCCAGTTCGATCATCTTTCGATCGATCTCTTCTTGGTCGGGTCGCGTCCATCCCTGAATCGCCGACGCAATCTCGCTGCTTGACATGTTCCACAGCCTTGCGCGTCCCCTTCCCCAGATAGCGCGATTTTTCCCCATCACGCAAGCTCAACCGCCTCGTGCTCGCCTGTCGAGGCTCCTGAAGGCACCGCCGCCCTGCCCATGCTCCCGTCATCCAGCCAAACATCGGCCTCCACGGTCGGGTTGCCTCGCGAATCCAGAATCTCTCTTCCAATTGCCTTTACAATCTTTGCCATAGTAAAACCTCCTTAAATCATGTTATCATCTGCTTGTGAAAAACCAGGTTACACTCCTGTTTCCTTATAGGCTGCCTCGACGATCGCCATGGCTTCTTCCTGAATCCTTTTCAGGTGAGTTTCGCCCCGGAAGCTCTCCGCGTATATTTTACAGATATCCTCCGTGCCGGAGGGACGGGCGGCAAACCATCCTCCCCGGGTGACCACCTTCAGACCTCCAATGTCAGCATCATTACCGGGAGCCCTGGTAGGCTTGGATACAATCGGTTCCCCGGCGAGGTCTTTCGCGGTGATCTGGTGAGGAGACAGCTTTTTGAGCGCGGCTTTCTGCTCGGTGCACGCAGGGACGTCGATCCGCTCATGAAAAGGCCTTTCCTCTCTCCCATCGGGCATAAGCGCGGAACTTTGCTCCCTACTTCGGGAGGAACATACTTAAACCCTCCTCCCCCTTCAAGGGGAAGGTTGAGAGGGGGATGGGATTGCAGGCCCTCGATCATCAACCAGATCTTCTGTCTCACCGATTCCTTCTTGTGAAGAACCTCATTGTTCCAGAACCGTAACACCGAAAACCAGCTGCCTCCAGTTTTTGTGTGCGATTCTCGTCATACTCTGCCTGCTGTCCATGTTGGCCCCCATCTACTTCAATGACCAATTTTTTTCCAGGCAAGACAAAATCGAGGAGCCTCCTCCTTGTAATCACGCAGAAAGGGTGTTGACGCCAAAAGGACGGCGTTTCGAAAGGCCACAAATTTGATGACCACCGCAGAAGATGCCGCGGAGCTTGTTCCGTCAGTCCGTCAACCAGGCAGTCGTTGTCGTGGCGTAGCCGTTGCATTTCCCGTCTGCCCAGGAACGTATCTTCTTGTTTGTCATGGGGACCGGATCACAAGCCTACCGCTAATCTTCCCTCCCTACCGTCCCTCCCCCTTGAAGGGTAGGTGAACACTTAATGTTAACACTTATGTCTCTAAGGGGGGGTTACACTCGGGCTTCCGTTTTAGAAGTTGTCTTTCAAAATCCACCCTATCCGATCGTGTACTTTCCCAGTTTCACCTTGATCGGACGGGCCTTCCAGATTTCTTCGCAGTATTCCTTGATGGAGCGATCCGATGAGAACTTTCCCATTCGGGCCACATTCAGGATCGACATCCGCGTCCATTTGGCCTGATCCTTATAGGCAAGGCTCACCTGCTCCTGGCTTTCCACATACGAGCGATAATCGGCAAACAGGAGATAGGGGTCATCAGTACAACAAAGAATCGACCAGGGGTTTGAAGAGGTTCCTGTCCCCTCGGGAGAAAGCTCCGGAAGAGATCTGGTCCACGGCCTCCCGGAGCTCCGGATCCGAATCGTAATACTGTTTCGGGTTGTAGCCCTTCGCCTTCAGCTCGTAGACCTGCTCTGCGGTCAGGCCGAAGAGGAAGAAGTTGTCGGCTCCCACCTCTTCCCGGATCTCGACGTTGGCGCCATCGAGGGTCCCGATCGTCAGGGCCCCGTTGAGCGAGAATTTCATGTTGCCCGTTCCGGAGGCCTCTTTGCCGGCGGTCGAGATCTGCTCCGAAAGGTCGGCCGCCGGATAGACGTATCTGGCATTCTTCACGTTGAAGTCCGGGAAGAAGACCACCTTCAGGCGGCCGGCCACATCGGGGTCATTGTTGACGACCTCTCCCACCCCGTTGATGAGCCTGATGATCAGCTTGGCCATAAAGTAGCCCGGGGCTGCTTTGCCTCCGAAGATAAAGGTCCGGGGGATCACTTTCAGCTTCGGGTCATGTTTGAGCCGGTTGTAAAGGGTGATGATGTGAAGGACGTTCAGGTGCTGACGCTTGTATTCATGAAGCCGTTTCACCTGGATGTCGAAGAGGGAGTCCGCATCGACGGCGATCCCCGTGCGCTCCTGAATCAATGCGGCGAGGTCTTGTTTGTTTTCCCTCTTGATCCTCCGCCACTCTTTCTGGAAATTCGGATCCTCGGCAAAGGGTTCGATGACCTCTCAGTTCCTGCAGATTCTTGATCCAGCCCTCGCCGATCTTGCTGCTGATCAGTCGGCTCAGCTTCGGGTTGCTGACGACCATGAAACGCCGCGGCGTCACGCCGTTCGTCACGTTGGTGAACTTCTCCGGCATCAATTCGTAGAAGTCCCGAAGGACGTCCCTTTTCAGCAGCTCGCTGTGAAGTTCCGCCACCCCGTTGATCGCATGGCTGCCCACGCTGGCCAGGTGGGCCATCCGGACATATCGCTCGCCTTTCTCATCGATCAAGGACATGCGGCTGCACCGCTGATCGTCTCCCGGGTATCTCACGCGGACCTGGTCCAGAAAGCGTCGATTGATCTCGTAGATGATCTCGAGATGCCTCGGCAGAAGGCTTCCGAACAGGGGGAGGGGCCATTTCTCGAGGGCCTCCGGAAGCAGGGTATGGTTCGTGTAGCCGAAGGTGCTCTGGGTCACGTGCCATGCCTTCTCCCATTCGATCTGGTGTTCGTCCACCAGAAGTCTCATCAGTTCGGCCACGGCGATGGAGGGATGGGTGTCGTTGAGCTGGATGGCGAACTTCTCATGAAACGTCTCCGGCTTTCCTCCCATCAGGCCGTGGATCCGCAGCATGTCCTGGAGGGAGCAGGAGACGAAGAAGTACTGCTGCGCGAGCCTGAGCTTTTTGCCGACCTCCGGCTCATCGTTGGGATAGAGCACCTTGGTGATCGTCTCCGAGACGACCTTCTCATCCACTGCGCCATAATAGTCCCCCACATTGAAGTCCTGAAAGTCGAACGACTCCACGGCCTCCGCCTTCCAGAGGCGCAAGGTATTGCAGGTGTTGACCCTGTACCCGGCGATGGGCGTATCATAGGCCGTTCCTTTGACTTCACGGCCCGGAATCCAGCGCACGCGATAGCGTCCCTGATCATCGTCATAGCCTTCGGTATGTCCACCCCATTTGACATGGTAGGCGATCTCCGGCCGGTGTATCTCCCAGGGGTTCCCCAGGCGGAGCCAGGGGTCGGTCACCTCCATCTGCCAGCCGTCCCGGATCTTCTGGTCAAAGATCCCGAATTCGTAGCGGATCCCGTAGCCGACCGCCGGAATTTCGAGCGTGGCAAGGCTGTCCAGATAACAGGCTGCCAGCCTGCCCAGACCTCCGTTTCCCAGCCCCGGTTCTTCTTCCTGATCGATGATCTTTCTGAGATCCAGGCCAAGATCTTCCAGGGCATCGCGCGCCTCATCATAGATTCCCAGGTTGATCAGGTTATTCTCAAGGTGGGGTCCGAGGAGAAATTCTGCCGACAGATAGCTCACGATCCGAACCCCCGGCTTGTTGTAGTTCTGGACCGTGTGCAACCAGCGTTCGAGGAGCTGATCGCGAACGGTGTAGGCAAGGGCCATATAAAGATCGTTCGGCGTTGCCGTCTCAAGAGCCCTTCCCTGCGTGTAGAAAAGATGACGGAGAAACTCCGGGTGAATTTCTGCCTTGCCGTGCCAGGACCTGTGTCCTTAGGCAAGGGTTCCTTTCCTGCTTTTTTCTTCCTGCCGTTGCTCTCTGTTTTTTTTGCCATCGGACTCACCTCCACACTCTTTCAAAAGTGGAGAACTGGAATGCTGGAGTATTGGAAGATTTTTGCACCCCATTGTTTAGTTGTTCCATTACTCCATTGCTCAAATACTCCTTAGCTCCAATCCCTTCTATTGGCCGTTACTCCAACACTCCATGATTCCAATAGACTCCATTACCCAGTGTTCCATTACTCCATGACTCCATTATTTAGACCTGAAGATCGATGATCTCCATGCGGTTGCTCACCTCCGGGTGCTTCGTGGAAGGCCCCTCGGTCAGAATCGACAAGGTCTCCCTCGACGCCGTGGTCTCGCAGCCATCTGCTGGACATAAGCACTTCCAGTCTTCCGGGTGCTCCGGCTCATGTACCGGGATAGACCCCGTAGGAAAACTGGAGCCGCTGGCAGGTGGCTCTCCTGCGAACTGACGGCCACAATCCACACGGGCAACCGGAACCGCGCAATGCTTCTGGCTGTATACCCGCTGTGGGTCGGCACGAAGACGGCGGCCGGCGAGATACGCTCCAGGGTCGCCTCCACACCGAAGGCGATCAGGTCTGCGAGGCGGACCTTGCCTCCACGGTCGAGATCTTTCAGTCCTCTTTCACCGTAATGGGCAGGACGATGCGGCTCAACGGCCTCCGCGATCTTGGCCAGCATGGCCACCGCGTCGACCGGATATTTGCCCATGGCCGATTCTCCGGAGAGCATGACGCAGTCGGTCCCGTCCAGGATCGCGTTGGCCACGTCCGTGGCCTCGGCCCGGGTCGGCCGCCGGTTTTCGGTCATGGACTCGAGCATCTGGGTGGCCGTGATGACCGGTTTGCCCGAGGAGATTGGCCAGACGCATGAGCCGTTTTTGAACGACGGCGATCTGTTCGATCGGGATCTCGACGCCGAGATCCCCGCGGGCGATCATGATCCCGTCCGCCGCCTCGAGGATCTCATCGATCCGATCCAGGGCCCGGGATCGCTCGATCTTGGCAATGATGAACGGATGGTAATCGAGGTCCTCGGCCGCTTTGCGAACGGCGTCGATGTCCGCCCCGGACTCGACAAAGGACTGACTGACCGCATCGACGCCGTTTTCCGAGGCGAACTTCAGGCCCTCGTGGTCGCGCTCGGTAAAGGCGCTGATGCCGAGATCGATGCCCGGCAGGTTGAGCCCTTTGCGGGACCGGAGTTCTCCGCCGACCAGGACACGGCATCGCACGTCCCTCCCTTCGACCTTCACCACCTCGAGCTGGATATAATCCGTCATTCAGAAAAAGCGTATCCCCCGGTTTCACGGCCTTGGGGAGAGGGTCAAAGGTGACGGAGACGCGGTTCTTGTCTCCTGCGATCTCGCTCCGTGGTCAGGGTGAAGGGGTCGCCCGGTTTCAGCTCGATCGGCTCTTGGCGAATTGACCGATGCGCATCTTCGGACCCGGGAGATCGGCCATGATGGCGATGCGTCGCCCGCTCGGCTGCGCCGCCGCCCGAAGATTTTCAATGACTCTTCTTGTGGCCGCTGAAATCGCCGTGGGAGAAGTTGAGCCGGGCAATGTTCATTCCCGCCCGGATCATCTGCTCCATGACCTCCCGGCGATTCGGAGGCCGGTCCGATCGTACAGACGATTTTGGTTTTATGCTTTGGCAAAGTCATCTTCATTCCTCCGGCTCTTCTTCCTTCATGAGCGTTACCGCATCTCCCTCGGCTGCCCCGTTGCGGTGAGGACGCTATTCCAAACCCATCCCTCCGGATCCACCTTCTTGCGCTTCGAGGTAGCCATGGGGATGGGCACATGGGTGAATTCATTGCGCCCAGAAACCGACCACCATGTTGGTCCGTCCTGCCATACCGGCATGAACGGCATTCTGTCCCAGGAGGAGACAGAAGGCGGAATCATTGGCATCCGCCGGCACGCTCCGTATGGTGTAACTCGGATCGATGTACTTCAGGCTGATCTCCAGTGCCCGTCCGTTTGAAATAGGCGTTGATCTGGTCTCTCAGGAAGATCCCGATGTCCTGAAAACGGATATTGCCGGAGGCATCCCGTTCTCCGGTCTTCTCCACAATATCCTGACCTGCTCCTTCCGCCACCACGATGACCGCATGGCTCCTCTTTTCCAGCCTTTCGTTGAGGGCCTTGAGGAAACTCTCTAAGGTGAAAGGAACTTCAGGGATGAGGCAGAAGTTCACATCGCTGTAGGCCAGAGCAGCGTAGGCAGCAATGAATCCTGACTCCCGGCCCATCAGCTTTACCAATCCGATCCCGTTTCTTGCACCCTGGGCTTCAATATGGGCCGAGGTGATCGCCCTCCCTGCCTCGGAGACGGCTGTCGCAAAGCCAAAGGACCTCTGGATATAGGAGATATCATTGTCAATCGTCTTCGGGATGCCGATCACAGCGATCTTCAATCTCCTGCGTTCGATCTCCTCAGAGATGGCACTCGCTCCGCGCAGGGTCCCATCGCCTCCGACGGTGAAAAGGATTCCGATATCCATCCGCTCCAGCGTATCGACCATCTCGCCGATGTCTTGATTCCCACGTGACGAACCCAGAATGGTCCCGCCCTGCTCGTGAATACGATCCACGACAGCAGGAGTCAACTCGACCGGTTTGTGGCCGTAATGAGACGTCAGGCCCTCGTAACCGTAAGGGAAAGCCATAGACCGTTCTCACTCCGTAGTTATAATGAAGACTCAAGACGATCGCCCGAATCACACTGTTTAGGCCCGGGCAGAGCCCTCCGCACGTGACGATGCCGCATTTGAGTTGAGAAGGGTCGAAATAGATCTTTTCCCTGGGTCCCGCCTTTTCGAAGGACGGAGCGGGCTTCCCACTCTCAAAATATTCTTTCATCTCGCTCAAACCCGAATGAAAGAGCACCCGCTCGTCATCCTTCACAAAATAGATCTCCTTCAGGGGAGAGGGAATGCGGCCCTCGCCCAACCTCGAAACCTCAAAATTGATATCACCCAATGTCATCGCCGCTCCTTTGCATCAAAACTCCTCGGAAGATGTGAACAAATCAAAAATCGCCGTCACAACCCAGCCTTTTGAAAAAATGTATCTCAAAGTTCAAGAACTAAAAAGAATAATCACGAAATCCCCCCTTTCAATCGGGGAAACCATCATCTCCTCCTTTTATAAAAGGGGGGTCGGGAGGGATTTTAAAAACCTAAACCTATTATACCCTTCCAAAATATTCCGAGTCCGTAGGAATGGTTCTCTTGGAGAACTTTAGGGCCGGATCTTTTTAACGACTTTAACGACCGCTTCCAAGAAGGGTGGTCCCAACGCCTCTCAGGTCGGTGACCGCCTGCTTCACCCTTTCGGCCATGGCGGCCTCGGCGGCTGTCAGGTAGGAACGCGGATCATAACTCTTCTTGTTGCCCACCTCTCCGTCCACCTTGAGGACGCCCTCGTAATTCCTGAACATGTGATCCGCGATGGGCCGGGTGAAGGCGTACTGGGTATCCGTGTCGATGTTCATCTTCACGACCCCGTAGTCCACCGCCTCACGGATCTCCTCCAGGCTGGAGCCGGACCCTCCGTGAAAGACCAGGTCGAAACGGGCCTCCTTTCCGAATTCCCGTTCCACGGCTTCCTGACATTCCTTCAGGACGGTCGGCCTCAGCTTCACCTGGCCGGGCTTATACACGCCGTGGACGTTCCCGAAGGTGGCCGCCAGGAAGTAGCGGCCTTCTCGCCCGTCCCCAGCCGCCGGGCCACCTCCAGGGTGTCCTCCGGGGTCGTGTAGAGCTTCTCCGAGATCTCCCCCTTGACCCCGTCCTCCTCCCCCCCGACGACCCCGGCCTCGATCTCCAGGATCAGCTCGTTTCTGCTGACAGCGGTCGAGGAGTCCTGACGGCGATATCCAGGTTCTCCTTCAGGGGCAGATCGCTCCCGTCGAACATGTGGCTGTTGAAGAGATTCGGGAGCCCCGCTGCCCGCCGCCTCTCGGTCTCCTGGATCAGGGGGATCACGTACTTGTCCAGCACCTTGGCCTGGCAGTGATCGGTGTGCAGGGCCACGAAGATGGGGTAGCGCTCCGCCACCCGGTGCACGTGCTCGGCGATGGAGATGGCACCCAGGGCCATGTCCTTCACCGAGGAGCCGGAGGCAAAGGCCGCCGCCGCCTGTCGAGACCTGGATGATCCCGTCGCTCTTGCTTTCGGCAAGGCCTTTCAGGACGGCGTTGGCAGTTGTCAGGGAGCTGACGTTGATGGCGGGGTAGGCAAAATGCTTCTCTTTCGCCCGGTCGATCATCTGCAGTAGGTTTTGTAGTCGGCAACTGGCATATCCCCTCCTTAATTCATGCTGAAATGTGTCACTGTGAGCCCTCTGAAAGCTTCGAATTGCAGGGACTTAGAATCCCCTTATCCCTTTTTCAAAGGGGGGAATAATATCTCTCCTTTGGAAGGAGGCAGGAGGATTTATAAGAACTATTCACTAAATACCATACGAATAGGGCATGAGCTGGGCTTGCTGCATCCCGTCAGCCATGTTGATTCGAAAGCGTGAATGACGCCACGACGGACCGGGGTTGGACCGTATGGCCGGTGACGCTGGAGCACTCGCCCATTCGCAGATGTCGTCCGGTGAATCGAGAGAAGGTATCGATCCAGCGATGCCAGCCGGATGCCGGACTCTCCGCCACCGGCGGAAGCTCGAACTCGAGAGCCTCCCAGTAAGGATTGAGCATCAGATGGACCAGGAATCTTCCCTTGATGCTCCTCACGGTGCAGGCCAGGCTGTGAGAATGATCCCCCCAGTCGGGCTGGTTGAGTTTGACGCCGTGCCACTGAACCTGTCCGCGGCGCAAAAGCTCGTTCAGGCTTAATGCCCTCTTCCTCGGCCGCGTCCCTTCTCAACCGGAAGGAGAGGAGTTGTCTGACAAAACGATGGACGTCCGGATGCCTGTCGAGCAGACTCCAGTCGAACCAGCTGATCTCATTATCCTGGCAATAAGCGTTATTGTTCCCCCTTTGCGTCCGCCTCACTTCGTCTCCCATGAGAAGCATGGGGGCTCCCACGGCAAGCAAGGTGATCGCAAGAAAGTTCTTCACCTGCCGGTTTCGAAGCCTTTCGATATCCGGATCGTCCGTGGGCCCCTCTACGCCGCAATTCCAGCTCAGGTTGTCGTTGGAGCCGTCGCGGTTCTCCTCTCCGTTGGCCTCGTTGTGCTTCTCGATTGTACGAAACCAGGTCGTTCAGGGTGAAACCGTCGTGACAGGTCACAAAGTTGATGCTCTGTTCCGGTTCCCTTTCCTCCCGACCGTAGAGGTCAGGGCTTCCGAGAATCCGGGTGGCCAGCCGGGAAACGGTCCCGTTATCCCCTTTCAGGAAACTCCGGACATCGTCCCGGAATTTTCCGTTCCATTCCTTCCAGCTGTCCCCGACAAAGCTGCCCACCTGGTAGAGACCGGCGGCATCCCAGGCTTCGGCGATCAGCTTGGTGCCGGCCAGTACCGGGTCGGACTCAATGTCCCAGAGGACCGGGGGGTTTTCCAGGGGATGGCCGGTTTCGTCGCGGGAGAGGATGGAGGCGAGATCGAACCGGAAGCCGTCCACGTGCATCTCTCGGACCCAGTAGCGGAGGCTGTCGAGGATCAAACGACGGACGATCGGCTGATTGGCGTTCAGGGTGTTCCCGGTGCCGGTGTAGTTGGCATAAGCGGACCGGTCTTTCTCCAGAATGTAGTAGGTGTCGTTCTGGAGTCCTTTAAAACAGAAGGTCGGTCCCCGGTGATCGCCTTCGGCCGTGTGGTTATACACCACGTCGAGGATCACCTCGATGCCCGCACGGTGAAGGGCCTTCACCATGTCCCGGAATTCATCCAGAACGTCCAAGGGGGTCCTTCCGGGAACTGTACCCCTGATGAGGCGCGAAAAAGGAGACCGGGCTGTACCCCCAGTAGTTGACCAGCCCCGGGGGAGCGTCCTGCGGGTCGAACTGAAAGACCGGCAGCAATTCGACGGCGGTGATACCAAGGTCCTTCAGGTAAGGGATCTTTTCGATCAACCCGGCATAGGTTCCCCTTTTTCTTCCTTCACTCCGGAGCTGGGGTGACGGGTAAATCCCCGGACATGCATTTCATAGATCACCGTCTTCGGCGAAAGGCCGATGGAGCGGCTGGTCGCCTTCCCAGTCGTAAGTCCCGGTGTCCGCAACGACGCTCTTCATCGCCGTGGCGGTGTTGTCACCGGGATGCATCGCGGCCAGACGGCGGTAGTTCTCCGGCACGGCCACAGCCCGGCCATAGGGATCGAGGAGCACCTTTTCGGGATCGAAACGGAGGCCCTGTCGAGGTATCGAAAGGCCCGATCGCTCGGTACGCGTAGATCTGCCCCGGTTTGAGGTCTGGAACGAAGACATGCCAGTAGTGATACGTCCGGTTCTTTCGTCGGATCGAGAGTGATGATGCGGGAGGGCTTTGGGTCATCGACCCGATCGAAAAGGAGCAATTCGACGGCGTCAGCGTCCCTCGAAAAGAATATTGAAGGATTCCAGGACGATAACACCATGTTTCATCAGACGTGGCGGCGTCGCTTGACACGCAATTGCGCCAGCGAGCGAGCTAATGAGGCGTTGACAGAAGCGATTTCTTCGGCAGAGATCTTCTCTCTGAGGCGGGCTTCGGCGCGTTGACGCGCTTCTTCGACCTTGGCTTCGTCGATCTTGTCGGCGGCAACAGCCATATCCGTAAGAATGGACACCCGTTTGCCCGTGACTTCAACGAGCCCCTCGCCCACGGCCAGAAATTCATCGTGACCGCCTCTGCGCACAATGATTTCTCCCGGTACCAATTGAGTCATTAGCCCGACGTGCTGGGGAAGAATCCCCAACTCGCCCTCCACGCTCGGGAGCGTGACCATCTCCACGTCTTCAGAGTAGACGATTGCGTCCGGCGTGACGATTTCCAATCTCAACGTGTCGGCCATGTTGTCTGTGCTCTATTCGGATCTGCGGCTCGAAAGTCGATTCCGGACCTAAGTTCAAACGGGTCCAAATCAGAATCCAGTTTTTTCGAGTTCTCTGGATGTCCTCGATATCGGACTCTTCGATCCCCATTCGAATCAGTTTCAGACCTATTTGATCTCTTCAATGGCACCCTTCATGTAGAAGTTGCCTTCCGGTACGTCGTCGTGTTTGCCTTCCAGGATCTCCTTGAAGCCGCGAACGGTCTCAGCCACGGGGACCTGTTTCCCCTCGCGGCCGGTGAACACCTGCGCCACGCTGAACGGCTGGCTCAGAAAGCGCTGAATCTTGCGCGCACGGAATACCGTCAGCTTGTCCTCCGGCGAAAGCTCATCCATGCCGAGAATCGCGATGATATCCTGCAGGTCTTTGAAGCGCTGAAGCACCTTCTGCACCCCACGTGCAACGTCGTAGTGCTCCTGGCCCACGATTTCGGGCGTGAGTGCGCGGGAGGTCGAGGCCAGAGGATCCACCGCAGGATAGATACCCAATTCGGCAATCGCACGCTCCAATACGATGGTCGCGTCCAGGTGCGCAAACGTTGTGGCCGGCGCAGGGTCCGTCAGGTCGTCAGCCGGTACGTACACGGCCTGGAAGGAAGTGATCGAGCCCTTCTTGGTGGACGTGATGCGTTCCTGGAGGGCGCCCATTTCGGCGGCGAGTGTCGGCTGATAACCGACGGCGCTGGCGGTGCGGCCAAGCAACGCCGACACCTCGGAGCCGGCCTGCGAAAACCGGAAAATGTTGTCGATGAAGAGCAGCACATCCTGATTCTTCTCGTCGCGGAAGTATTCGGTGATGGCGAGGGCGGACAGGGCCACGCGCAGGCGGGCGCCCGGCGGTTCGTTCATCTGGCCGTACACCAGAGCGATTTTGGACGCGGCCAGGTTGTCCTGCTTGATGACCCCCGCTTCGGACATTTCGTTGTAGAGGTCGTTCCCTTCGCGGGTGCGCTCTCCGACACCGGCGAACACCGACACTCCCCCGTGGAGCTTGGCGATATTGTTGATCAGCTCCATGATCACGACCGTCTTGCCAACCCCGGCACCACCGAAGGCGCCCACTTTCCCGCCTTTCAAGAAGGGGCAGATCAAATCAATGACTTTGATGCCGGTGGTGAGCACCTGCGGAGAAGTCGATTGGTCCACGAGCGGTGGCGGGGGGCGGTGGATCGGATAGTATTTCTCCGCCTGAACCGGCCCGCGCTCGTCCACCGGGTTCCCGGTCACATCGAACACCCGTCCCATGACACCCTCGCCGACGGGCATGGAGATGGGCCCGCCGGTATCCGTGACCTCAAAACCGCGTTTGAGGCCTTCCGTGCCGGACATGGAAATGGTCCTGACCCACTTATCCCCGAGGTGCTGCTGCACTTCGAGTGTCAGTTTGACGGGCTGGCCGTTCACTTTGTACTCAACGGTCAATGCGTTGTAAATCGTGGGGAGCTCTTGCGGAAATTCAACGTCCACCACCGGACCTACGACTTGAACAATTTTGCCTTTTATCATATTCCTACCTGCTTTCACGTGTCTGTTACCAGACTGATTCTGGCTCAACCGGCCTGGCCGCCGGCGATTTCCAGCAGTTCCTGAGTGATATTGCCCTGACGAAGCTTGTTGTATTCGAGTGTCAGGTCCCTGATCAGGTCCTCGGCATTATCTGTGGCGTTCTTCATCGACACCATGCGGGCACTCTGCTCACTGGCTTTTGCATTCTGCAAGACCTGATAAATGTAGATATTGACATAACGCGAGAGCAGATAGCCCAGGAGAGCCTCCGGGCTGGGCTCAAACAGGATCTCGGTGGTGTCGTCTGCGGGTTCGTCTTTGAGTTCCACCCCTGGGACCTGCACCTCTTTGGGTTCCATCCCTGGGAGATGCATCCCTTTGATTTCGCCCACCGGAAGATACTCGAGACAGACAGGATTCTGGGTCAACGTGTTGACGAACTGGGTCGCGACAACAAGGACCTGGTCCACCTCCCCTTTCAAGAAGAGATCACAGGCAAAGGCGGCGATCGCTCTGGCCTCGGGGAAACGCGGCGTGTCCGCGTAGGTAAACTCGGCGACCAGCTGCCGCTGAGAGCGTGCGACGAATTGGGCGGCTTTACGCCCGGCCGTGATAAAAACCGTTGAGTCGGGGTCGAACTGGGCGGCCAGGCGGAACAGGTTGCTGTTGAGCGGCCCGCACAAGCCCTTATCCGTGCCGACCAGGATGACCGCGCGCTTGCGGACTTCGCGCACTTCCAGCAGCGGATGGGTGAACTCGCCCACGTGAGTCGTCGCTGCGCGCTGGATACGGTACATCAGCCGTACAAAGGGACGCATGGCCACGGTGGCCTCCTGGATCTTTCTCATCTTCGATGCCGCCACCATCTGCATCGCTTTGGTGATCTGCGCCGTGCTGCTGATGGACTTGATCCGTCGGCGTATGTCGCGTGGGCTTTGCATAATTAAAACTCCGACCAGCCTTCAAGCTCTCGATAGAATCTGAACCGATCTTAGGAGGCGCTAAAGTCCGTGACTCGGCGAACCACTGCTGCTCAGGATCGGACGGTCTGCATTCGCACGGACGCGCGCATTCATTTCCAGGTCTGTTTGAACTGATCGGCCGCGGCCTTCAGCTCGGCGGTCAAGGCTTCGCTGAGCGCTTTTTCCTGAGCGATTTTCCGGAGCAGCTCGGTCTTGCGCGTGGTCAGCAATTCCGTCAGCCGGGCCTGAAACTCTTTGACCCGATCCACCGGCACATCATCCACATACCCATTTTGGACCGCCCAGATCACGGCGACCTGGACCTCGACGGGAATCGGACTGTACTGGGGCTGCTTGAAGAGCTCGATGATGCGCTTGCCGCGGTCGATCTGTGCCTGCGTCTTGGGATCCAGTTCCGAGCCGAATTGCGCGAACGCCGCCAGTTCGCGAAATTGGGCGAGATCCCCCTTGAGCTGCCCGGCAACCTGCTTCATGGCTTTGATCTGCGCCGCTGAACCGACACGGGAAACCGAGAGGCCGACCGAAATGGCCGGCCGGACTCCCTGGTAGAACAAATCCGTTTCCAGATAAATCTGTCCGTCCGTGATCGAGATGACATTGGTGGGGATGTAAGCGGAAACGTCGCCGGCCTTCGTCTCAATAATGGGCAAGGCGGTGAGCGAACCATTGCCGTACTTTTCGCCGACGCGCGCCGCCCGTTCGAGCAGTCGGCTATGGAGGTAAAATACGTCCCCCGGATAGGCTTCACGACCCGACGGCCGCTTCAGCACCAGGGAGATCTGCCGGTAGGCCACCGCGTGCTTGGACAGATCGTCATAGATGATCAGCGCGTCCATGCCATGATCCATGAACCACTCACCCATCGCCGCCCCGGCGAAAGGCGCCAGATACTGATTGGCAGCCGAATCGGAGGCAGGGGAAGCAAGGACGATGGTGTAGGGCATCGCGTCCGGCCTTTTCGAGAACGGCGATGATCTGGGCGATACTGGATTGCTTCTGCCCAATCGCAACGTAGATGCAGTACAGCGGGCGATAGTCCTTGTCTCCGGCAGCCTCGGCCGCTTTGTTGAGACGCGCCTGGCTGATGATGGTATCGATACAAAGGGTCGTCTTGCCCGTCGAGCGGTCCCCGATGATCAATTCGCGCTGGCCGCGGCCAATCGGAATCATCGCATCGATGGGCATGATGCCCGTTTGCACCGGCTGGCGGACCGGACTGCGCCGGATGATGCCGGGAGCGATTTTCTCGACCGGATAGGCGACGTCACTCTTGACGGGCCCCTTGCCATCCACCGGCTCCCCCAGGGTGTTCACGACGCGCCCGAGCAATCCCTTGCCGACGGGCACCTGCAGCAGCTTGCCCGTCGCGCGGGCCTCGTCCCCTTCATGGAGCTGAGTGTAGTCGCCCAGAATGATCACCGCGACTTCGGTCTCGTCGAGGTTCAATGCCAGCCCTGTGATGCCGTGGCCGAGGTCGATCATCTCGTTGAGCATCGCATCGGCAAGGCCTTCAATTCGAGCGACGCCGTCGCCGATCTCGCGGATGACACCCACGTTCTGCTTGGCTGTCGTTGCCTTCGCCCCCGCGATCTGAGCTTCAATTTCCTGCAGTAGGTCCGCCATATGTCTTTCACCTCAATTTCCTTGCCGCCAGGACCGCATCCTGATTGGCAATCGGGACTCCGTGTTATTTCCGTTCGCGCTGGATGATTCAAAAGCTCTTCTCCAGCGCGGCTAACCGGGCCCGCACGCTGCCGTCATAGACATCACTCCCCACTTTGATGCGCATTCCGCCGATCAGCCCCGGGTTGTGTGCGAATGAGGCGCTGATCCCCGGGCCATAGGTGCGCGCCAGACCGGCTTGGATGCTTGCGCGCAAATCCGCCGGCAACGGCATGGCGCTCTCGACTTCGGCGGTGTGCCGGGCGCAGTCGAGTTTCACCAGGCGCTGAAAGTGCGACAGGAGGGCCAAGCCACCGCGGCGTTTGGCCTCGATGATTCTTTGCACGACCTGTCGCGTGCGACCCTCATCCAGCAATCCGTTTACGAGACAGAAACGGAACAGTCGCTTGGCTTCACGCTTGGTTTGTCTGGTCGTCTTCATCCCGGGTCATTTACCGATTTTCATTGAGTCGTCAATTCCTTGGCTGTTTCCTCGGCCAGGCGCCTTTGATCTTCCGGCGTCAGAATCTTGCCGACGACCGTAGCCGTGGCCTGCACAACCAACCGCCCGACCTCGCGTTTGAGTTCGGCGAGCATGCGGGCGTAGTCCTGAGCGGCGGCCTCCCGCGCCTTGGCCATGATCTGTTCGGCGGCAGCGATGGCCTTTTGCGTCTCCTGCTCCTGGAGGCGGGAGGCCGCGGCACGGGCTTCCTCGATGAACTTGGTCGCCTGGACATTCGCTTGCGCCATCACTTCCTGGCGCTGGGCTTCGGTCCGGGCCAGTTCGGCCTTTATTTGCTCGGCATTGGCCAGGCCCTGAGCGATTTGTTGACGCCGCACTTCCAGCATCTTGAGGACAGGTCGATAGGCGAACCGGTAAAGGATAAAACAAACGATGCAGAAGCTGACTACCTGGGCGAGCAGATGAGGCCAGTCCACGCCGAAGGTCGTGACAATCCGTTCGGGCTGTCCGCTACTCTCCACTTGCGCCGCCAATAAAAGAAGATTCATAATCATCCACTCGCATTCTGCGGGCGCTGGGCTGTCTTGGCTCCGCGCCCGCCAATTTCTCCCTATCTCACCAGGAACAGGGCGTAGAACACGATCGCTTCAGCGAAGGCAATGGCCAGAATCGACTGGACCAGAATCTTCGTTGCAGCGCCGGGATTACGTCCCACTGCTTCCGAAGCTTTCATGCCGATCAAACCAACCCCAAGGGCCGCGCCAAGCGCTGCCAAACCAACGTGTAGGCTCCCAGTCATATCATCTCCCTTTCTTTCCGCTCGCCGATCGCTTTCCCGGCCGCATGCGCATTGCACAGCCTCGGCCCGCTCACCTTCTCGCGGGCGTGCCAGAATTGCTCTTATCCGTCGCAACGCATCCTCATCCGTGTGCGCTCGCGGGTCCTTCTCCCTCATGCTGACACATCAGCAGAGTGAAGACCGCGCACAACAACATGAAGACCAGCGCCTGCACCAAACCCACCAGCAATTCCATAAAATAAAACGGAATCGGCAACAGCCACCCGAGGCCGGGGACCATCCGGGACATGGTTTCCAGCATGTTTTCCCCGGCAAAGATGTTGCCGTAGAGACGAAAACTCAGGGAGACCGGCCGGAAGAGAATGGAAACGATTTCCAGACAGCCGGCGGCGAAGAACACGACGATCATCAACACCTTCAAGAACCCGGTGCTCTCGCCCTTGGGCGCAAACAACTCTTTTAGAAATCCAACCGGACCCACTTCCTGCAGCGCCCAGACGATCCAGCAGGCGAAGAAGACGAGGGCCATGGCGAGCGTCAGGTTGAGATCGGCATTCGCCCCGCGGAAGAGCGGTTGATCGATCACGAAACCGTGGGGGGTCTGATGTCCCCACCCGATCGTGCCGACCCCGGGAATGAGGCCCACCCAATTGGCGGAAAGAATGAAAATGAAAATGGTCGCAAAAAACCAGAACGTCCGCTTGACCAGATGCGGGCCGATGATGCTTTCCAGAAAATCGTACAGACCCCCGACGAGCCATTCCAGGAGATTCTGCGCTCCGCCGGGAACATGTTTCATGTCCCGTGTTGCGACCCGGGCAAAAATGATCAACCCCGCCGCCACGATCCAGGTCACGACCATCGAATTGGTGATCGGGAAGCCGAAAGGGACGGGCGATCTCGACTGCCTTTTGAGGCAGGCCGTGTTCCTCCGGTTCAGCGATCGCCGCAGGCACACTGCCCTGTTCGGCATTTCCATGGCCGGCCACCTCGTTTGCCGACGTCGCGGATCCCACCTGCGCTGCCGCGTTCCGCGCAAACGTCAAGTCGGCGCCGAGCTCATGAACAAGGCGGCAAAGAGCAGCAGTGCCAACCCCGTTTTCAGACTCTTCCATCTACCTTTACAAGCCTCTCTCGTAAGGGAAGAGACCTTCATCCGTTCGTGTAATCACATTGGCCATTGCCACACAGACACCGAATGAAATAATACCAATAACCCCTGACAATGGAAGTTGGATTAATAACCATCTGGAAAAATAATTTATACAAGAAAAGAGAATTGTAGCAAGAAATCGGGGAATAATTAGTGTCTGTCCATAAACTGACGGTTTCCCAAAAAGTCGTCATTCCGGCCCCGTTCTGCAACGGGGTAAACTCCAGCCGGAATCCAGGGTTCCCGGTGAAAACCGGGACCCAGTCTTTGAGATGGTTCCCGACTTTCGTCGGGACGACGTCTGGATGCCCCCGTATCAAGTACGGGGCAGGCTCCTCAAGTCCGGCATGACGGAATAAGGGACTTTATGGACAGACACTAATTATACTGGGAAAATGACGGGGTCTGGAGGTGAAAATTTACCTGGACTCCAAATCTCGCAGAACAATAGTTTCAACCATTTGAGGCTCCGAGGGTTCTGCCGATTACAATCTGCGCCATCCTGAGGATCCTATCCGGGTGGGCATGGTCTCTCGACTCTCTAGCGTTCATCTTGCCACTCGGAAGCCCTTGCAGAAGCCTTCGCTATGAGAAATAAACCCAATACCCTGGACCCACTGTGTTTGTTGCTGGAGGGATTCTGACTCTGAGAATTTAAAGATGATTTGTCCGTTTCCCGACATATTCAAACAGGAAACGTACAATCTTTTCTGAGCTGTTTGTTTCCCTTCGTCGCCCCTCCGTCTCGCCTTTTTCCGGTCAGGCATCCTCTGGACTGCTCGAACGATCTCTGCTGTCTTCCACCCCGAGATCGTATTCCAGCCCTCCTCGACCGTGTAGCCCCATTCGGTGACCTCACGCAGGGTAATGCATGGGACTCTCAGCCAGTATGCCTCTTTCTGAACGCCGCCGGAATCGGTCAGGATGGCTTTCGCATTCTTCTCAAGCTTCAACATATTCAGGTAAGAAACGGGATCGATCAATTTAACATTTTTGCTTTTCAACCGGAGACCGTGAACCTCCATCATCTTTTTCGTTCGCGGGTGAAGAGGCAGAATAACAGGAGATTCTTTTGAGATTTGCTCCAGGGCTTTCAGAATGGATTTCAACCTCTCCGGATTATCTGTGTTTTCGGCGCGATGAAGGGTGGAAAGATAGTAATTCGGAGTTTTGAGTTAGGAGTTCGGAGCTTGGGACTAAGGTTAAGAGTTCGGAGTTTTGAGTTCGGAGAAGCAGATTGCCCAACAGATAAACCTAAATCTTGCAGGATGGTGAGTTTGTTCTGCGAGTTTGGAATAGTAAAGGATCGAATCGTGCATCACATCACCGACGTTCTTCACCCATCGATCCTGCTTTCCGTTCTTAATCCCTTCTTTGGATAAATTCTCAACCGCTTCATCGGTTGGGCAGAAGAGAAGCCTGGAGACATGATCCGTCAGGAGGCGGTTGATCTCTTCGGGCATGTTCCGGTCATAACTTCGCAGACCGGCTTCTACGTGGGCCACCGGGAGGTGCATCTTTGCCGCTGCGAGCGCCCCTGCCAGTGTGGAATTTGTATCTCCGTAGACCAGGACAACGTCGGGCCTCTCTTTTTGCAGGATCGGCTCAATCTGTTCAAGCATCATCCCGGTCTGCTTACCATGGGCACCAGACCCAACCCCAAGGTGGTAATCACAACGTTGCAGTTTCAGTTCTTCAAAGAAGACCTTGTCCATCAGATAATCGTAATGTTGCCCTGTATGGACCAATATCTCCTGAATCCTTCTTTTTGAACGCCGGCTTCCGGAGGAAGAGGTTTGATTGAAAGCCTGGAGCGCTCTGCTGACAGCGGCAGCTTTGATGAACTGGGGCCTTGCCCCAATAATCGTGACAATCTTCATCCTTCGACCACCCTAACCCCTGCTGTGTCCTTTTCATACTGTTTTCCGCAGGCCTGACATTTCGCTCTGCCGTCCTGGAAAGAAATCTGAACGGCACACTGACAAACCCATCCCCTCACCTTCCCAGGATTTCCGTAGACCAGGGCATAGTCCGGAACATCCTTCGTCACAACCGTCCCGGCTCCGATAAGGGCATACTGACCAATCGTGTATCCGCAAACAACGGTTGCATTGGCGCCGATCGTCGCTCCTCTTTTGACGAGGGTTTTCCGGAACTCTTTCTTTCTCGATATAAAGCTCCTCGGATTGTAGACGTTTGTGAAGACCATGGAGGGACCGCAAAAGACGTCATCTTCAAGAATCACTCCATCAAAAACGGAGACATTGTTCTGAACCTTGATGTTGTTTCCGAGAATAGCTCCCTTGCCGACAAACACATTCTGTCCGATGATACAATTCTCTCCAATCTTCGCTCCGGACATAATATGGGAAAAATGCCAGATCTGGGTCTTTTCCCCAATCTCGACCGGCTCATCCACAATGGCTGTCGGATGAACAAAATACGTTTTCTCCATCGTTTCATCTCCCCTTGAACAGGAATCGGGGTTCCCTTCTTTTCAAGAGATTGCTGGGCTGCAACAAGGATGTTGACCACCCTGAGCCCGTCCTGTCCCCCGGTCTTCGGTTCTTTCCTCGATTCGATGCATTGAATAAAATGTTCAGCTTCGGCCCTCAGAGGTTCCTTCATCCGGATGCTTGGAATGGTAATATCGCCGGATCGAAGCGTCAGATATTCTCCGTAAGTGGCATAGGATGGGCTTCCAACCCCTTTGTCATATATCTTCAATTTCTCAGAGGCCTCCATGTCGTCGAAGACAACCATCTTCTTCGAACCGACGATGGTGACCTTTCTCAACTTGTGCGGATCGAGCCAGCTCAGCTGGATGTTGGCCATCTTTCCATCCGGGAACCGGAGGCTGAGAAAGACCACATCCTCAATTCCCTTCTGAATGTAGCTCTCACCATGGGCAGAGACGACCGTGGGCTCTTCCTCAAGGAGATACAGGATGACCGACAAGTCATGGGGGGCAAAGGACCAGAGGGCATTTTCGTCCTGGCGAATGATGCCGAGATTGACCCGCTGGGTATAGATGTAGTGGATCTTTCCCAGTTCTCCGGAGGAAATCATTTCTTTCAACCGGTCCACCACAGGGTGATAGATCAGGAGATGGCCGACCATGAGAATCCTCTTTCGCTTCCGGGCCAGCTCCAGCATCTCCGCTGCATCCTTCGGGTTGAGGGCCATGGGTTTTTCCACCAAGACGTCTTTGTCCGCCATCAACGCCTTTTTAGCCAGAGGGGCATGGGAAATGGCGGAGGAGGCAATCACAATCCCCCTGACCTCCGGGTCCTTCAGGACGGGTCTCAAGAGTATCCACTCTTTGATTGGGGAAAGGTTTTCTCCAGGGGTGCCAGTTTTGAGGTATCCTGATCACAGATATACTTCAGCCGTACCCTGGGAATCTCCGAAAAGACCCGAATGTGATTTTTACCCCACGCTCCTGCCCCAACCACTGCCACATTGATCATAAACCCTCCTCCGGGACGACCCTTCCATGATCAATTAGATGATCAACTATCAATTCTCAATGACCATTTTTCAATGCTCATTTAAAGAACATCTAAACCCCGCTTTGCATACCTCAACTCTACCAGGACGTGCGTTTATTGATCATTGTCCAATGTTCAATGACCATTTTGCAATGTTTATTCCATGGGCTTCAAACCCATTCCCCTTGGACAGAATCGGAGATGCCAAACCATCAGATAGGCATAAATGGAGAGTCGCTTCCTCCACTTCTTCACGCGAAAGAGGGTCAACAGGCAACCGATGAACATGGAGAGGAGTTCAATCTTAAGCTTTGCCATCAGTCCGATGAGAAGAAGAAACCACTGAAGCCTGCCCCGGTTCTTTTTGAAGAACTGGTAGCGGGAAGCATAATATTCGACTTTCGCCTCCCTCTTTCTGCTTTCCGCACCCCTTCCCTGAAAATGGACAATCTTTGCCTGAGGAACATGGTAGACCTTCCATCCCGCCTTCTTCATGCGGTAACACCAGTCGGTCTCCTCGAAAAATAGAAAGTAGTCTTCATCCAGGATTCCTACCTGCTCCAGGGCTTCCCGCCTTGCGATCATGCAGGCGCCGATGACCGAATCCACTTCAATGGGTCCGAATAATCTCTCTCCTTCCCAGGGAACTTTTTCGGGAATAGCCGCCTCAGGAGGCTCTTATTGAGGAGTTCCGTCGCCAAGGATGGAAAATTGGCAATCGAGTTCTGTCTCGACCCGTCTTCATTGAGGAGTTGGGCTCCGGCAATTCCAGACTCGGGATCGCTTTCCATGAAAGCAGACCAATCTCCCGATCGCGCCATGCTTCACCTCTGTGTCCGGATTAAGAAGGAGGAGGTATCTGCCCGATGAATGCTTGATCCCCTGATTGGTCGCCTTTGCAAATCCCAGGTTCTGTTTCATTGGCGATCAGATGGATATCTGGAAAGAGTCGTCTTGCATCTCCTGCACTCCCGTCCTGGGAACCATTGTCGACCACGATCACTTCCCAGGATCTCTTTCCCTCGGATCGGAAGACCGATTTCAGGCAGCGGAGAAGATATTCCTTTGTGTTCCAGTTGACGATGATGATGGATAGATCGGTCAAGCCTTCACAACCTCCAGATACATCAGATCCCCCCATCCCATCCGATCCGCAGCCCAGCAGATCGGGTAGGAGAGGGTTCTGAGAAATCGGCTCTTCACAACGGCCTGACTTGCTGTATATCCTGCCCCTCGCTGATAACGGTCATTGACGATATACTGAAGGCTTGCCAAGAAACTTCTTGTCCCGGACTCAAACCAGATGCTTTTCAGCTCCAGGTCCAGGGAAGAAAGAAGCCGCTTGATGGTTTTCGGACGTAAAGGTGAAGAGGTGTCGTGGAACATCCAGGCTGAACCATCTCTGGCCAAACAGCCAGTAATGGAGACTTCTTGCATTCTGGATGGAGATGTAGATCCGTCCCCCTGGAAGACGAGAATTCTGCCGGATCTCCTGGAGGGTCTCTCTTGGATTGGGCAGATGTTCCAGAACAAAACTCATCCGGACCACATGGAAGAAATGGTCCGGATAGGCTGCTCCGAAAAGATCTCCTGTATAAACCGATATTCCTTTTGACCTCGCCCGCTCAGAGGCCTGACCGTCCATCTCGACTCCATGGGCCTCCCAACCCATCGCCTTCAATTTATAAAGCTCTGTCCCGTTTCCACACCCGATATCCAGGATCTTACCTCCCTCGACAAAAGGAATGGAATGCCGGTATCGCATCCGTAAAGGGAACAGAAATATCCTTCTTAAAAAGCAGCATGAGCCTGTGATGTGTGATGGCAGGACTCCGTATCCGAAATAGGCCTCCAGGACTTTTCTCCTCAGCCAGGAATATTCCCGATAGTGGGAGGGATTGGATGCATAATACACATCCGGATAATAGGCTTTCAGCGTGTCCGGATCGGGCTGGGGGTTGATGAAGATGAGACCGCATTCTTTGCACTGGACCAGATTGAACTTCCCCGGGACCCCAAAGACCCGGTCCCACCCCTCAAAGAGGAATCGGTGCTGTTCGGAACCACACACTTCACAGGGAATCGTTCTTCATAGCCTAAGCCACCTTTTCAGCCAGCGATGATCAGCGTATTTCCGCCCATCAGAATCTCCTTGCTCAGCGTCTCGTCCAACCGGTAATCTTTCCGCCTTTTCCTGGATGCGACTCGTCCGTAGAGACGAAGGACCCAGGCGAGAGGCCAAAGCAAAACCATTCTCGGCTTTGGACGATCCTTCTCAAGTCGAAGGACACGAAATCCATAATGCTCCAGGACGAATTTTAGAAGTGGATATCCCAGGGGGCTAAGATGAGCCATGGAGAGATCGTTTTTCCAAACCTTTTGAATCGTCTCATGAGAGGGAATCTTTGAAAGGCCACCGGTGAAGAGGAAGCGAAGCCTTCGCTCGAGATTCAAAAAGTTGGGAATGGAGAGGAACAATTTCCCGCCTTTTCTCAACATCCTCCGGAATTCACGAAGCGTGTTGAAGGGTTTTCCGTATGTTCGATCCCGTCGAGGCAGATGACATAATCGAAGGAGAGTCGGCATAAGGAAGGGCTTTGATTGAGATCACCGAGCTCGATCGAAAGATCCGGAATGGAAAAATAGGAAGCATTGATATCACAGCAGGAAAGCTCAAAACCCATCCCTTTCAGACGGCCTGCCAGAACTCCTGTCCCGGTTGGAACGTCGAGGACTCTTCCCCTCGGTTCCTTTTCCATCATCTCGACGACTTTATCATGGGTCTCGTTCCGGGCCAGCGGGACAGCGCCATGGGACCATTTGGATGCTTTTTCGATCGGATCATTCAGCCCCATTTTTCCTCTACCACTCCCTGGGGGTAGACGTAAACGACTCCCCTTTCCCTGCTCTTCTGCATGAGCCTGGATAGAAAAGTCTTCTTGTCTTGAATCACCGGATGAAGGCGACAGTACTCCTTGTAGAACCTCATGCGGTCCGTGTGGGTGATCCCTCTTGGGGATAGAGGTATTGAGCTGAAGCAAAGTTCTGAACACCTCCTTGTCCTCCACTTTCTGATCCAGCCGGACATCTTCCAGGTCAAGAAGCTCGAATCGCCAGTCCCCACCCTCCTCTGAAACGAGGATATTGCACGCCTTCATATCCCGATGAAAGATCTCTTTCTGATGGAGACGCGAAAGCCATTGGGCAAACGTCCTGACAAAAAGCCTCTTTATCTGCGCGGTTTGAAATCCCTTAAAAAGGTAACGGTCCATTTCCTGGCCTTTTTCGGAAGCTTCCATGAGCAAGAAACTCTCTTTTATTCCAAGCCCGTTCTTTTTCTCCACATAGGCCAGCACCCCAAGGCAAGGGACGTTTCTTATTTTCAGGCCGTTCCCGGCGATCCACGCCCTGAGGCCTTTTGACGTTCTGAAATTCTCTTTGAGCCGATCGAACCAATGAGGATATCGAAACTCTTTCACGCAGATCTTCGATTCCCCTGTCTCAACCAGAGAGACCACGGACCCGGGCGCCTGTTTTAACAAACGGGTCGGATTCTCTTCCAGGATGGCGCGATGTGTTCTGATCACCTCGTTGATCCGATCGGAGGGGAAATCCCTCCGATGATAAACCGTCGTTCCCCCCTCTTTCCCCCGAGAAAATTCCGTGCTCTCCTTCAGACAGCGTTTGGTCCTGCTCTTCCACCAGCGCCCTTGCAGTTCTCTCCATTGAAGAGAGAATCTTCCGAAGGCAGGCTTCTCTTTTCTCTGGATCAAGAGACCCTTCTCCAAAATAGTCCATCACAAACCGGAGGAAATCCTCCCTCCCCCAATGGGACCGCAGGGAATGGAAGAGATGGGACAGGTTCTGCAACCTCTGCTCCAAGGAGACGGATCTTGAGAAGCTTGGCGCGGTGTAAGTCGGTCAGGAAGAACGTCTCCCCATTCCACAACAGGTTCCCGGCATGGAGGTCCTTGTGAAAAAGACCTGCGTCATGAAAAGCTTTTATCGTTTTTGGCCAGGGTCTCTATCGTAACCTCCTTTCGGGAATCGAGGAGATCGATCAGGGAGGTCCCTGACCCGATGGCTTCTGAAAGATAGTAGCTCTCTCTTCACCCATCCCCGGCGGACCCTTTCTCAATCCAGCCCAGGGGTCTTGGAACAGGGAGGTTTCTTCTTCCGTAGCTGATAGGCAATGAACCACTCCATCCTGGCCTTCGATGGAAGGAAAAGTATTTGAAGGTTTCGGCCCACCCCTTGGTCTTGTCCCTCTTAACAAAGACCCTACCCTTTTCGGAAAGATTGAAAATCGAGCGCCCATCTTAGTCTCGATGTTTTGATCACCTGGCCGTTCACTCCTTCAACGAACGAAACAGGATCCTCAAAAAAGGCTGGGGAAGGAGAGTGGATCAGATCTTCGCCTGCAGCCATCCCTTGACCTCACCCTCAGAAATCTTTTTGAAAGGAACGCTGGGTCATAAACCCCTTATTCACTCCGGGTTTTCGAGAAACATTCTGTTTAAAAATTCCCCGCTTTCGAAATCGCTTCTCAGCAACTTCGAAAAGGCTTCGCTCCCCTTTCCGTTGAGGTGGGCCCAATCGACATAATAATCTGGGTTGTAATTGATTTCAGTCACCCTTTCGGTTTCATAATTGAGGAAGGGTATGTTTCTTTCCCTGGCAATCTTCTGGATGAGGTCCATATTCTTTTCCATGGTTGAAGAGTCACGGCCCGGAATATAGTCCGGGATCTCGACAAAGATCACCCTGATCCCGTCCCGTTTAAACTCACTGAGCAACGCCTCAAAGGCCTTGAGTTGATCGGGATCGATCCTGGGATTCGCGAGGTCCTTCTTCTCAAGGTCCCGCCGGGTCTCAAAAGGGATGTACCCCTGATAATATCTTGAAACAGGATAAACCTCATTCTCCCGCTTCTTCTTGAAGAGGCGGGGGAGGATCTGTCTTCTCTCCCGAATGAAAGCAACCCGGTTGAGCAGGAGGGTGCCTAAC
Source organism: uncultured delta proteobacterium (assembly GCA_963828805.1). Classification (GTDB taxonomy): domain Bacteria; phylum Desulfobacterota; class BSN033; order BSN033; family UBA1163; genus CAWHGS01. Next base: position 40,080 of record CAWHGS010000039.1, read on the forward strand.
CCCTTCACGTCTTTCAACTCCGTCAGGAAGAAGCGGAACGGAAAGTACTTGCTGTCCTGTTCGAATTTTCTCTGAAGAAACTGGCCGTCAAACATGACCCAGTGGACTCCGTAGATGACGCACGAAGGCCTGGGATTGTTCGGCTTAAACACCTTCTGAAACCAATTCAGATTGAAGAGAGGACTTGCCCCATTGAAGGCAAAGTTGAAGACCTTGAGGTGATCGATTTCAAGGTATCCGGGATGAACCCCGTGAGTGGCATGAGAAGCGCCCATGATGATGACGTCCGCCTTGACCTTGGGATGAAAGGCTTCGTCATACTGGAGTGGAAAATGGGGGTACGTTTCCTTATCCATCCAGAGATTCATCAGCGCCCAGGATAACAAAAAGAAGGAGCGTGAAGAGAAGAATCTTTCGGTAGGGTATCCTCATCCCCTTTTTCCTTTAGAACTGGAAATAGATGAAGGCTTGATCATTGTACTCACCAAAAAAGACAAGAAACAGGATACAGACATAGTAGATGGCCCAGCGGACCCAGATCGGTCTTTTCATCAAGAGATGCCTCATCCCTTCCTGTCTCTCCACGATCTCAACGAAGATCATCCAGCCAATCGCGATCAGGACCGTCAGCAACTCATATTTCGGAAACACGCCGTACAGGCTTTCGACCGAGGCGTGAAATCCCTTGAGACCTCCCCAACCCATTCCCAAATGGGTCATGACGTAAAAGGCATCCGAGAGATTTTTCGTTCGGAAGATAATAAGGGTAAACCAGAACAAGAAAAAGGTAAAGGCAATCCCAAGCCCCCGGTGAAGAAAAGGATGACGATTTAATCGCGTCCGGGCCAATCCCTTCTCTCGAAGATGCCTGGTCAGATCGGAAAGGATGATATAGAGACCATTGAAGGAACCCCATAACACCATTCCCCAGTTGGCTCCGTGCCATAAGCCGCTCAGGGTGAAGGTAAAGAAGATGTTAAAATACCATCTCCCCTTGCTGACGCGATTCCCTCCCATCGGGATATAGACGTAGTCCCGAAACCAGGTCATGAGGGAAATGTGCCATCGTCTCCAGAATTCAGGCACGGAGGCGGAGAAAAGGGGTCGATTAAAATTATCCATCAGGCGGAACCCCATCACCTGGGCCGAACCGATGGCAATGTCCGAATAGCCTGAAAAATCACAATAGACCTGAATGGCAAACGAGATTGCGGCCGCAATCAGAGGAAGTCCCGTGTATTGGTTGGGATCGCTGTAAACCCTGTCCACCACCAGAGCCAGTTTATCGGCGATCACCACTTTCTTAAAAAAGCCCCAGACCATGAGTTTCAATCCATCGATGACCCTCTGATAATCGAAGGCGTGTGGTTCATAAAATTGGTGGATTAAATTCCCTGGCCGTTCGATCGGTCCTGCAACCAACTGGGGATAAAACATCACATAGAGGGCATAAATGCCAAAGTGTCGTTCCGCCTTGAAGTTCCTCCGGTAAACTTCGATCACGTAGGACAAACTCTGAAACGTATGGAAGGAGAGCCCGATGGGCAAGATCAGCGAAAGAACTTCGACGGGATAATTCCAGCGGAAAAAATGCGCCACAGCGGCAAGGTTCGCATTGAAAAAATTGAAATATTTAAAAACAAAGAGGACGGCGCAGGTCGAGATGATGCTCCCGATGAGGTAAGCCTTTCTCTTCCTCCCCTTCGGATCGCTTCGATCAGGAGGGCGGCTGTATAGTCGATGGCAATGGTCAGGGCCAACACCAGGATATAAATCGGGATGAAGGCCATGTAGAAGATGCAACTTGCCGCCAGAAGAAAGAACCACCGGTAGGCGTGGGGGATCAGAAAGTAGAAGAGGGTCACCGCTGGGGAAAAAGATAAGGAATGAAAATGAATTAAAGAGCATAAATTAATTCCCTCTCTTCTGCCTGACAAGACGGTCGAAAATGGAGAAGAGGCGGGGACCACAGGACTGGATGGTAGAAGCGTTCCATAACCCTCTTTCTCCCTTCCCGGCCCATCCTTTCCCGCAACACCGGATCCTCGATCAGGAGAGAGATCTTCTCTTCCCATTCTTCGGGCGTCGCAGCCCACAACCCGTTCATCCCGTCTTCCACGAGATCTTTGTTGATGCCGACGGGAGTGCAGACCACCGGGACCCCCACTCCCTGATACTGGATGATTTTGAGCCCGCATTTTCCCCACGACCAGGGATCGTCCATCAGGGGCATCACCCCGATGTCAAATCCCTGAAGGTCTTTCACCTCCTCTTCGGAAGACCATTTTTTTTTGATAACGGGTAAATATTGGCATTCAAAGAAGGTATCACAGACAATTTTCAGTTCTGCATTCGGATACCGCTTCCCGACCTTTTCAAAGATCGGTTTCATTTTTTCGAGGTAATGGATCGACCCGTGATCACCGATCCACCCAAGCGTTACCCTCTCCTTTCGGGTTCCATACTCCTTCAAAGGATAACGACTCTCATCAATGGCGGTCGGAATCACCTCCACATTGGGGTTAACGGGGAAGACCTCTTCTTTCAGAAATTCATTTCCGGCAATGACGAAATCAGAGGCCCTGATCATCTGAATGAAGCGTCTCTTTCGAGTCTGGGAAAAGGGATGGACAGCCTTTGAATTCCGGTACATCACGGCATCATCAAAATCGTAAACGATCCGTTTTGCCCTTTTCCTCATCCACCCCAGCCTCGGCTGGTTGAACCGCTTCCTCTGAAGAAAAATGAGGTCATATTGGGAGAGGCTCTTAAAAAATCGGAGGTTCTCTTTCAGTCCTTTCGGATAACGACTCACCGTCGCTTCGACGCCCCTCGAACTCAAATAGGGAAGATACTGAAGCACCCGATACCGGCTGGCAGCCACCGACTCCCCCTGAATCAGGAAAAGGACCTTCATACGCCTGTTCCTTCCTTTAAATCGGTCCAGATTGTGTAAACATCTGATTTCATCTTTGATTATCTATTCCGGTTTTCCATTCTCCTACTTCCCTCGGAGGGGAAGGTGGACTGCGGATGTGTCTCAACGGAATTCAGGAATCCCTTCTGGCCCCCGAACGCGTTCTCAGCATTAAGTTCTTGGAGGACCCTGCGGAGAAACTTCTCCGATGTGACGGTGAGAGAATACCCCTTCTCCACCGTGTCCATCCCGTGACACCCCATGTTCCGGCGGAGGTCCGGGTCCTCGATGAGTTGTGTCAATCGCCTGATCCAATCCTCCGGGGTCGACGCCCAGAAACCGTTTTGACCGTCTTTCACAATGTCCCGATTGATTCCAACAGGAGTGCAGACAGCGGGCACTCCGACGCTCAGGTATTGGATGATCTTCAGGCCGCATTTTCCTCTCGACCAGAGGTCATCGCCCAGGGGCATGAGCCCCACGTCAAACGAGATCAAATCCTCATTCTCGTCTTCCAGCCGCCATGTTTTTTTAATCACGGGAAGGGATGAGGAGTCAATGAAATCATTGCTCACGATCTTGAGCCGAACATGAGAGAATCGCTGGCCGATCGCCTTGAAGACCGGTTCCAGTTGCTTCAGGTACTTGAGGTTTCCTTTTGTTCCGATCCATCCCAGAATGAACTCTCGGGAATCGGAGACCTTCTTTTTCTTGGGATACAGGCCCGTGTCGATGCACGTGGGAATGAGGCGCACCACCTTCTTACGGTTAACCTTGAGGACCTCTTCCTTTAAGAATTGGTTCCCCACCGTGACCAGATCGCTTCCCCTGACCATCCATCTGAATTTCAACCACCTCGATACCGAATAGGGCACGGAAGAACTCGAGGAGCGGTACATGATGGCATCGTCGAGATCGAAAAGGATCTTCTTTGACTGTTGCCTTATGCGATAAAATTCGTAAAGGGAAAATAATCTCCTCTGAATACAGACGACATCATAGGAAGGAAGGTCTCGATAGAGGACAAGGCGCTCCCTGAGCGTTCCGGAGAAGGGTTGCCACTTCGGTTCGATCTGATGGGCCCTGAGGACCGGGAAGTATTGCTCCACCCGAAACCGATGACCCTGGTCGCTGAAGTGGGTTAAGAAGATGACCCTCATGATTTCTCTGCTACGATCAGGATGGATTTGGCAAAGTCGATTCCCAGGTAACGATGGAGCGGCGCCATCACATAGATTCGGAAGAGGTACCGGAGGAAAGCATCACTATAGGTCCGGTACATGGCCCGGACTTGAAACTGTTGGGCCATCAGAAGACCCGCCAGTTCGTCGTAACAGTAGGCAACCTTATGCGTCGCATCCCTCCAGTACCGGCTCGGATTAAAGACGTTGGGAGTGGTCAAAATCAACCGTCCCCCCGGATCGAGAAGTTCATAAATCCGCTTGAGAAGCCGGATGCCTTCCTCGAGGTCAAGATGCTCAATCACCTCAAAAAGAAAGACCACATCGAAACATTCCCGAATCTCTTCCAGGCTGTAAAAATCGTGAAACTGTTCCCGATCGATATCCATGCTCTTGTAAATGAGCCTGGGAAAGTGACGCTTCAACCGGCTTTCCAGGTTACGGTTTGACGCACCCATATCAAGGACTCTCTCACCATCCCGAATCATCTCCAGCATCAGGGGGAATCGTTTCCGAAGGATCTTCAGATCCCAGATCTCAGGATACTTTTCGTGAATCTTGTCCCGGTGCTTAAAGAGGCGACTCCAGGAGGTTTCCTCACTCATCCGTCTTCACCCATTGCTTCAGCTCAAAATCGTATCGTTTGATGACCCGGGCAGGAGTACCGACGGCCACGCAGTAGGGAGGAATATCCCGATTGACGATCGAGTTGGCGCCGATGACCGTATGCCGTCCGATGGTCACCTTTGGAAAGATGAAGACATTGGCCCCGATCCAGCAGTCCCGTTCAATCCGGACCGGCCCGCCTTCGGTGGCGGCCTGGAACTTGATGGGGAGATCGACGTTCTCATACTGGTGGCTGTGGTCTCCGATCATGACGTGAGGCCCGAGCAAAACGTTCTCCTCCAGCACGATCTTCTTCCGCGCACCCAGGATGTTGTTCGTCCCAATGTGCACATTGTTTCCAATGCTGATCACGCACTCCTTCGTGTCGGGGTCTTCGGGGTGGACGAAGATGTCCACGTTCCTGCCGATCGTCACGTCGTCTCCGATCCAGACATACCGGGGCCTGACAACATGCACCCCCGGGAAGAAGTAGACATTCCGGCCGTACTTCCCGAAGACCATCCGATTCTTCAGATTCTGAACGTGCCGCCAGACGCCTCTTCTCAAAGCGAGACATCCTCCGCCCACTTCTCGTTTCCGGTTCCCGGGTACCTCGCCCACTCCTTCCGGTTGAAGTCAAACCGCTTCACGATCCGGGCCGGAGAACCCACGGCCATGGAGTAGGGTGGAATATCCTTCTTCACCACGGAGAGGGCGCCGATGATGCAGTGTTTCCCGATCGTCACGTTTGGAAGAACAACAACATTGTAGCCAAGCCAGGAACCCTCTCCGATATGGACGAACCCCACTTCAAGATCCTGTTCCTGAAGGGGACGGGTAACATCTGTGGGCTTCCGTGTATTATCGAGGATACAACCATACGGCGCCATCCCGACCTCGTCCTCGAGCACGATCCGGTTAAAGACGCTGATGATGCATCCCTGCGAGATCGTCACATGTTTCCCGAGGAAGAGCATCCCCTCTTTTGACGTCTTATCGGCCGGATGGATGTTGATGTTCGTGTGTTGCTTGATGAAAGTACGGTCTCCGATATGCACGTATCTCGGTCGGTTGATTACCACCCCCGGGTCAATGTAGACGTCTTTTCCGTATGATCCAAAAATAAATCGGTTTTTGAAATTGACGATCGGACGCCACAAACTCTTCTTCTTCATGCCGCTGCCTCCCGTTCATTGATCGACTTTTCAAAGATTGCCCTCATCTCCCTCCAGTTCCTCTCCTTCGAATAATGCTCGGCCAAGGCCCGCGCAGCCCTGGAGGCCTGTGCTCTCCGATCCGGGGCCAACAACCAAGAAATCTTCTCCTCCAGGTTCTGTTCGTCCCTTGGATCGGACAGGACATAACCTTCCTCGCCTTGATGGAGAACGCCGCTCGCACCATTGGTCGAGGTCGTGATGACGGGCAGCCCGCTGGCGAGGGCCTCGAGGACGGTCAGGGAACAGGCATCGTAGAAGGAAGGGTGGACCAGGAGATCCGCTGCCCCATAATATTTTTCCGGATTGTCTGTGGAACCGGCAAAGATCGTCTCTCCCGATAGCCCGATCCGGCCTGCAAGGCGGCGATAGGGCTCCTGCCGGTCCCTTCCCAGGATCAAGAGGCGAAAGGGGACGGGACACTTTTTCTTAAGACCGGCAAGGGCCTTCATCAGGAAAACCAACCCTTTCATCCGAAAATTGTTGGAAACGAAGAGGATGACACACTCTTCGACGATCCCGTGCTTTGCCCTGATCTCTTCCCGGTACCGACGGTTTTTCGGGTGAAAATGGTCAAGATCGACCCCATTGTAAACCACCGTGACTCGATCCTCCGGAATGCCATACCAGCGAATCATGTCCCTTTTCACCATATCCGAGATGGCGACAATCTCCGGATGGTTTCTCTTCCGATAAGGAGCATTCTCAATCCATCCGCTCACCCACTGTTTCGGACTCAGGACCCGGCCCAGGAATTTGATCAACCACACGAGAGGATGATCATAGGCCCTGAGGCTCCTCCAGAACCAGGCCCAGTGAACCCCCCCATGGGGTTGAAACACATCCGCTTCCAACGTATTTCCAACCCCGAAGGTGATATCGTACCTTCCGTCCCTTATCGCTTTGGATGCCCTCACCGCAAATGAGAGAAGGCGCAGGCTCTTGGGAAAAGGAACGGTCTTGACCCTGTGGAAATGAATCCTCGGATCCTCCTCCTGACACTGCTCTGCATAGACATGCACCTCATGGCCTTCATCCGCCATCCGCGAGCAGAGGTCAACAAGGTACCTTTCCGCCCCCCCTCTTCTTCGAGACAGATTCTGGATGCCAATGGCAAACCTTATCTTCTTTTCCACTTTCCCAATGATATCATCTCTTGATAAAAGGTTTCAACCTCTTCGACCTGCCGATCCGGTTGAAACTCCCGGCGGGCCCTTTCAAAAGCGGCTCTTCCCATCGCCTGCCTCCTTTTCGGATCCCGAAGGAGTTCAAGGACTGCCTGGGCCAATGATTCCGGAGTCTCTTTGGCAACGATTCCCGAAACCCCGTTCTCAACCAACTCCGGAAGCATTCCCCGGTCCGTCACAATGACGGGTTTTCCCATGGCCATTGCTTCCCTCAAGGCCCGGGCTGTTCCATCGGACCCGGGCATCAAAAACACGAAGATATCCATGGAAGCCAGGGTATCCACATAGTGCTCGGTCTGGTATCCGCCGAGAATAACCCACGGTTCCAATCCAAGCCTCTTCATGGGCTTGACCACACTTTCTTCCATCTGGCTCGATCGGCCGATGAGAAGAGCCTTGATCTTCGGAAATTCCCTGACAAGGAGTCCTAAGAGCCTCCAGGAAGATTTCGGTCTTCCGATACTTTTGGAACCGCGCCACCATGCCGATCACGGTCTCATCCGGCCCGACTCCAAAACACGTTCCTCATGTTCTTGAACTCTTTGCCGGGATCAAAACGGGAGAAGTCGAGGGCCGGTCTCACCCGGGCCACCCTCTCAAGAGGCATTTGAAAATGGTCGGCGTCCTGTCTCCTTGCCTTTTCTGAAAAAGTGATGATCCCGTCGGTCAGCTGAGAGATGAGGAGACGGTTTCCCAAATTGGGCTTCAGAAAATCCCGTTTGTGGTCTGTTCGGATGACGATCACAGGCTGCCCTGACCAGCGGGCAGCGATTCCTCCCAGGATATGGTCGTGAGACTGGTGCACGTTCAAAATATCAAATTTTTCTTGACGCAGGTAACGGGCCAGGTCTTTCAGATCCCGGAAGTTGTCGATCACAGCGGAAGGGTTGGATGGCTTTAGCGCATGGTTCAGACGGAACCGGTCGGTCGAACGGATTCCCAACTGAAGCACCCTCTTCTCGATGCTGTCCTCTACGGGAAAGGGAGGTTTCCGATAGGCAAAGACGACAGAAGTGGCCCCGTCCGTTCCAGCTCTTTGCACAGACTCGTTACAGGGTCTGCCGGTCCTGTCCACTTCCAGTCGCTAAAGAGATGCAGAATCTTCAACCCGATTCTTCCCCCGTCGTTGATCGTCGCCCCTGCCTGGCGACAGGGCGTTTCGGCACGGAAATGGCCTCCATAAAATGCTGAATCCCCCTCGCCACCTCCTCCATTTCCGATTCCTTGATTTCCGGGAAAAAAGGAAGGGAGAGGATCTTCCGGGAATACTGCTCCGTTAGAGGCAAGTCTCCTCTTCGATAACCCAATTCTTTGAAGGCCTTCTGCTGATGGATGGGGATCGGATAATGAATCAGGGTATCCATTCCTCTCTTTTTCAAAAAACGTTGAAGGGCATCCCTTTTCCCCGTCCGAACCACGTAGAGATGGTAAACATGCCGGGCTCCCTTTCTCTCTACAGGACAAACGATACCTAAAGAGGCGAGTCTCTCTGAAAAACGGTTCGCCTTTTCCCTCCTCTCCTCATTCCACTGATCAAGATACTTCAACTTGACCCGGAGGACGGCCGCCTGAAGTTCATCCAGCCGGCTGTTGCCCCCTTTGATGCGATGTTCGTACTTTCTCTTCTCCCCGTAACAACGAAGGAGGCGCAGCTTTTCGTAAAACCTCAGATGATTAGTTACCACCATCCCGCCGTCCCCGTATCCCCCCAGGTTTTTTGTCGGGTAGAAACTGAAACAACCCAAAGCCCCGAAGGATCCTGCCTTTTTCCCTCCGTACGTTGCTCCATGGGCCTGGCAGGCGTCCTCGATGACAAGGAGACCATAGTGATTCGCAATCTCCAGAATCGAACTCATCTCGGCAGGGTGACCGTAAAGATGAACGGGAAGGATGGCCTTCACCTTCTCCCATCCCGCTTTTGCCATGCGGCGCTTGAGCAAAAGCTCCAGTCGATCAGGATCCATGTTATAGGTTCGATAATCAATATCCACAAAGAGGGGCTTTGCCCCTGTAAACGAGATCGCCAGGGCGGTCGAGATAAACGAGTTGGCTGGGGTAACAACTTCATCCCCCTCCCCGATACCCGCGGCCTTCAAAGAGAGAAAGAGGGCCTCGGTTCCGGAACCCACGCCGACTCCGTACCGAACCCCGCAGTATCGGGCAAACTCTTTCTCAAAAGCTGAAACTTCTTCCCCCAGGATGTAGCTCCCTCTTTCGTAGACGCCCTTCGTTGCAGCGAGGACTTCCTTTTCAACCCTCTGGTATTGCCTCTTCAGATCATTGAAAGGAACCATACCGACTCCTAATTAAGACAAAAAGTAATTGAGTTCGGAGTTGGGAGTTCGGAGCCTTAATACAAAGGCAATAAAACAAATTGTGTCTGTTCGTTTCTATTTTTAGATTAGTTTCTTTACTCCGAACTCCGAACTCGTTACTCCGATCTATCTGTTCTTTTCGTTCTGAACCCCGAACTGTTGATTACCAATATTCTTTCTTATGCTTTCTGTAGAATTCAATCGTTCTCCGGAGGCCTTCGTCAAGATCAACCCTGGGTTCCCATCCCACGACTCGCCTGATTTTGGAGATGTCGGTGTAATAGTCTCCGGGCTCAACCTCTTTCCGCTCTCTTGTGAACTCCGTCAGCGTCACCTTCCCCGTTCCGGCAATTTCCACAATCTTCCTGGCCAGGTCGATGAAATTGAACGGGATCCCGGTCCCGACATTAAACACCTCTCCATAGGCCTGCGGGCAGTGAGCCACCCGGATAAAACAGTCAACCACATCATCCACAAAGAGAAAATCCCGCAGGATCCTCCCGTCTCCAAAGACCGGGATCGCTTCTCCATCGATCGCTTTTCGGATGAACCAGTTGACCACCCCGTACTCATCATGAGCCATTTGATGGCGGGGACCAAAGGTGTTGGTGATCCGAAGACAGGCTCCGGGAATCTTATGGACGTCGTGGTAAACCAGGACCATCTTCTCCGCCGTCAGATTCGTGACAGCGTAAATCCCTTTCGGATTCGTCGGATGATCTTCCGCCACAGGCAAGGTGACACTCGCGCCATATTCTCCGCGCGTCCCGGCAAAGATGATGTTGACCTCCCGGTTATATTTACGGCACGATTCGAGCAAAACCAGTGTCCCCCGGCAATTGACATCGAGATCCTGAATCGGATTCCGGATGCTATCGACATGATTGACCTGTCCTGCAAGGTGAAAGATCACCTCCTGGCCTTTGACCAGATAGTCCATCGAATGGCCATCCCTCACGTCGCTGAAGTTGATATGGATCTGGTCCATGATCCCTTTCACGTTGAAGAGATTCCCTCCCAGGCGGGGCATCATATTATCCACAACCGTCACCTTTGCCCCCCCTTCGACCAGTCTGGCGGTCAGGTTCGATCCGATGAAACCCAGGCCTCCAGTGACAAGGACTCTTTTCCCCTTTACCCCACCCCGGTCAGCACTCATCCTTTTTCTCCTTGTCCCTTTTCCCGCGGGTCCCGGTTCACCTCTGTCAGTTCCCAGAGTTTGGCATATTTGATGAAGACATAGAACATGGTCGAAACAATGATGACGAGGCCCGGCAAGCCGTCTCGAAATCCGGATTTGAGGAGATACTCCTTGAAGAATCGAAAAGGAGGGTGAAAGAGGAGTTTAAAGAGGCTGAACCGCTCCCCCTCTCGAGCCATATCCTCTGCGGCAATCCGGGAATACTTGTCGATCGTTTGAATCTGGTCGGAAATATTCTGATACGTATAATGGCGATACTGGTTCCTGAGCGGTTTCACATTCCCATCGACAACGATTTTGGCATGGAGACCGCCCTCCCATCTCCCCTTCTCCTTCCGATAGAGGCGAATCTCTCCGTCGGGATACCATCCCCCATAACGAATCCATTTCCCAAGATAATAGGTCTGCCGGTAAACAAAAAAGGCGTCGACCCCTTCGGCCCCTCTTTCCAGTTCTTCCCGTATCTCCTCTACCAACTCCCGCGGGGTCTCCTCGTCGGCATCGACAAACATGATCCACTCTTTCGTGGCGAGGTCCGCTGCATACTGATACTGGTCCCGATGGCCCGGCCACTTCCTCTGATAGGCTCTCTGGGTATACCGTTGACAGACCTCGTAGGTCCCGTCCGTGCTGAAGGAATCGACGACGATCAGTTCTTCGGCCCAGTCGAGGCTCTTCAGGCATGCCTCGATCGTCCTTCGATTATTGAACGTGAGAACATAAGCGGAAACCGGGATCTTTTCAATCATGTCATCATGTTCCTCAGGCGATGGTCCACGATCTCTTCCACTTCTTCAACCGAGATGTCTTTCATGCACCTGTGGTCGGTCGGACAGATCCTTTTCAGACAGGGACTGCAAGAGACCTCTTTTCTCACAACCCGATGTCCTTCTCCCCAGGGACCTGTTGTCACCGGATCCGTCGGGCCAAAGATGGCCACAACCGGCGTGCCTGCCGCGGCAGCCAGATGCATCGTTCCCGTGTCGTTGGTGGCCAGGAGTCGGCAATTTTCTAAGACCGCTGCCAGTTGAAGGAGACCTGTCTGTCCGGTCAGGTCAATGCCGCCATCTCCCAAATGCCTGAGGATCTCCTGGGCGATCGTTTTCTCTTCTGCCTTTCCAAAAAGGAGAACGGAGGCCTTCCACTTCTTCACCAGTCTCTTTCCCAGTTCTCCGAACCGGTCTGGGTACCAGCATTTGGCCAGACCATAAGTTGCACCCGGGTTCATACCGATCAGAGGCCTCCCATCCAAAAGGCCCATCCGCTCCAACTTCTCTTTAGCCCAACGCCGGTCTTCCTCTCTCAGGAAAACCCTCGGGGGATATAATCTTTCATCCATTCCGAGAGTGTCCAACAGTCTCTGGTAATAATGGATCCGGTGACCCTGAACAATATCATCGGCCCGGGGAATCCCATGGGTGAGGAAGAGAGAACGACCCTCATCCCGATACCCCAACCGGATGGGAATCCGGGCCAGAAAGATCTGGTAGGCTGATCGAAATGATCGCGGAAAGACGACTGCCAGATCAAACTTCTCCTTCCTCAGAGAAAAACCGAGACGCAGGTCTTCCCAAAGGCTTCTCCCTCCTTTTCTGGGTTGAAAAGGAATCACTTCATCCACGTACGGAAAGGTCTTCCAAAGATCGACCAGGCTCTCTCGAACAAGGACGGCTAAATGGGACCGTGGAAAGCCCATTTTCAGTCTCTGAACTGCCGGGTAGGTGAGGATCGTATCGCCTACCCAGTTCACTCCCCTGATCAGAATCCGATCCACCCCTTCAAAACCCGTATTCATTGAATAACCCTGTCTTCTCTGTTCCCGCTTTTTTCCTTTGTACCCCGATCAAAGTAACCAATTTGTTATTCCTGTGCTTGCGCGTCGAAGCGCTTCAGCACGAAGGTGTGAAACCGAGAAAACATCATCCGGTAATCGACAAAAACTCTTTGGCCCCCCTGAAAACATCATCAACCGCAATGGCCTCCAAACAGCGGAGATCTTTACAGTTCCGTTTCCTGCAGGGATTGCATTCCACGTCCATTCTGATCTTCATATGCCTGCCCAGAGGCTCATTCACGACCGGATCCGTAGGCCCATAGATGGCTACGACCGGGACATCAACAAAGGAAGCAATATGCATGGGCCCCGTATCGCCGCCAATGTAAAGGTGGCATCGTCTAAAAATCTCCCCCAGCTGGGTCAAGGTTCCGGTTCGAGGGGCCAAAATCGAAGCCTCTTTCATGTCCGCTCGAATCCCTTCGACCCACTTCAGTTCCCCCGGCCCCCAGGTAAAGATAACGGATGCTCCGAGGTCACGGATTAAGCGATCTGCCAGGAGTGAATACCGCTCGGGCATCCAGCGCTTATAGGCGGTTTTGACACTCGTTCCCGGATGAATGGCAATCAGTGGTTTCCTGGGAGGATTGGCAATTTTTCCAAAAAAGGATTCGACATAGTCCCGGTCTTCGGGTGGAATGTAAAGTTGGTGATGAACCCCTTTTACGTTGAGTCCCATACCGCTGAGAAGGCTGAAATTTCTTTCAAACCGACTCAACCGTTCCTCGGGAAGGCTCACCTTAACATTCGAGAAGAGAAAGTTACCCTCCTTGCTCGACTTGCGGTCGAATCCGATCCTTTTCGGGGTTCCCGAGAGATAGGAAAGGAGACCGCTCTTAAGGATGCCGTGGAAATCAAGAACCACATCGAACCTTCGTCTCCGAAGACTCGTAACGAAATTTCCCATCTCGACGAAGGCCCTCCGAATCCCCTTCAACGATTTGATTTCCCTTGCCCACCTCTTCCTTGGAAAGAGGATGACCTCATCTATCCCCGGCTGGCTCTCGAGGAGACTCATGGAAGGTTCCTCAACCACCCAGGTCATATGGGATAAGGGATAGCTTTCTTTTAAGGCCCTCACCGCAGGCAGCGTCCGCAAAACATCCCCTACAGCGCTTAACCTGATGATGAGGAATTTGTAGGATTCCATTGTTGAAACGATACCTTATTACCTTCCAATTTTCAATAGCAAAAACAGGAACATGTACGCGAAAGGCAACATCATCCGCTCTCAAGAAAAAAAGGGGGGAAGATTTCCGGGAGTGTTGGGCTGAACGCCTTGAAGGAGGGTCCTGCGTCATCGCCAGGAGGCCACGAATAGAAGAGAGGGGTGATCTGCCTGAACCGTAAGAAGTTCTCACCCTCCCTGGGTAAGCTCTACATGGAGAGAATTTCAATAAATTTTTCGGGGAGACTCTTAGGCTTGCCCGTTGGACCGATGGAGAGGTGCCGCGTTTCTCCCTCGGCGAGGACCTCCCCGCTTTCTTTTTTGATCAAGCTGGTAACCGAAGGTGATCAACCGTCTATTCATCTCTTTCAGCCGAGTGCGAATGATGATCGCTTCGTCATACCTTGCCGGACTCCGGTAGTGACATTGGGCATCCGTGACAACAAGGATGTAACCCAGGCTTCCAGGTCGGCATAACTGAACCCCTTGATTCGACAGAGTTCAGCCCGCCCCACTTCAAACCAGATAAAATAGTTCGCATAGTAAGCAACCCCCATTTTGTCTGTTTCTGCATACCTCACACGAACCTCAACATCAATCGATTCTTTCGTCATTATTCACTCCTACAGAGTTCATTGTGCATGGTCAGTGATCAGTGATGAGTGATGGGTGATCAGAGGGCCCTGAAATGTTCCGGCCTGAGCAAGGCGGGGTCCTTTCTTTTAAGAACCTCCCGTATCCTTTTAAGAGCCTCTTCTTTCTCCTTCGGCATTCGAATCCGCAGGGCAAGATAGTTGGAAGCATGATTCGAGGCAAAGAAACAATCCGTGAAATGGCAGTTCTGGATCATGATTTCCAGTTCCTCAATCAGGCCGAAAGGGGTGGGAAGAACCAATCGGCCGGTCTCTATCTCCTTTTCGATGGGAGTCCCTGGAACAATCATGAGAGAAAGGGCGCCCACATAATCCGGATCCATCTCGGAAAGGACCTTTCCCGTGTCCTCCGCATGAGCCTTACTTCCCTCTACACCCCCAAGACCTAAAATAACGGTCACTGAAAGAGTCATCCCGGATTCTTTCACTCTTCTCGCAGCCCGAATCATCTGATCAATGCTCGCATTTTTCTTGATCCTTTTTAAAACCTCCCGGTTGCCCGATTCGAGCCCGAGGTAAACCATTCCAAGACCGGCCTCCTTCAGCGCCCTCAATTCCACCGGCTCCTTTCGGAGAATGTCCCTTGCATTGGCATAAATTCCAACCCTCTCAAGACCCTCGATCTTCTCCTTCAGGTATCCAAGGATTCGAAGAAGCTCTTCCTGGGGAATAATCAGGGCATCTCCGTCTGCAAGAAAAACCCTCCGGACCTCTGCTCCATAAGGGCTTACCTCGTCGATATCCTCTTTCACCTCTTCAAACCCCTTGATCCGGAAGGATTTCCCCTGGAAGGCCCCGCAGAAGGTACAGCGATTATAAGAACAACCCACCGTCACCTGAAGGATCAGGCTCTCCGCCTCACTGGGCGGCCTATAGATCATTCCTTCATATTTCATTTTGATGACTCCTTATCGTTCTTGGGAGGATCGAACTGGTAGAGGATCTCCCCTCCTTTTACCAACCCCAGCTCTTTCCGGGCGATCTCCTCGATATACCGCTTTTCATTCTGGAGCCGTCTCACCTCCTCTTTCAGTTTTCGGTTCTCCTCTTCGATCGTCCTGTTGGCCTCCTTGATCCGGACCAGATCCTTCTGGAGGCGAAAGAGATGAAGAATCCCTTTGTCTCCAAAGAAGGTCAGAAGGCCCAGTATCAAAAAGAGAAAAAGGATCAGAAGAAGAATGCCCTTCTTTTTCATATCCTCTCTTGCATCAGAAGGAACGTGCTAATTGTTTCCGGATTTCAGGTGGTACGAATTTGGTAATCATCTCTTTATCGAAGCTTAAACTTGATGGGAATCGTCCCCCATTGCTCCACCTGGGGTTGATCTTTGGGCAGGGGAACGAATCTCCACTGTTTCAAATGCCGGATGACCCTTCGTTCCAGCTCTGCATCCCCTTTGACGGAGGGGATCACTCGGTCGACCGTCCCATCCGGAAGAACCCAGAAGGTCAATTCGATCTCAGACTCAACCGTCACCTTGATCTGTGGCGGGGAGGGCTTTTCCAATATCTTTCGAGTCACGGCGGGACCTTTGATCCCCAATCGGAGGTTTTCCTCTAAAGGCTTTTCTTGGGAGGCCTTCTCTTTTGATCCGAGGAGTCTCTCAATCGTCTTCTCGGTCCCCCTATCCTTCAAGTGAGTAAAGTCTGTCGCCTCCTTGATCGATGGAAGAGGAGGCTCAACCTTCAGGAGGTCTTCCTTCTTCTTGGCATACTCTTTAACCTCCTGATCCATCTCCTTGAATTCGGGAGTCTCTCTCAGGACTTTCATCCTCTCCTTCTCTGGAAGATTTCCCAGGCTCCTCCGTTTCGGGTACTCCGGAGCGAGGGCCCTCCAATCCAGCCCAAGGCTGCTCTCCTCCATCTTTTTCAGAATCACCTCTTCCCGGATCCGCTTCTCTTCAGGGAGAACCTCGTTTCGCTCGAGGCCTAACATCCGCTTGCTTTTCAACGTCACGGTATTCAACCAGGACTGAAAAAAGGGTGCAGAAACCAGGACCCAAACGAAAAGTCCAAACGCGAGAAACGAACCGAGGATAAGAAAAAGAGGCAGGCGGCGGCTCCCTCTCAATGGGTTCTTCATCAGCGAGCGGTTCCTCTTTCAATCTGATCGAGCATCTTTTGAGCCATCTCTCTACGATCGTCCCTCTTCGTTTTCTCCAACAGCTTCTGATAGATCTGCCTGGCCTCTGACAAGCCTGTTCCCATCGAGGTAGAATGTTCCCAACTTCAGGAGAGCCTCTTCCATTACCTCAGGGCGCTGCGGGTAGAGGTACACGACCTTTGAAAACTGGAGGAGCGCAGCGTCCTTGTTTCCTCCCTCCCAATACGCCTCTCCCAGTTTGAACTGGGCCTGACTTGCGATACGCTCGTCCGGGCTCCGGGCTGCCACGGTGAGAGCAGGGATCGCTTCTCCAGTTTTTTTCTGGGACAAGTAAAGAAACCCCAGCCTCAAATTGGCCTCGAAACGAAGGTCATCTTGGGGGAACCTGGAGATCATTTCTTTCAAAACCTTTTCCGCCTGCTCGGTCTTCCCTGAGTGCTCATACCCTTCCTCCATGCCCAGGTAAGCCCTTTTCACCAGCGGATGGTGGGGATAGTTCTGAATGGTCCATTCATACCGCTCCAGGGCCTTTGAATAATCCTTGAGGACGAAATAAAGGTCTCCCAATTCCACCTGGCCCTCCACAAACAAACGGCTTTTGGGGTTCTGCTTGAGAAATTTCTCCATCTCCACGACGGCTTCCGTCCACCGTCTCTCCTGTTTAAACAGAAGCGCGATACGATACTGAGCTTCATCCACTCCTTCTCGCTGAGGACCGAGTTGGATCAGTTCCCGATAGGCCTTGATCGCCTTGTCCCTCAGGCGGTGTTGTTGATAATATTCTCCCAGCTGCAGGAGAACCTGGGTTGCCAGCGGGTGTTGAGGGTATTTCTTTAAAAAGGCTTCTCCCCGGGTAACAAACGTGTCGTATTTCTTGTCCTGATAGAAAGAGAGAAAACATCCAAATTCGGCTTCGGGTGCCTCTTTTGCGTCCGGGAACTCTTTCACCAGTTTGGAATAGGCCTGGATGGCAGAGGGGTACTGCTTCAGATTATAGTAGCCATCGCCCACCTTGAGGATGGAGGAGGGAACAAGAAAACTCTCCGGATAACGTTCGATCAGAAACTGGAACTCCCCAATCGATTTCTGGAAATCCTTCTTCCGGAAATAGGCCCATCCAATCCAATATTGAGATTCATACCGATAGGAACTGCGGGGATAGGATTCCATGAGCTGCCGGAACTGACCGATGGCCTCGTCGAACTGTTCTCCCTTGTAGGCAATCCATCCAAGGAGATAGAGAGCTTTCTCTTTATCCCCGTCCGCCTCCTCCGAAGCCACCAGACGCACCAGATAGGTTCTGGCCTGCTGAGGGTCGTTTTGATTCAAATAGCATTCGCCGATCGTAAGCAAAAGAGAGGGTGCAGATTGGTACTGAGGGTACGCTTCCAGGAGCCTGGAAAAGTAGCCTTTCGCCTCGTTCCACTCTTGCCGTTGAAAATGGTACCAGCCCAGACCGTTGAGTCCCTTCGGATAGAAGGCCGGGTCGCCCCTTAAGCGTTCCACATACGCAACGGCTTTCCCATAATCCTGCTTCGAGAGGGAAGCTTCAGCAGCCCAGTAAAGGATCGCACTTTTATCGGCATGATCTGGAAACTCGGTGAGGAGTCTTTCCCAATACTGAAGCGCCGCGCCGTACTCTTTCCGATAAAAGTGCGCGTACCCCAATCGGGAATAGATCTGCGGCTCAAGCCTTGCCTTCCTCTTTTCTCCCAACACCCGCTGATAGGCAGCGATGGCCTCCGAATACTCCTTCTGACTGAACCGACACTCTCCCATCATAAAATGGACCCACTCGAGAAGATCACTCTCCGGAAAAGTCCTGAGGAACTGGCGAAAAATAGATGCGCTTGCCCTGTAATCCTTCTGATCGAAATAGTACTGTCCCATGTCGAAGAGGCATTGCTCGACCCACGGAGAGGGAAGAAAGTGAGAGAGGAAATTCTGGTAGAGAAAGGTGGCCTTTTCAACCTCATGGTCTCCAAGATAGCTCCGGAGGATTCCCCAATAGATGGGGTCTGAGAACCTCGTTGCGGGGTAACTCAACAGGATGTCTTCGAAAGCTTTTCGGGCTTCGGAAGACCTTCCCAGGGAGACCAGACTCCAGGCCATGGCATAACGGGCGCTCTCTGCGAGAGGATGTTTTGGAAATTGTTTCCAGAAGCGGTCAAACAGATAAGCGGCCTCGCCGAACTTTTTAAGTCTGAAAAGGCTGACCCCCAACAGATATTCTGCCTCAGGCCTCCATTTTCCTTCAGGGTAATCCTTGAGAAGACGCTCCATCTCTCGCCGGGCTTCGGTGTATCGGCCGAGGTGGTAGAGGCAGTATCCTGACCAGAAGAGGGAGGATTCGGCGATAGGATGCGTTGGATGCTTTTCCGGAACTTGACGGAAGAAATCGTAGCCCGATTCATCCTTTCTCTTCTCAAGCTGAATCCAGCCGCAGGAATAGAAGGCATAGGCAACGAATTCACTTTGTGGGTAATTTTCAGCGACCTTTCGAAAGTAGAGGAAGGCCTCGTCCTCTTTCCCCTGGCGGAATTTGGCTTCCCCCATCCAGTAAAGAGTCGATCCCGTCAACGCACTCTCCGGATATTCTTTCAACAGTCTCTGGAAGGAATGAACGGCATCTTCATAATTTCCTTCAAAGTATCTGTACCTGCCCTGTTCATAAAAAGCCTTGTCCCCGACGAAGGCCCTGGCCAGGCCTGTTGTAACCCCCCGGGAATAGGCACACCCGGGGGCGGTCCCCGGAGGACTCATCTTTCTCATGGGACCAATCGCCTCTTCTCGCAGGGGAAAGGAGTCGATTCGAGGTTCCTCTTTCATTCCCTGAGCCATCACCACGGGAAGAGGGATTTCACGCTTTTCCGCCCAGATCTTCTCGTCTTTGCTCGAAAAGATAATCTCAGCCCCTTCACTCCGACTTCGAGGCTGTCCCTGGGTCAATGAAGGAGGAGGAGACAAAACCAGGGAGATCAGGAGGAGAAGGCTGAAGCCCTTTAGCCATCTGTGAAGGCCGGCGTTTTTCATCATTTAGAAACGTATCAGAATTGTTCGAGCCTTGTCAAGGATTGACAGAAATTTGGTAACTGTGATAGGGTGTAGAAGATGCTCAAACGAACTCTTTCTCTTCTCGTTCCTCTGGTCTCGCTCCTTTTTCCGGCTCTTTCCATAGAGGGGAAAGGAATCACCTACTTCAGCCCAAAGGGAGACGATAAAACCATGCGTGAGCGGATGGTCGAGACCCAGATCAAGGCGAGGGGGGTGAAGGACCCCCGTGTTCTGTCGGCGATGGCCAAAGTGGAGCGTCACATTTTCGTCCCCAAGGAGTTGCAATCCTCTGCTTACGCGGACCAACCCCTGCCCATTGGGGAAGGCCAGACCATTTCCCAGCCCTATATCGTTGCCTTCATGACAGAACTCCTGGACCTGAAGGGAACCGAAAAGGTCCTCGAAATCGGAACAGGATCAGGATACCAGGCAGCGATCCTGGCGGAATTGGCCAGAGAGGTCTACACGATCGAAATCATCGAGTCCCTCGGCGTCTCGGCACAGAAACGGCTTCAAGCCCTGGGATATCGCAATATCAGGGTGAAGGTGGGTGACGGCTACGCGGGTTGGCCTGAAGTTGCACCCTTCGATGCCATCATCGTCACCTGCGCTCCTGACCACATCCCGCGGCCTCTCATGGAGCAGTTGAAAGAGGGAGGCCGAATGATCGTTCCGGTGGGCGGCTATTCACAGGCCCTGAGAAAGATCGTGAAACAACCGGGGAAGGTCGAAAGCACGGATGTCCTGCCGGTGATCTTTGTTCCCATGACCGGCGAAGGCGTTAAGAAAAGGAAATGAGAGCGTTCATTTAAACAGATCTTGCTTCCTATCGTTCAAGACCCCTGATCACTTTAGCTCCGTCACAGGAGATTCCTCTGTCCAAAGGTGGTAAACGTAGTCGTAAAGCTCCTCGCTCACCGACACCTTGTAAGGAGTGGGGTTGATGTCTCTTAGATGGTCCCCCCTCGTGCTCCGAAGCTGATTCAAGACGTAGTCTCTTGACTCTTCCAACGGAACTTCCGGGTAAACCCTTTTCCCATCCCAGACGCAATGAAGAAGTGGAACCACTTTTGAGGGAGTAACAAAGACGCGCTTAATATGGTCAAACGGGTGATGACATAATACACGGCCCGATGGTTCCGGCGGTTTATCTCCTACCCTGATCATGAGATCCAGCAAACTGTAACCGTCATCGCTAAAGAGACGGTACACCTCCTTCTTGCCGGGGATGGTCATCTTGCTTAATTCCTGGGAGAGTTTTATTCGGGGTAACCCTTTTACCTCAACCAGTTTGTAGACGCAGCCCATGGCAGGTTGATCGTCGCAGGTCACAAGATGCGTGCCTATCCCAAACGTATCGATTTCATGGCCCTGTTGCGTGAGAGAAATCAAAACGCTCTTGTTAATCTCATTGCTCGCAAAAATCAGACATTTTGAAAGACCGGGGTCAGTCCTGCCGCCCATTTCATTGAACATTTTCCTTGTCCCTCTTGAAAGGTAGGAAAGGTCCCCGGAATCCAATCTTACCCCGATCGGCTTATAGCCCAATTTTATAAGCGCGAGGGCCACGCAAATGAAGTTAGGAACGCCGGATTTCAATGTGTCGTAAGTATCCACAAGGGCCAGAAACCCCTCGGGAAAAGCCTGGGCATACGCAATAAAGGACGTCAGTTCTCCCTCATTGGTATGATTAAAGCCCAGGGCTGCCCGGGTTTCGAGAACCATTTTGACAAAATCATACGACCTCCCGTCCGCTCCAATAAGAGTGATCTTCTTTAAATCCTCAATGCCGGTAAAAGACTGGACATACGAGTGGGCATGCGTTCCTTTGATGGGCACACCGAAGAGATAGCCTGCCAGAACATTGCTCGTCCCATCAAATCCGCCCAGATAACTGTAACGGGAAGCGGAAACCCCTCCATCCGGCCCTTGGGCCCGCCGCAAACCGAATTCAATCAAGCCTTTGTCGGCCCCGACCACGAGGCGATATCTGGCCGCGTTCGTGGCCATGAGGCTGGGATAATTGGTCAGCGTAAGGGCGCAAGTCTCGAGCATCTGGCCCACCGCGATGGGCCCTTGCACTCTCATCAGGGGCTCACGCGGGAATGAGATCGTTCCTTCTTTGAAGGCGTAAATTTTCATTTTCGAACAGTCCACACTCTTGAGCCAGTCGAAAAATCCTTTCTCGCATTTCGGCATCTGTTCCCTGAGATAGGCGATGTGGTCATCGCTAAAGCGAAAATTCTCGAACAGTCTCAGTTTCTCCTCGAGTCCGGCGTAAATGGCAAACTCCCCGAGAAAAGGATTCTTTCGGAAGAAAAGGTCGAAGACAGCCTCCTCCTCATGCACTCCGGCTTTCCAATAAGCGTAGGCCATGGTGATCTGATAGAAATCCGTTAGCATAGGATTCACCAGTTTGTTGGTGGGTTCCATCTCTCAAACCTCCTTTTACGCCTGCAAGCCTTCGCTTCGAAAGACCTGGAATGAACGATGTCCGGCAATGAGGACCGCAGACAAATGTCAGTGTCCATGAAAAAAGGACAGGTTCTCTCGATCTTTCAAAATGACATCGCCTCTAAAATCTTATTCCTTCGAGGAAGAGGGTTTCTGCTTTTCCTGTTTCCTCTTTCTCCAGAAGTCCAGTCTCTTCTTGATCTCCCGCTCCACTCCCTGCTCGGTGGGGCGATAGTAAATTCTTCCTTTCAGGTTTTCAGGGAGATACTCCTCCTCAATGAAGTGGTCCGCATAGTCGTGGGGATACTTGTAATCCTTTCCGTAACCCAGTTCCTTCATTAAGGAGGTCGGGGCGTTTCTGATGTGAAGCGGAACGGGCATGGTCCCGAGTTCCCGCACGTCTTTTTCCACTCCTTGATAGGCCACATAAAGGGCATTCGATTTGGGCGCCGTTGCCAGATAGACGGCTGCTTGCGCCAAGGCCAATGCTCCCTCCGGAAGGCCCACAAAACGAAAAGCCTCCATCGCTGAGATCGAAACCTGGAGGGCTTGAGGATCCGCCATGCCCACATCCTCGGATGCAAATCGGATCATCCGCCGTGCGATATAGAGGGGATCCTCCCCCGCTTCGATCATTCGACCGAGCCAGTAAAGTGCGGCATCCGGATCGCTTCCCCTGAGGCTCTTGTGCAACGCAGAGATAAGGTTGTAATGTTCTTCACCGGCCTTGTCATAGAGGAAGGTCTTCTTTTGAAGAGCCTCTTCCAGATTCTCTCTTTTGATGGATCGGATTCCCGATGGATCCGGCGGCGTTGTCAGGACGATCATTTCCAGGGTATTGAGTCCCGCTCTCGCATCCCCGTTGACCAACCGACAGATTCCTTCGAGGACTTCAGGTTCCACAATCGCCTGGTATTTTCCCAGGCCTCTCTCTCTCTCCTCCAGGGCCCTCTTCAGAATGATCCTCACCTCTTCCCCGTTCAAAGGATTCAGGGTGAACACCTTCGTTCTGGAAAGCAGGGGGGAGATGACCTCAAAGGAGGGATTCTCCGTCGTTGCACCGATGAGGATAATCGTCCCATCCTCGACATGGGGAAGAAAGGCATCCTGCTGGGCCTTGTTGAACCGATGGATCTCATCGACAAAGAGGACCATCTTTCTCTTTTCGTATTTCCACTCCTCATCCGCCTCTTTGATCACCTCCTTGATCTCTTTCACCCCGGAAAGGACCGCGCTAAAAGCAATAAATCGGGCGCCCGTCGTTTTCGCGATGATCATGGCCAGAGTCGTCTTGCCGGACCCTGGGGGACCCCAGAGAATCATGGAAGGAAGACGATCGGATTCGATCGCCTGCCGGAGGACCTTCCCGTGGCTTAGGAGATGCTCCTGCCCCACAAATTCTTCCAGAGTCCGGGGCCGCATCCGGTCAGCCAGAGGAGCCTCTCTCCCGGTCAACTCCTTCTCTTTCATTTCAAAAAGGCTCGCCTGTTTTTTCATAACCCCCTAATCCCCAATCCCTAACCCCCTTTTTCATTAGCCACTTCTCTCATCACCCTGATCATTTCTTCATGGATGAAACCGTTGGAAGCAAGGAGCTCATCCGAATAGATGCTGTATGGATTTCCCGCAAAATCGGTCACCTTTCCTCCAGCTTCCGTGACCATGAGGGTCGCTGCAGCCACATCCCAGGGGTGAAGTTTCATCTCCCAGAAACCATCGAAACGGCCTGCGGCAACGTAGCAGAGATCGAGGACCGCAGAACCGGGCCTTCGGAGGGCAAAACTCCGGGTGATAAAGGCCTTGAAGTAGTTGAGGTAAAAATCGGTGTGTTCCCGGACATCGTAGGGAAACCCGGTACAGAGAAAACTGCCATCCAGTTCGTCTCTTCGGGAGACGGTAACCCGCCTTCCATTAAAGAACGCCCCCTTCCCTTTTTCGGCTTGGAATAATTCATCAAGAAGGGGATTATAAACTACTCCGAGTTGCATATCTCCTTTCACCTCAAGCCCGATGGAGACACAGAAGCAAGGATATTCGTGAATATAATTCGTTGTTCCGTCAATGGGGTCAATGATCCATTTCCACGGAGATCCTTTCCCCTCGAAAGAAGTCTCTTCCGAGAGGATATCATGGTCCGGAAAGGTCCTGGAGATCATCTCGACGATGGCTTGCTCGCAGAGCTTGTCCACTTCCGTCACGGGATCAATCTCACCCTTATATTTAATCTCATGCCTTTGACCGTAACGGATCACCTGGATCCGACCTGCCTCCTTTGCCGCAGCAGTGGCTAACTTTAGAAAACGTTCATCGCTTGTTCTCACCCTGACTATCCCTCACAAATTATAGATGGGTTGAAACGAAAACCCCTTGTAAAGAAGGGGGATTCACATCGGTAAGACATTGACAAATATCTTTAACAAGACTATATGATACCCATAGAATCAAGTCAACCTTTCGACTCCCCGGCATAAATGCCCGGGCCTGCCCGTCGGCCTGAGACTTCGGCGTGAGTTCAGTCGAACGCTCGGGTCGAAGGCTCAGGGTTGACCCTGAGCGGGGCTTAGCGCCGTCGAACGGGTCAACTGCGAGGTCGTCCCCATGGAAAACGGGAAGAAATTTGTCACCTACGGAAACTGTTTCGTATGCGGAGAGAATAACCCGGGTGGGCTGAGACTCCACTTTGAAATCGATAAAGAGAAGCAAACTCTAAAGACAACCTTCGTCGCAACTCCTGTCTACCAGGGCTATGACGGCATTGTCCATGGCGGTATCATCAGCACCCTTCTTGATGAAGCCATGGCAAAATTGGCCTATGAACTGGGCCTTAATGCCGTCACCGCCTCTCTGGAGATCCGGTTTAAAAAGCCTGCCCCTCTGCTTGAGCGATTGAATATCTATGGAGAGATTACAGAGACCAAGGGAAGAATCATTAGAGCCAAGGCACATGTCACGACAGAGGATGGCACGGTTCTCGCGGTTGGAACTTCCACCCTCATGAGACAGGTCGAATCAACCAAATAGACTTTAATGTTGTAAACCTATCTCATAAAAGAGCGGGCGGGCAGGATTGTTATCCCCGCGCTCTTCAATAATGGATTGATATCATTAATGTTATGTAGTGTAACCACAACTGTAACTGCGGGCATGTGGGTGAGGCCCTACCCTATGTGGAGAGTATACTGACCATCGTGGATACGGCGTGGGCAGAAAATCGATTGTAACGACTCATCGGCGTTAGGGCAAACAACGGGGTCGGGGGATGGCGTTAGCGGTATGCCCATAGTGAATCATGCCTGAGTCATGCAGGAATAAGATAGTTGGAATAGGTCGAATTGAATATATGAATATCAAATTTAAACCCTTTGTAGGGAAGAGAAATCCGTGACTATAGTCGAGTCGCGTGAGGGAGTTTCACCCTCGCGCTCTCCGAGAACCGGACGTGAACCTCTCGGTTCATCCGGCTCCTATTGCCCAGCCTTAAGCTGAAAGAGTCCCCAATGGGCAAAAAGCTCCGGTTGTTTATACACTACCCTCTGCAACCAATGAAACGCCCGTCGGTTATGCCCCCTCAATCTTTTGTATTTCCGGGTAGCCCATCTGCACAGAATATGGTTCAGGTGTTGAAAGGTGGGATATAAGGCTGACTTATAGAAGTTGCCGTAGTAGTTCATCCATCCTCTTACCACCGGATTGATCATCTGGGCCAGTTCATCCAAAGATTTGTCCGTTTGCCGATGCAAGCGCCATTCCCTTATCACCTCGCGCATTGACTTCGTCGCTTCATTGCTGACGGCCGGATTGAAACCGACAAAGAACTTACCATCAGGGTCCTTCGCTCCCCGGGGCCAAACGTATAGCCCAAGAAATCGAACTTCTGCTCAGGGTAGTCATCTCGCCGCCTATCATCCTTGCAGTAGATAATTGTCGTCTTCTGCTTATGAAGTTCCAGTCCACATTCAGCAAACCGCTGCTCAATCGCCGCCCGAAGACTTTCAGCCTGGGCTTTACTTCGACAGTGGCAAATCCCATCATCCGCATAACGCTCGAAAGGGATCTGAGAAAAATACCTCCGCATCCACTTGTCGAACGCATAATGCAGAAAGAGATTCGCAAGTAGAGGGACTGACACTCCTCCCTGCGGAACCCCTTTCTCTCGATGAATCAGGCTACCATCTTCCAATTGCACGGGCGCCTTTAACCATCTCTCAATGTACAAAAGCACCCATTTGCAGTCCGTATGCTTCCTCACCGCCCGCATCAACAGATTAATATCGACACTGTCGAAGAAGCCTTTAATATCGAGGTCTAAAACCCAGTCGTATCGCCAGCAACGTTGGCGGGCAACCCCTACGGCCTCAATCGCAGACTTCCCAGGCCGATACCCATAGGAGTCCGGATGAAAGTGCTCTTCCAAAATCGGCTCCAAGTATCGTTTGACTACCGTCATGGCTATGCGGTCCGCCACCGTGGGTATCCCTAACGGGCGCGTCCCAGCATCGTCCTTCGGTATTTCAACCCTACGGACAGGTGGGGGAAAATAGCTGCCTGAGGACATCCGATTCTAAACTTGTAGAGATTGTCCTTCAAATTCTCTTCAAACTTGGCAATGGATTGCCCATCTACTCCAGCCGCTCCCTTGTTCGCCTTAACCCGCTTGTATGCCTCCCAAACCTCCCTTTTTGAAATACAAAACGGCTTTGCTTTATTCACCAGGCTCCTCCCATCTCTGGTTGACCTGCAAATAAAGGCAGACAACGCAGCCCCTTCGCTCCATCCCCGTTACAGGACTTCCCCGGGGCCGGCGTTTTTACCCGCCCCGGTGGCTACACTGCCCTTATATCCATCGTACCCGCCGGCGGCAGCAGGTCGGGCGTGCTATCGCGCGGGTCATCGAGGGCCTCGACTCTCGACTTGAGGGGCTGCCCCTCCTTGTTCTTAGGTACAAGAGCCAGTTTACCCTTGGTATACTTGGGGATGGACATGAGAATTAAACCGAGATACAGGGAGCACGTGAGGCTGTACAACCGCTCGTCCTTCCCGCTTATGTTGATCGCCTTGTAGCCGCGGTCGAAATCCCCCAGCTTCCAGCGTGTCGTAGCAGGCTCGCAAATTGTCCACATCACAGATGTGGTGATACAGGCTCGTAAATACCAAGCCCGGCTCCTTGCGCGCCTTCTCCCCTATCCGTGTCAGATCCGTTTCCACCGCTTCTTCACTCCTTGCATAGTGCCAGTGTTTCTCCTTTCACGGTCAACCCACCGTGGGGACCTTCACGCAGCGGGGATTAGCCGCTTCTTCGCTACGCCCTTGCAGCTCACCGGTCCCCATCACTCGCGACGCGGCCTTCTCTTGTCCTCTTTTCACATTGGACAAGATACTCGGGTACTTGCGGATGATTCCCCCAAGGGCTCTTTGTTCGTCGCTCGCCTGGTTACTTGCCTGCCGTTGTGCAGCTCGATGCTGTCTTCGACCCCGGGGGGTCGGCTCTGTGCTCATCTGTATCGCACTCACCACTTGACCTGCGCCATATTGGAAAGGATCGGCACGCTCCCAAACTGAGGTTGTTCTCGGGGCTATGTGTCGGATTCAGGGCTACACCCTCCACCTCGCTGCTCTCGTTTATCTTTCCTTTCCGGCTTGCGCCTTCAGTCATTAAACTACTGGGCGGCTGACTAACCTTACCCAGGAGGGCTTGGGTGCTCTTGACCCTTCCCTCTCACCAAACAACCATTGCCAGGTTGTCCCAATACA
>CAWHGS010000040.1:0-23708 GCA_963828805.1 uncultured delta proteobacterium
GAATAGATTGATTAAGACAATCATTTTTACTTGATGTTTGGAAAATGATACTCCAGGTAGAAATGCAGAGTGCGTCGCCTATGGCTTGGGCGTTCGGGAGGAAAAATGAGATTCAAGGATCGGGTGGCCATTGTCACAGGAGCGGCAAGGGGAATCGGGAAGGCTATTGCTTTAAGCTTCATCGGGGAAGGAGCAACGGTGGCCTGGGTCGATGTTGAAGAGGAACGGTTGAGGATGCTGAAAGAGGAGGTCGAAAACCAGGGGGAACAGGCGATTGTCCTCTCCTGTGACATTACCAAAAGCTCCGAAGTGAGAGGAATGATTGATGGAGTGCGTGAGCGATTCGGCCGGATCGATATCCTGGTGAACAACGCGGGGATCATCCGGAGAGGGACCATCGAGACCGTGACCGAAGAAGATTGGGACCGGGTGATCGAGGTCAATCTCAAGGGGACGTTCAATTGCTGCAAAGCGGTGGTTGAGATCATGAAGCAGCAACGCTATGGGAAAATCGTGAATGTCTCCTCCATTGCCGGTAAGGTGGGAGATATTACTTCTGCACCCGGATATGGTTCCTCAAAGGCCGCGGTGGATGCTTTAACCAAAACCCTGGCCAGGCAGTTAGCTCCTTATGGGATCAATGTCAATGCCGTTTCACCCCATGCCATTGAAACCGAGATGAGCGCCCAGTGGTCTGAAGAGCGACGAAAAGAGATCATTGCATCCATTCCCCTGGGCCGTCTCGGGAAACCAGAGGACGTGGCAGAGGCTGTTCTGTTCCTGGCTTCAGCCAGCGCCTCCTTTATCACGGGAGAGATCCTGGATGTCAATGGCGGAGCCCTGATGGATTAAACGTTCGGAGAAAGACAGTGAATAGAGACGACGTTATCAGTGCGATCCTCCTCTTCTTTTTCGGAGGAATCACGGCGGTCTTATCCCTGAGCATGCCCCTCGGAACCTTTCGGATGGCAGGGGTAGGAATGTTTCCTTTCTGTCTCGGAATCCTCCTGATGCTGTTATCGGGCGGGTTTCTTCTCAAACTTTTTTTGAAAGGGAAGAAGACGGCTGAAAGGAAAGGACGGGCAACCGGTCTCCCCGGGGCCACCCAACAGTTAAATCTCTTTTTCGGGGCGATGGTCCTGGCAACCCTCTTTTTCAACACCCTCGGGTATCCCCTGGTTGCTTTTCTTCTCATGTCGGCGCTCTTGAGAATCCTGGGGGTGAAGCGATGGATCCTCAACATCCTCATCTCCTTGGTGACCGCGGTGGGCTCCTATGTCCTTTTTGTCCAGTGCCTTCAGATCCCCTTGCCAAAGGGATGGCTTGGGCTGTAGGAGAAAGAAGACATAGGTTAAAGGTTGGAGGACTGAGGCTCGAAATGATTGTTCATCGTTCTTTGCTGAATTGTTTGAGGTTGAGTTAGATGTTTGAATCATTCCAACATTTAATCCATGGTTTCGGGGTTGCAACAACCCTGCACAACCTCTTCTATTGCCTGACCGGCGCGATTGTGGGGACCATCATTGGCGTGCTCCCTGGACTCGGACCCATCGCCGGCATCGCCCTTCTCATCCCCGCCACGTTCGGCCTCAACGCCACCTCGGCCATTATCATGCTCGCCGGGATCTATTATGGAGCCATGTACGGAGGATCAACGACGTCCATCCTTCTCAACGTTCCCGGTGAGACAGCCTCCGTCATCACCTGTATTGACGGCTACCAGATGGCCCAGAAAGGCAGGGCGGGTCAAGCCCTTGCCATCTGTGCGATCGGGTCCTTCCTTGCGGGAACCCTGGGGATCTTTGGACTGGTCTTTCTGGCTCCGCCTCTGGCAGAGGCCGCTCTGGCCTTTGGTCCCCCGGAATACTTTTCACTCATGGTCTTTGGCTTCATTGTCCTGAGCAATGTGACAGGAACCTCCCTCCTCAAGTCCCTGATGGTGTCTGTGGTAGGCCTCATCATCGGGACGATGGGTATCGATCCTGTCTCGGGGGACCCCCGTTTTACCTTTGGTTCGGTTCCCCTCCTGAGTGGCATTGAATTTGTGGCTGTGGCCATCGGGCTCTTTGGCATTGGAGAGGTTCTGACCAATGTTGAGAAGCCGCAGGAGTTGCTGGACGAAAAAGTCATTGTTCCACGCTTTCGGGAACTTTATCCCTCTCTCCGGGATTTAAAGGAATCCATGGGCGCCATTTTGAGAGGCACCTTATCGGGATTTGGCATTGGCCTGGTTCCCGGTCCGGCTCCCGTCATTGCCACCTATGCTTCCTATATGATCGAGAAGAAGATCTCCAAGCATCCCGAGGAATTTGGGAAGGGAGCCATCCAGGGAGTGGCGGGTCCTGAATCCGCCAACAACGCCGCCTGTCAGGCAGCATTCATCCCCCTCTTCGTCCTGGGCATCCCCTTTGCTCCTCCTACGGCCATTCTTCTAGGGGCCCTGCTGATCCATGGAATCAATCCGGGTCCCATGATGATTAGCCAGCATCCGGAGCTCTTCTGGGGAGTTATTGCCAGCATGTATATTGGCAATTTTGTTCTCCTTCTCCTCAACCTGCCCTTTGTTCCGCTCTTTGCCAATATTCTCAGGATTCCCAAGAGGGTCCTTTTGCCTCTGGTCGTCCTATTCTGCATCACGGGGATGTACACCGTGAACAATTCGGTTTTTGACATATGGATGATGCTCCTTTTTGGAGGCCTGGGGTTCATCATGAGAAAATGGGCCTATGAGGGGGCTCCCCTGCTTCTGGCCCTCGTCCTGGGGCCCAAACTGGAGGTGGCTTTCCGTCAATCCCTGATGATCTCCCATGGCAACTTCGGGATCTTTATCGACCGGCCTGTCTCCGTCACCTTTCTCCTTGCAACAGGCCTCTTCCTGATCGTTCCGATCATCCGTCTTCTGTTTAAAAATTTGAAGAGGGGAGGTGAGAGAAGAGTTTAGAGTTCGGGGTCAAGAGTTCCGAGTGGAAAACGGGAAGGGAAAAACGAATAAGCTTGAGCATTGAGCTCAAAGCGAAAAGGAGGCTCTTATGGCAAAACGAATTCTAACCATTTTATTTCTTCTATCGATCATTGCGGTGATGCCGCTTCATGCGGCCGAATTTCCAACCAAAGAGGTTCAAATTATCATTCCCTGGGCCCCGGGTGGAGCAACAGACCTTATCTTTCGGGCGCTGGCTGCCACCACTGGCAAATACCTTGGAAAGGCAGTGGTGATTGTTAACCGGCCGGGCGGGGCTGGGGCCGTAGGGTTTACGGAGGCCATGCAGGCCAAACCCGACGGATACACCCTTGTGACGGCAGTGACTCCCCTCACGATCCTTCCCCATCAGGTGTCCACCGCCTTCACCTACAAGAGTTTTGATCCGATCCTTAACGTCGTGGATGATCCATCCATGTTTCTGATCAGATCGGATGCCCCGTGGAAGAGCCTCAAGGAGTTTTTAGACTATGCCAAGAAAAATCCAAACATGATCACGGTCGGAAACTCAGGGGCAGGCGGGGGGGTCCATCTCGTCGCCCTCGCTTTTGAAAGGGCAGCAGGCGTGAAATTCAATCATATTCCTTTTTCGGGAGGCGGGCCCCTCTGTCACAGCCCTCCTGGGTGGACATGTCAATGCCGTTTCGGTCTCCCCTCCCGAAGGGATCAGCCAGGTCCAGGCAGGAAAGTTGAAAATCATAGCCCTTTTTGCAGGAAAACGGCTCGAACTTTTCCCTGACGTACCCACGGTCAAGGAACAGGGGATCGATTTCGCCATGGGCATGTGGCGGGGCCTGGCTGCACCCAAAGGCACACCTCCCGAGATCATCAAGCGGCTCAATGATGCCTTCAAGCAAGGAATGGATGATCCCGTGCTCAGGAAGAATGCAAAGGATATGGCTGTGAATCTTCAATATCATGGTCCGGAGGCCTTTGGAAGACTGATGGCGGCCGATGACGCATTGTATGGCAACTTGGTCAAGGAAATCAAAAAATGACAAAAAAAGAAAGGAGGGTAAGATAATGAGAACTGCAAGGTTAGGATTCTTGTTATCAATTCTTGCTCTTTTATGTTTCCTCTTTGCCTGTGCGGAGACAGCTCCCACAGTTAAACAAACGGCTCCAGCCGGGAAGAAAACGACCATCCGTATTGGAAGTCCGTTTAAATCGGGTAGTATTGTGGTTGATGCGGCCGAGAAGTTCAAGGAACTGGTTGAAAAGGGAAGTGGAGGCCGGATCGAGGTAAAGATTGACGCCGGCACCAAAGCGGAAATTGAGATTAATAAGCTAAACAGGGCCGGCGAGCTCGAAATGCAGTCTAATGGGACGAATTTCCTAGAGCTCTACGCCCCCCCATACTACTTCTTCACGGGTCCCTATGTCATGAAGGACTTCGATCACTACATGCGCGCCTGGAACGGAAAGCTCGGCCAGGCGGCGCGGGCCCAATTGGAGAAGAACGACCTGAAGTACCTGGCGACCATCTATCGGGGGCTGCGGCAGACGACGGCGAAGAAACCGCTCTACACGCCGGCGGATGCGTATAACATGAAACTCCGGCTGCCGCCCATTCCCAGTTGGATGGCCGTCTGGAAGGCGATCGGTACCGACCCCGTTGGAGTGCCTTTGCCCGAGCTCTATAGCTCGCTCAAGACGGGCAAAGCCGAATCCTCGGAGGGCGATCTGCCACAGATCCAATCCTTCAAGCTTAACGAGGTCCAAAGCCATTTGATCATCACCAATCACCTTGTCCAGACCGCAGGAATCCTGATCAACAAGCCTTTCTTCGACAAGCTGTCCAAGGCGGACCAGGATCTCATCATCAAGGCCGGTAAGGAGGCGGAGGAGTGGGCAAACAACAAGATCAAGACAGGCGAGGCAGCCATCCTTGTAGATCTCCAGCGAAAAGGCATGCAGGTGGTCATCCCGGACGCCGGTTCCTTCCGGGAGAAGGCCAAGGACGCCGTCGATGAGCTGTTCAAAACCCAATGGTCGGTCACGACCTGGGCAGAAGTCTTGGTACAGTAATCCGATTACGTTAGCGTATGGGGCTATCATTTATTCCCCCTCTCCTCGCCTGCCTGTTGCAAGGCGGGAAGGGGAGTATGGAGAGGGATAGGACTGCGCCGGTAATCGGCAGTTCCAAGGAAATCAGGTTAAAGGGATGGACCGAATCGAACTGAATCGATGAAAGGAGGATGTTGTAATGATCGAGAGACATGTGACCTTTAACGTCATCCCCGGAAAAGGAAAGGATTTCGAGGACCTGTTCAAAGCAGAATACAGTGTTGCCATGTCGAGGCAACCCGGTTTTGTTTCGGTCGACGCTTCTGAAAGAGCATGAGAAGGAAGCAGTTTACCAGATGGCGATCCGGTTCCAGTCCCTTGAAACCGCAGCGGCCTGGAGAGATTCCAGCCGATCACAAGGCCCTTTCACCCAGGATCAAGGCCCTTTACAAGGAGAGCGCCGTTCAGGTTTACGAGGTGATCGCACAGAAAAATAGCATAGCGCATAGGGCTAAAGCGCATTCGGAGTGTACCCGGTGGAGGCTTTGCGATTCCGTGCCCTATGCCCCCCGTTTGTACATTGGGAGAGATAAGCAATGGATAAAACCTATCCGATGGCATTTGTGACGGCTCCCGGGAAGGTGGAGTTCCGGGAGAGGAAATTACCGAAACTTTCTTCGAAGGATGTACTGATTGGAGTCAGGGCCACGTCCATCTGCGGGAGCGATCTTCATATCTTCAGAGGGAAACATCCGGCGGCTCCCCTTCCGGTGGCCATTGGCCACGAACTGGCGGGAGAAGTTTTGAGAATAGGAAAAGAGGTCTCCAGGGTTAAAGAAGGGGACCGGGTGGTTGTCGAGCCTGTGATCATCTGCGGCGAGTGCACTTTCTGCCGGAGAGGTGAGTACCACCTCTGTCTCAATATCAGTTTTCAGTACAGGGCGGGGCAGGGAGCTTTCACCCCCTATTTTGTTGCCCGGGAGAATTGGGTTCATCTTCTGCCCCGGAATGTTTCATTCGAGGAGGGGGCTCTGATCGAGCCCCTCTCCGTGGCCATTCATGCCGTCAAAAAAGGCAGCCTCCAACTTGGCCACTCTGTTGCTATTTTCGGAGCCGGGGCTATCGGTCTACTGGTTTTGATCCTTTCAAGGCTGTCAGGGGCAGGAGAAATCTTTGTTGTCGATGTCCAGGGCCACAGGTTGAAAAAGGCAGAGGAACTCGGGGCCCTCGAAGCGTTCGATAACGCGAGAGGAGACGCAGTTGAAAAGATCTTCGGGAAGACCTCTCAACTGGGTGTGGATCGATCGTTCGAAGCCGTGGGAATAGAAGGGACGCTCATCCAGTCGCTCAAGGTTCTGAAGAAGGGAGGGGCCTCCATTTTAGTCGGCATCTTTGAGAATCCGGAGGTGAAGATTCCAGCCAATATTTTTGTCCAGCGGGAGATCTCCCTGATGGGCTCTCAGGGATACTGCTGGGATTTTCAAACGGCACTCAAGATGCTTGAGGGAGGGAAGGTTAGGTCTTAAGAACATCATGACCCACGTTCTTCCCCTTTCTTCTTTGCAGCAAGCCTTTGAGATTTTGACGAATCCGAGAGGGGGGGCCATTAAAGTCATCATCAAGGGAGGATGAACAGGAAAAACACCGATTTTTATGTTAAAAATTATTTTTGTTCTAAAACAATTTCGATTTCACCAGGAAAGAGAGGTGACGAAACAAAGCGATTTATTTAGATAGCGTTTTCGAAGCCATAAAAAAATACGTTCGGAGGTGTCAGAATGAAAAGGTGGGCAGTGGTTTTGGTTTTGATGGTTGTATTTTTTTTAACCCTTCTCTCAGGGGCGCAGGCACAGGAAAAGAAGATGGTGGCAAAATTGGCCGATATCTTGTCTCCCGATCATCCCCACACGATGACATGGATGTACTTCGCCGAAAAGGTGAAGGAAAAGACGAAAGGGAGACTGGAGATCCAGGTCTATCACAGCGGACAGCTCGGCCAGACCAAGGACCTCTATCTCGGAATGCAGATGGGAAACGTTGAGATGGCCAAGTTGCCGGTCTCCTTCACCGGAGAATGGATTCCCGAGGTCTATGTCTTTGATCTCCCCTATCTCTTCAATGAACGGGAAGAAATGTGGCGCGTCTTCAATAGTTCCGTGGGAAGGAAGTTCTTTAATGAAATCTACCCGAAGCAGAATCTGGTTGGAATCATGTGGGCCGATGATGGGGGCCGGAGTATCTACACCGGCAACAAGCCTGTCCGGAAACCCGAGGACTTAAAGGGGCTCAAGATTCGGGTCCAACCGAGCGCCATCCATATCCAGTCCATCAATGAAATGGGAGGAATTGCGACGCCGACGGCGTGGGGCGAGGTCTATTTGGCCCTTCAACAGAAGGTCCTGGATGGAGCCGAAAACTCTCCCGCCCTTTTCTGGACCTCGAAGCACTGGGAGGTCTGCAAGGTTTACTCCATGACGCAGCAGTTCTGGCTTCCCACTCCGCTCATGGCGAGCAAGAAGTGGTGGGATAGTCTGCCCAAAGATATCCAGGGCCAGGTGGCTGAAGCGGCTCGCGAAGCAGAGAAATACTTTCTCAAAGAATATGTCGCCCTTGAGAATAATGCCCTGGGTTGGGCAAAAGAGAAAGGAGTCCAGGTCATTACCGATGTGGACAAACCTGCCTTCGAGAAACGGATCCAACCCGTCTATGATACGTTTGTCAAAAAGTATGCCTTTGGCAAAGACCTCTTAGACCAGGTCAGAGCGGCAAAGAAGAAATAAGAGAGAAGAGAAAAAACGACAGTCTGTCAACTTGTCGGGTGTAAGAAGGGGGGAGCGACGGGAAACGATCCCATCGCTTCCCCTTCTTTACACGCCTTTCTCAGCGTCCCCGCCGAGTCTGTTTCGGCGATTTGTTTGCAACGTCAAGGATTATTTAAAAAGAAGGTGTAACGCTCCCATTGACCGGGAGCGGGAGGCGTCTTTAATGAAGAGGTTTTTTTCAAACATCGTTGAATGGATTGCCGCGGTGATGGTCGTCGCTTTAGCCGTCATCGTTTTTCTCCAGGTCTTTAATCGCTTTGTGCTCAAGGCCCCCCTGGCCTGGTCAGAAGACCTGGCCATGCTCCTTTTCCAGTGGGTCGCTTTCTTGGGAGCAGCGATCGGGGTCAAGCGGATGCGCCATTTCGGCATCGAGCTGGTGGTTAAGAAATTGCCTGAAAAGATCCATCATAAGCTTGAGCTTGCCATCCCGGTCCTGATGGGGATTGTTGCCCTGAACATGATCACGGAAGGCATCAAGCTCATCGGGTTCAATAAAAACCGGATCTATTCTTCAATGAATTTGACCTATACATGGGCCTACCTTGCCATTCCGGTGAGTGGATGCCTCATGATCCTCTACCTCGTCTGGCATGAGGTGCTTCGCTGGAAAGGCAGACAGGAAGGAGGACACAAGCTCGTGACCGCTCTGGTCCTCCTCCTCGGTGGTTTCATTGTTCTGCTTGCGATCAATGTGCCGGTAGCCTTCTCGATGGCCCTTGCGTGTATCCTGACCCTTTTCTATCAGGGAACCATTCCTGTTTCGACCGTTACGTTGAAACTCTACTCCGGGATAGACACGTTCCCGTTCCTGGCCATTCCTCTTTTTATTCTTGCAGGAGGGCTCATGGAGCAGGGAGGGATCTCCCAGCGGCTCGTCCGCTTTGCCAAGAACCTCGTAGGTCATATCAAGGGGGGACTGGGATTTGTCGTGGTCGTCTCTGAGATTTTCTTTTCAGGGATTTCAGGGTCCTCCATCGCAGATGCCTCGGCCATTGGATCGCTTCTCCTTCCTTCCATGATCCAGGCCGGGTACGCCCCTCCCAGGGCCTCTGCCATTGTGGCGGCTGCGACGGGGATGGGAATGATGATCCCGCCCTGTCTGAACATGGTGGTCCTCGGGGCCATGTCCAACATCTCCATCGCCGGACTCTTCATGGGTGGTTTTCTCCCCGGTTTTCTGATGGCGTTGACCCTGATGATTATCATCTACTATCAATCCGCCAGGGGAGTTCTTCCGGGAGCGGAGGGGAAGAGGGCGACCTTCAGGGAAATCCTTGTCTCATTCAAAGACAGCGTGATCCCCCTGATGATGCCGGTGATCATCTTCGGCGGAATCTTCAGCGGAATTTTCACGGCCACGGAAGCGGCCTCTGTGGCCACGGTCTATGCCTTCATCGTTTCGGTCTTTGTCTATAAGGAGATAAAAGGAAGGGATATGGTCCGGATTCTTGTGGATACGGCTCTCATGACAGGCGTGGTCTGCCTTCTGGTTGGAGCCGCCACCAGCTTTTCATGGATTCTGGCCACCTATCAGGTTCCACAGATGCTTGGAGGTTTCATCGGATCGGTTTCAGAAGGGAAAGGTTGTCTTTCTCCTCCTGACGATTGCCGTTTTTTTCGTTTTCGGGATGATCCTCGACGGCCTGCCGGCGATCCTGATCTTCTTCCCCATCCTCTTCCCGATTGCGCAGACCCTGGGCATTCATCCTTTGCACTTTGGGGTCCTGGTGATCGCTATCGTGGGAATATCGATCGTGGCCCCGCCGATCGGCCTTTGCCTGGTCATCATCTGCAGTCTGGCAAAGATCAAGCTCACCGATACGATCAAGCCGCTGATTCCATACACCCTGATCCTGGTCATTGATTTGATCGTCATGGCCTTCTGGCCCTGGCTGGTCTTGTTTCTTCCCAGGAGTTTTTAAACTCTGATGAAAGGAAGTGAAAGATGGGAAAGTATCTCGTTCGAAAATTGAAAGAGGCTCCGCAGGTGATTCACAGCAGTTGCGGTGAAAGCAGGCGTCTCATCACCGTTGAGGATTCTCCTGATTTCAGTTTCCATGTGGTCCACATCCTGGATGGAAAAAGGCATTATCACAGGCGGTCCACCGAGACCTATTATGTTCTTGAAGGAAACGGCAAGTTGGAGCTGGATGATGAGATCGTCGACCTTGAGCCGGGGATGGCGATCCTTATCCCTCCTGGAGTCCGTCATCGGGGATACGGCGATTTCAGGACGATCGTCACAGGGGTCCCGGCTTTTACTCCGGAAGATGAATACCTGGACTGAATGCGGAATGCGGAATGCGGAATGGAATAGGCAATAGGCCAAGGAACAAGGAACAATAGCCGATAGGCAACAGGCAAAAGGCAAAATTAGACCCGGGAACGAGTCACCACATCACGGCAGCACCAATTACGGTTTAGGGAAGACCTTATGGAAGCAAAGGCAATGGTCCTTGAGAGATTCAATGAGCCCCTGGTCATGAAGACTTTTTCGATCCCGAGGCTTAAAGAAGGTGAAGCCCTTGTAAAAATCGAGGCAGCAGGGGTCTGCGGTTCGGATGTTCATCAGTGGGAAGGAAGAGACCCGCGCATCCGCCTCCCGATGATTCTTGGCCACGAAGGTGTGGGAGAGATCGTGGAACTGAAGGGAGAGAAAGAAAGATGTCTATGGGAACCCCCTGAAGTCAGGAGACAAGGTTCTCTGGAGCAGAGGGGTGACCTGCGGCCATTGTTACTTCTGCAAAGTGAAGATGGAACCTTCCCTCTGTACGAACCGCTGGGTCTATGGCATTCATACAACGTGCGCAGAACCTCCCTATCTCACAGGAAATTATGCCGAATACCTCCCCATGGATCAGAGGGTCGATTTTTTTAAGATGGAGCCGGATACTGACCTTCAGACCCTCGTTCCTGCCTCCTGTTCCGGGGCGACGACAGCCCATGCCTTCGATCTTTCCAGGATGGAGTCAGGAGATTCAGTCTTGGTTCAGGGCGTGGGTCCCCTCGGAATATTTGCTGTCGCCTTTGCACAATCTTTTGGAGCCTCTCAGATCGTTGCGATTGGTGGAACGGAAGAAAGGCTCAGGATGAGCCAGTCTTTTGGAGCCACGCTCGCGATGAACCGGAATAAGTTATCGAAAAAAGAAAGGAAAGAAGCTGTCATGGATATAACGCATGGCCTGGGCGTTGACGTGGCATTTGAGATGGCCGGGGAGTTGGACGCCATGACCGAGTGCATTTCCTTAGACCCGGACGGGCGGAGCGTGCATCTCCGCCGGATTTGCAGAGCCCCGTGGGAAGATGGAAGATCGATCCCTTTCACGACATCGGGCGAAAAAATCTCCGGATCCAGGGCGTATGGGTCAGTGAGGTCCGGCATACCCATATGGCTCTTCAATTGATTCTGAGCCGAAAGGAAGACTTTAAGAAGTTGATCACACATCGGTTCCCCCTGGCCCAGGCGAATGATGCCATCAGGGCGATGAAGACAAGGGAGGCAGTGAAGGCGGTGCTTCTTCCCCACGGGTGAGAATTTGGAAAGAGCAATGGAACAGATACAATGTGATGTTCTGGTCGTTGGAAGTGGAGGCGCAGGCCTGCGGGCAGCCATTGAAGCAAAAGAGACCCTCAAGAGAGGAAAGGTTGTTCTCGTTGTGAAGGGCGGCCTGGGCAAGTGCGGCGTGACGGCGATTGCCTGTTCCGATCGGATGGCCTTTCACGCGACCCTTCCTTACACCGAGCCGGCTGGGCCCGGTAACTGGAAATATCATGCCGAGGATATTTACCGGATTGGAGGCTATGTCTCAGACAGCAATTTAGCTGCTCTTCTTGCCAGGGGTTCCCGGGAGGCCTTTGAATACCTCGATCACCTGGGTGTTCCCTTTGCAAAGCTGAAAGATGGCTGCGCAGACCAGTTCGTCACCGATGGATCGGAGTATGCCAGGGCCTGCTACACAGGACCGAGAACGGCCAATCATATCGAAGAGGCTCTGCTCAGAAAACTCTCTTCCATGGAGATCCGTGTCGTTGATCACTGCATGGTTTCAGAGATCATCACGTTTCGTGGCCGTGTCATCGGGGCCTTTGGAATCGACGAGAGAGCAGGAGATCCAGACAAGGGGGTTAAGATCTTTTCCTGCAAGACCCTGGTGATGGCCACGGGGGGTGCAGGGGAGGCTTTTAAGGTCCATGTGTTTCCAGCCGGGATGACGGGAGACGGTTATGCCCTGGCCTACCGGGCAGGGGCTGAGTTGGTCAACATGGAATTTATCCAGATCGGTCTGTCCTCGGTCAAGACCAAGCTTGCCTGCTCCGGAAGCATGATGAGGTCGATACCCAGGTTTGTCAATGAGGAAGGCCGGGAATTTCTGGCCGATTATTTTTCTCCGGATACTCCTTTAGCAGAAATCTACAATTTCGTCTTTGAGAAAGGGGCAAGCTGGCCTGTTTCGAGCGAGAAGAAGACCTGCCTCATCGATGTCGCTGTCTCAAAAGAGATGGTTCACGGCCATCGCGTATTCTTGGATTACAGCCGCAATCCCGGGGGGTTCAGCTTTGGAGACCTTGAACCCAGATGGAGGGAGAGATACCGCTCTGAGATGAAGCGAGAGTTGGGGGCTGAAAAAAGAGAAGAGTCTCCCCTGAATCGATTGAGAGAGATCAATCCGGCCTCCATCGCATGGCTGAAGGAATACGGGATTGACCTTGAAGCAGGAGATCCGATTGAGATTGCGCCGTCGATCCAGCATTTTCAGGGCGGCATCAAAATTCGGAGAGCGGGGGAACGCAACCCTGAAGGGTCTCTATGCCGCCGGAGAATGTGCAGGAGGGCAGCACGGGGCGAACCGTCCCGGTGGAAATGCCTTGCTCGATGGTCAAGTTTTTGGGAAGATCTCGGGGCATGAGGCAGCCCTGGAAGCAAGGTCAATGGAGCGGAAGACCAGACGTCAGCCCCAGCCAGGTCAAACGATACCTGGCAAAGCTGAAGAGCATGAAGGTCGGCAGAAAAGCCTCTGAGGTCAGAGGGAAGATTCAGTCGATCACTTCACAGCATGCGAGTGTGGTCAGAACAGAAGGGGGCCTGAAGGCGGGAATTAAAGCATTGGAGGGTTTGAAAAAGGAGAAGATCGCTTTTGACGAAAAGGGGATTGTCTTTGCCCTGGAGACCGGGAATCTCATTCATGTGGCTGAGATGGTCCTGAGAGCCTGTCTCACGAGAAAGGAGTCAAGGGGCCCTCATCTCTTCTTCGGCCATTTTGACGACCCTCAGCCTCTTCCTTCCCAGGACCCAAAATGGAGAAAATATATTGTCATCCGGAACCGGATGGGAAAGATGATCCTGGAAAAGAGGATACCGGTAAAATTGAAGTTGACTTGAAATCACTCCATAAAAATCTACGCAGTTGGAGCAAAAATAATATGAAGTTAGAGATGCTTCCTCAACCGATCAAGATTGGAAATAGATTGGCGCCCAATCGAATGGTGAACCAGCCCATGGAATGTAATGATGCGGATGCTGCCGGACATCCCACGGACCTGACCTTCAAACGCTATCGAAAACTGGCAGAAGGGGAGGCCGGCATCATCGTCGTTGAATCCCTGACGATCACTTATGAGACCCGGTCGAGAAAGAACCAGCTCAAGATCTCAGAAGAGACGGCTCCGGATCTTGAGAGGCTGGTCAGGGAAATGAGAGAGATCAACAGCCAATCCCTCATCCTTTTCCAGATCAATCATTCCGGAAGAATCAGTGGCGCCGATTTCTCCAGGGTCGTCTCCATCTCCCCCACAGGGGATCCGAAGATCCATCTCCTGACGGATGAAGAGATTGAAGCGATCGGGGAGATGTTTGTGAAGGCAGCGGTCATCGCCAAACAGGTTGGAGCCGATGGGATCGATTTCAAACATTGCCACGGATATTTCGGTGGAGAGATGCTGAGGCCTGCCAACATCCGGGAAGGACGTTTCGGTGGAAGCTTCGAGAACAGGACGCGGTTTTTTAAGGAGACAACGGAAAAGATCCGGAAGACGGTTGGAAGAGATTCTTTTGTCGTTGGGGCGAGGTATTCGGTTTACGAGGGGATCCCGGGAGGCTTCGGCACATCCGGGCCCCGAGAGGTCGCAGAGGATCTCTACGAACCGTTGACGTTTGCCAGGATGATGGGAGAGGCCGGAATGGATTATGTCAATGTCTCCGCGGGAATTCCGGCCATCACGCCTGAGATCGTAAGGCCAACCAAGAACTATCCGGAAGGTATTTACAGGCATTTTGGATGGGCGGAAATGGTGAAGGCCATTGTCCAGGTCCCCGTCATCGGATCGGGGTACAGTTATCTGAGAGATGGGAAGAATGATCTTAAAGAGCCCGACCCTTCGAAGAAAGAGCTTCATCTACTGGGCCGAGAAGAACCTGATGGACGGCAATGTCGATCTGGTCGGTATTGGAAGACAATCTCTTGCCGATCCCCTCTTTGCCAAGAAGATCTTGTCCGGCGAAATCGATCAGGTTAATTTCTGCGTCGCCTGCGGCGGATGCAGCACTCTCTTGAGGTCGCAAAAGACAGTGGGGTGCACGGTCTATGATGACTATTATAAGGAGGTGCTGAAGCAGGCGAGAAAAAGTTAGGAGTTCGGAGTTCAGAGTTCGGAGAACAAAGAGACCCATAGGATAGGCGTCTTCCTGCGAGGACGAGAGGCCGGTAGTCTGGGAATTCATTCCTGTCGATTGAAAATATGTAAATTGAAATCTTGATCTTGAAAATGTTACCAAAACCTAACCAAAATCTGAAATTTCTTAATACTTGTCATCCTGAACTTGTTTCAGGATCTCACCTAATGAACAAAACGAGATGCTGAACCAATACTGAATCAAGTTCAGCACAGCATGACACCAATTGGTTTCAGCGTTAAAGATTACTCCTCAAATTTTAATGTGTAACTATCTAAAGTAAAAGGAGGAAAAATTCTATGTACGATGTCGTGACTTTTGGAGAGGCAATGGTGAGACTCTCTCCCCCCCATTTTGAGAGATTAGAGCAGGCTCGAAGCCTGAATGTCAATGTGGGCGGAGCAGAGCTGAATGTGGCCGTGGGTGTCACCCGTTTTGGGTTAAAGAGCGCATGGGTATCAAAGCTTCCCAAGAACAGTCTTGGGCAGATGATCCGTGATCGGGCACAGGAGTTTGGAGTCGATTGTTCGCACATCGTCTGGTCAGACAAGGGCAGGGCAGGGCTCTACTTTGTCGAATTCGGCGCATCCCCCCGTGCATCGAGTGTTCTCTACGACCGCGGAAACTCGGCCATCAGCATGGTTCAGCCGGGGGAGATCGATTGGGCCAAGGTCTTTGCCGGATCGAAGCACTTCCACATGAGCGGCATTACTCCTGCCCTGAGCGCCTCTGCCACGGAGACAACGGTGGAAGCCATGAAAGCCGCGAAAAAGGCAGGGTGCACGGTCTCTTATGACCTCAACTACCGGAAGAAACTCTGGACACCCGCCGATGCCAAGAAGATCCAGGAACCCCTGATGGCCAATGTCGATATCCTGATCACGACGGAGGAGGACACGAATGTCGTCTTCGGGATCAAGGAGAAGGATTACGAGGCCGTGGCGGAGAAGTTGGCCAGGACCTTCAATTTCAAGGTGGTTGCCATCACGTTGAGGGAAGACCTCTCCGTCTGGAGGAACAACTGGACGGCGATTGCGTTCTATGATGGAAAACTGTTCAAAGACAGAAAGTACGAGGTTGAGATCGTGGACCGCGTGGGTGCCGGAGATTCCTTCACCTCCGGGTTTCTCTATGGCTGGATTAATGAGCGGGACGTCCAGAAGGGGGTCCAGTACGGGAATGCCTTTGCTGCCCTGAAGCATACCGTCCCAGGCGATTTTAACTGGAATACCCTGGAAGAGGTGGAGACCCAGCTTAAAGGCGGAGGTCTCAGAATTTCAAGGTGAATTATCACTGCAGAACACCTTTC
This sequence comes from uncultured delta proteobacterium, assembly GCA_963828805.1. GTDB lineage: Bacteria > Desulfobacterota > BSN033 > BSN033 > UBA1163 > CAWHGS01. Next base: position 15,789 of record CAWHGS010000040.1, read on the forward strand.
ATCCCGGCCTCTCCTCAGGAGGGCCTGTCGGAATGTCATTGCGAGGGATGCCTGCCTGCCGGCAGGCAGGGAACGACCGAAGCAATCGCCATTAGTCGAAAACAGAGAGATTGCCGCGCTCCTTCGGTCGCTCGCAATGACAAAGAAAGATTCTGACACAGTCTCTATAGGGAAAACCAAAGGGTGATTGGCGCTATGCGATCATGAGGAGGAAGAGACATGGAAAAAAGAGACGTTTTTAACCGAATGGTATCTGAAGGACTCGTCCCGGTGATCCGGGTGACCTCGGCGGCTGAGGCGATGGATGTGGCTGAAGCGATTAAAGAAGGTGGGTGCAGCGTGATTGAAATCACGATGAGCGTCCCGGGCGCCATCGATGTGATCAAGGACCTGACCAAGAAGTATAGGGATGACATCATCCTGGGGGCGGGGACGATTCTTGATCCCGAGACCGGAAGGGCGGCCTTACTGGCCGGGGCGCAGTTTATTGTGGCCCCCACGCTCAATCTCGCCCTCATTGAGCTTGCCCATCGTTACAGCGCGGTCGTCGTCCCGGGCGCAATGACTCCAACCGAGATCCTGACAGCCTGGGAAGCGGGTGCGGATATGGTCAAGGTCTTTCCTGCGGCACAGCTTGGTGGTCCGGACTATATCAAGGCGTTGAGAGGGCCCATGCCACAAATACTCTATGTGCCCACGGGCGGGGTCAATCTGCAGAATGCGGGAGTCTTCATCAAGGCCGGAGCCACTGCTCTCGGAGCCGGGGGGGAATTGGTCGATAAGAAGGCAATTAAGGAGAAGAAATTCAACATCATCACAGACAATACCCGTGCCTTCCTCAAGGCCATCAAGGATGCCCGAGGGTAAATCAAATAGTGAATTGGAAAATCCCCCCAACCCCCCTTTTGCAAAGGGGGGCAAGGGGGGATTACGAATAGGGGGTCCACATGAAAGCAGTCGTCAAATATGGAAGAGGGAAAGGCCTGGTTGAAATTCGGGAGGTCCCTGAGCCCACGCCCAAAGACGATGAAGTCCTCATCGAGGTGAAGGCGATTTCGGTCTGCGGGAGCGATCTTCATATCTACAATGACCGTCATCCCTACTGGCCGCCTGTGATTCTGGGCCACGAGTTTTCCGGGGTCATCGTCAACATTGGAAAGGAGGTAAAGGGGTGGAAGGTCGGCGACCGGATCGTCACGGAGACACGTACTGGCTCCTGTGGCATCTGCTACACCTGTCAAAGCGGGTTTCCTCAGGCCTGCGAACAGAAGAGGGCCTATGGCATCGGTCGAAATGGCGCCTTTACGAAATATGTGGCAGGACCTGCCCGCCTTCTTCACGCTCTCCCGGATCATATCCCCTTCGAGACAGCGGCCGTCATGGAACCGACGGCGATTTGCATCTCCGCTCTTCTCGAACGGGGCCAACTGCGGGCCGGGGAATCGGTCGTCATCACCGGCCCGGGCCCCATTGGTCTCCTCTCCCTCGCCGTTGCGAAAACGGCTGGAGTCAGGATGGTTGGAATCACGGGGAGGAGTTCGGCAGAGGGAGTGAGATTTGAAAAGGCCGGAGAACTGGGCGCTGATTTCATCATCAATATCGATAAGGAGGATCCTGTAAAGAGCGTTCTGGAGATGACGAATGGCCAGGGCGTGGATCTCTTGGTCGAAACCTCGGGTGGCGAAAAGGCAATTTTCCAGGCCTTCGAAATGGTGAGGAGGCTTGGAAGGGTCTGCGCCGTGGGCGTTTCGGGAATCCCCCAGGTCTCGATTCCCTATGACCGGGGTGTCTTCAAGGGTCTCCGGTACGATTTCTGCTTTTCGAGCAGTTGGACTTCGTGGGAAACGGCGCTGGGTCTTATCGGAAAGGGGCGTCTACCCGTAGAAAAATTGATTACCCACAGGCTTCCCCTTGAACAGTGGGTAGAGGCTTTTAAGTTGTTAGAGAGCCGCCGTGCAGCCAAAGTGATATTGATCCCGTAAGGGTCGGTTTGTTCAGCATACAAACGGATCATTCATTCCAGAAGGGCTGTACATAAAAACAGGCAACTGTTGCAAAAACAGACAATTTGGCATTCCCTTTTCCGCACACAAAAATCGAATGCGAGACAGCACCGAAAAGGGGTCAGCCCTTGACATTGGACATTACCTTAAGAGTGTGGTAGTGTGGAATAAGAATTAGATACGGCAGAGCAAAAATGGCCAGACCACTCCGACTGGAATATGAAGGCGCTTTCTACCACGTAACGGCGAGAGGGAACGAGCGGAAAAACATCTATTCGGATGAACCGGAGTATCAGAAGTTTCTCGATTACCTCAGGGAAGTGAAAAAGAAATACGGCATTATTCTTCACGGATATGTGCTGATGGGGAACCATTATCATCTTCTGATTGAAACCCCTGAAGCCAATCTCAGCCGGGTGATGCATTACATCAACGGGTCATACACGACCTACGTCAACATCAAGGAGAACCGTAGCGGGCATCTCTTTCAGGGTCGTTACAAAGCGATCCTGGTAGAGAAGGACAACTACTTGGTGGAACTGAGCCGGTACATTCACCTCAATCCGGTACGAGCGGGGGTGGTCAAGAAGCCGGAGGACTATCCGTATAGCAGTTACCGTTCTCTTATTTCGGGAAGCAGAGACGAGCTTGTAACCGGAGATTTGATTCTTGGGATGATGGCTTCGAATAAAGGACAGGCACGGAAGCGATATCGAACCCATGTGGAGGCAGGGATAGGGGTGGATCTGGAGAGTCCCTTCAAGAAGGTCTATGGGGGTATGATACTTGGGAGTGTGGGGTTTATCAAACAGACTCTGAAAAGGATTGAAGAGGACGATCTCGGAAACGTTGAACTTTCCTGCCGGAGGGAGCTTCGGACGCCGTTTGGGCTTGACGCAATCCTTGAGATGATCGTACGAGAATATGGAGTACAAAAGGGAGACGTTACTAGTGGCCGATCTTCGGATGCTCGGAAGGCGGCTATCTATCTGATCAAGTCTCGAACGGGACTGACCAACAGAGAGATCGGGGAGCGAATGGGAGGATTGAGCTATTCAGCAGTGGCAAAAGTATGCCGGAGGCTGGAAGAGGAGATGGACAAGGACAGTGGCTTAAGGAAAAGCATAGGTGAACTCAACTTGGAGATGTCCAATGTCAAGGGCTGACCCCAATCCTTGTTCTCGTCGCTCCTTATACCTTACACAAAGGAGCCTGCATTCATTGTGTTTAAACCCGGATATTGTCCCTGGCCTGATGGTTTTTACATTGAATCATGCAAAGGGAAAATAAAAGTAACTGGAGACAAAGAGAAAAGAATCGGAGAAGGAGAGACTTTAGAGTTGCCAAAGCTGACAAAAAGAGAGGACAGGTGGAAGGCCGAAGGGATAAGCCCCGACTCCTTTTTCGAGATCATGGCGGATAAACAGAAAGTGAGAAAAATAAAGAATTTTCTAAGACTTATGAATGAAGAGAGAAGGTTTCTGGGATTGGGTGAAAATCCTGTGTGGAAGGAGATAGAAAATGAGAAATAGGCTTCTTACTCTATTAGTAGAGTGGCATGAAAGGTAGATAAGGTCCCCCTTCTTCTCTCCTCGGCTTTAGTTTATTTTTAAAGTTTGATATGGCATAATCACCACAAATTCCAAATTGACCTAAAGGAAGGTCTCGGTTACTGCGACCAAAGGATTTGGGTGAGTCGAGGGCTGCATGGAGCCATTTGTCTCTGTTCCCTAAGTGGTGCTTTGACAAAACTGACTTTTCCAGCGACATCTACGACGCCTAAATAACGAGGAACTAATTCGATGAAACGAGCACTGTGGGAAGATTTTAAGAAAATGGCTCTCTCTGATTCGCCGGATGTAACTCGGAAAATCCCGGTGGCACTTATTGTGGACAGCCCCTGGTTGCCCGGTTTCATGGGGATCTCTACGTTTGACTATTTCCTGATGCCGGACGAGTGGATCAAGGCTAACCTCTATATTGAGGAACGTTTCCCGGACGTTCTTTTTCTCCCGGGCCACTGGCTGGAGTATGGGATGGCAACAGAGCCTTCTGCCTTTGGGTGCAAGATGAAATGGTGGAAAAACAGTCCGCCCTCCGTGCTTCCTGCCGTTAACGATATCTCAGAAGCTTCCAGATTGAATGTCCCCAATCCTGAGGAAGATGGACTGATGCCCCTGATCCTCCATCTCTACTCGAAGTTCGAAAAGTTACTTCAGAAACAGGGAAGCCACATCAAGATGGTGGCGGCAAGGGGCCCCCTCGCGATCGGCGCCCATGTGCGCGGAATGACGGAGCTGATGCTGGACCTGAAGCTCTCTCCGAAAGAGACGAAGCAGTTCATTGAGATCATGACCCAGACGACGATCCGCTGGCTCCGGGCCCAGATGGATCACCTCTCGGAAGTGGAAGGAATCCTGGTTCTCGATGACATCGTCGGGTTTCTCTCTCCTGCCGATTACATGGAATTCGCACATCCCTATCTGCAAGAGATCTTTTCGTCCTTTGACGGAATGGTTAAAGTTTATCATAACGATTCGAACATCGGGCATATTCTCGAACCACTCGCGGAAACAGGACTTCATGTCCTTAATTTCGGTTACAATGTCGACATGAACCAGGTCTGGCAGAGGGTCGGGGGAAAGATCCGGCTCATGGGAAACATTCCGACCCTTGAAGTGCTGATGGACGGGACTCCGGAAAATGTTAGAGTCTATGCAGCCGAGTGTATTCGCAAGACAGACGGCGGCAGAGGGCTCATTCTGTCGGCGGGGGGTGGCGCGCCGCCGGGTGTGCCGGCAGAAAATATTGATGCCCTTGTGGAAGCGTCAAAGAACATATGTTGAACAAATAAAGGATCAGTGACAGTGGCTGTGTCAGTAAAAGATATTGGTGAGACTCATATTATAGTGAACGACAAAAGAAAGTTGTCATTGCGAGGAATCCCGCGCTTCGCGGGATGACGAAGCAATCTCCTGAGATTGCTTCGCTTCCTGCCTACCGCAGGCAGGCGCTCGCAATGACAGCCCGGGGCATGTCTACTTATTTAGAACGGTCACTATAACATTGACACTGATGAGAGATAGAATTATAAAGGAGCGTTTGGGGGACACACCGCTGGTGGGGGAATTGAGAAAGGAGGGCACCGTCGAACCATGAAATTTATAACGGGTTACGGACACGGACACGTTATTTTCCAACTCAAAGGAGGTTTCTATGAAAAAGTATTTTGTATGTCTCTTTGCCATCATGTTTTTTCTGACCACCCTCTTGGGAAGCTCTCTGGCTCAGGAGAAGAAGATCACAGCCAAGTTGGGGGATATGCTCTCTCCCGAGCATCCTCACACCCGGACATGGGTTTACTTTGCCGAGAAGGTGAAGGAAAAGACAAAAGGAAAAGTGGAAATTCAGGTATTCCACAGCGGACAACTCGGCGGCCAGAAAGACATGTATCTGGGCATGCAGGTCGGAAATGTAGAGATGGCCAAGATCCCGTTCTCCGTTGCTACCGAATGGATACCCGAATGTAAGGTCTTTGACCTCCCCTATCTTTTCAATAGTCGTGATGAGTTGCTCCGGGTATATGAAAGCTCCTTCGGGAAGAAGTTTTTTAATGAAAAATTTCTAAAACAGGGCCTGGTGGGACTGACCTGGGTCGATGATGGCTGCAGAAGCATCTACACCCACAAGCCGGTCCGGAAGCCCGAAGACATGAAGGGGCTCAAGATCCGGACGATGAGCAGCGATATCATGATGCAGACGATTACAGAAATGGGCGGCATTCCCAACAATCTCTCCTGGGGTGAGCTTTACCTCGCCCTGCAGCAGAAGGTCATCGATGGCGCAGAAAACTGCCCGGTTCTCTTCAACACTTCCAAACACTGGGAAGTCTGCAAGGTTTTTTCCTTGACCGAACAATTCTGGGTGGTTCTGCCGATGTTTGCCAGCAAGAAGTGGTGGGATACCCTGCCCGGTGAGACCCAGACACAAATCCGCGAGGCTGCCTTCGATGCGGAAAAATATTTTGTCAAGATTTACAGCGAGGACGAGAAAAAGGCGATCGGCTGGGTGAAAGAGAAAGGGGCCCAGGTCGTCACCGATGTGGATAAGCCGGCCTTCGAGAAGAAGGTGCAGCCTGTTTATGATGGTTTTGTGAAGAAATATGGAAAGGACCTCCTGGAGGGCATCAGGTCGGCGGCAAAGAAAAAGTAGCATGGAAGGGGGAGCAGCGCGAGACAGAAGGTTGCTCCCCTTTTTGTTAGGCTGCTTATACATTAAAGTCTGAAAATTTATAAATCTCTTACACTTCAAAACAAATGGGTGTCATTGCTGAACTTGATTCAGCGGTTCAGCATCTCGTTTTGTCCTTTAAGTGAGATCTCTGAATGATCAGGACAGGTTCAGGATGACAAGTTGAAGAAATTTCAAATATTTCTGGTTCGAGTTCAATCTGGGAACGCCTTCATTTATTAGGAGCGGAGAGGTTCAATCGATGAAGAAGTTCCTCAGTCGGATTGTGGAAGATGTCTGTTTTGTTCTCGTCGTCGTTTTAGCCGTTGTCGTCTTCTTTCAGGTCTTTAACCGTTTCATCTTGAAGGCGCCCATGGCCTGGACCGAGGAACTGGCCATGCTTCTTTTTCAGTGGGTCGTCTTTCTGGGCGCGGCTGTTGGAGTAAAACGAATGAGCCATTTCGGTATCGATCTGCTCGTTGAAAAGCTCTCCGAAAAGACCCGTCACCGCATTGAACTCATCGTCCCCTTCGCCGTCGGGGCCATTGCGGTGACCCTGATTGTTGAAGGGTTCAAGCTCCTGAAACTTACCCAGTACCAGCTCTATACGACCATGGACATCTCTCACGCATGGGCAACGGCTGCCATGCCGATCAGTGGTTTCCTGATGATGTTTTACCTCATCCAGCATGAAATCAGAATATGGAAGAGAAAAGAAGGAGGGCAGACCGCATGAGCACGGTGCTGATTCTCCTCGGCTCCTTCCTGGTTCTGCTCCTCATCAATGTCCCGGTGGCCTTCTGTATGTCTCTGGCGTGTGTCTTCGCCTTTCTCTGGAAGGGAACCATCCCGGTTCTGACGCTCCCCATGAAATTATCTTCCGGCATCGATACCTTCCCTTTCCTCGCCATCCCTCTTTTCATTCTTGCAGGCAGCCTCATGGAACACGGAGGGATCTCTCAACGGCTGGTGCGATTTGCCAAGAATCTGGTGGGACATATCAAGGGAGGCCTGGGAATCGTCGTTGTCGTCTCCGAGGTTTTCTTTTCGGGAATTTCGGGTTCCTCGATCGCGGATGCCTCTGCCATCGGTTCTCTTCTTCTTCCCTCCATGGTGAGGGCAGGCTATGCGCCTCCCCGCGCTGCCTCCATCATCGCTGCCGCAACGGGGATGGGGATCCTGATCCCCCCTTGCCTCAACATGGTCGTCCTCGGGGCCATGGCCAACATCTCCATTGCCGGTCTCTTCATGGGAGGCTTCCTCCCGGGGTTTCTGATGGCGTTGACCCTGATGATCATCATCTACTACCAGTCTTCGAAGGGGATTCTTCCAGGTCCGGATCAAAAGAGGGCAAGGTTCAGGGAAGTGATGGTCGCATTTAAAGAGAGTATCATTCCCCTCATGATGCCGGTCATCATCTTCGGCGGAATCTTTGGCGGGATCTTCACCGCCACGGAGGCGGCTTCCGTGGCGACGGTTTATGCTTTCATCGTCTCTGTTTTCGTCTACCGGGAAGTTAAAAAGAAGGATATTTACAGAATTGTCGTTGAAACCGCGGTGATGACAGGCGTTGTCTGCCTGCTGGTCGGGGCGGCTACCTGTTTCTCATGGATCCTGGCGACCCACCAGGTGCCAAGGATGCTGGGTGACTTCATCGGGTCCATTGAAGGGGGCAGGGTCGTCTTTC
>CAWHGS010000041.1:0-55825 GCA_963828805.1 uncultured delta proteobacterium
GCGTATCAGAACCTACCTGCCTGGAATGAGTGTGGAATAATCCTACTCCTGAGGGAGAGGGGATGCGCATGAAAGAAGGGAGTCGAATATGAACCCCCGTACGACCTGCCGCAGGAACCTTGTGCTCGGAGGAGGGATTCTCACCATCCTTCTCACCCTTTCACTGTCGAACGCCCAGACGCCTCTCCCTGAAGATCCCTCGAAAGGAGCCCGTCTCTTTGTCAGCAAAGGGTGCGTCAAATGTCATGCTTTTAAGGGTGAAGGTGGAAAGATCGGACCTGACTTCGGAAGGGTCGACCTCGGAAATACCCTGCTCGATCTCGCCTCCAAACTCCTGAACCATATCCCGCCCATGATCCAGGGCATGGATAGGATGAGGATGACCAAACCCAATCTGACCGGCGAAGAAATCACCGACATCTCTGCCTATCTCTACTTCCTCAAATTCTTCGACGAGCCTGGAAATGCAACGCGAGGGCAATATCTTTTTAAAGAGAAAGGCTGTTTCAACTGTCATCCTCCCACAGGGAGAGGCAAGGAAGGGGAGCCTGGCCTGGATCAGTTTCCCCAGAATATCTCACCGGTTTATCTAAGCGAGATGATCTGGAACCACGGACCCGTGATGATCGCCCAGATGGTCAAGCTTGGGATGAAGTGGCCATCCTTTGAGGGGGCCGAAATGATGGATCTTCTCGAGTACATTAAAGTGAACGCACGGGGAGCCGAAGGAAGCCGCTTTCATTACACCGGGTAACCCGAGACAAGGCCGGGAGGTCTTCATCACAAAGGGCTGTGTGAAGTGCCATGCCATCCGGGGTGAAGGTGGAAAAGGGGGAGAGGATCTCGGCAAGAGGGCAAAAGTTTTCTATAAGAGCCTCACGCAAATTTCTTCCATCATGTGGAACAAGGGGCCATCGGTTTTGGCCAGGATGGCTCAGACCCAGACCGGCATCCCGAAATTTACACCCAAGGAAATGGCAGACCTCCTTGCCTTTCTCTACTTTCTCCATTTCATTGATGAACCTGGAAACCCGGTAAACGGAAAGAGGATCTATTTGGGAATGGGTTGCTTTAAATGCCACGGCATTGATGGAAAACCGGGTGACCTGACGCAAATCGATCTCTCCAAGTACCAGAAGGCGAGCAACCCTACGGATATGGTTGCGGGTATCTGGAATCACAGCCAGGAGATCGAAAAGGCGATGAAGGAGAATAGGATTCCCTGGCCCCGGTTCAAGAAGGACGAACTGGTCGACCTTCTTGAATTTATGCCAGAACCCTAGGAAAAAGTGAATCCTTTCCTCCTCGCATTAGAGGCTGTGTCTCAAAATGAAAAACCAACTCTTGGGAAGGGGAGAGGCGGTCGGGTGAAAAAGATTTAGACCTGCCTGCGCGAAGCCGCTTCGGCGAAGGCAGGGCGGCACCCCTCAGACGTTCGAATTCTGGCGTGCCAAGCATATGAATGCATTTGGTATAATACAAACGACGGTTTCCCATAACGTAAATGACCCGCATTCTAAAGCTTTGGAATCCGACCGCCTCTCCCCTCGGATAGCGATTATGACACAGTCTCTTAGGCAGGGGCGGAAGATTTCCAAAACAGAGAGGTGCTGAAAATGAAACGGATGAAGATTCTCTGTCTTGCCGCCCTTCTTCTCCTTTTTGCCGCAGAGGGAACGCTAAGGGCCGAGAAGAAGGGAACGTACCCTCTTCCGGGAGATTTCAAGGAAGGATGGCGAGTCTTTATTCAAAAGAAATGCAATGAGTGCCATGCGATCTGGGGAGAAGGTGGGAAAGGAGGCCCCGATCTCGGCGCCCTTCCGCAAGCTTATACCAGTCAGGCTCAGCTCGCCGCTTTGATGTGGAATCACGGCCCGGAAATGTGGGGAAGGATGGTAGCAAGGAAGATCCCATCCGAAAAGATAACGACGAAAGAAATGGCGGACCTCCTTGCCTTCCTCTATTTCATCCGCTACATGGATGAACCAGGAGACCCGCAAAAAGGAAGGGCCTTGATGGAGAGGGCCTGTGGCAAGTGCCACACATCAAAGGAAGGAGCCAAGTCAGACCTCAGCCGCTGGGGAATGTATGCAAACCCGATAGTGTGGGCCGGGATGATGTGGAATCACTCCGGCCAGATGGAAAAAGAGATGAAGGCAAAGGGTATTCTTCACTTCGAATTCGAGGGAAACGAAATGGTCGATCTGATCGCCTATATCCGGAGCCTTAGTCCCGGATCAGAAAAGGTATATCTCTCGCCAGGCGGCCCCGGTTCCGGGGAAAGACTCTTCACCCAGAAAGGGTGCATTCAATGCCACGTTCCCCGGAGTGAATATGACCTCTCGGGAAAGAAGGATTTTCCAAAAACCCTGGCCCAGTTGGCCGGGATGATGTGGAATCATTCCGAAGAGATGAGAAAAGGAATGGAGAGAAGGGGGATCAGTTTCCCTACACTCTCCGCTCAGGAGATGGCCGATCTCGTTGCCTATCTGTTTTCAACCCGGTACTTCGATGAGGCAGGCAGCCCCGAACGAGGAAAAGCGGCCTTCACTAAGAAGCAGTGTAGTCTCTGCCACGTGAAAGGAGCCAAAACAGGAGACCTCTCCCGGTTTAAAGGTCAGATTTCACCCATCTTTATGGCCCAGGTGATGTGGAATCACGGGCCCGAGATGCTCGAAAGAATGAGAAAGGCCAGGATCTCCTGGCAGAAAATGGATGGAAAAGAGATGGTGGACCTGATGGAGTACCTCAACCTGGGGATGATTCCCTAACGAAACGACTTTCCGGATCCGCGACAGGAGGCGAAGATGGTTACGGCAGCGTGGCTAAAGAAGGTAGAGCTCTTCAGCGGTCTCGATGAGCCTCAACTCATTGTCATCTTGTCCTATTCCTCAGTCGAATCTTTTCCCGAGGGGAAAACCATTTTCAATCAAGGGGATGAGGCTTATGGCCTTTATATACTGATCGAGGGCAGAGTCACTCTGACGGTCAAAACCGGCGACAAGACCGACTTATTGACTTCCACAATGGATAAGGAGGGAACCATCTTCGGAATGCCGTCCCTGATCGAGCCCTTCCGTTACAATGTCACTGCAACGTGTTTAAAAACGTCGAAGGTGGTGAGGATCGAGACTCCTCCTATCAGGAGAAAGATGGAAGAAGACCTGAAGATGGGGATGGAGATTCTGAAGAAGCTATCCTCTATCTACTTCAATCGGCTCAATGAGATGCGAGAAGGCATCTCTAAACTTCTCAAAGTTTCTAAATTCAAAACTTCATGAATCGATCCGAGATCCTGCACGCGGCCCCATCATCCGCAGGGTCAACCCTTCGACTCCCCGGCATCAATGCCGGGGCTTGCCCCTCGGCCTGAGCTCGGGTCGAAGGCTCAGGGTTGATTACCTACCCTTGGGAAAGAACTGTCGCCTCTCCCCACCTGCTATCATCAGAAAGAAACAAATAGATCAATATTAATAATCACCTGGAACGACCTCCCTTCATGTCATATCCTTATGCGAAGACCTCGTGAGAAGGAAGGCAAGAGCTTGACATACAACCCAGTTTGTCGTATACAACAAAGACTGAGTTTTTCATTCAACGGGGATCGGAAGGTTGAAATCGACGGCGAGCCGATTGCCGACTTCAACATCGCCGGTGAGCACACCGATATTTAATCCTACGATCTGCAGTGACGGTTGCAGGGCCTTGCTGTGATTCAAGTCGTGTCGAATCAAGCTACTCTCTGTTTTCCCCCGATTAGAATTGATCAACGACGGACAAGAATACGCTGACCATCACGGTCACCCGTTCCGGCGCACATTTGAATAAACGATGCAATCAGAGGGAGGATAATTTTATGAAGAACAAATGGGTTTATTTATTCGATGAAGTCGATCAGGCGGAGAAGAAGACCAAGTCGTGGGACGGGGTCCGGACACTGCTGGGAGGCAAAGGCGCCAACCTGGCCGATATGACCCGGATTGGAGTTCCGGTTCCACCCGGCTTCATCATCACCACCGAAGCCTGTAACGCTTACCTTGCCGGCGGTGGCAAGTTCCCGGAAGGGATGTGGGATCAGGTGATTGATTCGCTCCACAGGGTGGAGAAGGAGGCGGGCAAGAAGTTCGGCGATCCGAAAAACCCGCTTCTGGTCTCCTGCCGCTCGGGCTCGAAGTTCTCGATGCCGGGCATGATGGACACCGTTCTCAATATCGGCCTGAACGAAGAGACGGCCGAAGGGATGATCAAACTCACGGGGGACGCGCGCTTCGTCTATGATGCCTATCGCCGCCTGGTTCAGATGTTCGGCACGGTCGTCATGGGTCTTGATTCCAAACCTTTCCACCATGCGCTCGAGGAAGCCAAGGCAAAGGCAGGGGTCACCGATGACGCCAAGATCCCGGCCCCGGTCCTCAAGGAACTCGTGGCTACTTTCAAGAAGATCGTCCGCGACCAGGCCGGACGCGACTTCCCGAACGATCCGATCGAGCAGCTCAATCTGGCCACCGAGGCGGTCTTTCGCTCCTGGAACGGAAAGCGCGCCATCGACTATCGCAATGCTGCCAAGATCGCGCACGACCTCGGGACGGCGGTCAACATGGTCACCATGGTCTTTGGCAACATGGGCGACGGCTGTGCCACCGGCGTGGCGATGACCCGGAGCGGCAACACCGGCGATCCGGAGATCGAAGGCGACTACCTGACCAACGCTCAGGGTGAGGATGTGGTTGCGGGTATCCGCAATACCAAGCAGATCGCCCAGCTCAAGCAGGAGATGCCGGAAGTCTATCAGCAGTTCGCCGACATTGCCAAAAAGCTTGAGAAACACTACCGCAACATGCAGGACGTCGAGTTCACCATCGAGCGCGGCAAGCTCTGGATGCTTCAGACCCGGGACGGCAAGCGCACGGCGCAGGCCGAGGTCCGCATCGCCGTTGATATGGTTGAAGAGAGATTGATCTCCAAGGAAGAAGCGGTTGGCAGGGTCAAGCCGGAGCAGATCGACTTCTACCTCCACCCGCAGTTTGACGCCAGGGCAAGGAAGGGGGCCGAGAAGATTGCCTCCGGCCTGAACGTGTCGCCCGGCGCGGCCGTCGGCCAGATCGCCTTTACCGCAGACCTGGCGGAGAAGTGGGCCAAGCAGGAGAAGAAACAGGTAGTCATGGTCCGTCCGGAGACAGGCCCTGCGGACGTCCACGGCATGCTGGCGGCCAACGGCATCCTGACCAGCAAGGGCGGCCGGACCTCCCACGCTGCCCTCGTGGCTCGCCAGTTCGGCAAGCCCGCTGTCGTTGGAGTGGCGGCCCTCGAAGTCGACGTTGAGGCCAAGAAAATGACCGTCGGCAAAAAAGTTTACAAGGAAGGCGACTGGGTCTCGATCGACGGCACAACCGGTGAGGTCTTTGCCGGGCAGGTCCCGACCGTGATACCTGACCTGAGCGACCCCTATTTGAGCAAGTTTCTATCCTGGGCAGACAGTTTCCGCCGCCTCCAGGTCTGGGCAAACGCCGACTACCCACGGGATGCCCAGCGAGCACGCAGTTTCGGCGCCCAGGGCATTGGCCTCTGCCGAACCGAGCACATGTTCTTCGAGACTGAACGTCTGCCGATCGTCCAGAAGATGATCCTGGCCGGGACGAATCCAGACAAGGCAGAAGCCGCCAGGCAGCGCAAGGAAGCGCTTGACAAGCTTCTGCCTTTCCAGCGCTCCGATTTTGAGGGCCTCTTCCGGGCCATGGACGGCTTTCCTGTGATCATCCGCCTGATCGACCCCCCATTGCACGAGTTTTTACCGGCCCACGACGAGCTTCTCGTGGAAGTCACCGAACTGAAGATCACCGGCAAGGACCCGAAGCGGCTGGCAGAAGCCGAAAAGATGCTGGCGGCAGTTGAGGCCATGCGCGAGGCCAACCCCATGCTCGGCCTGCGCGGTGTTCGCCTCGGGATCCACATCCCCGAACTGACCCAGATGCAGGTGCGGGCTATCATCGAAGCGGCCATCAAATGTGCCAAGGATGGGGTGGCCGTCCATCCGGAGATCATGATCCCCCTCACCAGCCACGTCAATGAACTGAAGATGCAGCAGACGGCCCTCGAAGAGGTCGCGCAGCAGGTGATCAAAGAACAAGGCACCAAGGTCAGCTACAAGTTCGGCACGATGATCGAGATTCCGCGTGCCGCACTGACCGCGGGTGAGATCGCCGAGTATGCCCAGTTCTTCTCATTCGGCACCAACGATCTGACACAGACTACCTTCGGCATCTCGCGCGATGACGCTGAGAAGGGCTTCCTGATGGAATACCAGAGCAAGAAAATCCTGACCGAGAACCCCTTCGCCAGCATCGATGAGGCCGGCGTCGGCAAGCTCATGGCCATGGCCGTCAAGGAAGGCCGCGCCACCCGGCCGGACCTGGAGGTCGGCATCTGCGGAGAGCACGGCGGCGATCCGAAGTCCATCTGGTTCTGCCACAAGATCGGTCTGAACTACGTCTCCTGCTCGCCCTTCCGGATCCCGATCGCACGCCTGGCCGCAGCCCAGGCCGCCCTCGATAAGAAGAACGAAGACAGGTAGGATTCTTTCTAAGTCGCCTCCAAGGCTGAGGCGACGGGTAAACATCTTTATAAAGTCACGAGAAAAGGGCATCCAATTGGATGCCCTTTTCTATCTCCCTTGCGCGAAGTAAAGACCAACATTCTCGGTGGGAATTATAGGAACAGATTCGATCTTAATTGGGGCCTGGTTCCAGCCAGCGGTATACCCTTTTACCCTCTTTGTCCCGGAAAGAACCCGTGACAATAAAGATGAGGTCAACCAGGGTCCAGATCCCCAGGGGAAAGAGAATAGGGTAAAATAAACACCCAGGAGTGTCAGGATCATCAGGATGGCGGTCCCGTTTTTCTTCAGATAAAAACGGTGGGCTCCGAAAACCCCGAGAAAGAAGCACAACAGGGCCGCTGCCAGACGGGACTTAGGAGAAATATTCTCGGATTCCATGGTCAATTCCTCCCCATTAAAATTTTGTCATGCCGAACCTTGTACCGGACTTGATTCAGCATTGGTTCAGCATCTCTTTTCTCCCTTTTAGGTGAGATCCTGAAACAAGTTCAGGATGACACTTTCTGTCCGATCCTTTCATGTCCATATAACTCACGTCAGTTTCGAGAAGTCAGCGATTTTAAGAAAGAGTTGTCCAATACTATCCAGCAGCGCAAGGCGGTTATTCCGAATCCCTTCGTCCTCAACCATAACCATGATCCCATCGAAGAAGTCATCGATGGGTTTCTTCATCTGGATCATCTCCTGGAGAGCAGACGTCA
This sequence comes from uncultured delta proteobacterium, assembly GCA_963828805.1. GTDB lineage: Bacteria > Desulfobacterota > BSN033 > BSN033 > UBA1163 > CAWHGS01. Next base: position 7,318 of record CAWHGS010000041.1, read on the forward strand.
TAATCTCTTCTGTCCAGGGAACCTTCAATCTTTTCTTTTGCCTCGACAAAGGCCTGGTAGAGATTCTTCTCAACGTTTTCAGAGAGACGCGAAGGATCGACCGGGTTTCGGGTTGGAGAGCCTTTCAGAATATTCATCGCCCGTTTAAAGGCAATAACGATCGACTCAAAATCCTTCGATTCCTTTGCCTTCCTCAACGCATCGATACGACCCTGAACGTCGACCAGTTCGTCGAAGGAAATGGAGAGCACCGCCTCGGTCACATCAAACGGATATCCTCTGTCCAGCAAAAGGTTTTGATAACGGACTCTGAAGAAATCTAAAACCTCTCTCCTGACTTCCGAGAAGGGACGCTCCATTTTATCCTTGAACAGGGTCCCGCTTTCCTCGATCAGCCGGCTGAGAGAAAAGGGATATTTTTTCTCAAGGACAATCCGGATAATTCCAATCGCCTGGCGTCTCAACCCAAAGGGATCCGCTGTCCCGGTCGGTGTGAGGCCCACACCAAAGCAGCCGACAATCGTGTCCAGTTTATCAGCGATGCTGATCATATCTCCCACAGGATTTTCCGGCAGCCGGTCCCCGGCAAAGGCAGGAAGGTAATGCTCGTAAATGGCCTCTGCCACGGCCGGTTTCTCACCCTGCAACCGGGCGTATTCCCTTCCCACGATCCCCTGAAGCTTTGGAAACTCTCCCACCATCCCGGTAACCAGGTCCGCCTTGCAGAGCAGGGATGCCCTCTCCACCGTCTCGCGAAGGGACGGATCGACTCTTTGAACAAGGATCAAGGCGAGCGCCTTAAAACGCACCATCTTCTCATAGGAGGTTCCGAGCTTTGCCTGGAAGACCACCTTCTTGAGCTGTTCGACCCTCTTCTCCAGAGAAATCTTCAAATCCTCGCGGAAGAAAAAGGCCGCATCGGAGAGTCTTGCCTTTAGCACCCTCTCGTTTCCCTTCACCACCACGCTCCGATCCCTTGGGGCAATATTGCTGACAAAGACGAAATGGGGAAGCAGTTTGCCCTGGCCATCCACCACCGGGAAATACCTCTGATGCTCCTTCATCGAATGGATGATCACCTCGCGGGGAAGTGAGAGAAATTGAGACTCAAAACTCCCGCAGAAAGGAACCGGATATTCGACCAAAAACGTGACTTCGTTGAGCAGATCCTCGTCGGGAAGAATGCTTCCGGATACAGAGGCGGCTTCTTTGATCAATCCTTCTTCGATCTTTTTCTTCCGTTCGGCGGGATCAACGAGAATGAAGGCTTCCCTTGTTCCCTCAAGATAGGAAGAAAAATCGCTGACCGGAATCGGGCCGCTGTGCATGAACCGGTGACCGTAGGTCACTTTTCCGCTCCGGACATTTCCCACTTCAAAGGGAACGACTTCCCCCCCCAAGAGGGCAAGGATCCAGTGGATGGGTCTGGCGAATCGGATCGAAATATCGGCCCATTTCATCGATTTTTGAAAAGGAATGGAAAGGACTAATTTCGGGAGGATCGAGGGAAGTATTTCATGGGTCGGTTTCCCAACTTCTTTTTTGACTGCGCAGACATATTCTCCCTTCTCTGTCTCGACCAGAGTCAATGATTCAACCGCGACGGATTGTCCCTTTGCAAAACCGATCGCTGCCTTTGTCGGGTTTCCCTTCGAATCAAACGCGGCCTGTTTGGAGGGTCCAATCTTTTTTATCTCCACATCCTTCTGTCTCTCGGAAAGACCACGAACCACCAGGACGAGTCGCCGAGGGGTCCCAAGGGTCTTCAACCCTTCGAAATCAATCCGTTGCGTCTCAAGTTCCTTCCGGGCCAAAACCTCCAAGTCGGCCAGGGCCTGCCGAACAAACCCAGCCGGTATCTCTTCTGTTCCAATCTCTAAAAGAAGCTCTTTCATGGTTTTATCAATTCTCCTCAAAATTACGTCGGCAATAAATGCCGCCGCTGCAACCTTTCTATTTTTCTTCACTTAACCTCGACCTGACCTTTTTTTCTTCTATTGTCTCCGAACTCCGAACTCATTACTCCGAACTTATTTTTTCAACAGCGGATATCCCATCTCCTCCCGCTGCTTGAGGTAGGCTTCTGCGCAGAGCCGCGCCAGCGTCCTTACTCTCAGGATATATCCCATCCTCTCCGTCACACTGATCGCGCCACGGGCATCGAGGAGATTAAAGGCATGGGAAGTCTTCAGGCAGTAATCGTAAGCGGGGAGGACCAACCCTTTCTCAACCATGGCCTTAGCCTCCTTTTCATACATATCAAAGAGGCGAAAGAGCATGTCCGCATTGGATTCGTCGAAATTATACCGCGAGAACTCGACCTCACCACGATGGTGAACATCGCCGTATTTTATCCCATGGACCCATTCCAGGTCGTAGACATTGTCGACCCCCTGAAGGTACATGGCGATTCGTTCGATGCCGTAGGTGAGTTCCACGGGAATGGGGCTGAGATCGAATCCGCCCGCCTGTTGAAAGTAGGTGAACTGGGTAATCTCCATCCCGTCAAGCCACACCTCCCAGCCCAGACCCCAGGCGCCCAGGGTCGGGGACTCCCAGTCGTCTTCGACGAATCGAATGTCATGGTCCAGGGGACTGATCCCGAAGGACCTGAGACTGTTGAGATAGATCTCCTGGATGTCGATCGGCGAAGGCTTCATGATGACCTGGTACTGATAGTAGTGTTGAAGCCGGTTCGGGTTCTCTCCATAACGGCCATCCGTGGGCCGCCGAGAAGGCTCCACGTAGGCCACATTCCAGGGCTCGGGACCCAAAGACCTGAGAAACGTCGCAGGGTTCATCGTCCCGGCGCCTTTCTCGGTATCGTAGGGTTGCTGAATGACGCATCCCTGATCCGCCCAGAAATCGCTCGAGCGCAAAGATCAATTCCTGAAAATTCATTGTTCCTCCTTCACAAGTTAAGGAGTCAAGGCTTCCGGGTTCAAGAAACTTTGAAAAACCTCTCGTCCTCGAAAGGAATGCTCGCCGCCCTGGCCCCTTGAATCCTCGACCCCTTGATCTTATGGGTTACGGCAAATTGTGCCCAATGCTTTCAACGATTTCAACTCCTTTCCCAGCTGATAAGAGATAAATCTGGGGAGAAGCTCCCGGCTTTCGGAGAGGGCCTGAGGGGTAAATCGGAACCGGTGAATCTTCGACAACTCCATCTCGGAGATTCCTTCGATCAGGCGAGCGGTCCCCAGGGAAAGGGGGATGAGAACATCCGTCGGCTTTGAGCATCCCCCACAAAGCAGTGTCCCCTTTTCGAAGGAGAAAAATACGGAGGGGGTCTCTTTTAAGCCCTCCCAATCCCTTTTGCAGAGAGGACACTTCTTAAGGTTGGGCTGATATCCAAAGAGCGAGAGAATTCGAATTTCAAACATCCTGAGCTGTTCTTCCTGGGGTTCCGTCCCTTCAAGGGTTTTTAAAAAGGACAGAAGAAGATCGAACGCTTCGGGATGGGCCTCCCGTTCCCCCGTCATCTCATTGACCATCTCCAAAAAATAGTTTCCATAGATAATCTTCTTCAGGTTCTCCCTGATCTTGGGAAAAGAGGTCAGGATATCGGACCCCTGGGCCCTCACGAGCCCCATGCCTTCGCGATCAAAAAAGATCAGCCGTATGTGAGAAAAAAGACCCAGCGCATTCTGAAACCGTTTCTTACTCCGTCTGGCTCCTTTTGCAATCCCTTTGAGCTTTCCGAAGTCTTGGGTGAAGAAGGTGACAATCTTGTCAGACTCCCCGTAATTAAAGGAGTGAACGACAATCGCATGCGTTGAAAAAAGGGGCATTGATCCACCGTTAATCGTCTGGTCCGTTAGGACCATTGTTGTCCAAAACACGAGATTGCTTCGCTTCGCTCGCAATGACAACGTTAATAAAATTCAGACCTTAGTGTCTTTGCGAGGAGCGATAGCGACGCGGCAATCTCGATTTTAAATTTGTGTAATATCAACAAATTAAAGTCCAACTTGGACAAGAGTCCATTAGGACCGTTATCGTCGTTTGAATCGTTTAGATCGTTACTTATGACCGTTTTGATCGTTCGATTGTTATTGATCCAAGTCAACACTTCTCAACTCGTCTAACGAACTCAGCAGTACATACGGACCAAACGATCTTAACGGACCTTAACGGACCTAACAAACTTCACCCTATTTTTTAGGAGCCTCCTGGAATTTCAGCACCTCCGTCCCGGGAGGAACGATAAAATTGAAGAAGGAATTGGGGAGACCGGTATTGGTCTTGATCTCCACGAACCGGGTCCGTGTCACATTCCCCAATCCGTCAAAGACGTCGGCTTGAACCACAGTGTAGGTCTTTTTATCTACCGTCAAGGTCAATTTGGACAAAACGGCATTGGGCTCTTTGGGAGCCAGTTCCAGGACAAAGCAATCCTCCTTCTGAGAAACCGTCTCACTAAAGTTGATCACGTTGAAATCCCGGCTGACTTCCCCTTCCCCGGCCAGGAAGGCCAGGGGCGTTCTTTCCCGGAGGACTTTTGCCACGTCGGAGACGAAGACCTGAGTTTCCTCGGGCTGATAATACCAGAGTGTATGGCCATTCGAGACGAGTTTCTGGTTTGGAACCTTATAATCCCAGCGCATCATCCCCTTCTTCTTAAAATAGACCTTACCCTCCCCTTTCTGAGATTTCATCATCACCTTCCCGATATACTCCTGCAAAAAACCGGCCTCGAGATCATTCGTCTTCTCGTACCGGCTCTGCATCTCCGCCAGGACCGCCTGGGCGGTTACACCCCAGGCTACCGGCGCTGAAACCAAACTGAACCAGAAAAAAAATCCCGATCAGATAAACTATTATTGTCTTCACTCGTTCCTCCCTTGTTAGCTCTGGTATCTCAAAACCAACATTCGGACTGACTCCTTACGACATAGCCTCTCGTTACCCTATGCCCCAGGCCCTTTGCGCTATGCCGTTTTTACCCTGGATTTATTCGATCTTCTTGACCAAAACCTCTCGCGGTTTGATCCCATCGGAGGGGCCAACCACACCCTCTTCCTCCATCTTCTCAACGATGCGAGCGGCCCGGTTATAACCGATCCGAAACCGTCTCTGGACGAGAGAGATCGAGGCCTGGCCGGTTTCGGCAACAAAAGCGACAGCCTCATCATATTTTTCATCATACTCCTCCGCATCCCCGGAGGCTTTCTTCTCCTTCTTGGCTTCGAGGACGATGGCCGGCTCGTAGGTCGGTTTCCCCTGCTTTTTCAGAAATTCGACGACCCGCTTGATCTCCGCACTCGATACGAAAGCGCCGTGAAGGCGAGTCAATTTCGAGCTGCCCGGGGGAAGGAATAACATGTCTCCGGCCCCCAACAGATGCTCCGCGCCGATCGTGTCAAGAATGGTCCTGGAATCGACCTTGGAAGTGACCTGGAAAGAGATCCGTGCGGGAAAATTCGCCTTGATAATTCCGGTCAGCACATCGACCGAGGGTCGTTGCGTCGCCAGAAGAAGATGAATTCCGACGGCGCGGGACATCTGGGCAAGTCGGGTAATCGACTCTTCCACGTCCCGTGAGGAGACCATCATCAGGTCAGCCAATTCATCGATCACCACCACGATGTAGGGTATCTTCTCGAGTACCTCCGGCGCTTTTTCTTCATTGCCCTCGAGACTATCCCCTTTTCGCTTATAGACCTTTCCCTTCTCCTTGAGTTCCTTCTCAACCCTTTGATGGTATTGCTCAATATTGCGCACCCCTTTTTCAGCCAGCACCGTATACCTTCGCTCCATCTCGTCCACCAACCATTGAAGGGCTGCAGCGGCCTTCTTGGGATTGGTCACGACAGGCAGAAGCAAATGGGGAATGCCTTCGTAATCGGAGAGTTCCAGCATCTTGGGGTCGATCATCAGGAATCGGACTTCCTCGGATGTGGCTTTAAAGAGGATGCTGCAGATCATCGAATTGATGGAGACGCTCTTCCCGGAACCGGTCGATCCGGCAACCAGGAGGTGAGGCATCCGGGCCAGGTCTATGACATAGGGCTCTCCTGAAATGTCCTTTCCCAGGCCGAAGGAAAGTTTCGATTTCGAGGCCCGAAACGCATTGGAGTCGATGGCCTCTTTGAGAAAGACCGTCTCCCGGACCGCATTGGGAACCTCGATCCCGACGACCGCCTTCCCTGGAATGGGAGCAACGATGCGAATCGAAATAGCGCTCAGGGCCAATGCCAGATCATCGGCCAGATTGACAATCCGGCTGACCTTCACACCCGGGGCCGGCTCAAATTCATAGACGGTGATCACCGGGCCGGGCCGGACCTCCACGACTTTTCCTTCAACTCCGTAATCGAGAAGCTTTTTCTCCAGAATACGGGAATTCATGATGAGACTGTCCCGGTCAATCTTCTGCCTCTTTTCCGGGTCGGCTTCCAGCAGGCTGATGGGTGGGAGTTGGAAGACTTTCGAAGTCTCCATGAATTCGAAGGCTTCCTGTTTCATCGCCTCTTTCTGCCTCGAAGGGGAGGGAGCCTTTTCAACGACCACCACCGGAGCAACGTTCTCTTTCGCTTCCCCCGCCCCTTCCCCCTTCTCCGGTTTGATCAGTTTTTTGGCTCTTCTTGCTTGCTCCTTTCGGACCATCCTCAACGTTCCTATCTTCTCTGCAAGCCGCTTCACCGCGTCGCCCAGCCGCCGGATGAGCGAAATAAAGGAGACTCCTGTTCCCAGGACAAAAGCGATGATCAAAATGAGCAATAAGAGGATGGTCGCTCCAGGCCGGTTAAAGTATCGGACGAGGTTTCTCGAAAAAATCTCTCCAATGAATCCCCCCACCAGGAGGTCCTGCCGGTAAATCATGAGGGGCTTCAGCCATAAACCCGCGAGAGAGGAAGTGGTGATGAGGATGACCAGCCATCCCCCCCATTTTAAGGGAAGATATTTCCACTCCCACCGGAAGATGAAACTCACGGCAAAGACCCCGATCACAAAAGGGATGAGGAAGGAAGAAAATCCAAACCCTTGAAAGAGGAGGCTCGAAATATAGGCGCCCACAATCCCCATCCAGTTGTGGATCCCTTTTGCTCTTGATGAGGCATAGGAAAAGAAGGATGGATCCAAGGGAGAATAAGAGATCAGGCTCAGAAGAAGGAAGATCGCCAGGGCAACCAGCAGGATCCCTGTCATCTCGTATTTCAATTTTTCTCTGAAGGAGATTTCCATCCGTTTTTTAAAAGTGCAGTGTCAGTGTTTTGTGTCAGTCAGCCAAAATGACGCATAACGCAAAATATTAAGCAGTACTATGTTTGGGGACTAAGGTTCGCTTCGCTTAAGGACCACTTCGTTTGAGTCAAATTCTTCTGTTCTTTTGCCTCATCCCTCAAGACCGAAGGTCGGTCCTCGACTATTCGCTCCAATGCCTACTGCTTTTGTCTCCGAACTCCGAACTCATTACTCCGAACTATCCTTATTCTGCCTACTGCCTTTTCTCCGAACTCCGAACTCATTACTCCGAACTTCCCTTTACTGAAATACCGGCAATCATCTTAAACTGACTGGAGATGGCTTCCCTCACCTCCTCCATCAGGGCCTGCCGGTCTTTCGTGGAACGATGGGCCGTCTCGATGGGCCGGCCAATTCGCACCCGAATATCACCCGGGCTTATGGCCAATCTGTCCTTGGGCAGAATCTCCCGGCTCCCGGCGATGGCGATCGGAACGATGGGAACCCTCGATTTGACGGCCAGGGTGAACCCTCCCTTCTTGAAAGGTTGGATGGAGCCATCCGCGCTTCTTGTCCCTTCCGGAAAGATGACAACGGACATACCCTCCCGGATCTTCAGCGCCGCCTTGTTCATCGCCTCTACGGTCTCCCGGGTCCCCTCACGATCGATGCTGATATAACCGGCAACGGTCATGGCCCATCCTATGATCGGGATGGAAAAAACCTCTTTCTTCGCAAGCCACTTGAACTGAAATGGAAGCCTTCCCATCAGGGCAAAGATATCATAGCTTCCCTGGTGATTTGCCATAAAAATATAAGGACCTTCTTTGCGGATCTGCTCGAGCCCTTCGACCTTCACGTGAATTCCATTGGCCAGAAGGCATGCTTTTCCCCATTGCCTTGCAGAGAGGTGAGCCATTCTCCCCGTCCGGTCGAAGAGGTAGGTGAGGATGGCCAAAGACCCAAAGAAAATTCCGGACAGTACGATACAGAACCAGACAAAAATCGTGCGAATCATAAGGAGTTTAATTCAGCTCTTGTTCGAAACCCCGTTTCCGGAAATTCCGAAACAGAGATTGCTTCGTCGTCCTGCGATTCGCGGGATTCCACCGTAATGACACCAGAGATAGGACATACTGGATTGTCATTGCGAGCCGAAGGCGCGGCAATCTCACCATTTTAAACCTATGGATTTATTAGATTGCTTCGTCGTTTCACTCCTCGCAATGACAAGATGGAAGAGAAATTCATTCTGCAGATTGTCATTGCGAGCGCCTGCCTGCGGCGGGCAGGAAGCGAAGCAATCTCACTAAAGATCATCGTACAGATCTTTCCACCCAGGATTCATGCCATCAACTAACGCAATCTTCTTGCTCCTTGAACCACCTTTAATCTGCTTTTCCCGTAAAATGGCGCCTTCTATGTCCATAGAGATTTCATAAAAAACCAATTTGTCAACATTATATCTTTTGGTAAACCCTTCAACTAATTTTGATTTGTGTTCATGAACCCTTCGTTTCAGGTCATTTGTCACACCGGTATAAAGGACCGTATTCCATTGGTTCGTCATGATATAGACATAATATTGCTTCTCTTCCATTGTGTCGTCGGACAGGAGATTGCTTCTCGTCGCTTTGCTCCTCGCAATGACATGAAGAGAACGGTTGTCATTGCGAGCGAAGCGCGGCAATCTCAGATTCTCTTCTCCAGTTCTGTGATGATCCCCTTTACCTCCTCCTTAATTTTGTCATCGATGTCATAGGGGGATCGCCCCTCCCGGTCGGCTTGAAGAACCTTGGGGTTATAGCTCATATGTCCCAAGATCGGGAAATCAGAAAGATTCTCTTCAATGATTCTTCTGTCGTCATCGGAGCCGATTTTGTTCCCGACGATCATGATCTTTTTGATCTTCAGATCCTCACCCAACTTCTTGATCTGTTTGGCTGTACCGATCGATCGCTGCCCGGGTTCCACAACAATGACGAGGGCATCGACATGCTCTGTACTCCCTCTTCCCAGGTGTTCCAACCCCGCCTCCATATCGATGATGAGCGCCTCTTCCCGCTGGACCAGGAGATGACGGACCAGATTTCTCAGAAGGACATTTTCCGCACAGAAACAGCCCCCTCCTCCCTGCGGAATACAGCCCAGGAGAAGAAGCTTCACCCCTTCATGGGTCACTCCCAGGTCATCAGGAAGATCATCCACCTTGGGGTTCAGTTTGAACATCGTCCCGTAACTCCCCTTCTTCGCGCCGGTCCTCTCCTCGATGAGAGAGGTCATGGAGGCAATGGGAGAAAGTTTAGCCAGCGCCTCCTTGGGGAGACCGATGGCCGAAGCCAGATTGGAGTCCGGGTCCGCATCGATGGCCAGGACCTTCTTTCCCTGGGCAGCCAGAATCCGGGCCATCACCCCCGCCAGCGTCGTCTTCCCAACCCCGCCCTTCCCGGAAATAGCAATTTTCATTTTCTCCTCCGGTACTTATCATAATCAAAAAACGATCAAATGTCTATTGCGGATTACCAACAAGATCCCAATGTTTATATTAAACGTCAATGAGTTTCCATGACAACGCGCCAATGTTGTTTGGCTCGGGATGGGGATCAGGTTATGTTGGCTACGGGAGGAAACAGGGTATGAAATGGTAGATGATTTAGCAGATTATCTTCCGAATTCTCCTTTTATGGGTATATCCTCTATGTTCAAATACTTCTCGATTTCCTGTTCGATATAAACCGCTTGCTCATAGACGCTTCATCAGGCGAAATGGGTCCGCTCTGCCCTTCACGGATCTTCCCCATATGGTCCTGGTAGTGATATCGAACCGTCCATTGGCGTACCCTATTGATAGTGAGCCAGCTTGGACCTATTTCGAATACGGTCCCCTCAGCGACTATCCCTTCCTTCATCAGATGACCCATTTTTCTAACCCCATACAGCACGAACCCTCCAAGAGACGTCGCAATACCACCCAGGGTTATGAAGGCAACAGGTAAGAACGGATCGGAAACCGCTTTTGTTGACCAAATTCCAAAATATAGGCCGGCGCATAAAATAGGCAATCCAACGACCAGAAAGATAGTCGCGAAGAAGAGCCAGAAGAACCTATTCTTTCTACTGAAACGGAAGATCGGGAAGAGTAAACGGGACGGCTCTAATTATTGCCGAAAGGGATGATTGTGAGAATGAAAAGAATTCTCCCTCACCTCCTGGCACTCTTTTTCTCTACAAGAGAAATGGCTTTCAATGTCTTATCGGCATCAACATTGCCGGCAAGCCCCATGTCCCAGAAAAGCTCCAGCGTCTCCCGTGCCGTAATATCAAGGACCTTTGCTGCCTCCCGCAAGCTTATGTCACCACGGGCATAGCTATCTGCTACGTATTTTTCCGCTCCAAGCCTTAAGAACTTTCTGAGCGTGGTCGGTTCATCAAGTCTTTCTTTCTTCTCAGCAAACTTAACGGCATCCAAAAGGTTATCGGGCAACCTCAACGCTTTTGCTTTCATGACTTCTCCTCCATGTATACTTTTGCAAGCGCGTACTCTTCACGGCTGATAAACGGTCTTAGCGATTCCAGCATCTCCACCGCCGTTGACTTTTCGACGCTTCCGCTTCTATACAGGTAAACAAGACAAGCCGTCGGAGTCAGATAAGGTATATTTGTCGCTTCAAGTCTCTTCAAAAACTGCTGGTCATCACTGGCAATGGCGTCATAATTCCCCTCCAGATAAAGCGAAACAACCTCAGCCTCACCCTTTGCAGCAGAGATGGCAGGTGGGTTCTTTCGTTGGTGTTTAACAACATATAATGCCTTTTTGTTTATGTTCTCTTCGATTGTGAAGGCATCCTGATAACCCCGTTTCTTTGCCTCATCCACGGTTTCCTTCTTAACAAGAGGCGGAATGTGGACTTCGATCGCCGAGATCATTGCCTCTTTTGCTCCTGATTTTGTCAGCTTAACAAGACAATCCGAATCCATTACAACCTTCATGTATCACATTGTAACGTTTTAGCTACAGCCTGTCAACTTATCAAGTAGTGTGGCGGCGAGAAAGCCGCAAAGAAGCCTTTGGGCTCCATGACCGAGGCGAACAGGCTTTAGGCTGTTCTCGACGCCCTTGAGAAGATCCCTGCGGATGTTTCACGGGGTGCCTTTGATGTTGCGGCCAGGGCAGACGGGTTGGGCAAAGATGTGTATGCATGCAAATTAGGTTAAAACACACCTCCTTCTTTTCCGATCCAGAGGCTGTGTCGCGGGCGACCATAGTCGTAGCGAATACTGCCCTTATCACCGACATGCCAGGTGGACGCTTCATCAGGCGAAATGGGCCCACTCTGCCCTTCACGGATCTTCCCCATATGGTCCTGGTAGTGATATCGAATCGTCCATTGGGGGAACTCTATTGAGAGGTGGAACGAAGAAAAGGGTTCTCTGAAGATAAGTTGCTCAGAGACGAGAGGCCACGAACCACAAATCAGGATAAATTGCCGGACGGATATTTTAGAGGAAAGGTTACGGTTCTGTTTATTCCAGTCGATTTCTTATTTTCATCTTCAGGTAAGGGACCAGGACCGGAAGAACCGCTGACAATAGAATGATCAGCCACATGACCAGGCAGATGGGCGAATCCCAGAGGCCGCTGATGTTCCCGCGGGATATGATGAGCGTTTGCCTGAGCGACCTTTCCATGACCGGTCCTAAAACCAGACCCACCACTAAGGGTGCAGGCTCGTAATCGTATTTCCGCATGATGTAGCCCACGACCCCGGCTCCCAGCATGACCCAAACATCGAAAAGACTGCTGTTGTCGCCGTAAGCGCCGATGACGCACAGGACCAGTACGGTCGGCATGAGATATCTGGGGGCGACCCTGACGATCTTCGCAAAGATTCCCACCAGGGGGAGATTCAGAATCAACAACATCATGTTCCCGAGATAAAAACTGCCGATGACCCCCCAGAAGACGTCAGGCCGGTCGCGCAGGAGGAAAGGCCCCGGGGTGATGCCGTGAAGGAGCATTCCTCCCAACAGGACCGCCGTGGCCGGGGTAAACGGCAACCCCAGGGAGAGCAGAGGGATCATGGCCCCGCCTGCAGCAGCGTTGTTAGCCGATTCGGGGCCGGCGACTCCTTCAATGGCGCCCTTCCCGAATTCCTCTCGATGCTTGGAAACCCGTCGTTCCAGCCCATAGGATGCAAAGGCCGCCATGGTGGCAGCAGGCCCCGGCAAAAGACCGATCAGGAACCCCAACACGGAACCACGCACCATCGGCGCGACGGAGCGCTTCATCTCTTCCCGGTTGGGATAAAGCTCACGAAATTTCACGGGTAAAACCTCTATCGGCGCTTCTTTCTCCGTCATCACCGATAAAACCTCTGCAACGCCAAACAGTCCGGTGGTAAGGGCAATGAAGCTTAACCCTCCCTGGGCGGATTCGAATCCAAAAGAAAAACGTTCCATACCCCCTACGGGATCGATCCCGACGGTTGAAAGCATCAAACCGACCATCATCAATATCAGGGATTTAACGCGGGATTTACCGGTCAGGTTGGAGAGCATGACCACTCCTAACACGGTCAGGCAGAAATATTCCGCAGGGCCGAAGGCAAGGGCAGACCGTGCGAGCAGGGGTGCGAAGAATTGAAGTGCAATCACGCTGAACGTCCCGGCGACGAAGGACCCGATGGCGGCAATCGCCAATGCGGCGCCGGCACGGCCTTTTCGCGCCATCGCATAGCCATCGATTGTTGTGACGACGCTTGCAGGCTCTCCCGGAACATTCACTAAGATCGAGGTGGTGGAGCCCCCGTACATGGATCCGTAGTAGATCCCGGCCAGCATGATCAAACCCGCCGTCGGACCCAGCTTCAGGGTCAGAGGAATCACCAGGGCCATGGCAGCCGCAGGACCTAAACCCGGCAGCACACCCACTAACGTGCCAACGACCGCACCGACAAAACAGGCCAAGAAATTGACAGGCTGAAAGGCGATGAGAAGAACCGACAAAACTCCATGGTCAGTCACGGGATGCATCCTCCCTTTAAAACAAACTCCCTCTTGGAAAGGATAATTTAAGCCAAATCTCAAACATCACGTAACAGAACAGGTTGATTCCTGCGGAAAGGGCAATCGGTCCCCTCCAGCCTTTCTTCTTCATGAGTCTGCTGGAGATCACCACAAATAGAAAATTGGAGACAAAAAAACCGACCCATTGAACCATGAGGAGATAAAGTAACGAAGACGGCAATCATGATAAGGGCTTTCGTCTCGCCCTTATTCCTTTGCAGGTATTCCCTCGCGGATATGACCGCCTCCCCGCCTTTCTCCCTGCCGGCTGACGGTTTGGGCTTCCAAAAAGAGTGAAGAAGCTGCCAGGCGGCCAGGATCACCAGTGTCACTCCAACGATCAGAGGAAAGACCCCCGGCCCGGGGTTTGCCCATTGGTCCAGAGGGTAGTTGAGGCCATAAAGCAGAAAACCCACTCCAAACAGAATGAAGACAAGGCTGCCAACGATCTCTTTTCGAAAGGCCATATCGTTCTCTCTAGGAACTCGTTACGGGAAGAGAGGGGTTGAAAAGAAAAGTGCTCCCCTCCCGATCGAGGCTGTGTCACAACATGAAAGAACCACCTCTTTGGGGAGGGAAGAGGCGGTCGGGTGGAAAAGATTTAGACCTGCCTGCGCGAAGCCGCTTCGGCGAAGGCAGGGCGGTACCCCTTAGACGTTCGGATTCAGAGGTGCCAAGTAGTATATGAAACCCTTCAAATTCATACAAGCGACGATTCCCCAGAACTTAAAAGACCCGCATTCTGAAGCTTTGGAACCCGACTGCCTCTCCCCTCGGATTGCGACTACAACACAGCCTCATCGGGGAGAGGAGTCGTTTATCCAAAAACCTATTTTGTCAGGCCGGCGGCGGCCATGATCTCTTTTGTGATTTTATCCTGTTCGGCCACGAATCTGGCAAAGGTCACGGGATCGAGGTATTGCGGGGTCGTTCCAATGGAGGCGGCAAAATCGTTCCACTCCTTGCCCTCCACAGCCTTTTTCACCAGGGGGCTCATCTTATCGACCACCGCCTTGGGTGTTCCCTTTGGAACGGCAAAGCCCCTCCACTGATCAAAGACCAGGTCCACACCCGATTCCTTCATGGTGGGGACGTTCGGCCAGAGGTTGATTCGCTTCTCACTGCTGACAGCCAGGACACGGACCTCTCCAGCCTTCACCTGACTCAGAATCTCAGCAGGGTGCTGGCTCGAGGCATCGATCTTTCCCCCCATCAGGGCAGCCACGGCCAATCCGGTCCCGAAGGGAACATGAACAACCGTCGCACCCATCCTGGAGGCCATCGCTACGGGCACCATGTGGGTCACGCTGCCTATTCCAGAATTGCCGATGGTCACTCTTGCCGGGATTCTGTTTAATGGGCGATGAATTCTTTGAAATCCTTCCAGGCAGCGGTTTTATTGACCGCGATTGCGATCGTCTCAAACCCGATCCCCGCGATAGGCTCAAAAGCCTCATAGTCAAACTTGATCTGCTTTCTGGCGGCCAGGGTATTGATGGCGCCGGAGTACCAGATCATGGTGTATCCGTCAGGCTTGGATCGATTCACTTCATTGTAGGCAATCGCTCCGCCAGCGCCCGTGACGTTACGCACCACCATGGGTTCGCCCAGATCCCTGGAGATGATCTCTGCCAGTTTCCGGGCCTGAACATCGGCGGCTCCCCCTGCTCCAAATGGATTGACTAAATCGACCTGTTTGGCGGGCCATTCGTCTTTTGCCAGAGCGGGGCCTATGGTCCACACACCTACGACTCCCAAAAGAAGGGTGAGAGAAAAACATATCGACCTGGTTCTTAAGCATTCTTTTTCCCCGTAACATACGAACCTCCTCTTTCACTTCTATCGTTGATGGATCATTAAAATAGGATGAGAGACTAAACCATGGCCCAGGCTTCTTTGATCACCCGTTTCGTGTTCGCGATGACGACTTCGGACGTGTCCTCTGCAAGGAGAGGCCTCACTTCCGCGCTGAGCACGGGCTTCTTTTCCGGATTCAGGAGTTTCATATCAAGCAGAACCCTGAAATAGTCCCTGACCTGGAGGGTGTCGATCTCGCCGCCCGGCATCCCGAATCGAGGCTGCAGGTCGCCGTAGGTCGGGTGTCTCTTGTCCCGGAACAGACAGTTTCCGATGTGGAAGTGCATGGGAAATCGCTTCACCAGGGGAAGGGCTTCTTCGGGGGTTTCTCTGAGAAGGGGGAAGTGGGAAAGGTCCGCCAGGACTCCGAAGTTCTTGAACTCCTTGTGCACCTCTGCCGCCACGTCGGCAGCATCTTTGAAATGGCCGACGAGATAGCATTTGTCGATGTCATAGTCAAACACCTTCATGTAGATTTCCATCGGGCCCAGTTCATTCGTGTACTGGCACACCTCCTTCAGGGAATCAATCAGGATTTTCTTGGCTTCTTCCTTCTTTTCCTCACCCGGATGCTTCCCGGAGAAGACCCTCATGCATGAGGCCCCCAGGTCGAACGCCTCCTTGGCCCCATTTTTCATCGCGCTGATCGCTTTTTTTCTTTCTTTCGGATCGAAGGCGTTCATATCGAGCTTGTTGCTGAACATTCGCGGCTGGTTCGCGTAACAGACCTCCATATGAGAGGTCTCGAGGAGCTTGGCCGCCTCGTTCCTCACCTTGACGTCCTTCATCCATCCTACTTCGACGGCCGTCCAGAAGTCGTCCTCCACGATTTTACGGAGTGTTTCCACGATTGGACCTTCTCCGTTGGCTATCAGCGGAAAGGCTTTGAAATGGACGATTCCCAGTTTCATGTATCTGTAGATCGAAAAATTTTCCATGGTCTCTCCCTCCTCATTTAAAATATTGGAATAAGCCGTCACCTCCGTCATGACACCTTGACAACGACCTTGATCGCGTCTTCGATTCTTTCGCGAAAATACTTAAAAGCGGTCGGCACTTCCTCCAGGGGGAAGGTGTGGGTATGCATGAGTTTCGCGTCGAAACGTTTCTGCGCCATGAGGGCCGCAGCGCGGTGAGTGGCGCTCTTCCCTTCGCCGCGAATGCCGAGCACGTGGATATTGTTACGCACCACCTTGCCGAGATCGACCGGAACCTTCTCCCCCGGAAAGGCGGCAAGACAGATCCGGCCTCCCCGGTTCACCATGTCCAGGGCTTCGTTCAGGGCATTGTCGGCGCCCGAGCATTCCACCACGTAATGAACTCCTTTGCCTCCGGTGATGCGCTTGACCGCCTCTACAGGATCTTCCTTTCGAATATTGATGACGTGGTCCGCCCCCAGTTTGGTCCCCAAAGTGAGCCTCGAGTCACGCGTTCCTGTGAGGATCACGGGCTGCGCCCCCAGGGTCTTGCCCACGGCCACACTCATGAGCCCGATCGGGCCCGGACCGGTGACAACCAGGCTTTCCCCTGCCAGCAGCCCGCCTAAGGTGTCGAGGGCATACATGGCCGTGCCCGCGGTCACAATGAGTGTCGCCTCTTCATCCGTCATCTCATCAGGCACATGAACCAGTGTATTGACATGGTTGACCGCATACTCTGCAAACCCACCATCCGTGGTGAAGCCGTTTGCGCGGTGCCCCTTGTTGTGCTCGCCATAGTTCAGGCCATAGTTAAGGCAGGACGTATACATACCCATACGACATCTTTCACAGCGTCCGCAACCGGCGTGGATCTCCACTGCAACGCGATCTCCAATATTGAATTCGTCCACGCCCGCTCCGAGTTTGACCACGACGCCCATATATTCATGGCCGGGTGTAAAATTTTTATTGAACGGGAGCCCGCCTCTGATCCAAGCGGGCAGCCCCTTGGTCACGATTTCGACGTCTGTGCCACAGATTGCAACGGCGTCAATCCGGACCAACACCTCCGCAGGCCCGGGTTCCGGAACCGGCTTTTCCACCAGCCGGAGCTTTTCCGGATCGTCCAGAACCCATGCCTTCATGGTCTTGGGAATGGACAAATCCTTTTTTCGAACAGATCCGTTCATGGTCAACCTCCATCGTCAAGATTTCTTGAAAAAAACTTTCTTCAGGGACAACGACTTCACATTGGACAATGTGATTCTCCTTTTTTGATCTCATGATGTGAGATGTTATGGTAAAGCTTTTCCATCCATTTTACTAAAACAGAAAAAGAATGTCAAGAGAGGTCTTCTAATTTTCGTCACCCTTCTATCGCTGCCGTCGAACCCCGGATAAGAAACTGGGTATGGAACCATCGGAATCTTTCAGCATTTTTCTTGGAGATGAGATTGACCAGCATTTCCATGGCCGCGGCGCCCATAGGATACTTCGGAATTTCGACGGTGGTGAGAGGAGGGTCGAAATAAGAGCTAAAGGGGATATTGTCAAATCCCACCACGGACAGGTCATCGGGCACTCTGAGTCCCAATTCTTTCGCTGCGCGAACCGCTCCAAAAGCCATCTGATCACTCGCGGCAAAAATGGCAGTGGGTCGCTCCCTCTGGATGAGCTCTCTGGCTGAGAGAAAGCCGCTCCTCGGAGTAAAATCCCCTTTCCGGATCAGATTAGTTTCGATCGGGTGACGACTTTGCGCCAATGCATTTTTGTACCCTGAAAGACGATCTCTTGCTGAATTCGATTTGTCCGGTCCCCCGATAAATCCAATGCGTTGATGATTCAGCTCGATCAGGTGCTGGGTCGCCTTCGTGGCTCCACCCATGTTGTCAACCAGGACTGCGGGAAAATCGACGTGATGGCGACCCAGCACCACCACCCGTTCCCGAAGTTCCTTCAAGCAGGAGAGCACTTTTTTACCGTGAATCACCCCACCGCTGAAAATAATGCCGTCTGCGGACTTTTCTCTCAGGAAATAGATGTGCTTGATAATCCGGTCCTGATTCCGGTCGGTGTTGAGAAGGATGATGGCGTATCCATAGTGGTCAGCCATGTCCTGAATCCCCCGGACGATCTCCGCATAGTACGGGTTGGAAATATCAGGGATGATGATTCCGACGGTCATCGTCTTTTTCATCAGAAGGCCTTTAGCCAGGGCATTGGGCCGATAGTCCAGTTCCCGGATGGCCTTCAAAACCTTTTTCTTTGTGAGGGAATTGACCTTGTGGGGGCTGTTGTTGACGACCCTCGAGACCGTGGCAATGGAAACACTGGCTTTCAGGGCAACGTCTAAGATGTTGGACATTGGGTCGAATTGCTCCCTGATTGGTAAAGGTTTACCATAAGATTACCGTCCCTCCCAACAATTGTCAAGAGGCAATACCCTCTTCTCTGTTTCCTTCTCGGGTAACATGCTATTATGAGTCAACGGGTCCGTCCTCTCTTCCCATCGATTTGGTCATCGGTTCATGTTATTGTATTATTTTTGCAGGGGGGAGCCTTTTCATCATGGACGCCATCGTAATATCAACGACCCTTCCCATCTTTATTCTGATCGGTCTGGGGGTCTTATCCAGAACACTCGGCATCCTGAAATGCGGGGATGAACGGGTGTTAAGCGCCTACGTCTATTACTTTGCGATGCCGGCCCTCTCTCTGGTCAATCTGGCGGAAACGGAGTTTTCAGCCGAAACATTCCAATTTATGCTGGCCGGCATTCTTCCCGTTTTGGGTGTCCTTCTTCTTTATCTGTTGTCTGCCCATGTCTTCCGGCTTCCCCGACAGACCCTTTACCTCTGGATCCTCAGTTCTGTCTTCGGCAGTTTCGCCTTTTTTGGCGTTCCCTTTATCTCCTTCGCCTTTCCAACTCCGCAAGGAGAACGGCTTGCCCTTCTTTCCGTGGCCTCCATTGCTCCCATCAGCGTGGCGGCTTGCATCACGGTTCTTGAGCTCTACAAGCTCAAAACAGCAACGCTGAGACAGGGATTCAAACCCGTGCTGATCAATTTTTCAAAAAATCCGCTCATCCTCTCTATCCTGGTCGGTTTCTTCCTGGGATTGACAAAAATGAAGATTCCCTTGCCCATAGTGACGCCTATCCATATGATAGGGAAAACAACCTCGGCAGTGGCCATCTTTATGCTGGGAGTCTTTCTCTATGGCAGAACGTATACGTCATTTTTTCAGGCCCTAAGACTGAGCCTGATGCGCGTCCTCCTTCTGCCCGTTCTGGCTCTTTTGATCGCAACCCTGTTTCACCTGCCGGATTTGGAGCGAACCATTTTGGTCCTGATGCACGGCACTCCCGTGGCTGTCTCGGTCATTGTCCTGAGCGAACGTTACGACTTTTTTAAAGAAACTATCGCATCACTCATCTTAATCTCCTCCGTTGGAGGGGGGATCTTTTTTAACATTATGGCTATTCTTACTGGGTTACCGTTAATCCGATTTTCCGGAGGCCTCGTCGCTATTTCCGGGAAGACAGGGACACCCTCGAAAAACTGAATGTGATGATTGGGAAAAAACCATGAAGATGAACTTGGAAAGCGCTGGCGCTGCTCAGCGTGGCTCATTTGGTTACCGATGTGAGTCAGGGAGCCCTTCCCGCCCTTCTCCCTTACTTCAAGGAGTCTCTCCATCTCTCCTATACGACGGCAGGAACCATTCTGTTGTTCTGGTAATCTGACCTCTTCCGTCATCCAACCCGTGTTTGGTTATCTATCCGACAGGCGGCCCATCGGATGGTTACTGCCCATTGCTCCTGTGATTGCCTGTTTAGGAATGGCGGCCACCGGCCTGGTCACCAGTTATTCCCTCCTGCTTCTCTGTGTCATTATTTGTGGGCTCGGCGTTGCCAGTTTCCATCCCGAGGGATTTAAAACCGCCTCCTATTTTACGGGAGAGAAAAAGGCCACGGGCATGTCGGTTTTTGCCGTGGGCGGAAATTTAGGGATTGCCCTCGGCCCTATTTTTGTCCTTTTCCTCGCTACCTCCTTCGGGTTGAAGGGAACTCTGGCGATGATTGTCCCGGGGATCTTGATGGGAGGGATTCTGCTCTCCTCTCTCTCCTGGTTGACGACCCCGGTCCGAGCAGCCTTTACCCGGACAAAAGAGGAGGCAAAACCACCTCTGACCAGGAAAGAACTCATTCCTCCTCTTTCTATTGATCTCCATTGTCACGATCCGGTCCTGGATCCAGTTGGGCCTGGTTTCCTATATTCCCTTCTATTACATCAACTACTTAAAAGGAGATCCTCTCTATGCGGGAAAGCTCATCTCCACTTTTCTGATGGCGGGCGCGCTCGGAACCCTTCTTGGACCTCCGGTAGCCGAGCGGTGGGGTTACGAAAAATTCCTTTCTTTCACGCTGATCCTGGTGTTTCCTCTTCTCCTCCTCTTTTATTACATGGAAGGCCCCATCCTCTTCGTGATCCTTGCAATTTCAGGGATGGTTCTTGTCTCATCCTTCGGGGTGACCGTCGTTATGGCGCAGAGCGTGATTCCCCAACGGCTTGGAATGGTTTCCGGGTTGATGGTCGGATTTGCCATTGGAACAGGGGGAGTCGGGGTGACCTTTCTTGGCATGATTGCGGATCACTGGGGGGTTCCCATGGCATTAAAAACAATCTTTGCTCTGCCTCTGGTGGGATTCGGCCTCAGTTTGTTGCTTCATTTTCCCACAACAAGAAATGAGCGGAAAGCGTCCGCAGAAGGCTTCGTCGGTGCATTCCTTGCCTTAGGCAGGGGGAATGCCTCATTTCTTAATTCAAGATAATGTGGGTCACTATTTCTTAGCTTTTCCTTTCTTCTTCCACGTTTCTCTCAAAGATAATCCTCAATCCTTCAAGGGTCAGAAATTGATTGACTTCTTCGATGGTTTTCGATTCGGCCGCGATGAGATCGGCCAGGCCGCCGGTCGCAATCACTTTGGGATTGGATCGCACTTCTTTCTTCATGCGATTGACAATCCCGTCGACCAGCCCCACATACCCGAAGAAGATACCGGACTGGATGCTGTGGTTCGTGTTCTTTCCCGACAACCCTTTTCGGCTTCACGATCTCGACCCGGGGCAGTTTCGAAGTCCGAAGAAACAAGGCCTCCGAGGAAATCCCGATGCCGGGTGCGATCGCCCCGCCCATGTACTCTCCTTTTGACGAAACGTAGTCGAAGGTGGTGGCCGTTCCAAAATCAACCACAATGATGCTCCTCTTGTAGCGCTCATAGGCCGCGACGGCATTCACAATCCGGTCCGCACCCACCTCGGCGGGGTTATCATAGAAAATCGGCATCCCTGTTTCGATGTCCGGCCCTACGATGAGGGGCTTGATCCGAAAATACTTTTCTGCCATTCCCTCCAGCATGTTCAAAACAGGAGGGACAACCGAGGAAATGATGATCCCCTCCACATCCCGGAAATCGATGTGGTCAAATAGAAAGAGATCTCGAAAGAAGATTCCCCACTCATCCGAGGTCCTCTCTCTCTCTGTCCGGATCCGCCAATGATCGACCAGACCTCTCGGATCATAAACCCCAAGACGGTATTCGTATTTCCGACATCGATGACAAGCAGCATAAGACCTCCTAACCTCGGCCTTGCCTGTAGTGCAAATTCCAAATTCACAAATTCCAAATAATCAAATCGAATTTCCAAATTCGAAACAAATTACCCAATGTACCGAAATTCAACTTTATTTTGGAAATTCTTGAATTTTGAATCATTGGGATTTCATTTCGAGCGCATTCTGCTGAACTGCTTCGTTTGATTTGGTGCTTCGAATTTGGATTTTATTTATATTCAACATCTCCTGCAACAATTCTCTTTCGCTCCCCACCCCTCGTTTCCAAGATCAGGGCCCCATCCGAATCGACATCAACGGCACGCCCGATCAGGACTTCATCAAAGGAAGTGACCCTGACCCTCTTTCCCCTGAATCTGCGCCCGATCCCTCCAGGCCTTCAGCACCGGGGCCCCTCCTTCTTTTAAGAAAATGTCATACCAACGTTCCAACTCTTCCAAAAGAAGGGCGGCAAAGGCCTTCCTCGAAACGGACCGTCCCTTCTCCGCTCTTCAGGGAGGTGGCCTGGGTTCGAATGTCCTTGGGGAAACTCCTTTCGCATCCATGTTGAGATTGACACCCATCCCTAGAATGACGAAGTGGATGCGGTCGGTTTCAGAATGGATTTCATTCAGAAGCCCTGCCACCTTTCGTTTCCCTCAAGAGAAGGTCGTTGGGCCATTTGATCGAGGGTGTCAGACCCGAATACCTCTCGATGGCTTCGGCCGTTGCAACAGCCGCCATGAAGGTGATGAGGGACGCCTGATGAGGGAGGGATCTTAGGCCGAAGAATCACCGAGAGGTAGAGATTCAAAAAGGGAGGAGAAACCCATTGCCTTCCCAACCTTCCTCTCCCCTTCTCCTGGGATTCGGCAATCACCACTTCTCCTTCCTTGGCTCCGTCAAGGGCTAATTGATAAGCGGTTGAATTCGTGGAGTCAATCGTGTTGAAATAATGGATCTTCTTTCCGATCCATTTTGTTCTCAGGGTTGGAAGGATTTCAGAAGGCAGCAGAAGGTCCGGGGATTGGATGAGACGGTATCCCGATCGGGGCAGAAGCCTCGATCACATATCCTAAGGTCCTCAGGTTTCTCACCCTTTTCCAGACGGCTGTCCGGGTTAATTTCAGGCGACGGCTGATCTCTTCGCCTGAAACAAACCCTGAGGAATGCTCCTTTAGAAGTCGGAGAATCTCATCATTCATTCGACTTCTTTCGAAATCTGCCATGGGTGCATTCCATTTCGCTTCGCCCGGATACGCCACACGCTTGCTCGCCAATAGACACTTCAGCGCGCAGGCGCAGGACACGATCCGCGTTTACTGATTAACTCACGGCTTTATCGTAACGGGAGAACTGCATGGTGAAGGTTCCCTCGCCCCTGGGTGAGGGATCTCAATTCAGTCGAGTAACCAAACATCCGGGTCAAGGGGCGAATGGCCCGGATCAGTCGTCACCCTTCCCTTGGGGGTGATGGCCTCCACGGAACTCTTCCTCGCCTTGAGATCTCCGACGACCTCACCCATGAACTCCTCGGGAACGATGATGTTGACTTCCATCATGGGTTCCATGAGGATGGGTTGGGCTTTCCGGCATCCTTCCCTCAACGCGTTGGCAGAAGCGATCTTAAGGGCGAGGAGGGAGGGTTGTTCGGATCGATCAGGGCCTTTAGCAGCGTCACGCGAAGATCCGTCAAGGGGTAGCCCATGATCACGCCGACGGTGGAAGCCTCTCGCACTCCCTCCTCGACGGAAAGAAGGCCTTCGGGGTAGAGTCCCATCCGGAGTCTCGGATGGAAACTCGAACCCCTTCCCTCGTCCGTTGGGCGAAACACGCAAAAAGACCTCTGCATAAGTGCTTCATTTCGTCTATTTCTTTCATGAATTTGGCCGAGGCCTCTGCTTCTCTCTCCACTGTCTCCCGATAGACGACCTGCGGCCTTCCCACATTCACCTCAAGGTGATATTCGGTCAGAAGACGACTGACCAGCACATCCAGGTGCAGTTCACCCATTCCGGAGATGATGGTCTGGCCCGTATCCTCATCGAATCTGACGTGAAAGGTCGGATCCTCGTCGCTCAGCTTCTCAAGGCGATTCAGTCAATTTTTCCTGATCCCGGTTCGTCTTTGGGCTCGACAGCGACCGACATCACCGGTTTATAGAAATCGATGGGTTCGAGAAGGATGGGATGGGCCCGGTCGCACAAGGTGTCTCCGGTCGTCGTCTCCTTGAGTCCCATGACAGCCACAATCTCACCGGTTTTTGCCTCTTCGACGCGATTCCGATGATGGGCGTGCATCTGAAAAATCCTGGAGATCTTCTCTCCCTTCTTTATACGGGGGTTGTAGACCTCCATCCCCACCCTGAGCACACCCGCATAGATCCGAACATAGACCAATTTCCTTCCTTCATCCATCTGGACTTTGAAGGCCAAGGCCGCCAGGGAGGCTCTCATCATCAGCCTTTCGCTCTTCCAACCGTCCTGTCACCGGATTCGTCCCCTCAATAGGTGGAACATCCAGAGGAGAGGGAAGGTAGGCGACGATG
The DNA here is from genome assembly GCA_963828805.1 of uncultured delta proteobacterium. Taxonomy (GTDB): domain Bacteria; phylum Desulfobacterota; class BSN033; order BSN033; family UBA1163; genus CAWHGS01. The sequence goes on from CAWHGS010000041.1 coordinate 31,513, forward strand.
GCATCGATCACGGGTTGGATCCCCTGGTTTCTCAGGGCCGCACCGCAGAGGACCGGCACGGCTCTCATCGCGATCGTCGCCTTCCGAATCGCCTCTTTCATCTCCGATTCTGAGATCTCTTCTCCGTTGAGATATTTTTCGATCAAACGGTCGTCGAGTTCGGCGACCGATTCGAGGAGTTTCGATCGGTAAAGGTTGGCCTCTTCCGCATATTCCTTTGGAATCGTCACCTCTTGATAGTCAATCCCGAAATTGAGTTCATCCCATACGACCCCCTTCATTCGGATGAGGTCGATGACGCCGATGAACCGATCCTCCGTTCCCATGGGAATCTGGAGAATCAGAGGGTTGGCTGACAGACGGTCAACCATCATCTTTACGGCTCCATGGAAATTAGCGCCGATTCGATCCAGCTTGTTAATGAAAGCCAATTTAGGAACCCTGTATTTGTCCGCCTGATGCCAGACGGTCTCCGATTGGGGTTCCACGCCCTCGACAGCGCTGAAGATGGCAATCACGCCATCGAGAACGCGCAATGAACGTTCAACCTCGATCTGTAAAATCCACATGGCCCGGGGTATCGATAATATGGATCGTCGTCCCCTTCCACTCGACAGCCGTCACAGCAGAGGTGATGGTAATCCCCCTCTCCTGCTCCTGGGGCATCCAGTCCATCACTGCTGTCCCGTCATGGACCTCACCCATCCGGTGGATCTTCTTTGTGTAAAAAAGGACCCTTTCTGTGACGGTGGTTTTCCCCGCGTCGATGTGGGCCATGAATCCAATGTTTCGGGTTCGGATCAGTCTTTTTTCGCCGGCCATTGCTCCAACTCGATGGTAATCTAAAAATGTATCCCGGCAATATTAAAGGGATTTCTACGAAATGTCAACCCTCTGAACCCCCTTGCCCACCCCCACTTTTCAATTTGCAGGAAGCCCGGGGTGCAGGTGGAGTTCCTGTCGTAGGGACCGGAGTGGCTCCCCGGTCTAATCGCCTCCCGTAACTCAGATGGTGTGAAAAAAGTCCATGAGTCTATAGACCGGAGAGGGGATAATGTCCGCATCCTACGATTTTGGAGATACTTCTTCTCCGGTCTGCCATTGCCTAATAATTTCACACCTTCCCAGTGATCATCGGGGTAAGGGTCAGATTTGCCTTGACATTTCTAATCGAATATGTTTTATTTCTTATCTAGAGGAAAGAACTATGGCACAGTTTTTTGGCTTTTATTACTTTTATTTTAAAAACGGGCACCCATAGGCAGCCCCTATCATCAGCATAGGGAGCCATGGGTGACTCACAAGCCCCATGGCTTTTTCATTTTTAAGCCATAGGGGCAACCTCTATGGCTTTTTTATTTTTGGCCAAATGATGCAAACGTGAATGACCATTCACGAGTCATGGCAGCTTCATCACGAATCACGATTTACGTTATTGAATGCATTAGAAAGGGGAATCAGGGAAATGGCAATCTCAAGGAAAGTGAAGAGCTCATTGAGTGGAGCCTCATGGGTGAGGCGGATGTTCGAGGTGGGAGATGAATTAAAACGAATCTATGGTGAAGAAAACGTCTACGATTTCTCCATCGGAAACCCCAATCTCGAACCGCCTCCTTCCCTGAAGAAGGCGCTCAAAGAACTGGCGGATCACCCCATTACCGGAATGCACCGCTACATGCCCAATAACGGATACAGTGAGACAAGAAGGGCGATTGCAGAATATATCAAAGAAGAGTCTGGGCTCCCCTTTACCGAAAATCACGTCGTCATGACCGTCGGCGCTGCAGGCGGACTCAATGTGACGTTCAAGGCCCTCCTTGATGAAGGAGATGAAGTCATCGTTCCTTCCCCTTACTTCATGGAATTCAAGTTTTATATCGATAACAACGGAGGAGAGATCCGGTTGGTGGAAACAAACGAGGACTTTTCCTTAAACCTGGAAGAAATCGAAAAGGCCATCGGCGAGAAGACAAAGGCCATTTTGATCAACTCTCCCAATAACCCGACCGGCGTCGTTTACAGCCAGGAATCGCTTGAAAAGCTGGGAGCCTTACTGAAGCGAAAGAGCCGGGAATTGGGAAGAACGATCTATCTTGTCTCGGACGAGGCTTATCGACGTATCGTCTATGATGGAGTCAAACTTCCCAATTTCTTTCATATTCCACCCCCACACCATCCGGGTGACTTCCCATTCAAAGGATCTGTCCCTTCCCGGGGAAAGGATTGGTTATGTTGCAGTCAGTCCCCTCTGCGAAGAGGCAGAGGAGTTGATTCGGGCTATCGTCTTTGCCAACCGCATCCTTGGTTTCGTCAATGCCCCGGCCTTGATGCAGAGGTTGGTCGCCCCCCTCCAGACGAAATTCGGTTCATGTTCGGGATTACGAAGAAAAGAGGGACCTCTTTTACAACGCCCTAACCTCTTTCGGCTATCAGGTCGTCAAACCTCAGGGGGCTTTTTATCTCTTTCCAAAGGCACTGATTGAGGATGACCTCGCCTTTGTCCAGGAACTCCAGGCGAAACGGATCCTGACCGTGCCGGGTCGGGGTTTTGGAAAACCGGGTTATTTTAGAATCGCCTATGCCGTTGACCGAAAGAAGATTGAGGCAGCGCTCCCCGGATTCAAAGAGGTTGCTGAAAAATTTCGATCAAAGAAATAGTGATTTTCTCCCTTTTTGTCCCCCGAAGCAAAGAGAGCCCGTAGAGAAATTTATGGGCTCTCTGATATTAGAAATTTTGGATGCCCTTAAACACTTCAGCCCGTGCCCTCTTTAACCCTCTGATGTGGCAGACTCCCCTGCAGAGTTTAAGAACCTATGGCCGTCTAAAGCTCCTTGACATTACTTGACGTAATCAAAAAATTACATTATTCTCAATGTGTGCTTAAGCCCGACCCTTCCCTTGAGCCTAATTGGGACGAAGACAATATCGGCCATATCGCCCACCATGGGCTTGAACCGAAACAGGTGGAGGAGGTTTACTATGGTGAAGGACCCTATCCAACCCTTGCCTTTAAGAATAAAAGGAAATATGCTCCAAGGACTGAATATCGATATCGTCTATGGGGCGTCGATGCATCCGGGCATTTCATCGAAGCAATCATTGCTCCATATTCCAAGTATGGGTTGTGGAGATGTGTGACTGCATTTCCGATGTCGCTTTCTACGCAAAAGGCCTATTTAAGGAGGCTAAAGAAATGAACAAATTTCCCGAGAAAATAAGAAAAAGACTTAAGAAAGAAGCTCTTGCCTGGGATGCTTCTATCTCTAGCGAGAGAGTTGAAACGGTGGAGACACTTTTAGACAAGGCGGAGCCTTTCGATGCTACTCGTCCTCCTCGTCAACCTGTATCTTTAAGGATAGATCCCTTTGACCTCTCCATGGTTAAACGGATTGCCCGCCGGAGGGGTATCCCTTTTACCCAGCTTATGTCTATGTGGCTCCACGAAAAAGTCGAACAGGAGAAAGCAAATGGGGGTCAATAGAATCTCTCATATCATGGACAGCCTCTTGATGAATTAGAAGTGGAGGAAGGTTCTCATGAAGGTCGTTGCGATCATTCCTGCCCGGTATGGTTCAACCCGCTTTGAAGGGAAGCCTCTGGCCGATATCCTCGGCAAACCGATGATTCAATGGGTCTACGAAGGAGTAAGCCAATCCAGGTTGATTGACAGGGTCATCGTTGCTACGGACGACCAGAGAATCCTGGAGGCCGTCGAGCAGTTTGGCGGTCAAGGCGTGATGACTTCAGCAGCCCATGCCACCGGTTCAGACCGGGTTGCTGAGGTTGCCCGGAAATTGAGAGCCGAGATCATTGTTAACGTCCAGGGAGATGAGCCCCTGTTGAGGGGAAACACCATCGACAAGGCCATCAAACCCCTCCTCAAAGACCCCTCTCTCCCCCTGTCCACGCTGATGACAAGGATTGAGGGAGTGAAGGACTGGCTTAACCCGAATGTGGTCAAGGTCGTTGTGAGTCAGAAAGGGCTTGCCCTCTATTTCTCCAGATCCCCCATCCCTTTTCCTCGCGATCTCAATGTTGAAAAACTCCTTGGAGCCTCCTCGAAGGAAAAAAGCCCTCTTCCCCGTCTGGTTTTCAAGCATATCGGGGTCTATGTCTACCGCCGGGATTTTCTGCTTCGGTACTCTAAAATGAAGCACACCCCACTGGAAAAATTGGAAAAACTGGAACAACTTCGAGCTCTTGAGAACGGTTTCTCCATCAAGGTGACACCTGTCGATTACGAACCCCTCTCCGTCGATACCCCCGAAGACCTGGAAAAAGTCGTCTCCTTCCTCTCCGCTCAAGCCTGAAGTTCCTGGCTTCTTCCAAATCCGGAACAATCCTGACTCACCGGGCGCCATCCGTTTTCCTGCCCCGATGGCAATCGCCAGAACCGTTTGATTTTTTCGCATTTTTAGTGTAAAATGAGTTGTTATTGAAAAGGGTAATGATGGACTTTAAAAGGTTGATACACCGTTTCTCCTCTTTTCTCTTCCTCTTTAGTTTGCTATTCGTCTTTGCCTGTGCTTCTCCTTCTTGGTTTCCGATCAAATGGGGATCCTCCCCAAAGGATAAGGCGAAGGCGAAGGAGTTGGCGGATAGAGAGGTGGTCATCATCGATCAAGAGGAATATGTGAAAGTTTACAATCCCGCGGCCTCCGGGGCAGGAAACCAGCCCAAATATCTCTATGTACCCGTTAAAGAGTACCTGGCAAAAAAGGAGGTGTATTCCTCGCTTTCCTATCGAAGAGAAGAACCGAAAAAAGAGCCTTCTTCACCCATTCAACCTTCCCTCTCCTCTCCTGTGGTCGGGGATCAGATTGCCATCGTCTCTCAAAAACCCTCCTCTTCAGGATTAAAGAAAAAGGTGGTCGTCACCTATTTTGACGACCGGAGTCTTCCGGGGGACGAAACATTTGGAGACTGGATCAGCGAAAAACTGATCAGGGAGGTGGACCGGAGATCCTCCAGGGTCTTTTTTGTGGACTATCAGATGATCAAAGAATTTCTCCGCAGCAGGGGAATTCCTCTGGAGGATTTGGAAACGCCGAATGTCCTCCGCTTGCTCAACGAAGTCTTCGGCATCCAGGCCCTTGTTTTTGGCCATCTGGCGGGCCCTTACACTTTTATAACCAAAGGAAACAAGGACCGGGAAGAAACGGCCTTGGCGATCATCAAAATAGAGGTGAAGGTGATCGAGACTCTGACTGGAAAAAACGTGAAGCATCTCGAGGCGAGCAATCCCGTCCTGGCGACAAAGATGCAGGGATCTTTCTCTGAAGAAAAGGCCAAGGTAAAGGCCATTGACGTCACCCTTTCAAATCTCATCGGGCCCCTGTCTCGTGAACTCGATGGCTTGGATTGGTTCTGTAGAATCGCTAAAGTCGATGGAGAAGAAGTCTATTTAAATGCCGGGAAATTAACAGGAATCAAGGTAGGCGACATCATGGAAGTGTTTCGTCCTGCAAAAATGGGGGAACGAGGAGAGATCATAGGAAAGATTCGAATCTCCACCTGTTTTGGAATCGACGCATCCATGGGTAACCTCATTCAAGGGAAGGGGCCCGAGGTCGACGACATTTTGAGGCTCGCCAAACTTGAAGGCACTTGAATCCTGACCCTGGAAACATCCCGTTGCTTCAATAAAGAATTCCGTCATCTCGACGAGAGAGCGATGCCTCTCGCAGGGAATCATCAGGAAGGAGGTCTAAATCCAATGTTCCAGATCGGTGACAAGGCAGTTTATCCAGGTCATGGCGTCGGGGTGATTGAAGCCATCGAAACCAAACAGATCATGGGCAAGGAACAGAGTTTTTTCATTCTCAGGATCATGGACAATGGAATGACCATCATGATTCCGAGGGACAATGTGCAGGCTGTAGGGCTTCGAGGCGTCATTCGGAAACCGGAGGTCCCCAAGGTCATTCATATCCTGAAGGCGAAGGATGTCGCCATTGACAATCAGACCTGGAATCGAAGGTACAGGGAATATATGGATAAAATTAATACCGGGTCCATCTATGAAATCGCTGAAGTGCTCCGCGACCTTCACCTTTTGAAAGCCGAGAAGGAGCTCTCCTTTGGAGAAAGAAAGATCATGGATATGGCTAAGAACCTCCTGGTGAGAGAACTGGCCATTGCCCGTGACGTGAAAGAGTCGGACATCGTCAGAGAGATCAAGACGATTTTAGGGCCCTGAATTCCCCTCAACGATCTTCCAGTCTTCTCGTCCTCATCAAAATTCATTGAAAGGAGGTGACATGGAATGGGTTTATGGATCCTACGCATACTCTTGTACCTCACCTGCGGGATCAGCGGGTATTTTTTTGCCGTCGGTCTCTCTTCCTCCATTCAACCAGGCGTATGGGGTCTCCTGGGCGGTTTACTCCTTGCCACCCTCACTCTTTTCCTGGAGGGTGGATTAAAAAAAATCCCTTTAAGGCATCTTATAGGAAGTTTTGTCGGTTTGGTCCTTGGAATGATGGTAGCGAATCTTATCTCAAACGTTTTCTTCTCGAATCTTCTGAATGTTCAACAGATCACCCTTCCGCTTCTCGGCGGGCTCTACGGCGTCTGTGGCTATATCGGTCTCCGGATTGGGTTCAAGAAGGGAGAGGAAATCCAGTTTTCCGGGTGGAATCCCTTTTCCAAGAGTCTTCCGGGAGGTGAACACGCGAAGATACTGGATACCAGCGTGATCATCGATGGCCGGATTTCCGATATTACGGAGACGGGTTTCTTGGAGGGACCTATTCTCATCCCCCAGTTTGTTCTCAACGAACTTCAACACATTGCCGACTCTTCCGATCCGGTCAAACGGACCCGGGGGAAGAGGGGCCTGGAAGTGCTTCAGCACATTCAAAAACAGGCTACCGTCGATGTAAGAATTGTGGATAAAGATTTCCCTTCCGTGAGGGAGGTCGATGCCAAGCTCATTGAACTGGCCAAGGAAGTCCATGGAAAGATCCTTACCAATGATTCGAACCTCAACAAGGTGGCCCAACTCCAGGGCATCGAGGTCCTCAATATCAATGCGCTGGCTAACTCTCTAAAACCCGTTGTCCTTCCGGGAGAGGAGATGAACGTCAAAATCCTGAAGGAAGGGAAGGAAATGGGACAGGGGGTAGCCTATCTGGACGATGGAACAATGATTGTCGTCGACAATGGAAGGAAACAGATTGGGAAAACCCTTGATGTGATGGTCACCAGTGTGTTGCAGACCCCCGCGGGAAGGATGATCTTTGCCCGCTTAAAAGAGGACTCCGGCAGGGAAACCCGGGGGAAGGACTATTACAGTCCTCAGGATAGCGAATTCTGAGAATAAAAGCATCCCATTCTCATTCAAATCAAAACCATGAAGTCTACCGCTATCATTGTCTCAGCCGGGAAAGGGCACCGTTTTGCAGGAGAGAAAAAGAAGCAATTTTTTCTTCTCGCCGGCAAACCGATCCTCTGCCACACCCTCGATCAATTTGAAACCTGCCCTTCCATTGACTTCATCCAGCTCGTCGTGGGCCAGGACGATATGGACTACACCTTGAAAGAAATCGTCGAAGCCCATGGATATCGGAAGATTTCCAAAATCGTTCCGGGCGGAAAGGTCAGGCAGGAATCGGTCCGAAACGGCATCGAGACCCTGCCCGATGAAGTGGACATCGTGGTCATCCACGACGGTGTCAGGCCATTTGTCACCCACAGGATGATCGAAGAATCGATTCAGACTGCCAGGCGGTTCAAGGCGGCCGTTGTTGCCATGCCGGTAAAAGAGACGATTAAGATGGCACGCCCGGACCGGACTATTTTAAAGACCCTGGATCGAGAATCTCTTTGGCAGATTCAGACACCCCAAACCTTTCAGGCCGATGTCATTAGAAGGGCCTATCGGAGAGCTGCTGAAGAAGGATTTATAGGCACCGACGATGCCTCTCTGGTTGAACGCATCGGAATTAAGGTTTATATTCTTTCAGGGTCTTATGACAACATCAAGATTACCACTCCAGAGGATCTTATGTTAGCCAGCCTCCTTCTTCAGATGAAGGCCCCCTCAGAGAAGGACATGATCGGATGAGAAGAAGAAATACGGCTTGGAGAAAAACTCGATGAGAATAGGGTTTGGATACGACGTCCATCGGCTCGCTCCCGGACGACTTTTAACCCTGGGAGGGGTTCGGATTCCATATCTGTTCGGACTTCAGGGACACTCGGATGCCGACGTTCTTCTCCACGCCATCTGTGATGCTCTCCTCGGAGCCATTGCCGAAGGCGATATCGGAAGGCACTTTCCTGATACGGATCCTCAGTACAAGGATATCAAAAGCACGTCTGCTTCTAAAGAAAGTATGGACAAAGGTGAAAGAGAAGGGTTTTCACCTTCAGAATATTGATGCAACCATTGTGGCTGAAAAGCCTAAGCTTTCCGATTTTATTCCCCGGATGGTCAAAGAGATAGCAGACACGCTCGACACGGGGATCGAAAGAGTCAACGTCAAAGCCACCACCACGGAAGGCTTGGGATTCACCGGCAGGGGCGAAGGGATTTCGGCCTATGCCGTCGCCCTGATCGAAAACGATTAATGGCAAAGTCCAAAACTCAAATGTCAAATGAAAATCAAAACCCTAAGAAATCTTGACATGAGATCTTTGGATTTGATTTGAAATTTGACCTTTGTCATTTGACATTTTTCAGAAGGCACAAGATGACTTCCACTGTTCGCGTCCGTTTTGCTCCTTCCCCGACAGGACTTCTTCACATCGGGAACGCCAGAACCGCTCTCTTTAACTTCCTCTTTGCCAAACGGAACCGGGGCGTATTGATCCTGAGGATTGAGGATACCGATCTGGAGAGATCGACCGACGCCTCTATCGATGAGATCATCAAAGACCTCCGCTGGCTGGGTGTCCTCTGGGATGAAGGACCTGATCAGGGCGGACCCGATGGGCCTTACCGCCAATCCGAGCGCCTGTCCCTCTACCGCGATTTTGCCCAGCAGTTATTGAAAGAGGGCAGGGTCTACAAATGTTTCTGCACTCCCGAAAGGCTTGAAGGCCTTCGAAAAGAACAGCTCTCAAAAGGGAAGATGCCCCGGTATGACGGACGATGCCGATCCCTCACGGGTGAAGAAGTGGCGAAACTGGAGTCTGAAGGCCAGCACCCCGTCCTCCGGTTCCGTGTGGGAGAGGAACCCGTCCCCTTTGATGACCTCATCCATGGAAGGATGAATTTCAGTCCCGGTGACATTGGCGATTTCATCATTGTTCGCTCGGACGGGATGGCGGCTTACAATTTCGCCTGCGTCATTGACGACCATTTCATGCACATGACCCATGTGATTCGGGGAGAAGACCATCTCTCCAACACGCCCCGGCAGATCATGATCTACCAGGCGTGCGGATGGGACCCTCCTGCCTTTGCCCATCACCCTTTGATTCTGGGTCCGGACCGAACACCTTTGAGTAAACGTCACGGCGCAACCGCTGTCTCTCAGTACCGGGAAGAGGGTTTTTTACCGGAGGCCCTTCTCAATTACCTCGTTTTACTGGGCTGGGCCTCTCCTTCGGGTGAAGAGATTCTCCCGTTAGAGAAAATCATCGAGGGATTTACCCTGACGGCCATATCCAAAAGCGCGCCCGTCCACAACCGTAAAAAGCTGGAGTGGCTCAACAGCCATTACATCCGAGACAAGAGGGATGAAGAACTTGCCGACTTGCTTTTGCCCTATTTGCAGAAGGCAGGGATCTCGGTCGATCGCATCGATCGCGGGCAGTGGGTTCAAATCGCTGGAATTCTAAAAGACAACCTGGTCATTCTCTCGGACATCGATCAGTATCTGGGAATCTTTTATGATGAAACGTTGTCCATCGACGAAGGAGCCAAAACCATCTTATTGGATCCAACACATCGGGAAACCGTCCGCTCGATTCTTTCGTTTTTTGAGAACCCATCCGATGTGAAAGAAGACCGCCCGATGCTCACTCAACTGGAAGAAAAGACGGGTCGAAAAGGGAAAGCCCTTTACGCACCCTTACGGGCAGCGGTCACGGGAAAGGTCAAAGGACCCGAATTGGTAAGAACGCTCCCTCTCCTTGGGAGGGAAAGAATCATTCGGCGACTAAAAATGGCGCTGGAGATATTATGAAGAATAATACCACAGGATCTAACATTCATTAACATTCTCTAAAGAAATATTGTTTTAATCCAATTTGCTGAGTCATTCCCCGTGGCAACGATTTTCTGTGGAATCCTAAGCCCATGTAACAGATTTATAGATATTAATTTTTTCATGCTGAACCTTGGACTGATGAAGGTCAGGCTTGATTCAGCATCTCGTTTTTTCTTTTTGGCGGAGATCCTGAAACAAGTTCAGGATGACATTCTTCGAAAATCTCAATATGTCTGATTTGGTATAATAGGGGATCACATGGCGATTCGCGTCTATAATACCATGTCAGGCAAGAAAGAGGAGTTCGTTCCTCTCCAAGAGAATAAGGTTGGAATGTACGTTTGCGGGGTCACGGTGTATGACCTGTGCCATATCGGCCATGCGAGGTCTGCGATCATCTTCGACATGATCTATCGCTATCTTCGATACCGTGGATATGAAGTCACCTTTGTCCGCAACTTTACGGACATCGACGACAAGATCATTAACCGGGCCAACCAGGAAAAGATCGATTATAAAACGATTGCCGAAAGATACATCCGCGAATTTGAAGTCGACATGGGCGGCCTCGGTCTGGAAAAGGCCACGATGGAACCCCGGGCCACCGATCATATCCCCGAGATGATACGTCTTGTCTCAACCCTCGTTGAGAATGGATATGCTTACCAGGGCGGCAGTGACGTCTTCTTCTCCGTGGGGCGATTCAAAGATTATGGAAAGCTCTCGAAGAGAAATCTGGACGAGATGCAGGCAGGGGCCCGGGTTGAGATCGATGAAAAGAAGGAAAATCCCCTCGACTTTGTTCTCTGGAAAGGGAGCAAGCCGGGCGAACCCTTCTGGGAAAGCCCCTGGGGAAAGGGAAGGCCGGGATGGCATATCGAGTGCTCCGTGATGAGCATGAAGTACCTGGGCGAAACCTTTGACATTCACGGCGGGGGAAAGGACCTCGTCTTTCCCCACCACGAGAATGAGATCGCCCAGTCAGAGGGAGCCACGGGAAAAATCTTTGCGCGGTATTGGATTCATAATGGCTTTATCAACATCGATAAGGAAAAGATGTCGAAATCCCTTGGAAACTTCTTGACCATCAAAGATGTCCTGAAGCAATGGCATCCCGAGGTACTCCGGCTCTTCTTTCTCTCCTCCCATTATCGCAGTCCTCTCGATTACACCGAAGAGAGCCTGAAGGAAGCAAAATCCGGCCTGGACCGCTTCTATTCAATGCTCAAGGCTGTTCAGGACGAGATAAAGAGACCGGCGCAACCGAAAGGCAAAGTCGATACTCCTGCCTTCAAGGAAGCCCAGCAAGCTATCGAATCCTTCCAGGCCCGATTCGAAGAAGCCATGGATGACGACTTCAACACGGCTCAGTCCCTGGGCTATTTCTTTGACCTCCAGACGTATCTCAATGGTCTTCTCAATCTCTCAAAAGGCCGGCCGACAGAAGAAATTCTATCACTTCTGAAAAAGGGAAGTGAATACTTCTCCAAGATGGGATGGATTTTTGGACTCTTCAGGGATGATCCCGAAAGCTATCTCGATGAGCAGAAAAAAGCGGGACTCAAAAAGCTGACCGTTTCCGAAGAAGAGATCCTGAAACTCATCGAGGAAAGGAATGCCGCGAGGAAGGAAAAGAACTGGAAACGGGCCGACGAAGTCAGAAACGAACTCCTTGCAAAAGGAATTGTTCTGGAGGACACCCCTTCAGGAACAAACTGGAAGTTGAAATAGAATGTTTTGAAGGACCTTGAACTTACCAGGCGCTCCAAGCTGAGGTTGTAACCAAAGATAACACCTGCTTATCTTCACTTTTGATAAAGGCAAGGGAATAATGATTACGGAATGAATCAAATAAAGGGATCTGGAAATTGATCAAGAATCCTTCGGCCCAGAGAAGGTTACCGCTCATCTTCGTTATTTGCCTAATCCCCATCCTCACAAGTGCGGTTTATGCTGCCCGTCCACTCACGACAGACGATGCCTATACTGTGGAGAAAGGCAAGTTTCAGTTGGAGACAGGTTTTGACTTTGCCCGCCAGGACAATCACGACAAGGAATTTTTCCCTTCCGTGACGTTGAGTTACGGTCTGTTTGAAAGAATGGATATGGGAGTCGGGAGTGCATACCAGTTTGTCAATCCTGCTGATGGGAAAAGGGAAAATGGCTTTGGTGATACAGCACTAAAGATCAAATACCGCCTGGTGGACCAAAAGGATTGGATACCGTCTTTTGCCGTTTCGGGAACGCTTAAACTACCCACTGCAAGCGAATCCAAAGGGTTAGGGTCGGGAAAAGCGGATTTTAACATCAACACCATCTTCACATGGAATCTCAGCAAGAGATTGCAGCTTTATGCGAATCTGGGATACACGTTCATCGGAGAACATGGGGCAGAAAACGGACTCAACTATTCTCTTGCGGGGCAGCTTTTCCTTTCAGACAAGTGGGCGCTGGTAGGAGAAATTATTGGAGTGAATAACTTCAATGGTCACAAGAGGGACGATCCCTTCTCCGGCCTTGTTGGGACACAATATCTCATTACAGAGAGCCTTGTTTGGGATGTAGGACTGGGGATTGGAATGAACAAGGCAAGCCCGGATTTTCGACTCACAACAGGTTTGACAATATTATTTAAGCCCTGATCCTTGGTATCGCCTCATCCATATGCATAGTCGGTTGATTTCTATCATTGATTTGTGTTTGAAGTGTTGCACTATGAGGCAAGATTTGAAAATCACCCTTACAAGGAAGGAAGCTGAGCGAACCGAACGGTGAGTCGAAGCGCTCAGCACGAACGGGAAGATCTCCCGTGTCCATACAATGATGGACCGATTAATAATCCTTTCCCCCATAGCCTTCGCGGGCCGCCTCAACGATGGCCTTCAGATTGGCGAGAGGGGTCTGGAGCGGAACGGCACACTCCGGAGCAAGGATATCCACGCCTGCTTCGATGCTGTAACGGGCCTGCTTATAAACGTCCTCCGGTGTTCCTCCAAAAAGGACTGCTCTGTTCGCAATATTTCCGATCAGCGAGATGTCGTGGTTGATCACCTCAACCGCCATCTTCGAATCGACCTGCCATTCGAAATGATAGGCATCAAAGCCGGCTTCCACAAAGAGGCGGAGCCGATCCGAACAGTTCCCGCAGAGATGAAGGATCGTCGGCCCGCCGATCCTCTGGTTCATCTCCCGGTGAACAGGGAGGAGAAAGTCCTGGTAGGTTTTGGGGCTAACGAGGTCCCCTGTTGCATGGTCGGCAATGACCACCACATCCGCTCCGGCCTGAAGCTGCGCCCTGGCGAATGCGATCGAAACTTCCTTCAATCGGTCCAGAAGTCGGCGAACCTTCTCCGGCTCAATGAGGGTCCAGAGGAGAAACTCCTGAACTCCAACCAGATGATAGGAAATCGTCCAGGGACCCATCACTTTTCCGATAATTCCGACATGATCTCCGTAGCTCCGTCTCAGCAGTTCCAATGCCCTCAGTAGAACTTTCAGCGAAGGTTTCTCAAGGAGGTTTTCAGGGATCTTGAGATCACTGATCTCCCTGACCGGATGGGTCTTCGCATCGGGCATCATGGTCGGACTCCCCCAGTCAACCACACACCCCAATGCCTCGGCCTCCTGGTTGACGCTGAATTCAGGCATAACCGTGTCAAAACCCAGAACTTCATATCCTCCGGCCGCCAACTGTGCCATTTTGACCGGATCGAGATGGGCCTCCGGGAAGAAGGCGCCTGTCTTCTCCATGAGCTCAACGGAGACAATGGAGGTTGGGCTGGCCACAGCGATCCGATCTCCTTTTCGCCCTCCAAAGAGGCCGGAAAGAAACCGACGCTTGGGTGTGGATCGATGGATTTCTGTCATCTTTTGCCTCCTGAGACAATCCGGTTGGCAACCTCTACGGCCCTGACAGCATCTTCTGCATAACCATCTGCGCCAATCTCATCTGCAAACGCACGGGTCACCGGCGCACCGCCTACAAGGACCATCGGGGGATTGGGAAAGGCATCCCGGATCGTCTGGATGACCCCCTTCATCTCCAGCATAGTCGTCGTAAGAAGGGCAGAAAGGCCCACGAGATCCGGATTGGCTTTCGAGATGGCATCGATAAATTTTTCCTGGGGGATGTCGGTCCCGAGATCGATCACCTCATAGCCGGATCCTGTCATCATCATGGAGACGAGGTTCTTTCCAATATCGTGAATATCGCCTTTGACCGTGCCCATCACAATTTTCCCTTTGGGCTCGACTTTCTCTTTCAGGAGCTGAGGCTTGAGGATTTCAATCCCACGGTTCATGTTCCGGGCGGCAAGGAGGACCTCCGGTACCCAGACCTGACCGGCCTTGAACTCCCGGCCAATGATGGCCATGCCGCCAATGAGCCCCTGGTTGAGAATCTCGACCGGTGAGATCTTTGCATCAACCAACTCTCTGACAAGGGTCTCCGTCGTAGCCAGGTTTGGATCTTTCAATGCCTTGTAGAAACGACCAACATCTCCATCTTCCATCATTTTTTCTCCATTCGGTCAATTTCCTCTCCCCTTTTTTACTTATCCTCGAAGGCTTGTCAAGAAAAAGCTATGACCCAAAGGATACGCTTTCCTGGGAGAGCAGGACTCTTTGGTTAGAAAATAGCATGGCGCATAGGGCATAGCGTAAATACACGAAACAAAAAATAAAATCTAAACAAAAAGTAGGGTGGGTTAAGCGTAGCGAACCCACCGATACCATTACACGCAAACGAGCAATGGAAACCCATTTTCATACTGAAAAGGCGAGAAGCTGGAAGTGCTTGAAGCGTTTCTTGACAGGAAAATATCGGATGCAGTACGGCTATTACGAACGCACCTCTATCTTAAGGGCATGCCTGGACGCGGAGGAAAAGGCTAAGGTTCCAGTAAGAGACTTTTGAGGAGAGCCAACCCAAAGGATGGCTCTCCTTTTTTTCACCGGTTTTGAAGTACTTATTGCAATTAACCGATAACTTTTACGTTAGCGGCGCTGGGACCTTTGGGACCCTGCGTGATTTCGAATTCAACCTCTTCACCCTCCCTCAGGGACTTGAACCCTTCCCCTGTGATAGCGGAGTGGTGAACAAATACATCCTTTGCACCTTCCACCTCGATAAATCCAAATCCCTTCGTCTCGTTAAACCACTTCACTTTTCCCTTCATCGAAATATCCTCCCTGTAATTTGAGTAAAATAAAAAACCCGTCGAAGAGGGATAAGCCTACTCCTTACGGGCTTCTTTTTTTCGGAACCGGCTTTAGCCGGGGATTTTACTCCCTGTCTTTTCTTGCCGTAACCTCAGAGCATCTAGCCCCTTCAGCCCTCCGGCAAAACTTGCTGGTCCCGAAAAACCATCTTACTCTATTTAATTTATAACCCAGATGGAAATTTTCTTCAAGTTAATTTGAATTTTCTCTTGTCTAAAGCCTTCCATTTTGATAATATCCTCTATTATGCTGTCACGGGTTCTGAGCAGCGCGGTTTTTGGCATCGATGCCTATTTGATCGAGGTAGAGGTCGACATCGCTCAGGGACTCCCTGCCTTTGCCACGGTTGGGCTTCCGGAAGGCGCGGTCAAGGAATCAAAGGATCGCGTCAAGGCTGCCGTCAAGAACTGCGGCTATGACTTTCCCCCTCGCCGGATTACCGTCAATCTCGCCCCGGCCGATATCAAAAAGGAAGGAGCGGCCTTCGACCTTCCTATGGCTATCGGGATTTTAGCTGCCACGGAAATCGTTCAAAAAGAAAAATTGGATGATTATTTTATCCTGGGCGAGCTTTCCCTCAACGGTCAGGTGAAACCTGTCAAAGGAATCCTTCCCATTGCCGTCGGTGCAAGGGATGCCAGGATCAAGGGCATCCTCCTTCCCCGCGGAAACTCGAAAGAAGCGGCGGTGGTCAGCGGGATCGACGTGTTACCGCTGGATACCCTTTCTGACTGTGTCGAATTCTTAAATGGCTGTCTCCAGATTGAACCGATCAAGGTTGATCTCGATGAGATCTTTAAGACCGAGACGAACTATCCTGTCGATTTTAACGATGTGAAGGGTCAGGAACATGTCAAGCGGTGCCTCGAAGTGGCGGCTGCGGGAGGCCACAATATCATCATGATCGGACCGCCGGGCTCCGGCAAGACGATGCTGGCCAAACGGCTGGCAACGGTCCTTCCGGACATGAATTTCGAGGAGAGCCTCGAGACGACGAAGATCCACAGTGTCATGGGACTCATTCCTTCGGGAAGTTCTCTGATCGTCACCCGCCCTTTCCGAAGTCCTCACCATACGATCTCCGATGCGGGACTGATCGGCGGAGGCCAGATTCCAAAACCGGGTGAGGTGAGCCTTTCCCATAATGGGGTCCTTTTCCTCGATGAGCTTCCTGAATTCAAAAAGAACGTCCTGGAAGTGATGCGCCAGCCCATCGAAGAGGAGAGGGTCACCATCTCCAGGGCAGCGACCTCCCTTACCTACCCTGCCCGTTTCATGCTCGTTGCCGCCATGAACCCCTGCCCGTGCGGTTATTACAGCGACCCGAATAATGAATGCGCCTGCACCCTTCCCCAGATTAAACGGTACCGGTCAAAGATCTCCGGCCCCCTGATGGACCGGATCGACATCCATATCGAAGTGCCTGCGGTCAAATACCGGGATCTGGCGAGCCGGGACCCTGGAGAGCCCTCCCGGGAGATCAAGAGGAGGGTGAACCGGGCGAGAAGGGTTCAGCTCGACCGATTCGAGGGAATGAAGATCTACTGCAATGCCCAGATGACCAACCGACAGATCAAGAAATTCTGCCAGATCGACGAATCGAGCCAGAAGTTACTGGAGACGGCCATCGATAAGTTCGGATTGAGCGCAAGGGCCTACACTCGTATTCTAAAGGTGGCCCGGACCATTGCCGACCTTGAAGGCCAGGACCTATCCAACCCGCCCACCTCTCCGAAGCCCTCCAGTACCGGAGCTTTGGATAGGAATTTGATCGCATGAAGCTGACTTCCTCCTCCCTCGACGAGAGAGAATCGAGGCGAGGGTGGAAATATGAGGATATTTTATGCAAGAATAAAAAAAGAATAGGTCATGATGAGAGTATAGGCAGGACGGTACAGTCAAAAATAGCTTACAATGCTGTATTGACTCAGAAGAGGGGTAATAAAATGAAACTCACAGCAATTATTGAACGTGAAGGAAATGGATATGTTTCACTCTGTCCGGAATTGGACGTCGCAAGCCAGGGAGACACCATCGAGCAAGCACGGGACGAATCTTCAGGAGGCGTTAGAACTGTTTTTTGAGTGCGCCTCTCCCGAAGAAATCAAGCAGCGCCTCCACGGAGAGGTTTATGTCACGCAGTTGGAGGTCGCTGTTGGGTAAATTGCGCATCCTTTCCGGAAAAGAGGTTTGCGGGATTTTGGCGAAACATGGTTTTTTCGAAGTTCGCAGGCGCGGAAGCCACATCGTTATGCAGAAAAAATTGGCTCAAGGCACGATCACCGTTCCCATTCCGGATTGAACAAAGGGGACGTTGATGAAATCTATGACTTGTTACCTCTCGATTCCATCTTCTGGATCGATTTCACCACGGCTGAGGCACAGACACCGACGTGTCTCGCAATCTCGGCCATTGGTATTCCAAAATCATGATTCAGATGGTAACACACCTTCGCCCGTAGTTCTGACACCCTCCTCCTCTGCCCTCCGTTTCGGAGTTCTCCCTCACCTACGCCCTCATTCTCGCACATCCTCGTGATCTCCTCGTCAATTCGTTTCGCCCTTTCCTTCAGTCTCAGTTGGCGCCGCAGATTCCGTCCGCCTCCTTCAACGCCTCCTCCACAAAATCACCTCCGCCCAAAATCCGCGCGTCATGAGGCACATCCTTTCCTGAATCTCTCAGCGAAAGAACTTGCGACCATCCGCCAAGACTCCGTATCAACCCTCCACCCACCAGATCCAACCGTCTCCCTTGCCCCTTCCCCTCCTCCACGAACTTCCGGTATCTCCGGATCGCCTTCCCCCTCTCGTCGCTGAATCGTCTCAAAACATATGCTGTCTCTTGCCACTCCCTCCGCCTCTTCCCCGTCAGTACTCCATGTCCACACCATGCGTACCCTTCCAACTCCTCTAACGTCTCCACAATCCCGGCCCTCAATGGATTCAAATGAATATACCGGACCAATTCCAGCAGATAGGGCTCCTCTTCGCAAACGATCGACTTGTACCGATTCTGAAACAGGTGCCCATGCCTCTGGTACTTCAGATTGTAGACAACCGCGTAACCGGTCAGCAGACACCGCATGAATTTGGAGATTCCCTGGGACCCGCTGATGCTCAAGAGGTGGATATGCGTATCCATGAGCGCCCACGCCACGACCCTCGTCCCCATCTTCTCCACCTGCCGACCGATCCGGGAAGCAAAGTCCTCCCGGTCCTGTTCGTCGCGGAATATCCGGCTCCCTTCAATCCCACGTACCATTATGTGATGAAGAACTCCCGGCGCATCCAGTCTCGCTTGTCGTGGCATAATTACCCTTTACCACAGTTCCTTTACCTTGTAAAGTGTCTATTTTCATCAACGTCCCCTTTTTCTCCTCTTGGGGAGGGCAGTCTCCAGATGAAGCAGTATGTTGACGTGGAGGGATCAGGGGAAAACACGACGGTCATTACAGGGCATATTGACAATGATGGCTTAGGGGTGGTTCAATGAGCCAATAATACCGAGATTCGTTTCCTTACGGTCCCGGACACTGGAGGAGGAAGTTGGGCGCTAGCCATCTCTAACGGTTCAGCATTCCCCCCAAAATGACGAATGTGACGGCCTCTGCTTCGGGGGTAGCAGGACGGGTAACTTTGGTGTCTACAACATCTTTTCCTCCTCCCCGATGATGACGAATGTGACAACCGCTGCTTCTGGGGGAACGAATAGCTATGGTGTTCACGACCATTTCTTCCTCCCCGACGATGATGAATGTAACCGGTGCTGCTTGCGGGGGGAATGAATAGCTATGGTGTCTACAGCTATAACACTGGCGCCATAATGATCAACAATTCAGTCATCAGAGGATCGACAAATACCATATACAACGACACCACGACTCGAATAGGGAACACCAAGTTGGACGGAGGTCCGGTAAACAATTTGGGAACACTCACTTGTGTGGGGGCATACGATGAAAACTATGTTGCCCTCGGCACAAACTGCCAGTAGTTTTCCATGAGGAATGGAGAGGCGTCTTTGCTCAGGGATGTCTTCTCCAATTCCTTCCGTAATCGCTGGACGCCAAAATCATTCCAGAGCAAGATGTCCTAGGTGTAACCTTCTTCTCACTTGTATGAATCCTGGGGACGTTGGTGAAAATACAACTTGACATACACCTGATGTCCTTTCCCTGGATCAAGGCCAAATAATTGAGAGAGGGTATGGGGTCATCTTCGAGTATCCCTGGTTAACGTCCGGCGCAGACCTCCTTCGTTAGAGTCTCCCTCCCTCTCCCAATCTTGTAATGATCCCATATGTGTTGGCCCAATCTTGATTAGAGACCTTCCCAAATCCGGTAGAGGGAGGAGCAATTCATTTCAGAGGAGTGATGCTTGACATCATAATGACATCATGATGTTAAATATAGAACGAGAAATGAGGGGAGGCATTAGTATGAAACGCGCCCAAATCCAGGTAGAAGAAGAAGTGTATGAGTTGCTAAGACATCGGGCATTCAAGGAGAAAAAATCGATTGCGGGGGTGATTCGGGAGATCGTAAAACGAGACATTTCCGAAACTGATCCACATCCGCCTTCTTCGGTTAAGGATTTCCCATTTATTGGTAAGGGCAGATCAAAGCAAGGTTCGCCAAACCAGTATCTGAACGGCACGACGAAGCTCGCCTGAGGGAGGTTGTCAAGAAGGCAGCGAAGGAAGGCCCCCAGGAGATCACGGTTCACGGGGAACCGGCCGCTATCGTCATTTCGAGCAAGGAGTACGAAAGGCTCAAACACCCAAGAGGCAGTTTCGTAGAATTCATGCGCCGCTCACCGCTTTACGGCTTGGAGCTTGACCTGCGCCGCGAGCAAACCCTCACACGCGAACCGGAAGTTTCATGAGTTATCTGCTCGATACCAATATTGTGTCCGAGACGGTCCGCCGAAACCCGAACAAGGCGGTCATTGCATGGCTCGATCAGCTCCCGGTGAGGCGCTCTATGTGAGCGTCCTGACACTGGGTGAAATTCGCAAGGGCATCGAGGCGCTCCCGATAGAAGCGTCGGGAAAGGGTTGCGCCCCTGGCTGGAACATGATCTTCCGGCATGGTTCGAGGGGCGGGTGCTTTCGATTGATCTTGCCGTGGCTGACCGCTGGGGCCGGCTCCTTGCAGAGGTAGGCCGGCCGGTCCCCGCCATTGACAGCCTTCTTGCCGCGACCGCGCTGCATCATGAACTGCGGCTCGTTACCCGGAAGTCTGGTGATTTCGGGTATCCAGGGTCGAAGTGATCAACCCCTTCCGCTAATCGCCGTTTTCCTGAGTTTGCTGCGTTATTAGATCGGTGGAATGAGAGGCATCTACAGCGTCAATAAGGTCAACTGCTTTTCGTCGGTGATTCCCGTTTGAATACCATGAAGCTGATGGAACAAAGATACACGACGGTTGCTACAAAAAACCAATTGACTGTTTCGTTAAGAAACTTTTTCTCCATAAGCCCGGCAGTTCTGGGGAGACAGCGGTGACCAGTGTCATGACTACTATCATCGCGGCAACCCCTACCCCAACCCAACAATCCTGAATGCCCTCTGGTCTTGTGAAAATTCTCCTCTAAAAGAACACGCTATGTATATCACGAATAATCCAATGGATAAATCCCATATGTCAAAGCCGCCGGATCCATAGAGTGCCGTAAGCAACGTGCTGAGTAACTATTGAAGCAACAACATTAATGTTCATTTTCCCCTCCCTTGGTAAATTTGAATGATTCTCAACAGAGTGGACGCGGAGCTTTCCAGGAAGCGCCAGGAAGCCATCATGGGCTTTGAAACGTATCGGACATCCACCGGGAGCGGATCGACGTTCCGCTCAACTCGATTCCCGGGGGAACAACCCGATTTACTGGAACCCGCGGACACAGACGATCCGGAACTCGACCATACAGCCGCCTCCTCAAGGATACTCCCAGCTCAAGCACGAAACAGGTCCTTGACTCATTTTCGGTCCGGGACGGTTTATAACGGCTTTGATGCCCTGAAAGTAAGAAAAGTATTAGGAGTGTACAATGATTCGCTTCAGGGTTAGAATGGTGAAAAGCCCGAATTTTCCCCCTAATTCTCGTTGGCAGAAAGCGGTTTGGAGGATAACATTTTGGAAATTATTGCTTGCGGTGTCATTGTTGGACGGCGTAGGCGGGAGGTTGAACCGAGTTGAATCCGGGCGATGAAGGTGGCCGACTATTACAGACATAACATCTTTTCTTTAGAGGACCCTATGGAGATCTTAGATACCCTTGATATCCTTTTTGAGAAGGTATTTCCTATCATTTTTCTAATGATCCTTGGTATTGGGGGTATATTATGCCTGTTTGGTGTTTCCACCGCAAAACACATGAAGTGGAGGAGAACAACCGGATGGGCTTCAGTCGCATCGTTGATCTTGGTTATTGTCTATCCGCCAATTTCTTGAATTCTTTACCTCCTCAAGTTTCCTCCGGGACGCCCTTTTAGTTCTTCCGGAATCTCTGAGATTTCTCTCTTTTATCCTGGCAGTTCTTTTTCCATTTGGCCTACAAATCCTGATACTCGGTACGACAACAATATTGCTGTCTCGAACTTTTACTGATAGGGTCAAATCAACTCCGGAAGGAGTCAAATGGATATCAGCAATATTGCTCGGGGTCGGATCATGCGTCTGCTTCATCAACTTGTATTGGTTTACACTTAGGTCTTTTTTAACGGGACAAGAATCTCAATTATTCTGGCATTCATAGCCGTATCTGCAGGAGTTGTTGTGGGTTCGGTTTCTTTATTGGTGAACCTGCTGGAGTGTACAGGTCCGAGAGGAAACAATTGAACTATCATGAGGGCGTACGCATAAAGACGAAAGCAATATCGGATCTTGGACTAAGAAAGAAAGGAGGGGAATCCCTTCAAGTCTGTCTCGGAAAGAAATAAATATTGTCTTTGATTTTGTCCTGAGATAAAGTGATATAACCCTCCCGCGAAGTGTATATGCAGTTTTCGAACCACGGCAAAGGCTTACCTCGAATGGCTCTCTCAAGTTAACTACTTTACTACGATAGCATCACCCCATCTGTTTCTATTTTCCTGCATTTGCGCCGTTATCAGATCGGTCGAATAAGCGGCACGTACACCATCAATACAGATTCAGGAAAGATCTTTGTTGACTCCTTTGGGCCTCGCGGAGGTGCACATATCTGGCCGGAGATTCTATTCTGGCGGTGTATTTTCCCACAACTCATTTCTCCCTCTTAGATAATAAGTTGTATCTTACCCCACGTCCCCTCCCTTTATATTGTTCTGTTTTATAATATAAACTGGGTGGAAAAAGAGTAAAATTTCGCTCCATGTCATCTCCTGAGCAGCAAGAAAGGAGGAGTTCAAAATGAGTAGCAGAGAAAAAAGGCTTATCAACAGGCGTGAAAGAAGCCGAAGAGGCGGGCTTTCTAAGAACGGGTCATTCGATGGCCTCGGGGATGCGATCTTGAGTCTTTTCCGTTCAACACCCGAAGATCAATCCTACGACGCAGGTTATCATGATGCCAGGTCCGGCAAAGAGATGATGTCCCCTTACCTCCTTTAAACCTCAAATCCGGCGATTTGGCCGGAAGCAAAAGGGGACATTCGTTCTTAAACAACTTAAAGAATATTGCTGTAAAGCAGCCACTTCCTCTGAATTGGACGCCTCATTTACCGCTGATTTCGTGATACCTAAAAACCGCCCAACATCAGGCAAGGACTGTTTCTATGCCGAGTATCCATGTGAAAGAATTCCTTATTATCTCAGATCGTTGCACCCCTCTGCGAAGGTGCATACTTTTTAATGAGGAGGTGATTCCCATGGTGCTCAAATTCCAGTGCCCGGAATGCGGGAAAGGAGAGAAATCCGAGGTGGTCGATGTCCTGCCTGACAGGAGATATAGGATGAAGTGCGGAGCTTGCGGATGCACCTATGTCCTGACCGCGAGCGCGGACGAGGAGAAGAAAACCGAAAAACCAGGCGAGGGTTGCTCCTGCTGAAGATAGCCAGGCAGGTTCTGCTTTCATATAAAATAGAAAACCCAGCTCAGTTCCGGCTGGGTTTTTAACTGGGGACGAAATGTCTTTTGGGTTTGCCTATAACACTTGCGTTAGCTGCATGGAGTCCCTTTGTTCCCTGGGTGACTTCGGACTCAACCCCTTCAACCTCCCCGAGAGCCCAGTCCCCATTTCCACTATTTCTGAGTGTGATCTGGCTTCGACAGGACAAACCTCGGAGCAGGACCCGCAATCGGTGCATTTTTCTTCGTTGATCACGTAGGGTTCTCCTTCTTGAATGGCTTCAACAGGACATTCTTCAGCACAAGTTCCGCAAGCCACACATACTTCGCCAATGACATAGGCCACTTCAATCACCTCCTTTATTGGATGATCACATTCCTTCTTGATTTAAGCCTTTGAGGATCCTTCCTCTGACTCCCTTATAAAATTATCATTTCTGCTTCTTTCCATGTCAAGTCCTGTCCCGATCCTTGTTCGGCATTTGAAGCTATCCTGACCTCTATGCTCCTTGAACAAATAGAAGGCTCTGGTTAAGCTGAGATTCTCAAAATAAAGATCCAAGAAGAACAAGAATGGAGAATGGAATCATGTATTCATTCGCAATATCAATTTGTTAAGTCTGTTTTTTTAGTTGTTGTCGGGCATTCTATGACCCAGCTTCTTGTCTGACTTACAACACCACTGTCGAAAGGACTCCATTTCTTATCTGCAGACAAAAGATTATAGCCGGGACAGAGTTGAGTTGCCTTTTCAGCTAACCACTTATCATAGCTGCTACCCGGTTTTAGGTCTCCACCGGTCACAGAAATTTCGTATCTATTGTTGTGCAGGGAAGTGACTCGGAGATCAGAAGCGCAAGAAAAACTCAAAAAGCCTGACATTATCAAGA
>CAWHGS010000042.1:0-50976 GCA_963828805.1 uncultured delta proteobacterium
CACCGGTCTTAATGTCTTCACAATCGCCTCCGAATATTGGGATTCAAATGGATATAGCGCAGAAGGGCCAAGATGTCAAAAGAATTTTTCTCCTGTCTCTGCTGAACGCTAGTCCCGGGCCATCGCCCCGATTACGGCTTGAGTTGGAGCAGACGTTCTGAGATGGCATCGCCCATGTCGCTGCACGTCGACGTGCCGCCGATGTCAAAGGTGCGGACCTTTCCGGCCTCCAAGATATCCTCCGTGGCCTGCTCCACAAGTTCGGCCGCGCGGTCTTCGCCCAGATGCTCCAACATGAGCTTCCCGGCAAGGATCTGGGCGATCGGGTTGGCCTTGTTGAGGCCCTTGTACTTCGGGGCCGAACCGGAGATCGGTTCGAACATCGAGACCCCCGCTTTCCGGTCCGGGTTGATGTTGCCGCCGGGGGCGAATCCCAGCCCTCCCACGGTCGCCGCGGCGAGGTCGGAAAGGATGTCGCCGAACAGGTTCGGCGCCACAATAACCTGGAAATGCTCAGGCCGCCGGACGAGCCACATGGTGGTCGCATCGGCAATGGCGAAATCCAGTCCGATGCCGGGATAGTCCTTGGCCACTTGCTCGGCTTTCTCGATCCACAGGCCATAGACCTTCGTCAGCACGTTGGCCTTGTGAACGACCGTAACGCGGGTCATCTTCTTCTTTTTAGCCAACTCGAAGCCGTAGCGGAGGACCCGCTCGGAAGCCTTCTCCGTCACGACCCCGATCTGGTATGCAAAATCACCCGCCGGCTCCACGTCAACATCCACCTTGAAGCGAGCCTTGTAGAGCTTCCGCTTCAACTCCATAGTCTCGCTGCTCTTATTCCCGGTGAAGCGAGCCCCGAGGCCGATGTAGAAGTCCTCGCTGTTCTCGCGGATCATATAGATGTTGATGTCGTGGGGCTTCTTCCCCTTCAGCGGCGACTCGACACCGCGCAGGAGTTTGGCCGGCCGCAGGTTGATGTACTGGTCGAAGTAGAAGCGCATCCAGAGGAGAGCCCCCGCCTGTCCCACGGCTCCGGCACCCGTGGATCACCAACGGAACCGAAGTAAATAGCGTCATGGGTGCCCAGCTCGGCCATCTCCTCTTCCCTCATGAGAGTGGGCTCACCCTTCCGGTATTTGAGCCAATGTTCGGCGCCGTAGGGGTACTCCTTCCATTGCCAGGTGATGCCTGTCACTTCAGCAACGGCATCCATCACTTTCTTGCCTTCCCGCAAGATCTCGGGACCAATACCATCTCCTGGGATCAGGGCAACACTGTAAGTTTTCACGGTGACCTCCTTAGTGTAAAAGCAACTATTTTTATCCAATAATTACAAGTATTGTGTCAAGTTGAGCCATCCTGTTTTTCAAGACCACGGGTCTCGGTTGAGTAATCAGTAATCATACAAGTGGCAAGTACGGTTTCTCAACATTCGCCGCTTCCTTCGTTGGGTGTCATTTTTTCGCTGGTGCCGCCCGAAATCCATGCTTTCAGGAGAGTGTGAGCCACCGCGAGCACTACCGGACCGATAAAAAGGCCGATGATGCCAAAGGCGACCAGGCCGCCGATGACCCCGGCAAAGATCATAACCAGCGGCAGATCCGCTCCTTTTCTTATCAGAACAGGACGGACAAAGTTATCGAGGGTCACCGCAAGGAGCACAAAGACGAGCAGGACGGTTCCCCACAGCGCCCCGTCTTTCCAGTAGACCCAGATCAGCGCGGGGACAAGCACCAGGGCCGGACCTACCTGCGCCAGGCAGAGCATAAACATCACCGCTGTCAGCAAGGCCGCAGCCGGCACTCCGGCAACGACCAGACCGATACCACCGACAGTCGCCTGTATAATCGCCGTAACAACAACGCCCAGGGCTACGCCACGGATCGCTTTTTCCGCGAGAAGCATGACAGCCACACCCTGCTGTCCTGCCAGGCGGCGGGCAAAACTATTGATCCCTGCGGATGTCGCCTCGCCCTTGGCATAGAGTATGGCTGCGATAATCACTGTCATAAAGAACTGGAGAACCACCATCCCGACACTGCCTGCCTGGGCCACAAAAAAACGTAAGGTCTGCCGGGCATAGGGAGCCAGATAGGTGAACACTTCCTCCGGGCTTGTTACTGCAAGCTGCCTCCAGGATTCGGCAAGCCTCGGACCGGCCAAAGGAATGCCTCCAAGCCATTCAGGCGATGGAGGCACAGTGAAGGTTGACAGAGACCTCACCCAGACGTAGGCGTCATCCGCCCCTTTGATGATGACTGCAATGGCAAGCAAAATGGGTACGACGACAACCAGCAGAAGTGCGACCGTCATGATGGTCACCGCAATCCAGCGTTTATTTTTCAGCCGCGCCTGGAGCGCGAGCAGGATCGGCCAGGTTGTCACAACGATCATGCCTGCCCAGATCATCGAGGTAACGAAAGGGCGGATAATCCATGCAACAGCGCCGATCAGTATGCCGATCGAAAGGACCTGAAGGGTCGTGCGGGTCACATCCTGAGACACTCGAACCGCTCCATCCGTCGTGATTTTCGGGGCATTGTCAGAGTTCAAATCGTCATTGCTCATAATCTTCTCTCCTTGAAAGACTGCCTCCACCCTTCTCAGCGGTTTCCATCCCTATAGTGAACGACAATAGAAAGTTGTCATTGGGAGGAATCCCGCGCTTCGCGGGATGACGAAGCAATCTCCCGAGATTGCTTCGCTTCGCTCGCAATGACAGCCCGGGGCATGTCCACATATTTAGAACGTTCACTATAGTAAATATACAAAAAGGGGAATAGGCTGTCAATGATAATGGCCATCCATGAAAATGGCCATCCAGGTGGGGGACAGGCTTGTCTGATAGATTAATTTGGCCATTCGGACTGTTCCCCTCGCGTCTCGATCGTTAACGGGACTATTTAAATGTTCGCGGTGATTGGTGTGAAAGGCGGAGAAGTTCTTTCTGGCGTTCTTTCGCAGCCATTTCCTTCTCGCAGAATATCTTGTGCCCCTGCAGGGTCCGTCTCGCAAAAGTACATGGCCGCTGAAAGCGTTGAAGGGGTGGGCGTGAAAATCTGCACCTGCTCGGGGAAATGCTTAAGGGCGCCTTTCAGGAAATTCTTGAGACGCCTCATGTGGTCCAGGGTGCAACCCGGGTGGGCAGCCATGAGGTAATAGGTCATGAAGTACCTTTTCTTTGTCGTCCTGCAGGCGTTCTCGAAGAGTTCTCTGAACCGCATCAGGGTTTTGACGGAGGGCTTGTTCATCAGGGCGAGGACTGTCATCGTCGCAGTGCTCCGGCGCAAGCTTGATCTGTCCGGAGATGTGATGGTTTACCAACTGCTCAACGTAGCGTTTTCCATGCTTTTGGTCCGCCATCACCATGTCATGCCGTATTCCGGACGAAACAAAGACCTTTTTGATGCCGGGGACAGTCATTAATTTATTAAGCAAGGCAATCTGCCGATCATGGCCAATCCGCAGTTTTTCGCAGGGCTCGGGCATCAGGCAGTCTCTGTCAGGGCAGGGGATCCCACCTTTCATGCATTGAGCGGCGTACATGTTCGCGGTCGGCCCGCCGACATCATAAATGATCCCGTTAAACCGGGGCAGGAGGCTGATGCGCTTCACTTCATCAACGACGGATTCCGTGCTTCGTGAGACGACCCGTCGTCCCTGGTGAGCGGCAATGGCGCAGAAACTGCATTGACCGAAGCATCCCCGGTGCGTGGTGAGAGACTGGCGGATCGTCTGGAGCGCCCGGATCTCACCCCTCTTGTAGTAGGGGTGAACCTCCCGCTCGAAATCGAGGGCGTAAACCGAATCCAGTTCTCCGGTGGAAAGCGGAGGAGGGGGAGGATTATGGATCAGGAAGCGATTTCCATGCTGCTGGACAAATCCGGCGGCAGGGTTGTCAATGTTTCCGGAGAAGAGCTTGAACATGCGAAAGAAGTCGTGCTTGTTCTCCTTAACCGTCTCGAATGAAGGCAATACGGATATAAGCAGGCACCGGCGTGTTTGAGATATAGCAGAGGCCTTTTATCTTTCTCCAGTCGGCGCCGTTTTTGAGAGCCTCTGCCAGCTCGACCACGGTCTTTTCAGCCATGCCGTATGCGAGGATGTCGGCCTTCGCGTCAAAGAGGATGGAGCGGCGAATGGCATCATCCCAGTAGTCGTAATGGGCGATGCGTCGAAGGCTTGCCTCGATCCCGCCCAGGACAACGGGTTTTTTGCTCCTGCCGTGATGCCGGATCAGGTTCGTGTAGGCGATGGTTGCCCGGTCGGGCCGGATGTTCACGCCACCGGGAGTATAGTCGTCCTGTCCTGCGCCGTTTCTTGCTCGACGTGTAGTTTGCCACCATCGAGTCGACGCAACCGGCGGTGACCCCCCAGAAGAGTTTCGGTTCGCCCAGACGGGTGATATCATGACCGTCCCTGGTTGACGGCTGGGCGATGATCGCCGTCCTGAATCCATGCTGCAATAGATATTTCCCGATCACGGCGACCCCGATATGGGGGCTGTCGATGTAGGCGTCCCCGGTGACCAGGATAATATCGGGCTGGTCCCAGCCGAGCGTTTTGATTTCCTGCACTGTGGTGGGGATGAACATGCCCGTATTATAGCCTATTTTTGAGACCTTTCCCCGGCAACGGATGATGGCGGTCCGACCTGTTTCAAGGGGAAAAACGGAGGGCATAAAAAAAGGGGCTGGTATCACCAGCCCCTGTATGAACTGTCACTCTGAGTCGGTTCAGCTTCCTCGTTTTAGTGTGATTCTGCCTCCAGGCTGCAGCCTCTCTCCGGGCGGCCGTGATCTTCTCAGCGGCCTCTTTCTTCTTAAAGGTGCTCATCCGGTCCGCATCGATATAATCCACCGCCTTGACTTCGCAGAAACGAACGCACTGCGGGTCCCCGTCACAGAGGTCGCACTTGAAATTCTTCCGGTCGATGACGTTAAAGCCCATCGCGCCGAAGGGACAGACCGCCACGCAGGAACGGCAACCGATGCATTTATTGTGATCCACCATCACCCGGCTTAATTTCTCATCGCGGGAAATGGCCTTTACGGGACAAACGATCTTACAGGGAGCATCCTGACACTGCTGACAGGACATGGGAATGTAAAGCCCTTCGGCCTCCCATTTCATCACCTTGATCCGGCTCCGCGACGCATTGGATACGCCGTCATGAAAAACGGAGCAGACCAGCTCACAGAGCCTGCACCCGGTGCACTTTTCAGGACTGATTGCAAGAACTTTACCCATGGGTTCCATCTATGTCTCTCCTTTCACTCTGATGAATCATCCGATTAAATCCGAATCCCGCGAATAAACGATAGGGCCGGTAAAAAAATTAAATCATCCGCTGTACGCTTTGCGCTATGCCCTATGCCCTATGCGATTCACTCTACAGCAGGTGGGAGGGTTCATGTTCCAGGCCGAGCCTCTTGAGCGTCTCCGGCTTCGGAACGCCATTTTTATCGAGGCCCTTGTATTCATAGAACTCATCAACCATCTTCTTGAATTTTTCCCGATCAATGACCCGGCCGACGACATCGGGTGCGCCCCGTCGAGTGGGTTCATCGAAGTAGCGGTGATTGAGCATATCTCCTTTCTTGAGATCTTCTCTCGTTAAACCCTCGCGAAGGTTAAAGAGCCGTTCGAGCATGTTACATCGTTCAGCGATGTCCCAGATTTGCCGTGGGGTAAATTCCAGCCCCGTATTGTAGTGGAGCACCTTGGGCCAATCTTCGAAATTGGGAAGCGTCGCACCCAGAAAGGTGGTATGGTACTTACAGATGCCGAGGCAATCAACGGCCATGTAACAGTTCTCGTGCCAGAAGACCTGCCAGGGCTTGCCGATGTATTCCGTATGTTCCGAACTCAAGGGTCCGTCGTAAGGAACCGGATTGCTGTAGATTTTTCTCATCACCTCCTGGGGCAAATGGTAGAGGTCAATCGCCGGCCGGCTTCTCAGGTGGTCTGACCCGCGGGAAGCCGTTGCGATGTTGAGCGCAAGGCCGGGTGTGGCCCGCTCGTCGGAGTGGAGATTGCTCACCCCTTTGACCTGGATCAGGTAGTCAAAAGAGTTCTTGCCGATGATTTCAGAGGCGAGGATTCCTCCCTCGGCCAGGGCATTGCCCAGAAAGCCCTCTCTGAAGGCAATGCGTCTCGTCATTTCCAGAAGGGCCTCATCGTTGCTGAACCGCAGGTCCAGCCCGTCCGTTTCTTTGCTGGTGATGATTCCCAGTTCGTAAAGCTCCATGGCCCAGGAGATCAGGCTTCCTGTCTCGAGGTTATCCATACCCCACTGGTCAACGAGGTGATTGCCTGTCAAGAGGGTTTCGATGCTTCGGCAGTCGGGTTCTCCGCAGAATGCGCCCTGGGAGGTATACTCCGGACCCTCATCGTAGATTCCGGCATAGGGTCCCGTAGGGATCTTATACTTGGCTCTGCAGTGAACCTGGCAACCGAAACAGCCGGCCATATGGTAGGGCCCCATCGTTTCTGCGCAGACTTCATCGATTGCTTCGGGCTCAATTTCATCACAGTAGAGCTCCTGGTTGTACTGGAAGTTTCTGCATCGTACGCCTCCCCAGGAGTTGGTTGCTCCCCAGATAAAGGGAGTGCCGAGGGTTCCCTGGGTCTGGTTGACCTTGGCGCTCGTGATCTGGTCAATAAACCGCTTGTTGAACTCCAGAGCGTCCTTGGGATAGGCGATCTTGATATCCATCGTCCCCCGGGCGGCAATGGCCTTTAGATTCTTGGAGCCCATGACTGCTCCCATTCCGGTTCTTCCGCCGGCATTCTTGATTCCGGTCATGACGTTGGCTATCCTGACCTTATTCTCACCGGCCGGACCGATGACCAGGCTCTTGATATCGTCGTCCCCCAGTTCTTCGCGGATGGCCCACTGGGTTTCGGTGGTCGTTTTTCCCCAGATGTTCTTGGCATCGCGAATCTCGATCTTGCCGTTGTGGACCCAGAGATAGACCGGTTTATCCGCCTTGCCCTTGATGACAAGATGATGAAAACCTGCCCAGGCCAACTCGGGAGCAAAGAAACCTCCCATGTTACAGCTCCCGACCATACCTCCGAGTGGGGATTTGGCCATGACGTGGGTTCTGGCAGTTGCCGAAGCCAGGGTGGCGGTTAAAACTCCGCCGCTGACCATGAGTGTATTATCCGGGCCAAGGGGATCGCACCCCTTCTTCGTATGGTTATAAAGCAGATAGGCATCCAGCCCCCTGCCTCCCAGAAATTTTTTCCGCACATCGAGCGGAATGGGCTTGATTTCGATCTTGCCTGTGGAGAGATCAATATACGCTATCTTCCTATTTAGGGCCATCTTTCTTCTCCTCCTTCATTTTTCTTGCCAGCGCCTCTTCCGCCAATTTTAGGTTTACATCCCATACCGGACCCCGGATGCGGGGAAAACCATCTTTGACCCAGGCCACGCGGAATTCACTGCCGCAAGCAGAACATTTCACCTGGGTTGCCCCGCGTTCAGGCTGAAGTCTCCCCATGCAACTGGGATTATGGCACCGGACCTGGCCATAGGTTCGAGTCTTGCGCAGACCTTCAGCGGTTGAAAGCCCTTCTTTCTCGCTTCCCATAACTGCCTCCTTTCTTTATGAAAAGAAATGATGATAGATGTGTTACGGATTTACTCACCGGGTCATCCTTGTTCAGAATAGTGAACTTCCGGCCGAAATAGGCAATTAGTAAATTAATATATTAGATCTGTTTCTTTGTCAAGAACAAAGTTATATTTTGTAAGGTATTGATATTGTTGTAAAACATTAATGTTTGTCCAAGCGTCCTAAAGCCGGAATTAAATCTGTAATAATTTGATACTAAAAGTAATAAATTGTAATAATTAGTTATATATAGACTATATTTTGCCCTTCTAGCGACGGATGTTCACAATAGTGAACGCATTGGCCGTCTCTGTGATGCCTCTAAGGGTCTTTTTCATAAGCGTGCATCTACCCCAGGCCTGATGGATTCCACCATTCGATCCAGGTTCCGGTTCTTCTGAAGGTGATGCCCGCCGTCAATTCAATCTTCCGGATCCAGTCTCCAAGGTACGAGGCGTGGTGGATGATAAGCGGGGTGCTGTGTTCGGGGAGGATGTCCTCGAAGAACCGGTTGAGAAAGATGTTTCTGTCCATTTCCTGCATCGTTTCACCATCATCCCAGGGCGTCGGCCGGATAAAGCCGTGATTCGCTCCTTCGTCTCGACGGTAGAGCAGGTGGTTCCCGAACTCATCCTTCAGACGACGGAGCGTTTCGACGCACTTCACGATATCTGCGACGGTAATGCCTTTGCATAAAAAATGGAGCAATCGATCACAGAATGACTCAAAGCCGATCGATGCGAACATGATTTTTACATCCTGCCTTCGCGCAAGAGAGAGAACTTCTGCAAGCTCAAAAGCATGATCATTGATGTCATCGACCCGGCAGACCAGATTGATCTGTGAAAGCCTGATCCCGTGTTTTTCCGTGTCATCCATCAACCTGCCGAGGGAACGAATGGGGTATTCGTCTATGAGTTCGAAGGGGATCTTTTTTCCATCAACATCAGGCAGTCCCATGATCTGAGCCATGAGCTTGTCACGTCCTACAGAACCGTGGTAGCCCTTATCCCGTGAAACATCGCAGAAGATGCACCCTTCGCTCCGAATTTCCACATCCGGGATACCCCTTTCCCTGAGATCGACCGGGGGCGGCAGCGTTACTGCCAGGGCCTTGCCGGAATAGGCGCATCCAATTGCATTCAGCACCTGCCCCAGCCGGACATCGAGCTTCTTGAGAGCGTCTGAGAAGGTATAAAGGTTCGACCAATCGATTTCCAGAAAAATATCGCTTGTCCACGGATATTCGAGGAGCGCGTCCATCAGGGCCAGATGGTTTTTTTCCAGGCGATCGACAGGACCCTGGAAGGCGATGTCCACAATCGATCTCAGACCCCTGAACCGGTGCGGATGTGAATCCGCGCCCGGTTCACCGCCGTAGTCTTGCCGGGCCTGGGGTCCTCCCAGAAGGGTCGTAAAGCCCTCCTGTTTCAACTCCCGGGCAAGATCGATGATATCCTGCCTGCCGCAGAGATGGGAGAAGGCGATGACCCTATTTTTCCCCGTGTAATATTCATCGATGAAATGAAGCAGTCGTTCCTTCGCGAAGTCCCGTTCGATCCCGACGACGATGGAGGGTATCGAGAGTTTTCTCTCGAAGAACGTTGCCGCCACCTGCGCTCCCAGGATGCCGTGGGGTTCGCCTGTGTGGTGCGTGAAGAGGATCATCCTTTTAGATCTCGATGCTGCATTTCATCGGTAATGGATTGTTCTTCCCTGCCGTTGAGGGACCGCCTTTTTTTCTTTCTTACGGCCACGTAACACGCCTGCCTGCCGGTAGGCAGGGGCACGAGTCACGTGATTACCCGCCGGCCAGGAGCAGCATAAAAACAAGGGTGTCCCCTTCGTTCAAGGGGGTATGCTGTTTATCGGCGGGAATGAAGATCTTCCCGTTGAGGGTCATCTGAAGGGTCACATCAAACCTTCCCTTTTCGTCATAGAAGGCCTCTCTCACCTTTTTCCCGTAAAGCCTGATTAATTCATCAATCAGATCTTTTACGGTGTTGCCGGGGATGTCCAATTCCATGTTTTTCTTTCCAATGACATCCGAAACCATCGGAAAGCCCAGAAACTCGACGTGAATCTTCATCATTCAGCCCTTTTCATCGCGCCCGTAAACCTCGTGAAAACTTCCTTTTTCTTTGCCATCTGGATCCGGTCGGCATCAACGTAATCGACCGCCTTCACGCTGCAGAAAAGGACGCACTGGGGGGTTCCATCACAGTAGTCACACTTTACGGTCACCCGTTCATGGATATCGAAGAAGGGATGACCAAAGGGGCATGCAATGATACAGGTCTTACAGCCAATACATTTGTCTTTGTCGATGATCACCCTTTGATTTTCCAGATCCCGATGGCAGGCCTTTGTGGGGCAGACCTCCGTGCAGAAAGGTTTCTCACAGTTCTGGCAACTCATGGGGAGGTAGAATCCTATGTTTTCCCATTTCATCACTTTGATCCGGGAGCGGCTGGGATTGCTCGATCCGGTATGAAAAACGGAGCAGACCATCTCGCACTGCCGGCACCCCGTGCACTTCTCATGATCAATGGCCAATACTTTTCCGTACATTGCGTCCTCCTTTAAATCCGTGACTCATGATGGGTGAGGGGTGAATTATAAATCAACGTTGCCGGTCACAAATCACCCTTCACGGATCATGTTATTTGCCTTAGGATCAGTCCTTTTTGAAGGCCCTCAGGTTGGCCTTGAGTTCGACCAACTTTTGCATCGGGAGTTGTTCCTTCACTCCTGAAGCCAGGACTCCCAGCCTCAGAAAAAATCCTCCACAGAGCAGAAAGATCCCTGTCGTATAGAGTAGTTCCGGCACATCCGGACAACAGGAATAGGTGTATTCCAGGAAAATGGGAAAGACGAACCCTGTCAGGACGATGCCTCCCCAGAAGATGGGTTTTAGCTTTCCGGACAGGAGTAATCGAACCGAGGTTTCTCCTTGATCCTTTGCCCGGTACCTGGAGTATAGATAGAGAGCAAGGATGATGGCTTCGATGATGATCAGAATTCGTTCGAAAGGAACGATTTGGTGGCCCACCAGAAAGAGCGTTTCGGCTTGAGAGAAGAGAAGTCCGGATCCCATCATGGCCAGGATGACCCCCATCGACCCCGTGGATAGGGCAGAGGCCAAAAAGAGAACAGGCAGGAGGGGGGTATTCCAGATGGGTACGTATTTAACAGATTTCAGGAGAACGCCTGTGTAAAGAGCTGTTCCAAGAGCGAAGACCAGGCTGACCACCTCCAAGATAAGCCAGGGAGTCGGCCGATCTACGAATAGCTGAGGATACAGGAAGGAGGCTCCAAAGGCGGTCAATCCGAGAACGATAAAGGTGGAAAGGATGAGAAACCCCCGGGCGACCCAGGAGGTCTTAGGGTTCAAGCATGCATATAAAAACCTTTTCTTGATTCCCAAATCGAGGATGAGGAAAGGAGCGCCGATGGCGACGAAGATGGGTCCCCAGAGGAGCGCCGGTTTCGCAATGTCGAGATTGAACCCGAAGAGGGTCATGGGCACGGTAGGGTTGACAAACCAATTGGTCATCATCCCGATCACATAGGATCCGGCCCCCATACCGGCCATGTAAAGGTAGATGGCGATTTCCCATCTCCATAGCCGTTGGGGCTTGATCAGCTTCTGCAGCATCGCTTGGGGAACAGGCTCCGTACTCATTTTGGTTCTTCTCCCGTTTCGTTGATGAAAAGGATGCAAGGGTTCCGGGGTCCAAGGGACGCCCACTGAACCCCTTGAATCCTTGCCCCCTGAGAACCTTCCCTGACGAAAGTTCTTTGTAATGAACGTTCAAATCTGTGCGAATCATATCACAGAAAGCATTTTTGTCAATGATATTTTGATGAAAATAAAATATCTGTTGACACCGGTCCGAGAAATTTGGTATCTAATACCGATAGTGTGTTCATGGTGGTGAACAATGATGAAAAAGGTGATTTACTCTGCCCCATCGGTACAAAAGGCCTTTAAGATCCTTCATGCCGTCGCGGATTCTTCGACGGGTCTGGGCGTCTCGGATCTGTCAAAGCAGTTGAAGATCGGCAAGAGCACGGTTCACGGGATAACGGCTGCCCTGGAGGAGATGGGGGTTTTGGTCCGGGACCCTCTTCATAAGAAATACCACGTCGGTTATACCCTTCTGGAACTTGGCAGAAAAGCGTATGCGAAGATGGACCTGAAGGATGTGGCCCGGAGGCCCATGGAACGTTTGATGGGGCAGGTCGGAGAAACGGTTTTTCTGGGAGTCCTGAACGGGGATCATGTGACCATTCTCGATGTGGTCGAGTCTCCGAATGAGATGAAGATAACCTCGCCTCCCGGGACAAAGCTCCCCTTGCTCGTCGGAGCAACCGGCCGGGTTCTGCTGGGTCAACTGGAGAAGGAGAAGGCAAAAGAGATCGTCCAAAGAATGGGGCTGGTCCGTTACACCTCAAAGTCGGTGGTCGACCCGAAACAGTTTCTGAGAGAGGTGGGCAGGGCGAGAGAAACGGGGTTTGCCATTGATAACGAAGAGTATATCTTGGGCGTACGAGCAATTGCTGCACCCATTCGACCGACCTCACTTCCTCCTGCAGCGGTCTGGGTTGTAGGATTTACCTCGACCCTTGACGATCATCGAACGGAAAGAGTTCTCTCTGAAATTCAGAAGACGGCTCAGGAAATCAATCACTCCCTTCAAAGGACGATCCACGGAGGCCCCACCGGATAAAGGGTATTTAGAACCATCCACCCGCTTACTTAGAAAATCGCATGGCGCATAGCGCATTAGCCTCTGATCCAGTAGGGATATTTTGCGTTAAGTTCCGGGATTCTCGATGAAAGAGAGGAAGAAAACGGGCCTTTCGACCCGGAAAAACAGGATCCGTTCCAGGAAGATTCCCACGAGAGAACTGGTGGTCAGCAGACAGTGGAAAATGACAAAATCTCCCTTGATAAACATGGAGAAAGTCAAAAGAGCAGGCAAGAGGAGGTCGGTCCAGAAGAAGGCCAGAAAGATACCCCTCTCCTTATCGACGATAATTTTCTTCAGGGAGGTGGGTGAAGTCATCTTGAGATGATTTCGGTATAAGGCCAGGAGGAGACCTTTCGCAAGAAGAAGGGCGGCAAAGAAGAAGGGAACCGTTGCAAAAGGATACTGAATCGACCGGAGCCCAAGGCCAACGATCAGGGCTGAAGCGAGATAGTAAAGGGGAAGAACAGAGGTTTTCCAGGCCGGATGGGTTTCAAACCGATAAGCCCATCCTGTTGAGAGCAGAAAGAGGATGGAAAGAACAAAATTGATCCATGGGAAATAAGGACCGTAGGGCTGAAACCATCCCAGCGAGGCCAGAAACTGGAACCCCAGGAAGGTCGTGAGCGCACCTGCCAGACGAATTTCCCAGACGAGACGGGACCGGTTGTTGATGATCATCGTGAGGAATCTCCGGGGCGCACTGAGATGGGCAATCGAGGCCAGGGTAGCCAGGATCATACATCCCAGGGAAACCCCTGACCATAGCGTTGATTCCGGGAAAAAGACGGAGACCCACGAGAGGCCGGCTGCCACCCTTGAGAAAGAGATAAAGAGGACCAGAGGAAGGTCGGGCTGATACGAATTCAGTTTCGTCTTCTTTTGATGTTCCAGGAGCCTGAAATAGGCTGATCTCGGGAGAGGGTTGGTAAAGGGGGCGATCATGGATAAAGTCTCCTCCTAATTAAAAAATAGCATAGTCGCATAGAGCATGGCGCATAGCGTAAAAAATAAAATGATAACCCATTATTCATCGTTACGCAGGACGTGGGTGTCATACCTGTCATGAAGAATTATAGTGAACGACAAAAGAAAGTTGTCATTGCGAGGAATCCCGCGCTTCACGGGATGACGAAGCAATCTCCTGAGATTGCTTCGCTTCGCTCGCAATGACAGCCCGGAGCATGTCTACTTATTTAGAACGTTCACTATAATAAGAATCGGGTTCCTTTGGAATTGAGTAACTGGCCAACTCCCGTTCTAAAAGACTCTTCTCCATTGGGTCCTTGAAGAAACGAAGGGGAAGGGAGGCTTGACCCAAATCGCCTGATTTGAACCGTTGCGACAAGGCCTTTTCAGTCTCGATCGTTCTCTGGACCGCTGCCATCAATGTCTGACTGTCCATGTTCTTTCCGGTTGCCAGAGACAGAAGTTCTTCAACATCAGACGCCGCCAGCAAAGGGAGGCGGGCCAGAACGAGGGGGCACAGGGAGTTCAGGTCTGCCAAGATTTTCTGCCTCTCCGAGACCCAGACCCCTGCCAACATGTCGTTTTCCTCGTTCCCTTGAGAAGGCGCTCCGGATGACAGGGGTGGACCGAGGTCTGTCAGGCTCTGGAGATAGTCCCATTCCATGGGGAAGAGCGCACGGTTCAGGGCATACTTCATCGAAGATCTGGGATCTCTCACGGGAAGATCGGCGCCCCGGAAATGGGGAACCTCTTCCAATCCCTTTCCCAGGGATTGAGCGGTTAAGAAACTTCCCTGGCAGAAAAGCTTCACCGACTCCTTTTCGTTCAACAATCGATTCGATCAATTGAAGCGCCGCCTTTTCATCCCCCCATCGGCAAGGAATCGCCCCCAATGCCTGACCCGATAAGATCCCCTTTTCATAGCAATCCATGATCCAGGAGAGGAGCGACCCGGTTGAAGAGGGATCGAGGCCAAGGAGCTGGCAGATTCGGTGAAGCAACAATGTTTTTTCCCAATCGTCGATTCCCATTCTTGGCCCCAGGCTCCAGGCGCTCTCAACATGGACCCCTCCGAAATAGTTGCCGTTGACATCGGTGATCCGACCACAGTGAATCGGGCAGGAGAAACAGGCCTCTTTTCCATAAAAATAATCCGTGAAATAGGTCGAGGCCCACCTTGCCTGAACATCGGGGCTGCTCGACTCATTGTAGTTTCGGATTCCCAATCCCCCGCCATTCTGTTTGAGAAGGAGAAAGGAGCCTTCCTCCTTGAGCCTTGTTCCATGGGGGTCCCGTTGCATTCGCTGTCTCAGGGCAATGCAGATTTGAAGGAAACGATCCGGATCATGAAGGCTGACCGGACGATCGCCGCAAACGGCGATGGCCTTGAGATTCTTCGATCCAAAAAGATATCCCAATCCGATGTGATCCGCCGTCCAGGAAAAGCGATGGGTCACATTGGCAAAAAAGACCAGGTTTTCACCCGCAGGCCCGATGCAGAGGACTTCAATATTTCGATCTCTCTTTTCTTCCTCGATGGCAACCGTTGTTTCAACCGTGTTTTTTCCCCAGAGGCCCTTTCCGTTCTCAAAGGTCACCCTCTCTCCTTCAATGGTCAGGCAGACAGGTTTTTCAGCCTTTCCCGTGATGATCAGTTGGTCAAAACCGGCGAACTTCAGCTGGGGCCCCCAGTGTCCGGGCAGACTCCCATGGGCGTATGCCGAAGGATAGGGGAGGGGCGAGAGAGTGGAGAGGCTGGTCCATCCCGAGCAGGGGGCATAGGTTCCTGCCAGGGGTCCGACGCTGAAGGCAATGGGGTTTTCAGGATCTGAGAAAACTGCCGAAGAAGGAACGCGATCCAGGAAAAATCTTCCATTCAGGCCTCTTCCGCCTATCTCCATTTGCAGGTCTTCTATTGGGATCTCTTCGGTCCAGGCCCGCTGAATGCCGAGATCAATGAGGAGTCTCTTTCCTGTCCATCCTTTGATCCTGTCCTCCATGCTGGCTCACTCTCCCCGTCTGAAGGTTTGGACAACCTTCTGGGCAAATAACTTTTTTCTCTCAGAGGAGACCTTTCCGTCTGAGGCATAAGAAAGGGCACCGACCGTACAGGCATCGACGCAGAGGGGTTT
Source organism: uncultured delta proteobacterium (assembly GCA_963828805.1). Taxonomy (GTDB): domain Bacteria; phylum Desulfobacterota; class BSN033; order BSN033; family UBA1163; genus CAWHGS01. The sequence continues at coordinate 15,484 of CAWHGS010000042.1, forward strand.
CCCTTCGCAGAGGTCGCAGGTCATGGTCTTATGAGTCACCGGATGGATCACGGGCGCTCCATAGGGGCAGGCATAGATGCAGGATTTACAGCCCACACACCAATGAGGGTCCGTGACCACCGCCTGGGTTTCGGGGATCCGCTTTCGCGCCCGCGTCGGGCAGATGGCGATGCAGGGAGCCTCCGTGCAGTGCTGACACACGATGGGCATGTAAACAGCGATCTCCCCCCATTTCTTCACCTGAATCCGGGAGAGGGAGGAACACGAGGTCCGTTCGTGAGAGAGGCTGCAGACCATTTCGCAGGACTGGCAACCGGTGCAGAGGTCTGGCAGGACAGAAATGGTACTCATTTTAACTTTTCTCTAGGGGTCCGAGTTGTTCTTTATAGTGAACGATCACTTCTAAATAAATCGTAACACATGGAGCCTTTTTGTCAATTTTAGCCAAATCATCAAGGATAATCTCTAAAGAAGAGAGAACGTAGAGGTCGATAGAGATGTTCATTGTAATGAACGACTGTGCTCATTCTTTCCATCTCCGAATGAGACAGCGAATCGATTTCAGGAGGGGGGCGCCGGAGATGGGGTCCCCCGGTCTCTCGGTTGTCAGAAGGTTGACATTGGCTTCTGCCCATCCGTGGGGAAGATTGACGACGCCGGGGAGGATGTCTTCCGTCACGTGGACTTTCATCTTGATGCAGCCGATCGGGGTTTCGACTTCGATCTGATCCTCATCCGCAATTCCATAATAACCTGCTGTCTCCGGATCTATTTCAGCAAGGGGCTCCGGCCTTTTCTTATGAAGCCTCGGGATATTCCTTAGCTCTGAGTGGAGATATTCCAAGGTTCGAGCCCCTGTGGTGAGGTGCAACGGATAATCCTTTGCCAGATTCCCCTCGGAGAGCGGGCTCTCCCGGTAGGCAGGAAGAGGATCATGTCCCAATTTCTTGAGAGTCTCGGAGTAGATCTCAATCTTTTTCGACGGAGTGGAAAAACCTTTTGCTCTGTATTGGTCATACCGGATGGTCCCGAAAGGGAGGCCCTGGGGGTGGTCCATCAGTTGTTGAAGCGTCAGTCCGGAGGGTTTGAGGGCATAGGCGATTGCTTCATCGACATCCTTCCATGGGAAATAGGCCTCATACCCCATCCGTTTTGCCAGCTCAAACCAGAACTTTAGATCAGGCCACGCTTCCGGGTAATCGATCACCTTCTTTCGCAGTGTAACGTAGGGAATGCCGTGGATCGTTCCATAGTAGTCACAGAGTTCAGTCCGTTCGAGAAAAGAGGCTGCAGGCAGAACCATGTCTGCCAGTTTTGCCGTTTCCGTCATAAAGAGGTCCATGACCACAAGAAAATCGATCTTTTTAAGGGAGGCCTCCACCTTTTTCGAATTGGGCCAAGTGAGCACAGGGTTGGAGGCGGAGACGATCATCCCCCGGATCGGGTAAGGCTGGCCCTGAAGGAGAGCGTCGGGCAACACCATGGCCTGCCCCTCTCCGAAGAGCCTTCCCCAGACTTCGTAGAAGAGAGGAAATTGATCGATGCCGAGCGGCTCCCCGGAGAGCATTTCCGGCAATCGTAGTGAATTAAGATGGACCCGGGAGGTCGTAATGAAACCTCCTGGTTTGTCGATATTGGCTGTAATGGCCTGGAGGATTGCGATGGCCCTCGAGTTCTGGAGACCGCTCGCATGCTGATCGAGGGCGTTGATCCCCTGAACGATACAGGCCGGTTTGATCGTTCCAAACATTCGCCCCGCTTGCTGAATTAAGGAACGGGGGATGGAGGTGATTTCTTCAACTCTCTCAGGGGTATAGGCGGAGACGTGGTCACGGAGTTCTTCAAACCCCTTGGTCCATTCGCGAACAAACGGATCGTCATAGAGCCGTTCGGAGAGGATCACCTGAATCAGGCCCAGAGCGAGGGCCCCATCACTCCCCGGTTTCGGCCTGAGATGGAGGTGGGCTCTTTTGGCCAGCGGCGTGCTCCTCGGATCGATGACAATCAGCTTTGCCCCCTTTTTCAAGGCGGAGAGGATCCGTCTTACCAGGGGCGGGTTGGAGGCATGAGGGTTGTGACCCCAGAGGATGATACATCTTGAATTCTCGGGGTCGGCAACCGGAAATTTTCCGAAAGTCAGAATGTAGGCAATGATCCTTGGCCGATAACAGATCGATTCAACCGAAAAGCAGTTGGGAGTTCCATAGACGTCGCAGAACCGCCGGAGGAGGCTGACCGTGGAGTTTCCACCGAGGAGGATGGGCATGCCGATGGCAACGGCCAGCGATTTCGGGCCATATTGCTCCCGGATCGATCGGAGCTTTTCAGCGATCCGCTCCAGGGCTTCGTCCCATGTGATGGGTTGAAACCCTTTCGGAGTCTTCATCAAAGGCGTTCTTAGACGTTCCGGTGAATAGACAAAATCTGGCGCTGCCATGCCCTTTGGGCAGAGAACCCCCTGGTTAAGGGGATGATCCGGAGTTCCCTTTACCTTGACGATTCTCCCACTTTCAAGATAAACATCCATGCCACAGCCCCAGGGGCAGAGCTCACAGGCGGTTTGAACGATCTCCATGGTTCGCTCCCAACAATTCCTACTCAAATCCGAAACTCCAAATCAACCCTCAAGTTCAAATTCGAATCACTCAAACAGCTCTCACCCTACTCTTCTCTCCAGGTGAGAGAGGGATGATGTTGTGTCTCTAAAATATCACTTTCAGCGGAATAAAATCAAGATAAAGGTTAAGAGGAAAATCTCATTCTGAGCAAAGCGAAGAATCTCCCCGAATCAATAAATTCCAGCGATAAATATTTGAAATTTCTTGTCTTCCTGAGCCCTGTCCTGAATTTAGTTCAGGATCGTTTCAGGATCTCACCCAAAGGACAAAACGAGATGCTGAACCAAGCCTGATCTTTATCGGTCCAAAGTCCAGCATGACACCAATTGTTTTCAAGTGTTAGAGGTAACTTCTCAGACTTTTAAGTATTTAAAACCTTCAGGGTTCTGGATTAACAAGAGGGAATTGTTTGCGAGGCCATCAAAGATGAAGGGATTTCGAAAAAAAGAAGAAGGAGACGCACTCGATATCTATTTTAACGTCGACTTCACCACATCTTTCTGGTCAAATCCCTGACCCTGGACGAATCTTTCCGACAGCAGCGTCGACCCCGAAGAGGTCACTGATGCGGATCGCCCCCTTCAGTTTTCCGGTGGTCCAGCCGAGAGAAAGGTTCGTCGTCGGGTGAATGATCTCTTTCCCGGATTCGTAGACCTCCAGGGTGTCTCCAACCCTTATGCCCGACATCCTGCCCGCATTCAGGTAGAGGTTTTCCCCCTCCATCTTGGCGATGGAGGTTGACCATTCGAGAAGATCGAGATAACGGAGAAACCCTTCCATCACATCGTCAAGGCCGGAGTCAAGGGCCTTCATGACGGCCCTGCCCCGGCTGTTTTCACCCGACTCCCTCGTGCCGAAGATCGGGCTCCTTCCGATAAAGGCTTTCAGCAGGTTTCCGGTCGAGGCATCGACGAGCCGGACCTCAATCTTGGCGGTGGCAAAGGCGACCTCTTCCTCAGATTCCTCTGATTTCTTGGAGGAGAGGAGGCTCACGTCCGTGACCATCCCGGAGACGTAGGCCTGGATACCAAGGAACCGGTGGGCCTGTTTCATGGCCGGAGGGTCGGAGAGGACATTGAAGGTGAGACCCTCTTTGTTGAGGCGCTCCGTCAGGACGATTCCGTCGAACACGACGACCCTCTGGGTTGCCTCCAGTTTGTCCGAGATCTTTTTGGCCACCGCTTCGCCGATCATTTCGTCTTTGTAGGTGGTCTTGTTCTCGAAACCGAGGACGACGATCTTCTTCCTGTAGCCCATCTGGAAGAAGGGAAGGGGAGAACTGAAAGGTCTGGTCGGGACAGTGGCGATACTTGTTTCTCTCCCTTTTCCCTGCTGCGGAGGAGGCGTCGGGGCGGCTGATTTTTTGGCCGCCGCCTGCTGCTCTGTCTTTGGAGGGGTGACACCCTTCACCTGCTCCATGTCCTCGACCTTGACCGTTTGTCCTTGAGGGGTCTTGGGATCCTCCTTTTCTTTCTTCTTTCCGAAGAACGGGATGCTTGAGCAGGCGTTTAGGAGAAAGAGAAGTCCCAGGATGAGAATAAGGATGTGAAGAAACATCCGTTTATCAATAATCATGATTCCCTCTTCTCAATGATGATGGTGTAATATGACCAATTTTTGAGCCTGGTTGTCAAGGAAGTTTGGCGAAAGAGCGTGATTCAGAGGAAGAGACGAATGGCCGTTCATGAGCTGGAGCCAGGAAGAAAAAGGGCGGCGCAAGGACGCTGGCCGCCCTTTTTAGGCTTCAGGTTATTAGAAGCTGTAAGTCAGATTGGTGATAAATGGCCCATGGCAGTGTTCGGTTTTTCGTTATCCAGTAGCCGTTCCAAAAGGACAGAGCGTTTCCTGCCCAGAGGACGCCGCCGCCGAACTTAAAGTTGAGGTTCTTATAGATCTGCCACTCGTTGATCAGGTCGAGTTCAAAGCCGATGTTGCTGTTGTTCTTAAGTGTTAAGCCGTCTGCATCTCTGGCGTTACCGAAGGTGTTTCCATTCTTCGTGGTATCGCCATAGTAGAGCCCTTGAAGGGTCATCTTGAAATCAGGCGTCACCTTGTAAGCGCCGTAGAGCTTGGCAAGCCAGATACCGCCCATGGAGCCTCTTGTCATATTGGTACCGCTTCCGGAGTAGTTTATGCCGGTAAATCCACCGTTGATGTAAGAGGCGGTAAACACTTCGCCTTCGTTGAAGGACCCGGTTTCTGATCCGATCGGAACAACATAGGATCCAACCTTGTCAGCTCTGTCGCCGGTGCTGCGCCGGGGTTAGCAACGGCTGCCCCAGGCAGACCAGTGGTACTCGTCTTGTTGGAATCCGCGCCTGACCCATAGGCCGCAACGAATCCAAAGTTAAAGGCTTCCCATGGGTAGTCGACTTTCAGACGGCTGGCCCAGCCGTCGTAGTTGACTTTCGCACCAGCGATCTCTTTCTTCACCCAGCCATTGTCATAGACGAAGTCGAAGTTGAGGTTGACAGGACCCAGCTTCCCGTCCGCATAGAGCACCCAACCAGTACATCTTGGATGCGATGGAGTTTGCGGTTGAGCCATAGGGCGGTGGAGTGTTGGGTGCAGTGTAGCCTGCATTGAGCGGGTAGGTACGCATGTCGAAATAGAAGCCGTAGCCGCCGATGGTGAAGGTGTCAATCTTGGCGCTAATGGCAAGGCCGTACATGTCGGAGTCATCACCGTTGGCCTGTCTTCCTTCGAGCATCTTGGCCCAGTATGCCGTGATCTGGACCGGGTCGATCTTGGAAGACACCGTGACACCGGCGCCATCGACATACATGAACATGTTGGACCGGATACCGAAGGGCTGGAGTCCAAACCTCACGGTCGTGGGAACCGGAATGTAGGGAACGGCAACGTCAAAGTAGACGTTCTTGATCTCTAACGAAGCATTGTCACCTCCCCACACTCCGTAGCTGTTTCTCGCGGGGGCATTTAAGCCCGCCTGACCAGGGTAGTCGCCCCAGTACGAGGAGTCCGCCTCGAAGAAGATCGTACCGCTCAATTCCTTGCCCATGATGGCATCGAATTTGAGACGCAGGCGCGATTCTACATAGGCGCTGGTTTTGTTCCACTGCGCCGCCATTCGGTTTGTTGTCGGCGTTGACAGCCTGGATGATGAAGTTACGAGCCGGCTAAAATTGGTGGTCCAGTTCCACCGGTACCACTCTGTCCTGAAATCGATGTAGCCTGATGCCCTGAAATCAAGCTTCGGAGCCTGGCCATATGCGGTGGCCGAAAAAGCCAGGACTAAGACCGCAAATAGTAATATTTTTTTCATCTCTTTTCCTCCTCAGTTTCAGTTTCGAGTTTTTGACTTCTCTTTAGCAATACTTCTTTCAGTCAACTCACTCAACTATCTTCATTTACTCGTCCGAAATATGCCCCTATCACCTCCTTTCGTGTTGCAACGCTTCTTCTCCGCCGAATGGTAAAGTCAGGAAAAGAAACGATGCCTTGCTTGTTTTGCCCCCCCTACAACGTTCTTGTGAAACAAGTGCACAAAGAGATTAGATTCCTTTAATTTGTTTTTCTATACCATTCTTAAAAAGGGTTGTCAAGTTTTTTTTAAAGTTTTTTATAACTTTTTTTGTCTACAATTCAGGCACTCGGACTTCAGACCTCAGATACCAGACTATTTTAGAGAGGGAATTAACCCTTGAAATGTTCTCACCCCTTTTTTGTTTGGGCTCTTCCTCCGGGGTGGACCCCTTTATTTCGGGATTCAGTCTGATGTCTGAAGTCTTATGGTCTCTTCATTTCAGATTACGGAAACACGGTTCTAATCCTGGCTTCCGGTTAATCGAGCTTGAAGAACTGGATGACACTCTCTGTCTTCGTGGTAACTGAAATGCCGCCTTCCGAGGGTAACACCACGGCTACAATCAATTCTTCCTCTCCTGTGTTGGCCGCATCCTTAACCTGGTAATCGGCAACATAGCCCCTGATCTCCATCGTTTTCCAGTTCGTTGAGAGGCGGGATTCATCCCAGACAAGGCCATAGACTTCGGCCTTGTCGATTACTTTAGCCCTCTCAAAGACGGCCGCTGCGAACTCATTCTTGTTCACGATGATTTCGGGCTGCTCTTCCCCGGCCGTTTTTTTGACCAGGATCCTTCCGGGTATCCAAACCCGGTAGGCAACCTCTTGAGGAGTGACATAAACTTCGTACTTTTTCCTCTGTGTATCGTAAAAGTTGGTCGTTCCGCCGAAACGTTCCCCTCCCCTCCATGCCACCTTTCCGTCTTCAGCATAGATATTCAGGTAGCCCATAGTTATCCAGGAAAATGAAATCGGGCTTTCCCGTTCCGCGGATATCTCCCATGGCAACGCCGAAGACCGTGGTCTCCTTCGGGAAAGGCATTTTCGGCCCCTTCACGAACGTATCCTTTTTCCAGACCATCCTGTAGATGGGGCCTGACGGGAGCCCTTCGGAATCCCTCTGCTGTCCCAGGAGGATCGGTCCTTCCTTTGGGATGCTCGATGACGCGAAAGAACCATTCGCTCCTGTCGGTGATCTTTCTGAATTTTCCCTCTTCGTATTCCAGGATCAAGGACCGCACCTCGTCGTTTATCACCGCGGTGACGATGATCTCTGCACGCCCGTTCCGGTTGACGTCCGCCACGTCGAGGGTCAAGAAGTCGTACTGATAACCGCGCCTCGATTTTCTGGAGGAGAGTGAGTTTCTCTCCGTCGTACCTGAAGATGTAGAGGTTTCGCGGATCAATGACGACCAGTTCGTTCTTGCTCGTCCCCATCCACGTCTCCGATCTCGAGGCCCTTGATCTCAAAGGGGAAGATCTGGCTCTTTCTTGAACCTTTCCTTGAGCCGATTCTATAGATCCTCTCTGGGCTGGATCCGTAGGCCTTCGGATCGGCTCCCGTGCCGCTCCGGCCTGCCGTGGCCCGGCGGCCCAGAATCTTGTTCCCGATGTCCTGGGCGAAGTCTCCGATCTTCACCATCACGTCGTCAATGCCCTTGGTCTGGGCAAAGACGCCGAGGGGAGGTTTATCCTCCGTGATACTGATCACGCGGGCATCGAGGCTGATATAATCACCGACCTTTGTGAGGCTTCCGAGGACGATGTAATCGGCCCCCACCCTCATCCCGATCTTTGCGGCGACGGCCTCATCGAGACGCATCGGCCTCTCCTCGTAGAGGGCTCGCTCCACCAGAGACCGGTCGATGACGATCGATTCTTCCTTCCACGGTGATCCGGGAGGCAAGGATGTCATAGATCCCGTCCCTGAGGTAGTCGAGGTTTTCCTGGCTGTGGATCAGAAAGGGGAGGATCGCGACCTTATAAACCTTCTGGGTGTCCCTGGTTTGGGACCATGGAGAGATGAAGAGGGAAGAAGCAGGAAGCTCAGGGCGATGAGTAAGACCAAAAACAGGGTGATCCATTTCAATTTCATCAGGATTCCTTTCGCATTCAGTTTTCCCCTCACCCGACCCCCTCCCGATGGAGGAGGGATGGAGAGGTAAAGATATCTTGATCGATTTAAGGGATTTGTCAAATAGGCTCCTTGCCATCCCTTTCGACAGGGGAAGGAGGAGGGGATGGAGATCTTCGAGTCGATTAAGTCCGGATTTGAAATAAGGTCTGAAAGTCATACTGATCCGCACTTGAAAGCAGGACTTCGTCGCAGTCGACCCGTGAATGGCATCGACAAGATGTGATGTGCATCCGATGTATGACCTATCAGCCTATCTTAAATACCATTGCCGCTCCTGTATCCCCTGCGGCGCAGCCGGCCCAAAGACCATAACCTCCGCCAAGCATCACAACCTCTTCTATCAATTCCGCGATGAGCCTTCCTGCAGTTGGACCCTGGGGGTGGCCATAGATCATGGAATTTCCATAATTGTTCATCCCGTAAACGTCGATTCCCATCATTCGGCTCATATAGATATCGTTGACCACAAAGGGGCTGTGAGTCTTCACGGCTTTGAGATCCTTGACCGTGATTCCTGCATTTCGAAGCGCCATCTCTGAGGCGGGGACAGGAGCTTCCGCCATATAGCCTTTCTCGGATCTTGAAAAGCCATAGGAGACAATTTGAATCTCCACCTTTGGATCTGCGCTCAGCTCTCTTGCCTTCTCCCGGGTGGTGACGATAAACCCGCAGTTCCCATCCGCAGGATGGGTCTGCGACCCATAACTGTGGACGCCTCCGGGCTCGACAGGGGCAAGTTTGGCAAGACCTTCGGCGGTGGTGGGTGTCACTCCCTCGTCTTCTTCAACCAATTTGGTCCCTTTCTTACCCACCTTAATTTCGACAGGAAACATGTACCTCTTTTGAAAGGCCCGGTCATTGGCCAAAGAGTCCATATATTGCTGATATCTTTTTAAGGTGACCGCATCACACTCTTCCTTTGTGGTTCCAATCTTCTTGGCCACATTTTCAGCGGTCTGAATCATTTTGAAACCCGCCCACGGGTCCCTGTTGAAATTGTCCATCATCCAATTTTCGGATTCTACCTCTCCTCCCGGGCCAAGGGGGTTGGGCCAGATGGTATGGGGGCCATTTGAACAGCGATCCGACATCAGAGCGTATCCTGTCTGGTAGGCTCCGAGTTCGATATTTTGGGCTGCCAGATAGATACAGGTGGTGGAGGTGGTGCAGGCCTGATGGACCATGAGGGCGGGCACGTTCTTTGCGCCTTCGACGACCATGGCGGCTGACCAGGTATGACTGTAGAAGAGGTGATGGATAGGCGATTGTCGACTCCGTAATAGAGATAGTCAATCACGGTGGGATCGATCTTTCTTTTTTTAAACCAACGATTGGCGGTCGTTGCTCCGAGAACGATCGGGTTTTCATTTGCCAGACTTCCCTGCCAGCGACAAAAGGGTGAAGAGTAATAGCCTTTAAACGGGATATATGCCTTGCTCAATCGACTCATAACCTTTCCTCCTTCTGATTTATTTGGATCGTTGTGATCTTTGCGAATCGTCATGCATGACCCGTGATTCGGAAAAATTTGCGATTCACCGTATCACGGACCGACTCCCTAATATTTATACCAGCCTCCTCCGGTTTTTCTGCCCAGTTTTCCTGCCCGGATCAGTGATTTCAGGAGGACCGGAATGGACCATTTGCTCTCTTTGTTCAGTTCCTTGTAGAGATAATCAGCAACATGATGGGCAATCTCGATTCCGGTTAAATCCATCAGTTCAAAGGGGCCCATGGGATAATTTAAACCGAGTTTGACCGCTTTGTCGATGTCTTCGATGCTGGCCACACCTTCCTCGGCCATCTTCACCGCTTCGAGCATGTGAGGAATCATGAGGCGGTTGACGATAAACCCCGGGGAATCCTTCTTGACCTCTACGGGTTCTTTTCCCATCTTTCTTGCCATCTCCATGACGATCCGGACCGTCTCATCGTTCGTGTGGTAGGCCCGAATCACTTCCACCAGTTTCATGAGGGGAGCCGGATTGAAGAAGTGCATGCCCGCCACCTTTTCCGGTCTTTTCGTTGCCATGGCAATCTCGGTGACAGACATGGAGGAGGTATTGGTCGTAAGGATGACATGAGGTCGTGTCACTTCATCGAGTTGCTTGAAGACATCCTTTTTCAGGGACAGGTCTTCAAAGATCGCTTCGATGACAAAATCCACCTCTTTCAGGTCCTCCATGCGGGTTGTGCCTCTGATTCTGCCAAGAATCTCCTTTTTCTGTTCCTCGGCCATCTTTCCTTTTTCCACGCTCTTGGAGAGGAATTTCTCGATGGCTTTGAGACCGTTCTGGACAAAACGGTCTTCAACATCCCTCATGATGACCTGGTACCCTGCCTGGCTGGCGACCTGGGCGATTCCGTTTCCCATCGAGCCGGCGCCGATGACTCCAATCAATTTGATTTCCATAGACCTCCCCTTTCTTTTGACCCGTGAATGGGTCCGTGATTCCCGACATATTTCTGACGACAAAATGGTCAGAAGAAAGAATCAGGGAGCAATCCACGGCTCACAGGATGCAAATTAAAAATTTCACATACATTATTACAATATCGTTTTCCTGTCAATTTCTTTTTGCTTCCGCTCAAAAATATATAAAAAATACTTGACAATTTGGGGGGAAATTAGGTTAAATCAAAAGTTACGCGGTCAATCTCCGGGTCATTTGTCTGATTTGGAAGAGAAAATCGGGTAGGAGACGTGGACGCGAACAAAAGGAGGTATCTATGGCGACACCCGTGACAGTACCCATGGTAGGGAAAATCGTATCCGTATCGGTAAAGGTTGGGGATAAGGTGGAGGAGAATGATCAGGTGGCAGTGCTGGAGGCAATGAAGATGGAAATGCCCGTCGTTGCGACTGCGGGCGGTGTGGTGAAAGAGATCTTCGTAAAGGCGGGCCAGGAAGTAGAGGCAGAGGCTCCCATCGTCCTCATCGAGTAGCAGAGGGAGGATGTCACCTTATTTTTGATGAGTCATACGAGAGGGGAGAGAGGATGGCACCGGAATTCTGGATCGGATCCGGCCGGACCGGGTCATCAGACTGTGGATCCCCTCGGAGCAACACCCATCACGGCAGGGGAAGAAATATCCCGCAACCCATCCTGATTTAATCATGGGGTTTCTTGTCATCAGGAGACGCCTTTAGGGGCGTCTCTTTTTTTACTCGGGATGGGAATTCGATTGACATCACTCTAACGCTGTGATATTTCAACAAATTGACCGACCTTTCAAATTCCAAAGGTCGGCTCTCTTCTTTATCAAGGAGGGTGAGTCAGGAGGGTCCCTTCATGTATCGGGGAAAAACAGTTGCAGTCATTGTTCCCGCCTATAACGAAGAAAAATTGATCGGGAAGGTTCTCAAAACGGTTCCGTCCTTTGTTGACCATGTCATTGTCGTCGATGATGCCAGCCCGGACCGGACAGGGGAGGTGGTCAAGGAACATCAAAAGGGAGATTCGAGAATCGTCTATCTCCGGCTCAAGAGAAATGAAGGGGTAGGCGGAGCGATTGTCGCAGGATACAAGTGGGCCAGGGAACATGAGATTGAGATCAGTGTGGTCATGGCAGGTGACGCTCAGATGGACCCCGGTGATCTCCCCCATCTGCTGGACCCCATTGCTGACGGGTGAAGTCGATTATTCGAAAGGGAATCGCCTCTTTACAGGAAAGGCCTGGAGGATCATCCCCAAAACCCGTTATTTTGGAAATGCCATTCTTTCCTTTTTGACCAAGATTGCGTCGGGATACTGGCATGTTGCGGACTCTCAATCGGGTTACGCGGCCATCACTCTCGAGGCCCTCAGGACCCTCGATCTTGACAGCATCTATAAACGTTACGGAATGCCCAATGATCTTCTGGTAAAATTGAATGTCTTCCAATTCAGGGTCAGGGACATCCCCATCAATCCCATCTATGGGGTCGGTGAACGGTCCCATATGAAGATTTATAAGGTCATCTTCACCCTTTCTTTCTTACTGATGAAGCTTTTCATCTGGAGACTCAAGGAAAAATATATTATCCGGGATTTCCATCCCCTTGTCCTTTTTTATCTGTTGGGCTTTCTTCTCACGCCCATCGGGATTCTCTTTGGAGCTTATCTTCTCATCTACCGGCTCTTTGTCGGGACGGTGGCGGCCACCAGCGCTCTCTTTGCCGCCTTTTTCGCAATCTCGGGCTTCCAATCGCTTTTTTTCGCCATGTGGTTTGATATGGAATATAATAAAGAGTTAAAATAAGCGAAAACCGGACCGTTTGGAATGTTGGATATTTGAGAATTATTCTGTGCTTTCATTATTCCATCATTCCGCCATTCCGTTATTCCAAGGTATTTTTTACCCTCTGGTGTCCCAAAAGATGAGGATTTGCATCATCACTTCTTCGTTTCCTTCCCGTTCTGACGATGTCGTTCAGGCCCCCTTCCTGATCGAATTCATCGAAGGACTTAAGAAAAGAGGGCACCAGATCTTTGTCTTCACCCAGGACCGGGAAGGGTTGAAAGAACAATTTTTGGAAGGGGTTCAGGTCAAGTGGTTTCCCTGGATGGGATCGAAAAGGCCCCTCGTTCACCTCAATGTCTTTCATCCTCTGGACTTGTCTTCGGATGGTCAGCCTCTTTTACCAGGGGAGAGGAGCCCTTCTCTCCTTTCTTAAGGGAGAATCAGATCGAGGCCTGTCTTGCCCTCTGGGTTCTTCCCGGAGGATACTTTGCCAATTATGCCTTCAGAAAGACCCGTATCCCCTATTCGGTCTGGGCCCTGGGCTCAGACATTTATCGATATGGGGAGAATCCTTTTCTCTATCGGGTCATGAAGAGGGTCATTCGGGAGGCCAGGGGTGTTTTTGCCGATGGGTTCGACCTTGCCAAAAGGGTTGAAGCAGCGGTTCCAGAGGAAATGTTTTTTTTTGGCCACCACCGAGGACTCCCCGGAAAGAAATCGGTCAACCTCAGTCCGGGTCATTCTTCCCGACCGGTTTCTCTTTATTGGAAGGCTTGAGAAGGTGAAAGGGATCGACCTCCTCCTTCGGTCCATGGCTTTGCTGAGGAAGAGGGGAACGACGCCCATCTCACCGTCGTCGGAAGAGGAAGTCTGGAAGAATTGGGCCAAGGAGTTTATCGAGCAAGAACGGGCCTTGGACCGAGCGTTACGATGTTGGGAAATGTCCCGGACGAGACCTTGATTTCTCTCTATGCCAGCTCGGACTGCGTGGTGATTCCCTCCCGGTCTGGAGTCCATCCCCCTCGTTTTCTCAGAGGCATTGAGCTTTGACAGGGAGATGATTGTTGCGGATGTGGGTGATCTGGGAGGGCTGGGCCGTCAATACGGTGTGGCTGATGTGGTTCCTCCTGAAGATCCCGCCGGCCTTAAAAGAGGCCATGAAGAAAAGACTTGATCGAAATGGGACGGAAAAGAGAAGAAGATGAGAGAAAGAGGCTGAACTGAAGAGACTCTTCGATATCGAGACGAGCGTGGAGAGGTTTTTGGCCGATTATAGCTGACTAACGCGTCCGTGCCTGCACGCCGAAGTGCGTTTCGCCTGCCTGCGCGAAGCCGCTTCGGCAAAGGCAGGGCACGCAGGCGTGTCATTGTGTTTCGTTTTAACGGTCACGGACACGATCAAAAGGAGGAATGAATGAAAGCGGTTATTCTGGCCGGAGGAAAGGGGACAAGGCTTGCTCCCTATACGACCGTGTTTCCCAAACCCCTCATGCCGATTGATGGAATGCCCATCCTTGAGGTGATTGTCAGGCAATTGGCCCATTTCCGGATCAAAGAGATGATCTTCACGGTGAGCCAACAGTCCGAGCCTCTTCTTTCCGCCTATTTCGGGAATGGTCAGTCGCTATGGCGTGAACATCCGGTATTCCCGCGAAGAGAAACCTCTCGGAACGGCAGGTCCCCTCTCGCTCCTTTCAGGACCTTCCGGAGACCTTCCTGGTGATGAATGGGGACATTCTGACGACGCTCAACTATCACCGACTTATCCAATACCATCGCCGGAAAAAAGGGGTGGTTACCATCGCCATGAGCCAGAAGAAAGTGGCGTTGGAATTGGGCGTGATGGAGTGTGACCCGAACGCCCGGCTGACGCGGTACCTCGAAAAACCCATCCTCTCCTATTCGGTGAGCATGGGAATCTATGTTTTTGAAAAAGAGGCGCTCGAATGGATTCCGCGGGGGAAATACCTCGATTTTCCGGAGTTGATCCAGAAGCTCCTCAAGGAGCAGGAACGGGTTATCTGTTATCCTTCCAGCGATTTTTGGCTGGATATCGGCAGGCACGAGGATTATGAAGAGGCCCAGAAGAAGTTTCAGAAAATGAGAAAGAAACTATTGTTCGAGAGGTGAGGCGAGGCAAATCATGGGGACAAAAGTTCTGGTCACGGGAGCGGGAGGGTTCATCGGGAGCCATCTGACCGAGGAACTGGTCAGGCAGGGAGAGGAAGTGAGGGCCTTTGTTCGATACAATTCGAGGGATGAGAGGGGTCTTCTCGATACCTTGCCCAGAGAGGTTCAGAGTCAGCTGGAGGTGGTCAGCGGAGACCTCAAGGACCCGGACGGAGTCAGGAAGGCGGTCAGGGGATGTCACAGGATCTATCATCTGGGCGCACTGATTGCCATCCCCTACTCTTATGTTCACCCATTCGATTTTATCCAAACGAATGTGGAAGGGACGGCCCATCTCCTCAATGCCTGTCTGGACGGAGGCTCCATCGAGAGGATCATCCATACCTCGACCAGCGAGGTCTATGGAACGGCGCAGTATGTTCCGATTGATGAAAAACATCCTCTTCAGGCCCAGTCCCCTTACGCGGCGAGCAAGATCGCCGCAGATAAACTGGTCGAAAGTTACTATCTCTCATTCGGTCTTCCCGTCACGACCCTTCGGCCGTTCAATACGTTTGGCCCGAGGCAGTCGCTCCGGGCCATCGTTCCCACCATCCTCTCCCAGGTTTTGGGAGATAAAGAGGATTCGATTGGGAAATACCCGGCCCCGCCGCGACTTTCTCTTCGTCAAAGATACCGTGAAAGGGTTTATTGCTCTGGGAAGATGTGACGAGGCGATCGGAAGAGCCGTCAATATCGGGACAGGAGAAGATGTCTCGATTGGAGAATTGGTCAGGAAAATTTTTGCTCTCACCGGGAAGGAGAGAGAGATCGAGGTGGAGGACCAAAGGGTTCGTCCGGAAAAGAGCGAAGTGATGCAGCTTCTATCCGATACCCGGCTGGCCCAGACCCTTTTTGGATGGAAACCGAGATACACCCTTGAGGAGGGACTAGGAGAGACGATGGAATGGTACCGGGAAAACCTCTCCCGGTTTAGAGTGGGGAGCTATCCCTTATGAAATGGAAATATCCTTTGTCTGATATTGATCTTGGAAAGGAAGAGGAGCGAGAGGTCCTCAAGGTCCTTCGGTCGAGATGGCTTTCGACCGGTCCGGTCACGGAGACGGTTTGAGAAGGCCTTCTCCGAGTTTCTGGGCGGAGGAGAGGCCATTGCCGTCTCCAATGGGACGGCCGCCCTCCATCTCGCCCTGGCCTCTTTGGGGTTAAAGGAAGGGGATGAAGTCATCCTTCCATCCTTCACCTTCGTCGCCACGGCCAATGCGGTCCTTTATAATGCGGGCAAAACCCGTCTTTGCGGATATCCGGGGATGGGAGGATCTGAATATCTCTCCTCATGAAATCGAAAAGAAGATCACCCGAAAGACAAAGGCGATCGTCGTGATGCATTATGGAGGGTATCCCTGCGACATGGGTAGCGATCCTGAAGATTGCAAGAACGACACGGCTTTCCTGTCGTGGAAGATGCGGCCCATGCCCCGGGGTCCGAGTACCGAGGTAAAAAATGCGGGACCCTCGGCGCGCTCGGCTGTTTCAGTTTCTTTTCCAATAAGAATCTTGTCACGGGTGAAGGGGGCATGGTGTTCACACGGGATCAGGACTGGCAGAGAGGGTTCGGACCCTGCGGTCCCATGGGATGAAGGCCCTTTCATGGGATAAGTACCGTGGCCGCCTGTCGTCTTACGATATCGAGATCCTCGGCTACAACTACCGGACGACGGAGATTCAGTCCGTCCTGGGATGGGTCCAGTTAAAGAAGTTGGAGCGAAATAACCGGAGAAGACGAAGGCTCGTGGAGATTTACCGGAAAGAGCTTCAGGGTGTGCCCGGGGTTTTCATTCCTTTTCTGGACGCTGAAGGGCCCTATTCGTACCATCTCTTCCCCATCCTGATCCATGGCGAGACTGAGACGCGCGCTTCTTCGCTCCGGGATGAGCTCATGAAACGGCTGAAGGATGGAGGGATCCAGACGAGCATTCACTATCCTCCCGTCCATCTGTTTTCCCTTTACCGGAAGCAATTTGGATGTAAGGCCGGGATGCTCCCGATGACCGAGGCGATGAGCCGGAGAGTGGTCACCCTTCCCCTCCACCCGAGAATGAACGTGGAGGACGTTCGATGGATTGTGGAAAAGATCAGGACGGTCATCAAAGGTCTTTAAGGGGCAGCGGATCCACATCGACCCGGGAGTGTCGAGAGGTCCCGTCGAACCCTGTTCTTGTCGCCCCAGGACATCGGCGGGAGGTCCGCCGGACGCTTCCGCCTGCGCGCCGCGGAAGGATTCAACCGGGTCCCACGATGGGATTCTGATATTCGGATTTCGGAGTTTTAGGACTGCCAAAACCTGTTGGGTTCTGGCGATGTCGGGTTAGGCCGTTCACATGCAGGATCGCATATGGCTGGACAGAAGCGAAGTCTCTTTAGACAAAAAATATAAAGGCGTACTGTTCAGTCGTTTTCCCGATCCGTTGAATGATTATCTCCACCAATGGACTTCACGGTTAATCACCGGGCACATCAAAGAGGAAGACAGATCTATTCTGGACCTCGGATGCGGCTATGGCAGACTTTCTCTGACCGTCCGGGAGAAATTCTCTCGTCCGGTATTGATCGGACTGGATATTTCGCCGACCTACACCCATGACTATCTTCAGAATGTACGGGGTGCTTTTTCCGTCATCTCGAATTCCGTGTATCTTCCCTTCAAGAAGGAGTTTTTTGACGTCATCTTCGAGGTTTTTTCACTGATGTACTTGCCGAACAAGGAGACTTACCGGCAGGCGGTCCGGGAGATGCTGTATTCCTTGAAGGAGGAGGGAACCCTTTTGATCATTGAAAATAATAAGACAGGCACCTATTTCCTGAACGGGTTCGGGATTTTTTCGCTTCTGTCACGATTCGCTCATGGAAAGGAATCCCTCCGGACGAAAGGCTTGCTCTTCCGTCATCGGGAGATTGATCAGATGGTCAGGGAAAATCGGTGCGTGATCATCAAAAAGGTGGGGATGCCTCTCTTCACCTTATTGATTCCTTTGAACGTGTTGCTCGGGTTTCTTTCGAGAACGCTGCTGCGCCGGTGTCTGTCTGTGATTTCTTGCCTCGATCCAAAATTGCAGTTCATGAATTTTCTGTCCCTTTATCAATTCTATCTTATCAAAAAAAGAGGAGACACCGGGGAAAGAGGATGAAGGTGCGACCCGGACAGGAACGAATCCTAAGATGAGCGTGATCCCCCGACATCGGATCGAAGTGAGATTGGAATCTCTCCTCCCGGCCCTGTTCCTTCACCGGGAGAAAAACATCCGCCTCTTCAAAGACGGGCTGGAAGGGTATTTTAACCGTAAAGTCATTTTGTTGCAGAGCGGCAGGGCCGCTCTTTACTACCTCTTGAGGGGGCTGCCGCAAAAGACCGTGATCGTCCCTGCTTACACCTGCAAGGTGGTGCCCGAGGCTGTTCTCCTTGCGGGGAAGAGGGTTATTTATGTCGATATTGATCCGGGGACGCTCAATATGGATCCTGACGACCTGGAGAGAAAGATCGAGCCCCAGAGCGTGATTTTAGCCACTCACCAGTTTGGGATCCCGTGCGACATGGGAAAGATCGCCGGTCTCGCCCGGGACCATCACTGTGTCCTCCTTGAAGACTGTGCCGCTGCCTTTGGAAGCAGAGTCGAAGGTAAGCTCGTTGGCACAAGCGGACTGGCCAGTATCTTCAGCTTCGAATTCACGAAGGCGTTATCTGCGGGAAGGGGAGGGTTCATTCTTTTCAACGATGAGGATCTCTACGAGAAGGTGGGACGGCTGACGGAACAGGAACTCCGTCCCCCTCCTGTTCTGTTTGCGGCGAAGGTCATGGTGACCCTGTTTCTCCACAAACTGATTACGGTTCCGTTCTGGTATGGTCTCTTTATAAAAACGTTCTACAGGAGGTTTGGGTTTTCACTGGACCGGGGCGAGATTCGTCCTTCCCACGATCCGTTGTATCAGTATACGCTGTCTTCCCTGGAGGCCACACTGGGATTGTTCAACCTTAAGAGAATCGAAGAGATCCTTCAGCGGAGGTGGGAGATTGCCTGCCAGTATCAAAGGGGCTTGGAAGGCTTGGAAGGCATTGGCCTGCCTGTTTTTCCTTCCCATTCGTTCTGCTCATGGATGCGATTTCCGGTCCGCATCCTCCAGCAAGATCGGAGGACGTTTTATTTGGCCTGTCTGAAGGACGGGCTCGATTTGGGGTTTACCTATACCTACAGCTGTTCGAGCCAGTGTGAAAACTCTCAATTGGTCGCCCGGCAGATGGTCAATCTCCCCATGAATAGCAATTTAACGGACGTCGAGGTCACCCAAGTCATCAGGGTCGTTAAAGATGTGATCCGGGCAGGGTGGGCTGAATGATCAAAGGTGATGGATGAAGATAGTGCTTCTCTTGCCACGGGTCGAACCGAATACAAACCCCCCTTTGGGCTTAGGATATATCGCTGCCTTCCTGCGGAAAAGCGGCCGTGACGTGGAGATTCTGGATCCTACGTTCGAAGGCCGTGACTATGCGTTTGAGCGGCTATCCAAGAGCGACTACGATGTCCTGGGAATCAGCGCCTATACCATGAATTTCAACCTTGGCCTGGAATTCGCCCGATTTGCAAAGTCTAAGAACAACCGGTGCAGCGTCCTGTTTGGCGGAGTTCATCCTTCCATTCTTTATGAGGAGGTCATCAAAGAGGAGGCAATTGATTTTGTCGCCGTGGGGGAAGGGGAGGAGACGACCCTCGAATTGATGGAGGCCCTTGAAGGGGGGGGCCCCCTGGAAAGAGTGGAGGGTCTGGTCTTTAAGAGAGAGGGGAAGCCGAGGGTGAATTCCTCCCGGAAGCTCATCTCCAATCTCGATACGCTTCCCTTTCCTGCCCGTGATCTTCTTCCCATGAAGCATTATCTGAAGGCCAATTTCGGGAGGAGCGCCTGGGCGGTCAAACAACCTGCCACCTCCATTGTGACGAGCAGGGGATGCCCTTTTCACTGCACCTATTGCTCTTCCCATCTGATGTTCGGCCGAAGGACGCGTTACCGGTCGGTGCCCAATATCGTTGATGAAATCGAGCGCCTCGTTGCAGACTACCGGATCAAGGGGCTGTCCATCGTCGATGATACCTTCATCATCAGCAAGAGGCAGATCTACGAGTTTGCAGAAGAGATCAAGAAAAGGGAAATACGGATCGAATTCATCTGCAACGGGAGGGTCGATATCATCGATCAGGATGTGTTGAGAGCTTTGAAAGGGGTCGGCTGTGTGGGCATTGCCTTCGGGGTTGAATCCGGGAGCCAGACGATCCTGGATCAGGTGTTGAAAAAGGGGATCAGCCTGGAACAGGTGCGACATGCCTTCCGGTGGTCCTACGAGGTGGGGATTCCAACCGATGCCTACTTCATGATTGGAATTCCGGGAGAGACCGAGAGGGATATCCGGGAAACCATCCGGTTCTCCAAAACGCTCAAGGCATCGGCAGCCAATTTTGCCATCACGATTCCCATGCCCGGAACAGAACTTTTTGACCTGGCGATGGAAAAAGGAGAGATCTCAGCAACGAGTTGGAATGATTTTGACTATACGGGAAAACCCATCTTCAAATCGAGGCTTCTGGATGAAAAGAGATTGGCGGCATTGAGGAAAAGAGCTATCCTGTCTTTCTACTTCAGCTTCGGGTATCTGGCCCACCAGGTGTTGAGTATCCGAAGCCTTTCCGATCTCAAGAAGAAGATCAAAGGGTTTTTCATGTTGTTGAAAATCATCTTTTAACCCTCGGCTGAGAAGGACGGTGATGAAGGAGAGAAAGACCGCCATTCGCTATGCCAAAGTGATTCGATGGGCAATCCTGGGTGCCATCTTCTTCTATCTGGGGGAAATGGTATGGCGAAACTGGAACGAGGTGAAAGAGGCTTCTTTCGGTCTCCGGCCTTTTCACCTCATCCTATCCGCGGTTTTCTCCGTTTTCTGGTATCTGATCCAGATCTGGGCATGGTATCTCATCACCCTGAAATTAGGAATTGCCATCCCTCCACGGGAGACATTGAAGAGCTGGTTTTATTCCCAGCTGGGGAAGTACCTGCCGGGGAAGGTCTGGCTTTTCCTGGGTCGCTTCTACTTCTACGATTCGAAGGGAAAATCGAGAAAGACCCTCACGGTTGCCCTCTACTTCGAGACCGTGACCATGATTATGGCTGCAGGCCTCGTCTTTTTGGTCTCCCTCTTTTTCTTGGAGGAGAGTCAGTCCCTTGATCTGGGGATCCCTCCCTGGGGCTGATTCCCATTTTTATCCTGGCTTTTCTTTTTCTCCATCCCCGGATCCTCGAGAAGATATTCAATTCGATTCTGAGGCCTCTGAAAAGGGAGCCCATTGCCATCTCCATCTCCTATCCTGAGATCCTCTGGATCTTGGGGGTCTGTGTTCTCTCCTGGGTGGTCGGGGGAATCGGTTTTTATCTTTTTGTGGATCGGTCTTTCCCGTTTCCTCAGGGCACATTCTGTTTTTGACAGGGGCCCTGGCCATTTCCAGCACCCTGGGACTGCTTGCCCTCTTTGCTCCGAGCGGATTGGGGGTTCGGGAAGGGGTCCTGGTTTATCTTCTCTCCTCGATCATGCCGAGTCCGGTGGCGGTGATCCTTTCCGTCCTGACCCGTCTCTGGATGACGTTCATTGAAATTGGATTGATTGGGGTGGTATATTTAATGGATAAGTTTAAGGAAAGGAGAAAATAGGATTCCATGGCCAAACCTAAGAAACGTTCGTCTCCTTCCGAGTCCCAGAAGAGCGGCCCTTCTCCCCTCCAAAGAAAAGGGACTTCTCTTCTCTGTTACCGACATCTCATCGCGGTCGGTTTGATTGCGGGGGTGGCCTTCCTCGTTTATTCCAATACCTTTTCCGTTCCTTTCCAGTTTGATGACCGGCCCAATATCACTCAGAATCCGAATATTCAGATCAAGGTCTTCACGTGGGACTCGTATCGAGACGATCTGATCAAATATACCTATCGGGAGAGCATTCGTGTCTTTTCCTATTTTACCCTCGCCCTCAATTACTATTTCGGAGAGTTCAATGTCTTTGGCTACCATCTGGTCAATTTCTTCATCCATGTATTTGCAGGGATTTTTTGTATGGGTTTCTTATCCTGACCTTCAATCTTCCCTCGCTTGAGAGAAAAATACGGGGCCATCTCCTATAAGGTGGCGCTCTTTACGAGCTTGATCTTCATCTCCCATCCCGATCCAGACCCAGTCGGTGACCTATATCGTTCAGAGAATGGCCAGCCTGGCAGGGATGTTTTACCTCCTCACCTTCGTCCTTTACATCAAAGGGAGATTGGCCCAAGGAAAGGCCCGATTCCTTTACTTTGGAGGGAGCTGTCCTCAGCTATCTGCTTGGGGTCTTTTCAAAGGAGAATGTCGCCATCCTTCCCTTCTTTATTGCCCTCTATGAGTTCTATTTCTTTCAGAATTTGGACCTGAGTCCAAAGGGGAAGAAGATCCTTTTCATCCTCATCGGAAGCCTCCTCGTCCTGGGAGCCTTTGGATTCCTTCTCTGGGGAAAACGGTATATCGATGTCATCATTGAAGGGTATCAATACGGACGTTTACGATGTCCGAAAGGGTGCTCACCCAGTTTCGAGTCGTTCTCTATTACCTGACCCTTCTGATTTATCCTCATCCCTCCCGCCTCAACCTGGATTATGATTTTCCTCATCTCGAGATCGATCCTTGATCCGCCGACCACCCTGATCTCGATCCTCGTCGTCCTCGGTCTCATCGGATACGGTGTCTGGATGGCCAAGAAGAGGCCCGTCCTCTCCTTTTGCATCCTCTGGTATTTTGGAAATCTTGTGATCGAGTCGTCGATCTTTCCTCTTGAGATGGTTTTCGAACACAGGCTTTATCTCCCTCCATCGGCCCTTTCATTCTCTTCAGTTTGGGGGTCGTCAGAGGGATCGAGAAATGGAAGGAGAGATGGGGCAACGAAAAGAGGTGTTGGAATGGGAAAAAGGGTGAACGGATGGGATCGCAGGATCGCATCCTTCTGATGATCATCGTCATCGTCTTGCCATCGGGGCCCATGCCAGGAATTCCCTCTGGAAGAATGAGATCGACCTCTGGAAGGACTGTGTCAGGAAAGCCCCCCAAAAAGAGAGGACCCACCATAATCTGGGTTATGCCTATTACGAGGCAGGGACAATGGGAGGAGGCCCAGAGGGAATTCGAAAAGGCCTTGACCCTGAATCCCGGACTACACGCTTTCCCTGTATAATCTGGGTCTGGTTTTTTATCGAAAGGGGATGATGAAGGAGGCCATCGATTGTTACAAAGAAGCGCTCGGCCTGGACTCAGCCTCCTCCGGAAACCTATTATAATCTGGGGCTTGCCTACCATCAAGAGGGGTCTTTATTCGGATGCGGTCGAATCCTTCAAGACCTTTTTAAAGTCAAAGCCTGATTATGAAAATGCCTATAATAACTTGGGCCTTGCCTATCAACGGTTAAAACGGTGGGACCAAGCGGTGGAGTCCTTTCAGGAGGAACTGAGGCGGAATCCTGAAAACCCCAATGCCTACGTCAATCTAGGGGATCTTTATTATGAATGCAAGGATTATCCCAGGGCGCTGGTCCATTTTAAGAGAGCCCTGACTTACCCCGGGTTACCGGAAGCCGGACGGATCAAGAAGACGGTTTCATCGATCGGGCGGTCCCCGATAAAGAACGGGGAGAAAGACAGGAGAGGAATGAGTTAAGAGGTGATCCTAAACGCTGAAACAGAATCTTTTGGAGATCCTCGTTTTCATTCTGGTCATCGGCTTGCTCGCCGTGGGAACCTATTCGAGAAACAGGGTCTGGACCGATGAGGTGAGCCTCTGGATCGGATAGCGTCCAGAAATCTCCCAACAAGGCGCGGCCTTATGCCAATCTCGGCTTTGCCTATCTTAATTCCGGCGACTATGACAGGGCCTTTGAGATCAACCCAGAAGGCGATTCGAGATCGATCCCAAGTTCGCAATCGCCTATTACAACCTCAGCGTGATCTATCAGAAAAGTGGGAGAACTGAATCAGGCCATCCGGATGGGACAAAGGGCGACTCGAATTGGACCCCAAGCCTGACATGGCCTATTACACGCTGGGAGGGATCTATTTTAAAAACCAGCAATATGAAAAGGCCGAAGAGGCCTACAAAATATTTATTCAGGAGTTTCCTTACTTCCCCGAGGCCCACAATCTTCTGGCGCTTATCTACGCGGCCCAGAGACGATTTGATAAAGCGATTGAGGCCCTCGAGGGAGAACTCCGGGTCAACCCCCTCCATTCGCTCGCCCATCGTGAATCTGGGGCAAATCTACTGGTACGAATTTAAAAATCGAGAAAAGGCCCTTTCCCATCTGAAGATGGCGCTCATGGTCGATCCCTTTCTTCCCGGACCGGGCGAAGATCAGAAGACTGGTCCGGACGATCGAAGAGTCATCCCCATGAGCGTGATCCTGAAATCTTCCGGTTGACAAAGACCTTTTCTCTCGTGTACCATCGCTTCTTAGTGAGCGATCGGGAGAACTGCCGCTTGGAGTGACGTTTCTTGCGTAGCTTCTTTATGGAACACCGGGGTGACATTTGTTTTGACGGACACGGATCACGCCTGCGTGCCCCGCCCTCGTCTATAATCGCTGCGGGACTCCGGGCCGTGCAGGCAGGGACACGCGACACGGAAATGAGGTCAGGCATGAAACGAATAGGTATTATCACCAAGCAGAACAAACCCGAGGTCATCAGCTTCACCCGGAGTTTGGCCGAATGGTTCTCGCCTAAGAAGGTCGATGTCTACGTGGAAGAGGAGATGAGGGACCTCTTCACCCCTCCCCTGTCCGCTTCCCTATCTCCACTTCATCCGGAGGGAAGATTTCCCGTCTCACGTCGAGATGGTCATCGTTCTCGGAGGAGACGGGACGCTTCTCGAGCGTGGCCCGTATGGTGTGGAGCCATGGGATTCCCATCCTCGGAGTCAATTTCGGCGGCCTCGGGTTTTTGACAGAGGTCAGTCTGGAAGAGATCTATCCTGTTCTCGAAAGGGTGCTCAAGGGAGATTATAAAACGAATCCGAGGGATGTCTTCAGGGCTTCGGTGGTCCGGAAGGGGAAAAGCTGGCCGAATTCACGGTCCTGAATGACGCGGTGATCAATAAAGGGGCCCTGGCCCGGATCATTGAGCTTGAGATCACGATCGACGGTGAATACCTCACCACCTTCCGATCCGATGGCCTCATCATTTCAACACCCACGGGCTCGACAGCCTACAACCTTTCGGCAGGGGGACCGATTGTCTATCCTTCCCTTCACAACCTCATCATCACCCCCATCTGTTCGCACACCCTGACCAACCGGCCCATCGTCATCCCGAATGATGTCACGGTTCGTGCCATCCTGAAGTCGAGACAGGAGGAGGTGACCCTCACCCTCGATGGTCAGCAGGGATTTCCTCTCGAGTGTGAGGATGTGGTGGAAGTCCAAAAAGCGCGAAGGCCAGATCCTTCTGATCCAGTCGCCCTATCGACACTATTTTAAATTGCTGCGGGAAAAGCTGAAATGGGGAGAGAGATAGAACGGTCGGAGTCGGGAGTCGTGAGTTCGGAGCAAAGAATCTATTTTACGCATTTGTTTCCGACTCCGAGCTAAGAACTCCGAACTCATCACTGTGAATTTATGCTACTTGAGCTTCGGATCAGAAATCTGGCGATCATCGAAACCCTTGAATCTCTCTTTTTCGAAGGGCCTGAACGTCCTGACCGGCGAGACAGGGGCAGGGAAATCGATCATCCTCAATGCCGTTTATCTCCTTCTCGGAAGCAAGGCGACGGAAGAGATGATTCGAAGCTCGGAGGAGGAGGGAAGCGTTGAGGCCCTCTTTGACATCTCCGGAAACAGGAGGGTCCTTGAGAGGAGTCGAGGAGAGGTTTTCCGGTCCCCGGTCATGAGGAGGAGGATTCTCTTCTGCTCCGGAGAACCCTTTCACGGTCCGGCAGGGGCAAGGCCTTCATCAATGGAAATCTGGCAACCCTCGGGATGTTTTCTGAGATCGGGGAGCGAACTTCTCAGTCTCTACGGTCAGCATGAACACCAGTCCCTTCAGCGGGTTGAGACCCATATCGATATTCTGGATGAGTTTGGGGGACTGATGGGGCTCCGGGAGGACTTCCAGCACAGTTTCCAGGAGTTTACCGGCCTGTCTGAAGAGATCCGAAAAATCAGAGAGGAACAGGAAAAGAGGGCGAAAGAGCGGGAACTCCTGATCTTTCAATCGAGAGAGATTGAAGCCGTCAGGCCTCCAATCCGGAGAGGAAGAGGCCCTGAAAGAGGAGCAGCGGATTCTGGCCCACGCCCAGAAGCTGATGGGGTTTGCCCATGCGTCGGAGGAGATGCTTTACGGAGAGGACGGATCAGCGATCGATAAGATCCAGGCGATTCTTCGTCAAGGCCGGGAAATGGTTGCGATTGATCCTTCTCTTTCCCCGTCCTAAAAATCCTGGAGTCGAGCCTGATTCAACTGGAAGAGGTGACCCGGACCTTCAGGGATTATGAGAGACGGGTCGAGATCAATCCCTGAGCGGCTGGAAGCGGTCGAGAATCGTTTGGAAGAGATCGATCGGCTGAAGAGAAAGTATGGTCCCGACGGTAGAGGCCGTTCTTCTCTTCAAACAGGAGATCGATGAAACTTGCGGACCTTCGCCTCCGGTGAGGAGAGGCTTTCTGAGCTCGAGGGCCGCATGAAGCCTCTTGAGCAGAAGGTCGTGATCTGGCAGAAGGCTTTCCGAAAGAGAGGCGGAAGAGTCTCAACGGAATTGAAAAAGGCGATCGAGAAGGAGTTGGGTTCACTGGGGATGAAGAAGACGACGTTTCAGGTTCAGATCGAGGACGTTCCTCTGTCTGCCAAAGGCACGGACCGGGTCGAGTTCCTCATCTCTCCGAATTTGGGAGAGGAGGTGAAGCCCCTGGCCAAGATTGCTTCCGGGGGCGAGCTCTCGAGAATGATGCTGGCCATGAAGCGAATTCTCGCCGAGAGTGGGCGGAAGACAGGTTCTCATCTTCGATGAGGTCGATTCAGGGATCGGAGGCGCCATTGCAGAGGTGGTGGGAAGGAAGTTGAGAGAACTCTCAAAGGACCACCAGGTCATCTGTGTCACCCATCTTCCCCAGATTGCCTGTTTTGCGGATACCCATTACAGCGTGAGGAAAGAGGTCAAGGGGGGCCGGACGCTCACCCGGGTGGAGAGCCTCGAAAAGGAGAGAGTGGTCGATGAAATCGCCAGGATGCTCGGAGGAGTGACGATGACTGAAAGAACGACGGCCCATGCCAAGGAGATGATTGAAAATGCCAGAAAATCGTAAATCGGGATGGGTGACGAGGGAGAAGACGGGGGACCAAGGATGATCCGGAAAGCCAGATTGAAAGATGTGAAAGAGATGCAGCGGTTAATCAAGCTCTATTCCACCCGCGGAGAGATGCTTCCCCGATCTCTCAGTGAGCTGTATGACAACATTCGGGACTTCTTTGTCTCCATCACAGAACCGAAGTGTGGTGGGCATCTGTGCCCTCCATGTCTGCTGGGAAGACCTGGCGGAAATCCGGTCTCTTGCCGTTGACGAAAAAATCCGGAGAAGGGGGATCGGGGCGAAATTGGTGAAGGCCTGCCTCGAGGAGTCAAAGATGTTGGGGGTCAAACGGGTCTTTGCCCTGACCTACCAACCCGATTTTTTTGAACGATTGGGATTTAAAAGGGTCGATAAGTCAGTGCTTCCCCACAAGATCTGGACCGACTGCCTTAAATGTGTGAAGTTTCCTGACTGCGATGAGATTGCCGTCGTCAAGGATCTGAAATAGTAGTCGTTAAAATTAACATCAGGCTAAGGTTAAGTTGAGGTTAAGAAAGTCAAATCCAGACTTTGAAACAGAATGCCTTTGCTTCTGTTCTCAACCTAAACCTTCACCTCAACCTGGTTTATTTTTCTTCTCCAAGGAGGATCCTCAGGACAATGTTGGCCTGGTGGTGGGCTGCGATTCCGACCCTGGGAGCCATCAGGCCGACTCCGGGCTGAGCCGCTGTTTTCTGGTCACCGACAATGAAGATTCTTGAAGAAAAACGGACGGTCTGAATCTCGTTGTTGTCCCCGAATCCGGCTACCCCGGAAGCCGCAACCAGATATTTTTCCGGCATTTTTTCCGAGACGACGTTGATGAGCATCGCCTTTTGGTCGGCTCGGTCAAAGGCCTCCGCCACGACCTCCGCCTCTTTGAAAATCCGTTCCACATTGTCTCGCGTTATTTTTTCATGATGAAGCCGAACCTTTACGCAGGGGTTGATTCCGGCAAGGATTCTCCTGGAGGGCCTCCACCTTCGGCATTCCGATCTGGTGGAAGAAGTACTGCTGCCGGTTCAGATTGGAGGGCTCCACAATATCGAAGTCGACGAGGATCAGGGTTCCGACCCCGACACGGGCCAGGGCGATGGCAATGCTCGAACCGAGTCCTCCGAGCCCCGCAATCCCGACGATCGATTTCCTGATCTTCTGATGAACACCGGGAGTATGGCGTGCCATCATGAGGCATTCGATCTCCTCAGGGGAAGGTTTTTCCCCTTTTTTAATGAGGATGATCTCATCTCCGGACCGGAGGGATTGGTCGCCGGTAAGCGGGAAACCATTGTAGATAATGAGGTCGGCGTCGGGTTTGAATTGTTCCTTCACCTGGAGGAGGGTCGTTTGATGTGAGACGGAGACCTCCTTTTCGTTTACCTTGATTTGAATGTTTGGGGATGCATTTTCGCTCATCGCCTTCAGATTAAAATGAAAGGGCTGATCTTGTCAATTTCTCTTTCCATCTTGCCCAGCCTCAGTTTTCATATTGAGATCACAAGAAGCAAGCCGGACCGCCTGAACAAACCACTTTTCGGCGCCTCCCACGGCCTTGAAAAACGGCTTGTTTTCGCCGCGGATTGGGTTTGACTTTGAGGGGTGTTGAGTGTTATGAATTTTCATTCGATTCAAGGAGTTATGATCGTTATGCCAAGAACGATCAAATCCTGTGGGAAGACCCACGGTGGCAGAGATCGATCTTGGGGCCCTCGCCTTCAATTATCGGCAGATTCAGAAGAAGATTCCAAAGGGAGTG
This sequence comes from uncultured delta proteobacterium, assembly GCA_963828805.1. GTDB lineage: Bacteria > Desulfobacterota > BSN033 > BSN033 > UBA1163 > CAWHGS01. Next base: position 44,098 of record CAWHGS010000042.1, read on the forward strand.
AAGATTCTAGGCGTGGTCAAGGCTGATGCCTATGGTCATGGGGCCATCCCCGTCTCCCGAAAATTGGAGGAGTTAGGGGTCGAATATCTGGGTGTGGCCATGTCGGATGAAGGCGTTCAACTCCGGGAAGGGGGAATAAAGACGCCCATTCTTCTTCTCGGAGGAACGTACCAGGAAGACGTCGATTGGATTTTCAAATTTAGGCTCACTCCGGTCGGTTTTCGAAAAAGAGTCATTGCGATTTCTTTCGACAAGCGGCTGAGAGGCGGAAAAAAAAGGTGAAGGTTCACTTAAAGGTGGATACGGGAATGGGAAGGCTTGGGGTTCCTCTGCGCCTGTGGCCCGCCTTTCTGGAGGAAGTCAAACGTTTCCCGAACGATTGAAGTCGAAGGCATTCTTTCTCATTATTCCATGGCGGATGAAACCGATGACCCCTTCACACGAGAGACAGTGGAAGGCTTTCCAGGAGGCTGTAGACGATTGCGGAGTCGATGGGAATTCACGTCAGGTACAAACATATCTCCAATAGCGCCGGACTCACGGCTTTTCCCTCCTGGTCAGGAAATCTCGTCCGCCCGGGGATTATCCTCTATGGCTCCTATCCGTCGCCGGTATTTCGGAAGCTCATTAAACTCAAACCGGTGATGACCCTTAAGACTCGCATTGGACTGCTCAAGCAGGTCCCTGCCGGAGAAAAGATCAGCTATGGCGGAACCTACGTCACAAAAATGGAAAGCCGGATCGCCACCCTGCCCATTGGTTATGCGGATGGATACAACCGTAAATTATCGAATCGAGGGAGAGGTCCTTGTCCGGGGGAGAAGGGCTCCTGTTGTAGGAAGGGTATGCATGGACTATATCATGGCGGATGTCACGGATATTCCAGGGGTTTCCCATGGAGATGAAGTGGTCTTAATGGGCAGGCAGGGTCGGGAAGAGATTACTGCCGAGGAGATGGCGGAAAGGATTGGATCCATTTCGTATGAGGTCTTTTGCCTGGTAGGGAAAAGGGTGCCGAGAGTCTATAAAGAATAGCGATGCTAAGTTTCAAACTCCAGGGTTGAGTTTTGGACTTTGACAGGTTGCTGAAAATCCGGTTATAGTGTCACCCCGACCCGTTCTTTTGTTGTCATTTCGAAGGAGCACAGCGACTGAAGAATCTCGTTCAGGAAAGGCTCCGATAAGACTCTCAGGTTCCTGTAAAATCGAGATTCTTCGTTTCGCTCAGAACGACGGGAGAAAAGGAATTCTTCGGCGGCTTGTCACATTCTTGATGGGTATTGTTTTTCTTGGATGTGTTGAGGGATGATGTAAACCTGGTCTGGAAGGAGTTTGCGAATGGGGAATAAGAGAATCGGAATCCTGGGAACAGGCTCCTTTGTTCCGGAAAGGGTCCTTTCCAACCACGATCTCGAAAAGATTCTGGATACGAACGATGAGTGGATCTTACAAGAGGACGGGGATTAAGGAGCGGAGAATCGCAGCGCCTCATGTGAATGCCTCAGATCTGGCAAAGGAGGCCTCCCTGCGGGCCATGGAGATGGCAGGGATCACGGCAAAGGATCTGGACCTCATCATCATGACGACCATGACCCCGGATACCTGCTGCCCTGCCGGCGCCAACTGGCTGGAGGCAAAGCTGGGCGCGGAACGGGCCGTCTCTTTTGACGTGACGGCAGCCTGCTGCGGGTTCATCTTCGGTCTCTCGGTGGCGGAGCAGTATCTGAAGGCCGGAACCTACAAGACGGCCCTGGTCGCCGCGGTGGAGATCATGAGCCGGACCCTCGACTGGACGGACCGGGAGAGTTGCATCCTCTGGGGAGATGGATCGGGCGCAGCCGTTCTCCGTGCCTATGACCATTTTCCGGAAGAGAAGTCAGAGATCCTATCGGTTCATATCCACACCGATGGCGCGAGCGGGGAGAACCTCCTCCTTCCCGGAGGGGGATCAAGGACAACCCCGATCTCTTATGAAAGTGTCGACAAGAAACTTCACACCCTGAGGATGATCAAGGCCAATGAGTCCGTCAGGGTGGCGGTGAGACGGTTCGCAGAAGCTGCCGAAGAGGCAGCCTCTTTTAATGGCGTTTCCCTTGGAGATGTGAAGTGGATCATTCCCCACCAGGCCAATCTCCGTATCCTTCAGCAGATGGCCAAGCGGCTCGATGTCCCCATGGAGAAGGTCTATCTCACGATTGAAAAATACGGAAACATTTCCTCTGCCACCGTTCCGATCGCCCTGGATGAAGCCGTCAGAAGCGGCTCGATTCAGAAGGGAGATTACATCGTTCTGACCGCCTTTGGAGGAGGTCTGACCTGGGGAAGTAGCTTGATTCATTGGTAAAAACGGATTTTTCAAAAAAAGACTTGACAGAACGATTCCAAGTCTGGTATTAAAGACGGGTATCCTTGGGATAGGACGCAATCATTTTATGTTCGAAGCAAGGAGGGTGTTTTGGACAAAGAGCACTACAGTATTCTGATCTTCGGTCCCAAGACCTCCAGGACACGTCATCTCAAGATTCGCAAGAAGACCTTTAAGATTGCCCTTTATCTCTTCGCCTTTGCCCTTCTTTCAACAACCTTCTTCTTTTGCGATTACATTCAGGTGAAGAAGAAGGCCTTTGAACTGTGCCCGTTTGCGCCAGGAGACCCAGGCCCAAAAGTCCCAGATCCACTTTTTCTCGGCAAAAATCGAAGACCTGGAAAAACAGCTCTCCAACTAAAGGATTTCGACAAGAAGATTCGAATTATTGCCAATCTTGAGCGGGGTCAGGAGACAAACTGCCCTCATGGGAATGGGCGGGCCCTCGCCGTCCGATATTCGGGATAAACTGAAAAGGGAGAAGGATGACCAGGGTCTTGATTCAGCAGATGAGAGCCGATGTTGAACGCCTCCAATCGGAAGCCATCTCTCAGGAGGTGAGCCTCTCTGAACTTGAAAAGAGCCTTCAGACGAAGAAAGAGATGCTGATCCACACGCCATCCATCTGGCCTACCATGGGATGGGTGACATCGGGTTTTGGATTTCGAACGAACCCCTTTACCGGTTTGACCCAGATGCACGAGGGGATTGATATTTCAAACCGGGTGGGAACCCTGGTTGTTGCTCCTGCCGATGGAATTGTTTCGGATGTGGGAAATGATCTGGTTCATGGAAAAATCGTGGTGATTTCTCACGGTTTTGGAATGACTTCCCGTTACAGCCACCTCAGCAAGGCCCTGGTGAAGACAGGACAGAAAGTGAAACGGGGAGATAAGATCGCTGAAGTCGGAATGACGGGAAAGACGACAGGACCCTCATCTCCATTATGAAGTCAGGTTGAATGGTATTCCTGTCAATCCGATGCGTTATATCGTGAACTGAGAATCCTTCCCTCATCGTTCCTTCCATGCCATGAACCCTCTCGATTGCTGTGATTGCCGATGATCTCACCGGTGTCTGCGACACGGGGGCCCAGTTTGCTTCTGCCGGGCTCCGGACCATCGGCTCTGTCACTCAGGAATTCAAATCGAAGACTGTCCCCCGGGTGCTGATCGTCAATACCCAGAGCAGAAGCCTGGAAGGTCGGGAAGCATCCCTCATCATTCAACAAGCGGCCTGCGGACTGAAAAGATTTGAACCGAAATGGTTCTTCAAAAAGATCGATACGGCCCTTCGGGGCAATATTGCCATCGAAGTCTTTTCGATGATGGAGGCGCTGGGAGTCGACGCACGGTCCTGTATGCGGCTTCTATTCCCGGAGCAGGCCGCACAACGGTCAAGGGTTGTCAATTCTTTCGTGGAGTACCCATCAAAGAGTCGATCCATGGTGAGGACCGGTTAAATCCCAACCCCATATCGACCTCCAGTAATGTCGAACTCTTCTCAAAGATACCCAGACTGAAGGTCGAAGTCGATCGCTCTCGATGAGGTCCGGTCGGGCAACCTTAATATTGTTGAACGGATGCCAGGATGAATCGAAGAACGATTCTCATTTTTGATTCCGAGACCGATGATGATCTGGACCCGATCGTCAGGGCTTCGATGAAGATGGAACCTTCCTCCTTTTTTTATGTTGGATCTTTTGGACTTTCCAGCGCTCTGGGAAGATATCTGGCAGACTCCTTAAGGATTACTAAGAACCATAACGAAACTCTCAACCGGAAAACGGTTTCTTTCCGGAAAAAGAGGGTATTGGTTGTTTCCGGTTCTTCCCATCCCATGGCCCGTGCTCAGATTTCCTATCTTGAGAAGAAAGGGATCGCAGAGATCGTTCGATTTGAGCCGGAAGACCTGATGGAGCATCTGGATTCGTGTATTACGGAAGCAGTAAAGACCTTTCAGGCTGCCGTGGGATCGACAAAACAGCGGTCGTGCTGACGATTGGTGAGGGGAGATCAGGCATAAGGAGACAGAGCCAGGAACTGGTGATCGCTCTCGCAAAGATTGTCCGCTCCCTTCTCGAATCAGATGAAGTCGATGGGCTCGTTTTGATCGGAGGCGAGACCGGGTATGCGGTATGTCGTGCCGTGGGCATCGAGAGGATCGAGATTCTTGGGAAACATCTCTTTTGTGGCAGCCTATGGAAGACCCGAGGGGTCCCCTTTGAACATCAAACTTCTGGCGACAAAGGGGGGCTCTCTCGGCGAAGAGGATACCCTGGAGAAGATCCTAAACTTTGTCGACACTCAGGCTTACCAATAGACAAACAATACCTTTCCAATTCCTTCCTGCCATGCGGGTTAGCCAGGAGAATAGTTTGACATCGCCTTTATACAAATATATAATCGCTCCATCTGCGGAATAAATTCATGAAATCCGGAAAATACAGACGGGACCATTGAGTCCAAAGAGGGAGGTAAGGCATGAAACGGATCATTCTTTTTCTTCTGTTCGCGGCGGCATTCGGCTGCACATCGGCTTTTGCCGAAATCAAACCCTGTGAAGAACTGAAGGAAGAAATTGAAGCAAAGTTAAAGGCGAAGGGTGTGGAGGGATACACGCTTGAGATTATACCGGCCGATCAGGTTAAGGATCAAAAGATCATCGGCTCCTGTGAGGGTGGCACAAAGAAAATCTCTTATTCCCGCAATAAGGGAAAATAGCCCAAAATGAGGCTATGTTTACCGACGGACAGGGGCTATTCCTACGCCAAGCACCAGCTTACTCCGGGGTAACCCAGTTGTGATTTGGCATGACTGGTTGCCCGAGGAGGTAATGCAAATCGTTCCCGTCGCGCTGCGCGGGTCAGGGACGAAATAAGTTGGGATGAGGCTCGAACGGAGACGAATTGTTTCCTATCGCGCTGATTCGCGCAAGGGAACAATGCGTTCGAGCAGAAATCCCAAAGCGGGATTCAACTCAACTCGGGACGTTAGCCACCATTAGGAGAACAAAAGCAGATGATAGTTACGAAGCCTAACCGGGTTATACGGACCTTTAAACAACAGCTTGTGGCTGAACCGGCGAAAGTATTCCCGTTGCTCTGCCCGGTGCGCGAGGCGGATTGGATCGACGGCTGGAACCCACTGGTTGTTATTCAGCGAATCCGGAGTAGCTGAACCTGATTGTGTGTTTCTCACTGAGGCGACTCCCGAGCAACGCAATTTGGTACATCACCAGACATGAACCGAGCGATGGATTCGTGGAGATGATCAAGATCACCTCGACCGTCACCGCATGCAAATTGACCATTCAACTGCGCCCGAGTCGGGGCTGGATCGGAGGCGACAATTACCTACGCTCACACGAGCCTGGGACCGGAAGGTGACACGTTCGTCGCATCATACTCACGCAGCACCTGGGACCGGAAGGTGACACGTTCGTCGCGTCACTTACGGAAGAGCATTACCGACAATTCATGCGAGATTGGGAGGCAAAAATCGATCAGTTACCTCTCCCACGGGAGTGTCCTGCGTGCAGCAGGTGGGTAACAAGCCTAAAACAATATAGGGTGTCCCCTGTTCTCTCATCCCTTGATGCCACATGGGTGTAGATCATCGTAAGGCTCAATGAAATATGAATGAAATATCCTTGACTCTTGGGACCGTTATACGTATACTATACGTGTAGAGTTGCAGGAGGAAACACCATGCAAAAAAAGTTGACGATTACCATCAATGAAGAAATCTATCTTGGCCTTCATAAGGTTATTGGCCCGAGGAAAATCAGCAGATTTGTCGAAGATTTGGTTCGACCTCATGTCGTCAAACATGAACTCGAATCTGCTTATGCAGAAATGGCTAAGGATAAAACTCGCGAAAAAGGAGCACTCCAATGGGCTGAGGCCACTTTAGGAGATAGCGCACATGAAAAGGGGTGACGTGTGGTGGGTGAATTTTGATCCGTCCGTTGGTGGGGAAATTCGCAAGAAACGGCCCGCCGTTATCGTCAGCAATGATGCCTCCAATAGGTTCCTCAATAGGGTTCAGGTCGTTCCTCTCAGTCATCATATTGACCGCCTCTATCCGAGCGAAGCGTATGTCAGGCTTAACGGAAAACAACACAAGGCGATGGCCGACCAGCTTGCAACGGTAAGTAAATTACGCTTATTGAACCGAGAGGGCGTCATTTCAGCAGAAGATATGCAAAAGGTTGGGGACGCAATTAAGATTCAATTAGATCTTAATTAGAAGCCTGACGAATCACTCGTTCGGACGTCTGATTTCCGCCGCACAGTTTCGACGTTATGTTTCTATAAGAGAGGGTTACCCGGAAGGGAAAGAAGTACTTCATGGAAGAGTGTGAAAAGCATTTGATACGTTCTTGATGACGCCAAACCCCGATTTTTAAATCGGGGTAAAAAGCGCCGCTTCCTTCGACAAAGTCAGGACACTGAGTTCATCGAAGTGCAGTATCAACCCTGAGCATACCCCGGCATCAGACCGGGGAGTCGA
>CAWHGS010000043.1:0-67828 GCA_963828805.1 uncultured delta proteobacterium
AAACTCTCTCCATCCCTGGAATACCAAATTAATGATAATGCCCGATTTTGTTTATCTGCACAATTAAATTCGGATAAACCCATCACAAAGCCCAGATTCCTGTATTTTTCCCCAAAACCGGATCTCCCCACGGCTTCGGATACACCCTTCTCTGTAAAGATACGTTTCTCCCACACCCTAAAGATAATCTTAGAAGGTGGGCGAGTAATGCTGTCTGCATCATAGTAGAAATCTGCCCGGTCATTTTTCCCAAACAGTCTCCAATCTGCCCCCCACCCTTCCGCGAAACAAAAGAAAGTGAGTCCAATAACCACAAGAATCACTCTGAGTTTATTCGTCATCTTCGTTCTTAAATAATAAATCCTTTTCCATCCCGTGTATTCCCATTGAGGGTGAATGTTATTTGGGAAGGATTTCACCTCTCATGGTTAGATTCTACCAAATTCGGGAGAAAAACCAACTTGAATCCAGAGGAGAAATGTTCATATTTGCAAGAAACTCAAGTCTGGGCACGCCTTGCTCCTTTCATTCGAATGGGTCTTGCCTTTTCAGAGGAAAGCCATGCCGCATATCTTAACGCCTGGGCAACATCTTCTTCTTCAAGTTCCGGATAAGCCTGCACGATTTCTTTCGTGGTCATGCCACTGGCGATCTGCTTGAGAATAACTGAAACCGTTATTCTCATCCCTCGAATTGTCGGCTGCCCCAGACAGATTTCCGGATCGACCGTTATTCGGTCCAATTCTTTCATACTTCTGCACCTCCTCCCTTCAGATACACGCATCACAATTATTACTTAAACCATATTTCAACTTCCTCTCAAGGTCATTCCGAAAATCAGGAAGCGCCCCGATTTCCTGCTGCGGTTATCACCTTGGCATTGCAAGCAGCATTGCATCGAGAAGACGCTTCTCCTCGCTATCTTTAGGATAAAGGGCGGACAGGGCATTGGCAAGCCGAAGGAAATCCGGGCCTCGATCCTGCTCGGCCTTTAGGGGCGTGCGCAAAGCATTGGCCTGACCACTGGCCTGAAGCAACATAGCAGCACAGATGGTTGAGGTGGCATCCAGGACGGTTAACGAGTCAATATCACGGGAGGTGAGAGTAACGCTACGGAACCTCTCGGACTGAGTGCCGACCAACCCCAGAGACCAGGTGTCAGGACCATTTTGGCGGACAGTTTCCACCCTCATCGGCTCATTGAAAAGTGAACCAGTGAGGATTTGACCGGGTTTAATGGTCCTTTCGTTCATTTCGTTAGACATGCCTTTTTGGGTTCCATTTTGGGTTGGGTCGGACCCAAACTGCCTCTTTGACATCTCTTCATGGAATAGCCAGCTTGCGAAGCAATTTCACAGCTTCAACAGGAGGCAGATTGAAGATGCCGTACCGAGCATGATTCGAAAGCAACCTTATCACAACCATAAGTTCTTGTAAAGCAACAAATGAGGTCGGTTTGGGGGGTGGTGCAAGACAGAAGAGAACGTGTCCAAAACAAAAAAGGGTTACAAGTTGTCGAAATCTCTTGTAACCCTTAAACTGTTATTGGAGGCGGCAACCGGATTTGAACCGGTGAATAACGGTTTTGCAGACCGTCGCCTTACCACTTGGCTATGCCGCCGTTGGAGCGGGAAACGGGATTTGAACCCGCGACTTCAACCTTGGCAAGGTTGCACTCTACCGCTGAGTTATTCCCGCGCATCCTCAACGCACCTGATAAATTTACAAGACTGAGGAAGGGTTGTCAAGACCCCACAACGACACCGCATAGGGCAAAGCGCATGCATGAACAATCATGAAATGGAATATTGGAATACTGGAACGATGGGAAGGCAGAGGAAGACATGGAACAGGGAGGATTTACAGTGGCAACCTTGGTCAAATCCCCCTAAATCCCCCTTTTGCAAAGGGGGACTTCATAGCCCACCACTATTTACGGATAAGTTCTTAGATGATGACCGCTTTCAGAAACCGCTTGAAGTACTCGATCCCGGAGACCACCGCCAGAAGGAGCGCGATCCAGAAAAGCCCCATCCCGACCTGATGAAGGTTGATTCCCATAAACTCTGTCCCGACGATCAGACAGCTCACTGCTACCACTTCAAAGACGGTCTTGTATTTCCCCAGGGTGCTCGCCGCAATGACCATTCCCTGGGAGACGGCAATTCCCCTGAGCCCTGTAACCGCAATCTCCCGGCCGACGATGACGATCACCATCCCCACGGGAACGTCCCGGCCGGGCACCAGGGCAATCATAGAGGTGACAATCAATAATTTGTCCGCCAGGGGGTCCAGGAATTTCCCCAGGGTCGTCGTAAGATCGTAGCGCCGCGCGAGATAGCCATCGATCATATCCGTGCTGGCAACGAGAAGAAAGAGAAGACCTGTAAGGAGTCGATAATCCTGTCCTGAATAGAAGATCATGGAGAGGATGACCGGAATCGCCAGGACCCGGATGATCGTGACCCCGTTCGGGAGGGTCATGATCTGTTCACGATTCAGCTTTTCCATGGAGTACACTTTGGTTCAAAATTGCGGACTGTGCCCACCTTCGGCAGCAGGATAGTGGTTTGACAGTCTGAAATCCAGAGTTTAAATCTGAATTTAGGCCGAGGGCTATTTTCTATAGGATTGGTAAAAACTGAGCACCTTTCGCACGTAATCGACCGTTTCCCGGTAAGGAGGAATCGTGCCGAGTTGGGCCACAATATTCTCGCCTGCGTTGTAGGCGGCCAGAGAGAGCCGGAGGTCATTGTTGAAAAGGGAAAGGAGATATTTAAAGTAACGGACCCCGCCTTCAATATTCTCCTTGGGATTGAAGACATTGGACACATTCATCCGGAGGGCTGTCCCCGGCATCAACTGCATCAGCCCTTTGGCTCCCTTTCTCGAAATAGCATTGGGATTGAACCCCGATTCGGCCCGGATCATCGCCTTGATCAGGGCGAATTCGATCTCATATTTCTTTGCAAACTCGGAGATGAGATAGTCAAAGTTCTTGGAATCGATGAGGCTGAAAGACGGAGCAGCCTCACCCGGCTCTACCCCCACGTCGTCTTTGCTTTCCCGGATATAGAGCTTGAACTTCGGGTCTCTCGGGCAATTACTAAAATGGATCACCCCGTTTTCATCTTCGTAACGGTAGATTCCTGCCGCCGAAAAGTCGGCCGTAAGAAAAATCGAAAGAAGCAGGGTGGTCAGCAGAATAGGTTTGATCATTTTCTTAGCAAACGAGTTCTAAATTGGTAAATAAATTAACATAGTTACCCATTGATGTCAATCACTTTCATTGGCCCAAGGGTCGGTTCAACACCAAATCCCATTGAAAACAAAAGGGTTTAGAAAAATCAGGCATCTAACCATAAATTAAAACAGCAATTTTAATGCCAGTCTCTTAGGCAAGTCATTTATCTCTTTTCTATCCTGAAAAAAAGGGTCTAAGACCTTCAGCCATTTCTTCTGGAGAGACGACGCAGATTACCTCACCGTGAAGTTTTTCAAAGTAGTTGATATCACTTGTATTCCATGGAGGGATAAGGATTCTCGGGATTAGCCTCGCGTACGCCCACGATTGGACTTCCGGGTCCGTACCGGAGATGAGGGCAAGATTGAAGCTACAGGTCTGTCTTTCCTTGAGGTAGCGAAATATCCTTGTTAATCCATCTGAAAAATGGGTCCAATCCTCCTCCGTGATGTCGTCAATCGTAAAACGATGGGCAAAGAGCGTGATGATTTCGCCCAGAATTCCCTGGGGGGAATAGGCCGCCAAAAAATGGACATCGCCGCAACGGCCAAGGTACCTCTCGCCGCAACTCATCTCTTCTGAAAGAAGGTCTTCCCAGTAAAAAGAGCCCCTTTCTTCCTGATGTCTTCTTATCCCCTCGATCCCCTTTCTCTGGGAAACGGTCGGGACCTGATCGACAACGACCTGCAGGTGGGGATGATACAAGCCTCCTCCGGATTGGGGGAGGTAATTCCAGTTAATGGAGCTAAAGGCAAAGTCGGGGGCCATTCTTCCTACCCTTTGAATCCCTTCCTGGCCTACCAAGAAACCGTCCCTCAGAACCTCCACCGTAAATTGATCGAGATGATAAAAGTGCTCATCGGACAGAACGACGACCCAGTTGTAATGGGCGTAAGGAAATGCGTTTGGAAAGGAGACGGCCCTTCCCTTCCGTATCCTTCCTTCGGCTGCAATCTCCGGGATAAATTTAGGGGTAAACGATTCGACCTGGCCCGGGCAGAAGGGACAGCCCTTCTGGGATGCGTCAAGCATCTCTTGCGAGAGGGCCGTTTCAAAGACCTTTCTCCGAAACGGAAGGATTCGTGAGAGGTGGCCGGTCAGGGGGTCTTTCCGGATTTCAAAGGAAATCTCTTTCCTTACATATCCTTCCTTCTGGTCCAGAAACTCGGCCCTGCCCTCCCTCCTTTCGAGCTCTATTCTTGACACGGGTCAACACCCTCCAAGGAGGACATCAGGCTACTGCTTATCGTAAGTTACATCCTCCCCATGGATCGTTCCAAACTCGCCCTGGCCACATTATAATCGCTCAGCGCGCCGTAGTAATTGACCCTGGTCTGGGCCAGCAAGGTGACCGCGTCAAGGACGTCGAAAGCCGTGGCAACCTGATACTTGTACCGTTCCTCGTTCAGCCTCAAGTTCTCTTCCGCCTGCTCAATCGACTTCGCTGCCGTATTTACGTTCTTCTCCGCCACCCCCATGTTCAAGTAATCTTCCTTTACCTCCAGGATCACCCCTTCCACGATCTGAGTCTTCGAATCCTCGGCCTGGGTCACCTTCACCTTGCTCGCTCCAACCTGGTTATAGACCTTTCCCCAGTCCCACAGCGTCATCGAAGCCACGGCCGAAATGCTCCACCGGTCGCTTTTGAGGTCGCCGTTGAGAAAAAATTGGTCCGAGTTCCTGAAGTAGTTGCCCGCAAGGCTCACCGTTGGAAGCATCCCGCTCCGGACAATCTTGACGCTCTCCTTCGCCTGGCCCACCGTCAGTTCGGCCACCTTGATCTCCGATCTCTGCTGCAGCGCCTCGCCGACGCACTGCTCCAAGGTCAGAGGGAACGGTTTGTAATCCAGGATATCGACCAGTCTCCACCGGCTCATTAATCTCCCTGCGGAGCAGGTTATTGAATGAAGACTTTGGCCACCCCCACATCGTTCTCGGCGCTGGCCTGGGCCTGCAGGGCATTGGCCAGTCTCACCTCGGCCTGCAAAACATCGTTCTTCGGGATCAGTCCCACTTCGAAGAAGGCCCGTGACACCTCCAACTGACCTTCGAACTGCTTGACCGCCTGTTTTGCAACCTCTACAAATTTCTCGGCCCTCAAAATATTGAAGTACCCTTGTCTCACATTCAGGACGACGTTCTGTTTGGCGATTTCGACATTGGCCTTTGAGATCTCCAAGCCCAATTTGGAGGAGCGGTAGTTCGCGAGGTAAGCGCCACCGGCGTAGAGGGTTTGGGTGAGCGTCGTATATAGGCTGAAAGTATAACGGGTTGTTTCAGGAATGGTCACCGTTACCGGAGTGGCATTGGCAATGGGGTCTGCAACCGGTTTGGGGGGCGTCACGATGGAGGTGGCCGACTGGGTTCCGACCTGGACCGGGCTGCTAAACCAGGTGTAACCATACTGGCCTTGCCACTGGGGGAAGAAATAGGCCCTGGCCGTTTTCCGGTTGAATTCTGCGCCCATCACCCCTTCCTTGGCGGAATGCACGGCCAGACTCCGCTCCAAAGCGATCCGAATCGATTCGTCAAGGGTCAACGGTCCCGGAGTGCTCTGGGCCCATGTAAAATTTGCCAAAAGAAATGTTAACAAAATGAAACCAGTCACTCCTTTGATCTTCATCAAACCATCTCCTCCTTTCACTGACAGAACCTTCATAAACCGTTCCACAAATGCAATGCCGGGACAGGAATGATTTCTCTGATCAATGAGAATTCATTCTAAAATCGCGGCAAAGAGGTTGTCAAATCATTTTTTACCGAACTTGCTCATTGCCATGGAATCAACCAAGGCCGGAGTCCATTTCCGCACCTGAACCCGCCCCTCCTGCCGAACCACGGGAAAGGCATCCCGCGAGGCGCCAAGACACCACCCTCTGGCTGAGATTCTGGTAAGGCTCAGGGAAGAAATTTCAGGCTATCCGAAGGGTAGAGGATCGGAGATGCTGCGCGAAGGGGCTTCGGCGAAAGCAGGGCACGCAGGCATGCCCGTTCTCGCAACCGCGGGTCAAAAGAGTTTCAACTGCTCCGTTGTCTTTTCGTCCTCTCTCTCTTCCGGGAAGAGGCTGATCTTTCCAAAAACACCATCATGACCCGGAAGGATCAAAACCTTTCCCTGCCTCATTCGAATGATCGCCTCCAAGATCTTCGGGGGAACGTAAGACTGTAACTCATCCGGAGGGGCATCGAGAAGAATCTGAAACTCAGACCCTCCTCTCTCCAGCAGTCTCTCATATTCCGTTTCAACAGCCTTTGTCCCGACTCTTTGGCCCAGACCCTCTGCAATGATCTCTTCGAGGGGAATGAGGTGAATGGAAGGAATGGCATTCCTGGGAACGAACCCCTCCGGCCGGTCCGCGAGTTCTTCGACACGATGCACCACGCCCACCGTCAGTTTCTTATGGCACTTTGGACAAAGGTACTGGTGGCTCCTCGTTTGGGGGGGAGCAAAGACAACCCCGCAATCGCGGTGTCCATCGTAATGATATTTTCCCTCCTCCGGGAAGAACTCGAGGGTGAAGAGAAATCGCTTCCGATCCTTCGTCCGGAGGGTCTCCGTTAATTCTCCGTAATCGAGCGGACCATGGAAGGCATTGGCCTCTCTTCCCAGACGGTTTGGAGAATGGGCATCGGAGTTGGAGATCAGAGTGATCCTGTCGAGCGCCGAGAGTCTCCAGTTCATTTCAGGGTCAGAGGAGAGTCCTGTTTCAATGGCATAAATGAACGGGGTCATCTCTCCGAAACATTCCTCAATCGAGTCAAATCCTGAGTTGGCGCCAAAGATCGAGAACCAGGGTGTCCAGGCATGGGCCGGGATGACCATGCAATCAGGCGAGATGTCCAGGACCATCTTTGCGAGGTCTTTTGCGCTGAAGCCGAAGATGGGCCTTCCATCAGAGGAAATCTTCCCGAGGTTTCCGAGCTTGGAGGAAAGGGTTTGAACAACCTCCAGGCTGGGGGCAAAGATAAGAGTATGAATTCGTCTCACCTTTCCCCCCTGGGAATAGATATTGCTCAATTCGGTCGTCAGGATGAAGCGGACTCCCTGATCCTCTTTTTTAAGCCGCAGAAATCCGTTACCCAACGGTTCCAATTTCGACCGCAGCTCCGCCAGGTAAGAGGGGTGGGTAAAATCGCCGGTTCCAAGAAGGGAAATCCCCTTCTTTTTCGCCCATCGGGCCAGGGTCTCCACATCCATGTCCTTGCTCGTGGCCCGGCTATACCTTGAATGGAGGTGAAAATCGGCAATCATCCGCATCGATGAAACCCATTAGTTAGAAAATAGCATGTCGCGTCAGACGTCAGGGCAACGATGCCCGTAGCGTCATTCGGAAACGTTCTTAGAAAGTCAATCGCTCGTAGCCGCACCGACCCTATCCGAAACGGGTTCGTCGCGACCCGCTTCCCGCAGGCAGGGGAAGCATTCCGTGATATGGATCATGCCTGCCTAGCCGGTAGGCAGATTACACCTCTCCGGGCATGAGTAGGAGGATCTAACGATCAGGGGAGGGTTCCGATGAATTCCTATTTCTCTTCAACTTCCAGAACTTTTTTCTTCGATCTCAATCCCGATAGAATCGAAACTCGGGATTTTGGAACGTCGAAATACTCCGCCAAGGTTTCGATGACTTCTTTATTCGCCTTGTTCTCCCGGGGAGATGCAATGACCTTGACGAGAAACTGGTTAGGGCCTGTGGGCTCGACCTCGCGCTTTTTAGAATTAGGCTTTACCGTGATCGAAACCTTCACAACCCCCCTCTGCGAAGAGGCCCATTCCCATTTCTATTTTCCTGGGAACCGCCCTCCGCTGTCGCTTCCTCCATAAAATGCCACAACAGCGACCCTGTTGAAAGGTCCACCCAAAGGAGCAGGGGAAAAAAGCCGGGCCATGTTCCAACTCAGAACGACCGTTCACCCGTTCGACTGCGCGAAGCCCTGGTCTTCGGGCCGAGGAGCCGAAAGGTTCACTCGACGATCTTGTAAACCACGTCGTGTTCTCTTACCTTGTCTTTCACCCGTATCCCGATATCCGCCCCGGGCCCCGCCTCCAGAATGTCCTGATTTTCCATCTGCATCGAATCCAATGTCTCGACCAGATCCGTGGTATGGCCGACAATGCGGATTTGATCGCCAACCTTCAAGCCCCCTTCAGTCAGACTGATGGCTGCCACGCCGATCTTGCCAAAGAACTTGATCACCTCACCGACCTTCTTTTCCTCCATCTCCAGCCTCCTTTCGGATGACCCCGTTTTCAAACGCCAGTTTTCGGATCCCGTCGAGGACTTCTTCCAACCGGATCCCCTTCAGACATTCGAAATGCTGACACTGAAAGAACCGCTCCTGCGGACAGGGGGAACAATGGATCTCTTTCCGTATCACCCTAACGTTCCTCCCTCTTGGAGACCAGACCTTCGGATCCGTTGGTCCAAACATCGCGAGGGTAGGAATCCCCAAAGCGGCTGCCAGGTGGGAAATCCCTGAATCGTTCCCCACAAAAAGACGACATCCCTCCATGACCGATGCGAGTTGGATGAGGGAGAGTCCTTTTGCCAGGATAAAAAATCCGGGCCTTTCGTTCTCAAAGATTTTCCTCGTCTCAGGCCCTTCGGCCGGCCCAAGCACGACAAGGATCCTCGAAGAAAGATGCTGCTGAAGAACCTCCGTGAGTTTGAGAAAACGATCCAAAGGCCAAACCTTCTTCTTGCTTCCACTGCCGGGATGGATGATGATTACCGTATCCCTCTCCTCCGCAGTCACCCCTTTTCCCATCCAATATTCTCTTGCCCAGGCTCGGTCCGACTCATTCAAAAAAAGTTTAGGGATCCTTTCGGAAGCTGAGAATCCATAACGGGAAAGTTCCACCAGGAGATGGTCGATGAGGTGGATCCCTCCGTCCCACCGGGGAAAGGGATTGATATGTAGAATCCTCCCCTCGCAGACTCGGTTCAGGTTTCCAATCAGATTGCCTTCTCCATTCTTTCCAAAAACCGCAATGAGGTCAAACGTCTTGAAGAACTGGGAGAGCCGAAGGTCCAGCGGACCTCCCCGAACAAAAAAAGAAGCCATGCCCCTCTGGTCGATCGAAAGAATCTCTTCTGCATAGAATCGGTTCTCAATCAGTTCCAGGATCCTCGGGTACCCCATGATAACGGACCGGGCTTGGGGGAAGGCCCTTCGGAGGACTTCGAGCGAAGGCAGGGCAAGAATGAAATCGCCCAGAGCACCCTGATGAAGGATCAGCATCGATCGCACAGGAAACGGCTTCTGTCCCGATGCAAACGAGAGCCGTTTTGCCTGCGGGGATTGCACGCGACCGCCTTCCGACTTCATTTTGGGATAGTCACCATTGCTCCGGACCCAAAGGCGCCGGATATCAGATTGAATAATGAACTTTTCTCTTAACATCTTCTCCAGACAAAGACTTCTTTCCGCCCTTCCACCTCATTCAGGGACGTTCTGTTTCCAGGGCCCTTCTTACCGCATCCAAGAGTTCCTCCGCGTCATAAGGCTTCTTGATATAGAACCGGCCCCCCACCTCATGGGCTTTCTGTTCCGCATTTCTTTCCGGGCTCCCGGTCAGAAACAGGATCGGGATATGGGAGGTTTGGGCCGTTTCCTTCAAGCGCTGGGCGATCGTGAAACCATCTCCTGCCGGCATCCGGATATCGAGAATGATCAGATCGGGCCTCTCCTTGTGGGCCATGAAAACTCCCTGGGCGCCGTCATAGGCATAAACCACGTCGTATCCGCCCGATTGAAGCCGGATCGTCACGGCTCTGATGATATCCCGCTCATCATCCACAACGAGAATCTTCTTTTTCTCCACCCTCTATCATCCTTTCGCGGAGTTTCTCATTCCCCGACGGGCTTACGGAGCGCTGCCCGAAGGAGGATCTCCCTGGAGCCAGGCAACGACCTCGCCCCTTCTCCGCTCGAACTTCTCCATCTCTTCTCTCCGAAGGGGGGTACCCGCAGGAAACGTCTCTCTCAAGGGATTCCTAAACTTCCCATCCTTCATCAGGCGATAGTCGAGATGAGGACCCGTCGACATTCCGGTGGAACCCACATATCCGATCACCTGCTTCTGTCTGACGCGCACCCCTCTCCGAATTCCGGATCCATAAGCCGACAGGTGACCGTAACACGTCACATAGCCATTCCCGTGCCGGAGAATAACCTGGTTTCCGAAGCCGCTGTTCCAGCCGCATGAATCGACTGTTCCATCCGCCACCGCCCAGATGGGCGTTCCGGTGGGGGCGGCATAATCAACGCCGTAATGAGGCCGAACCCCTCCGAGGATGGGATGGTTCCTCGCCTTGCTGAATCTGGAGCTGATCCGGCTGAATCGCAGAGGAGTCTTTAAGAACGCCTTCCTTAGCGAATTCCCCCGATCGTCATAATAGTCGTTTTCATACCGGATTCCCCGGATCGCCCTTTCCCCTCTCCGGTATTCCACAGCGTAAATCGTCCCGTACCGAACAAATTCCTTGTCTTTATGAACCTTTTCAACAAGGACCTGGAAGCGGTCCCCCTCCTTCACGTCCTTGTAAAAATCGACCTCACCGGCCAAGATCTCAGCAAAGGCAATGACGAGTTGGTCCTGTTCACCAATGGCGTCCATGGCCTCAAAAAGGGAGGAATGTATTTCGCCCGTTATCTTGACGAGAGAGACTTGAAGGGGAACAGCCACCTTTTGGGCGGCATATCCCTGGTCCTTCTTCTCAACCTCATAGATCTCGGTAGGCCCTGCCTCATAGACGAATCTCACCAACTCTCCTTTGACGTCCATGACGAGACGATACGTCCCGCCACGGATCTTTTTGAAATTGACATAGGGCCTCAATTTGGAAACGATCATTTCAATCCAGTGGGTAGGGATCTTTTTCTCTGCCAACGATTTGGAAAATGAACTCCCCTCCTTGACTCGGCCTTCAATGACCTGGTGAGGAGGCGCCTGGGCAGGAGTCTCCCCGGATTCGGGGCTCAACGGAGGAATCGGGCGGCTTTTGGCTCTGAAGAATTCTAAAGGAAGAATAAAGAAATAGAAAACGAAAACCGAGCTAAAAAGAAGAACCCCCAGAAGCATCCACTTCCTTCTGCTCTTCCGGGTTCCCTTCATCCGGAATGGTGATCGACTCCATCCTTCAAAACTGAGAGTCATCCGGCCACACCCCTTAACCCTTTAAGGTTCCGTTTTGCCTCATTCCACCCCTCTTAAATAAGCGGCAGCATGTTCCGGCGGCGTCGGGTTCACAAAAAATCCCGTCCCCCACTCAAACCCTTCCCTCAACCCAATCCTCAGCCTGGTTTCAATGTGCCAGTGATATTCCTCCCGACGGGATCGGCTCTGGACCGGAGAGGTGTGGAAGGTCAAGCTGTACGGAGGGTCGGAAAGCAATCGATAAAAACGGCGAAACAAGGACTGGATTGCCTTGGCGAGATCACTCCTCCTCTCCTGATCGATCGTATGAAAATCAGGGGAATGGGCCTTTGGAATAATCCATGTCTCGAAGGGGAAACGGGAAGCGAACGGAGAGAAGACCAGGAAGTGGGCTGTCTCCAATACAACCCTTTTCCCCTCCGAAACTTCTTCTCTTATAATGTCGCAGTAGATGCACCGTTCCTTTCGCCGGAAGTAATCGAGGACACCCAAGATCTCCTCGTCAATCCTTTTGGGGACGACCGGCAGGGCCATGAGGTGGGAATGGGGGTGACGGTTAAAAACCCCGGGGTAGTTCTTGATAATCAGAAACTGTTGAAACCGGTGATCTCCTTCGAGGTCCAGAAGCCTTTTCTGATAGGCCAGCAGAACGTTTTCAATCTGTTTCGGGTCGAGGGTGGCCAGGTTCTGCTGGTGCTCACGGGACTCAATCACAATCTCATGGGCTCCGATGGCCTCCATCAGATCATACATCCCCTCCGGCCTCCGGTCGAAATCGCCCTCGATGTGAAAAAAAGGAAACTTGTTTGGAACGACACGCACGGCCCAATTTCCTCCATCCTCGAAAACACAAAACGTCTCGCGAGGGGTCATCCTCTCATTTCCAGGACAAAAGGGACAGGGCCCGTCGGGATCCTGAGGTTGGTAAGGGGGCTTAAAGGAAAGGTAGTCTGAGGGCCCCTTCGGATGGTCAGTCATGGTGACCACCCACATTCTCGTAATCGGTTCTTTGCGAAGCTCGGTCATATCGTTTCTGATCTAAGCGAGGAGAGACTGGTAGACGAACTGCCTCCCCCGATGAACCTCCTCGTTCCCCGCACCCATGCCCTCGATTCGGACAACGAGACGTTTCTTGTAGAGATTGAGAAGCCTCGTACCACTCGTGTTCATTCCGATCCCTTCTTCCTCGGAAAGCTCCCTCAACGTGAGGCATCTCTTTTCCATGATCTGGTTCAAGGTATGAACCAGATAATTATTCAACGACCCGATGATCCGCCACCCTCCGGGGCCCGTGACCAGCGCGGCCAGTCGTTTCCTTTCCAGGGCCACGCCGATGTTCTCCGCTTGAGAGGCATTGAGACCCTTGAGGATAAGGAATTTTTCTCCATACTCGCCGCTCCATAGTCGAGAGATCAACTTCGCCACCATCTCGTCGGCCCAGGAAAAATCGATGGATCCGCCCCCACCAAAATCGAGGATGAAAAGGAGCGGTTCCTTCTCCTCCCGGAGAATTTTTTCAACGGCCTCTCGAATCTTGATCCCTCGGGAACGACCGGTCATCTCCCTGGCCCCGTTCCGTGCAAGACTGGAAGACAACTTTTTGAGCAGGACTGTTTTCTTGTCCATTTCGTTTCCTTCAATTGGTTCAGTTGAAATCAAATAAACCAGATTTTCGAAGCTTTGTCAAGCAAATTCTGTGATTCAGGCAGTAAGCGACCGTCCCTGCCTACCGCAGGCAGGGACTTCAGACATCAGACTGATACCGGCAATCATGTGCAGAGGCTCAACGGAAAGGGTTGGAGAACACTTCAGCTGTCAAATCCCTGTGTATAAAAGTCTGGTGTCTAAGGTCTGAAGTCCAGTGAATTGCAGGAACTGGGTGGGTAACCTGGCTAGGAAGGTTGCAGGGTTCGCTTAGGGATTGAGGGTTAGTGGAGGATACGATCTGAGCCTTTGGGCAAGGAATAAAACAAATCTCCGGAATGCTGCGTTTCGTCAACGAATCCGTCCCGACATCTCTTGCAGAGGACAAACATAAACTCTTCGTAAACTTCCTTCTCCAACTCTTTCGGGTCCGCCTTTTGAATCTGTTCCAACAACTTTTCCATGGGGTGTTGGCTCTCCTCATCGGGGTCCAGGATCACACCATCAAAATCGGCAAAGACTTTAATCTGGACCACATAGACCAGACTTCCGTATGGAAGTTCTGTCCCGCATCGCATGCACTGCCGTTTTTCAATCACCCCTCATACTCCGATCTCAAACTTATTTTAGATTGGATCACCCATCCGAATCCTTTCACCGCCTTCGGTGCTCCATCCTATAACGCACAGATTTCCCTCCACTGTGCCATCTCTTCAAGGGCCCTTTTTGACAAAAACTGCTTCTTTCTCCGACCCCTTACTCTGGCCGGAGGCGGAGGGAAGAGGCCGAAATTGACGTTCATCGGCTGAAAAGGAACGACCGTGGAACGGGTGATGTATTGAATGAGAGCTCCCATCGCCGTGACCGGGGGGGGGACGACGGGATCTTTCCCTTCCAAGATCCGTAGCGCGTTGATGCCGGCTAATAGCCCCATGGAGGTCGATTCCATGTATCCTTCCACCCCTGTAATCTGCCCGGCAAAGAGAAGACGTGGAGCGCTCCTGAGTCGCAGGGACTCGTCCAGCAGGCGAGGAGAATCAATGAAGGTGTTGCGGTGGACCGACCCGTAACGGACAAATTCGGCTTGCTCTAATCCCGGTATCATTCGAAAGACCTTCCTCTGTTCGTCTTGTCTCAGCCGGGTCTGAAACCCCACAAGATTAAAGAGTGTCCCGAACCGATTCTCCTGCCTCAGCTGGACGACGGCAAAGGGTTGCCTGCCCGAATGGGGATCGATGAGGCCCACGGGTTTAAGGGGGCCAAAGGCGAGGGTGTCCTTTCCCCGGGTCGCCAACTCCTCCACGGGAAGACACCCCTCGAAAAGATATCTTCTTTCAAAATCATGGAGAGGAGCCTTTTCCGCCTGAACCAGGGCATCGACGAACTGGTAATAGGTTTCTTTTTCCATCGGGCAATTGATATAGTCTTCCCCTCCCTTTCCGTATCGGGAAGCCTTGAAGACCTTTTCGGAACAGATCGATTCAGCCGTGACAATCGGCGAAATGGCATCATAAAAGAAGAGCGGAGTCCCCGTTACTCTCTGGATTTCCCGGCCCAGGGCTTCGGAGGTGAGGGGGCCTGTGGCAACGATCGTCAGGCCATCCTGCGGCAGACGGGTCACTTCCTCCCGAACGATTTCCACATTCCCCATCTCTTCCAGGACGGAGGTGATTTTTTTAGAGAACACCTCTCGATCAACGGCCAACGAACCGCCCGCAGGAACTCTCGTCTCCTTCGCCACCGTCAGGATAAGAGAGTCGAGCAACTCCATCTCTCCCTTAAGGACTCCCGGACCATTTTCCAGGGAATCAGACTTAAAGGAGTTGCTGCAGACGATTTCGGCAAAATAGGGAGATCTGTGAGCGGGAGAATAAGAGTGAGGTTTCATCTCATGGAGAACGACGCTCCCTCCTCTTTTCGCAATCTGCCAGGCGGCCTCGCACCCCGCCAGTCCGGCGCCAATGACTCGAACGGAATTCATTGCCCTAGGTTTAACCTTCTCCATTCATTTTGCAGAACCGGAGTCCCTTCCCGAAACAAAGACATCTAGCTCAAACAGGAGGAACGGCGAATCAAGATCGAGAGGCAGCCGCCGATTTCGCGGTTCCTCATTCCACGGCCCGGTATCCGCATTCTTTCTGCGGGCACCGTACCACGGCTCCGCCCTTGCCCTGCTTTTCAATCAGATAGGGATGATCACACTGAGGGCATTTTTCAGGAATGGGTTTGTCCCATAGGGCAAACGTGCAGCGAGGATAATTGCTGCAACTGTAAAAAACTTTCCCTTTCCGCGTCCTCCGCTCAACAATCATGCCGTCGCATCCCTCCTGGAGACATCGGACCCCTGTCTCGATCGGTTTCGTGAATTTACAGGTAGGATAGTTGGAGCAGGCCAGAAATCGTCCAAATTTCCCTGTTTTGACGACCATGGAGCCTCCGCATTTTTCACACGGGGGTCCATTGACGACCTGATTCTCTTCAGTCTCTTCGACCTCTCTCGTATAGCGGCATTCGGGATAGGTGGAACAGGCCAGAAAATAACCCCTCTTCCCCCACCGTTTCACCATCTTTGAACCGCAGCGTTCGCAGAGAATATCCGTGGGGATCAGTTCTTTCTTCACATCCCTCATAGAGACCTTTGCCATTTTCAGGTCCTTCTCAAAGGGCCGGTAGAACTCCCGAAGCGTCTCCACCCAACCTTTGTCACCGTCTTCAATCTTATCCAGGTTTTCTTCCATCTGGGCGGTAAACTCGACATCAAAGATATCCGGGAAGCTGACGACAAGGAGATCATTGACAAGGCATCCTAACTCTGTGGGAAAGAATTTTCCCTTTTCGAGCTTCACGTATTGCTTTTCCTTGATGGTGCTCAAAATGGAGGCATAGGTGGAAGGCCTTCCGATCCCCCTCTCCTCCAATTCCCTGATCAGGGTGGCCTCTGAAAACCGGTAAGGAGGTTGCGTAAAATGCTGCTTCTGTGTGAGACCTAACAGAGCCAGCAGTTCTCCTTCAGAGAGGGCGGGCAATATTTTTTCCTGCTCCCCGTTTTCGGGATCGTCCTCTCCTTCCATGTAGAGGGCTATGAATCCCTGAAAGACAGGAACGGTGCCGACCGAGCTAAAGATCGCTTCATCCGCCTTGATCTCGATGGTGGTCTGCTGAAAGACCGCAGAGGCCATCTGGGAGGCCACGAATCGATCCCAGATCAGTTTGTAGAGAACCCATTGCTCTTTGTCGAGATACGCCTTGACCTTCTCGGGGGTCAGTTCCATCGACGTTGGACGGATGGCCTCGTGGGCCTCCTGGGCGCCTTTGCGGCTCTTATAGACATTCGGTTTTGGAGGCAGGTACGATTCACCGAACCGGTCCTTGATCCAGTCCCTCACCTGCCGAATCGCTTCGTCGCCACCCGGGGCGAATCGGTCCTCATGTAAGTGATCAAGCCCACGCTCCCGATGTCGCCCAGTTCCATCCCCTCATACAGCCGCTGGGCAATCCTCATCGTCTTTTGGGCGTAAAAGGAGAGTTTTCGATAGGCCTCCTGCTGGAGTCGGCTCGTGATGAAGGGAGGAAAGGGGTGGCGCTGTTTCTCCTGCCGGGTAATCTTTGAGACCGTATAGCTCGCTCCCTCAAGGGTCTTCTTGATGGCCAGGGCTTCCTGACTCATTGGCCATTTTGACCTTCTTCCCTTTCCATTTTGACAAGTTTGGCATCAAAGGAGACCGGCGACTCCTTTCCCTGGAGGGTCGCCGTGAGGCTCCAGTACTCCTCAGAGACAAACGCCTTGAATCTCCCTCTCCCTCTCGCAGATGATCCGCACGGCAACGGACTGGACCCGGCCTGCGCTGAGTCCCCGCCGAACCTTCTCCCAGAGGATCGGGCTGACCTGATAACCCACCAGCCGGTCCAGGATGCGCCTCGCCTGCTGGGCTTCAAACTTGCTCTGCTGCAATTTTCCGGGGTGGCGAAGGGCATCGAGGACGGCCTTCTGGGTGATCTCATTGAAGAGAACCCGGTAAACCGTTCTTATCTTCATCGCCGATCTCTTCTGCAATATGCCAGGCAATGGCTTCCCCTTCCCGGTCCGGGTCCGGCCCGAGGATAAATGTTCTTCACTCCCTTGCTTGCCTTTTTCAGTTCCCGGAGCACCTTCGCTTTTCCAGGAATGGAGACGTATTCGGGTTGAAAGTCCTTCTCAAGGTCGACTCCGAGTTCACCCTCTGGAAGGTCTTTGATATGACCCAGGGAGGCTTTGACAAGATAGTCCTCTCCCACAAATTTCTGAATAGTCTTCACCTTCGCAGGTGATTCTACAATGATTAATCCTTTTGACATTTCTTCTTCCTTTTGACGATCGTATTTACATTCCGATACACTTCTTTGTAAAACATTTTCCCGGCCATTGGGTAATGAGGCCCTTCAGTTCCAGGTCCAGAAGGAGGCTTGACACCTTCCCGGGATCGAGCCGGCTCTCCCGAATGATCACATCGATGTGGAGAGGTGATTCACTTAAAAGCTGGTAAACGCATCTTTTCCTCCTCGGGCAGACCCTCTCCAGGGGATCGCGACCTTGATCGACACTCTCCTTCATTCTCTTCCACTGGGGTAATATCTCTTCCAGAATATCCTCGCTCGATTCAACCAGCTTCGCGCCATCCTTGATCAGCCGGTTGGTGCCGCGGCTCCCCTCGGCGCCTACATTTCCCGGAATGGCAAAGACCTCTCTCCCCTGTTCGAGGGCATATTCGGCCGTGATCAGGGACCCGCTTTTCGCACTCGCCTGGACAACCACCACCCCGATCGAGAGACCACTGATGATCCGGTTCCGCCTGGGAAAGTGAATCCCCTCGGGAAGGGATCCCATTGGAAACTCGGAAAGGACCGCTCCGTGGTCAATGATCTGCCCAAAGAGGGTTCGATTCTCAGGAGGATAGATGACATCGATCCCGCAGCCCAACACGGCAAGGGTCCTCCCTCCTCCTGAAATGGCACCGCCAGTGAGCAACGGAATCGATTCCCCTTGCCATGCCGCTGACGATGGTGACGCCGTGGCGGACTATTTCCTGGCTGATCTTTTCGGTGATCCACCTCCCGTACGGAGAGGTCTTACGGCTTCCCACGATCGAGAGCGCAAGATTGTCCTCTTCTCTTAATTCTCCCCTAACATAGAGCAACGGGGGTGGATCATAAATCTCCCTTAATCGCAAGGGATAGATGCTCATCTGCAATGGTGAGAAGGGTCCCTCCTGCCTCCTTTACCAGACGCAACTCTCTCTCCATCTTCTTTTCAGGAGGACCCTTCAGAATCTCTTCGGCAACCTTTTCTCCCAATCCCTTCGACCCTTAACAACTCCTTCAAGGTCGCCCTAAAGACCGCCTCAGGAGTCTTGAACTGATCGAGGAGGCGCTTGAACAGGACACTCCCCACTCCGGGTACCAGGCTTAAAGCCACCCAATAAGAGATTTCTTCGGCCATTGAGGTCCTCAGATGAGAGATGCCTGATCGGCAGAAGGCAAAGAGGGCAATAAAAAAGGCTCAGTCACTGATAAGGCAGGGCGTCTTGTCCTTCCCCATCTCCTAAGCCTAGAAGAAATCAAAACTGTTTTGTTCAATGCGGATCGTTTCTACTTGGTTTCGAGCCCAACCTCCATTTTTTCTTTGTTATAGGGGATGATATAATCACCTTTATTGATCTCCTGAAACGATTCAAGAACCTTGGCTGTATAGAACTCTCCGAACTTGTCGATGAGTTGAATAACTCCGGTTACATTAAACCTTCTGCCGCCCACAATGTCCACAGGTGAAAAGGCAGGTCTGTGAGCTGTGCGTCGTATACTTTTCTCCAATCGTTACAGGGTCTTTAAACCTGAACCAGATATAACATATGTCTCCCTTGGACATCAAATTCTTTCCTTCCTTGCTCTCAACAACAGAGCCATACCCCCGAAGGTCGACGTCACCAAAGACACCTGCATATCGAATTTCCGGAAAAACGAGCGGTTTGCTCCTCGGAGGACTTTTTCTCAGCGACAACCTCTGCTTTTTTCACTTCAGGGAGGATATTCCGCTTTCTTCACCTCAGGCTCTTTAACGACTTCTCTCGGCTTCTCCTCTGTCACCGCAATCCTCTTTCTTCGGCTCTTCCTTCTTTGCCTCCTGAACTGACGTCGAGACGAACGGGATTCCCGGGATAGATCCAGTGAGGATTGGTGATATAGGGATTTCTCTGCCAGAGCTTTGGCCAGAGAAAAGGGTTACTCAGAATCGAGAGGAGATATCCCAGAGGGTATCTCCTTTTTTGATCGTATAGACCTCTTCCGTCTCCTTTTTCTCCTGAGCAAACAGGGAGATGGCGACACAGAAGCAGAGAGTCAGGGTCATGGTGATACAAAACCAGAGCAATTTCTTAACCATATCTTCCTCCCTATCGCGGAACTTTGACCTAACCGAAGTGAAACGAATCCTCCCTACGGTATTCCTTACCGCCTCTTTGTCAATGAAAAATCAAAGCAATATTCATACCAAGCCTCTTTCACTCTATCCTAATTAATCGAAATCCTTGATCTTTAAAAAAATACTGGCCAGAAGAACTCTGCCCTTGCAGAGAGTTCTTCTGGATAGTTTCTGTGCAATCGATATTGTGCCTGAACAGATTTTAGCCTTTACAACCCCTTCCCACCGTGCTAAAGTTTTGAGTATTCACGTCTTTTGTCCCCTCAGAACAAATACCATGGATCTGTTCCCCTCTCCCGACGAAACCCTCGACTCCTTTTTCAACGGAACCCTTCAAGTTCTCCAGAAGAAGAAAGGATACCGGTTCTCAATCGATGCCATCCTTCTCAGCCAATTCATTCGTCTCCGAAGAGATGAAAAGGCCATCGACCTTGGAACAGGCTGTGCGATTCTGCCCCTCCTGCTCTCAAAGACCACGAAGGCCCATTCCCTGGTGGGAATCGAAATTCAGAAGGAATTGGCGGATCTGGCCAGAAAAAATGTCGAATTGAACCACCTGAAGGACCGGATCACGATCTTGCATCAGGATTTCAAAAGGTTAAGGGACGTCTTTCCTCCGGGTTCTTTCCATGTCGTCTTCTCCAATCCTCCCTATCGGAAATATCTCACGGGCAGAATCAACCCTTCTCTAGAAAAGGCCATTGCCCGCCACGAAATCAAGGGGACCCTCAATGACCTGATTCGGGCAGCCGCCTATCTTCTTCCCACCAAAGGTCGATGTTATCTCATCTACTCCGCTTCGAGAGCCATCGACTTGCTCACCGCGTTGAGGGATCACAAACTGGAGCCCAAGCGTCTACAATGGGTTCATCCCCGAAAAGGAGAGGCGGCAAAATTCATCCTGGTTGAATCGGTGAAAGCCGGCGGGGTCGAACTGAAGATCAAGGAGCCTCTGATTCTCTCTGAACCCTCTCCCCCTCCTTGTCGGAGCCGGAGGAAGAGGAGACAACTTCTCTGGAACTTCCGCTTTTACACGACAAATCCTGACGAAAATATTCTTTGACAACCATCACTGAATCGATTAATAATTTTGGTTATGAATCTTTCTGAGGATATCTCCGCCTCGACGGACCCGAAAACCGCAGCCATAGAGAAGGCCCTCGAACCGATCCGGGATGATCTCGAAAAAGTGGACCTCGAGTTTCGGAAGAATCTTACAATCAGACGTTTCCATCATCTCGGCCATCGGAGAGTATCGTCCTTTCAAGCGGGGGGAAACGGTTTCGACCCATCCTGCTCATTCTCTCTGCGAAGTTGTGCGGATACCAGGGCGACCGCCACATCCCTTTGGCCAGCCTCGTTGAATTTATTCACACGGCGACGTTGCTTCATGACGATGTGGTGGACAAGGCCGAAATTCGTAGAGGCAACGCGTCAGCCAATTCCAAATGGGGCAACGAAGCGAGTGTCCTGGTCGGAGACTTTCTCTTCACCAAGAGTTTTTCCCTTCTGGTCGAAAAAGGGAACTGGGAAATTTTTCAGGTCCTTTCCCGGGCCACGACCCTCATGGCAGAGGGAGAATTGGAAGAGTTGATCCGAACCGATGACCTCTCTCTAACGGAAGAGGGCTACCTCTCCATCATTACCCGCAAGACCGCCTCTCTGATCTCGGCAGCATCCCAGGTCGGCGCCATCCTGGCCGATGTTTCGGAAGAAAAGAAAAAGGCCCTGTCCCACTTTGGCACGGATGTGGGAATTGCCTTCCAATTGATGGACGACACTCTTGACTACACGTCCAGGGAGGAGGAATTCGGGAAAGAGATCGGGATCGACCTCCAAAGGGGCAAGATCACGCTTCCTCTGATTTATGCCCTGAGGCACTGCACTCCGGAGGAAAAAGCCTTCATCCAGGAGACGGTGGAAAAAACCTCTCTGACCCAAGAGGCCTTTCTCCGGGTGGCAGAGATCATTGAACGATCCCGCGGCATCCGGTACTCCTGTGAAAAAGGCAAAAGAATATATCGACCGAGCCAAAAGGCATCTCCATCTCTTCGAGGATTCGGAGTTCCGGCAGGCGCTCTTTACCCTGGCGGATTATGTCATTGAGAGGAGACTTTAACTGATCGGCGAAGGTCGATTCCCGAACAGCCATTCGAAAAAGACCAGGAAATAAAACCGAAATCAAACCCAATGAACATGGAGGAGTGAAAAATGGCCAGCGAATCCACCCTGCTTCACGTCAGCGACAAGAGTTTTGAAGCCGAAGTTCTCCAATCCAACCTTCCGGTGCTTGTTGATTTTTGGGCCACGTGGTGTGGTCCCTGCAAGAGCATCGGTCCTGTCATTGACGAACTCTCCAAGGAATATGCGGGAAGAGTAAAGATGGCCAAACTCAATGTGGATGAGAACCCGGCGACACCCAGCCAGTACGGCGTCAGGTCAATCCCGACCCTCATCCTTTTTAAGGGCGGAAAGATCATTGAGCAGATGGTGGGAGCTCAACCCAAAACCCGCCTGGTAGCCATGATTGAAAAGGCTCTGTAGCGAACCCATTCCCGATCACTGAAATCCTGAATTCTCAATCGGGTCGACTTGACCGGCACCCAACCAAGGTTGGGGAAATCGATGCAGGGGGTCGCTGGAATGGTTTCAGTGAATACGGGTTATCAGGAAATGATTTTATGAAAAGACCTTTTCTTAAATGGTTCATCCTGCTTATCTCTGTCGGGGCTTTGTCCTTCTTTCCCCAGTGTGGCAAGAACGTAAAGGAATCAGGCTTGGCGCCGGATTTCAGCCTCAAAACCCTTGAGGGTCAAGAGATGACCCTTGCTTCCCTGAAGGGAAAGGTCGTGCTCATCGACTTCTGGGCCACCTGGTGTGGCCCTTGTCGAGAATCCATTCCTCATCTTGTCACTCTCTACAAGAATTATCGAGAAAAGGGCTTTGAAGTCATCGGCATGAGCGTCGATAAGGGAGAAGCGGATGTGGTTCGCCGTTTCAGTCAAATCCATGGATATTCCTTATCCGATCCTCATCGCCTCTGAGGAGGTCACGCGAAGCTATGGTGTGACCGCCTTGCCGACCACGTTCTTCATCGACAGGGAGGGCAATATTCGGGAAAAGATGATTGGATTCAATTCCAAGATTGCAAAAGAGCTGGCAGCGAAAGGTAAAAGAACTGACCTCTGAAAAACCCTGATCTCTAAATCCCGATGCGTGGATCCTCAAACCGAAACACGTTCCGATCATCCGAATCTAAAACGAACAGATGAAGTTCGTCCCCGTAGATTTGAATATTTGAAATTCGAGCTTGCTCCGGATGTCGGCATCCGAATTTGGGATTCTAACAGGTTACTTCTTTTTGGCGGGTCCCAAGGAATTGAGATAATCCTCGATCACCTTTTTCGGGTCTAACCCGAGGCACTGGGCATACCCCTTTAAAAATCCCTTGAGGTAGACCTGGGCCGGAAGCTGCCCAACGTTCTCTTCTTCGATCCACTTCCAAGATCTTGAGGGTAATCCTCGTCTCCATGAAGATGGTCTTCAGATCAATCCCCATCTTTTCACGGATCTGCTTCAGCATCTTTCCCCGGTAAGGACCTTCTCCCAGGTCGACGGAAATCTCCGAAAAAGGAAGGTACGTCTTTTTTTCCATGGGGCTTTCAGGAGCCTCGGGGAGTTTTTCCGACCTGGGCCATTTCAGATTCAGGGCGGAAAGGTGCGTCTGATCGTAATTCTTTCTCGAGGTCTCATCCATGAGGACCCGGTGGGCCTCCTCAATCACGGCCTGTATCTTCTCCATCTCCTTTTCCGAAAAGAGGGAATAGACCGCCACGGAATCGTTCTGATAGGTCTCTTTCGCACGTTCGTAGGCCTGTTGAATTTCCCTGCTGGTGGCATCGGGGCAGACCTCTAAGATTTCATAATAGGTCTGCTCTTCAATCCGCTTCATCTGTTCTTCCCCTTGAAACCGAAAGGCCATCTGATGTTTGTTTGCCATCTTAGAGGCAATCTCAGCCACGCATTGGGCTGCTTTGGAACGCGGATTTTCTAAGACCAGAGGCCTTCTCTTCCGAATCGAATTGCTGACATCCTGGTCATAAACAACGTATCCCAAATAATGGAGATGGATCCCGAAATATTGTTTGCAGGCGCTCCGGATGGAAAACCCCACTTCTATATCCTTCTTCGTCCTGACCTGATTGAGAATGAGGTTCGGTGGAAATCCCTCCACCTCCCGGCCACCTTCCTCGCCTCCTCGTCGCCGACCCGGGTCATGGCCTCGATCAGATCCGAGGGGTTCTGAATTCCGAGTTCATTTTTCCGATCCATGGCTCCATCGATCAAGGCCTTCGCTTCCGCAGAGGACACGGCACTCCTGATCCTCCGATAAAAAGCGCTCTTGAGAAAGCGATAGGCATTTTCGATGGAGGTGGGCTCAGGAGTCACCACGAGAATCCCCCCGTCGGACATGAGGAAGAAATCGAGGACATTCAGGGCATTGCCCGCTCCAAGATCAACCAGAATATAGTCGCTTTCGAGATGCTGAATGGAGCGAAGGAGCTTCCGTTTCTGAACGCTCTTGGCATCCGCCGCGTTGAGGAGGTCCTGGGCGCCGCTCAGGAGCTGGAGGTTTGGAACCGACGTTGGAATCAAAACCTCCTGCAGGTGAGGGACCCGTCTTCTGGATGAAATCAGAAAGGGAGAGGTTGGGAGGCGAAACCCCTAGAAAGGTGTGGAGATTCGCCCCCCCCAAATCAGCATCAACAAGGATGACCTTCGACCCCGAGTTGAGAGAGACAGATGCCCATATTGACGGTGATAAAGCTCTTACCACTGCCTCCCTTGCCTCCTCCAATGGTCCAGATCACCTTTCGGTTGCCACTCGAAGGCTGACTCATCTCCCTAACCTGCACTTCTCACGATTTACCCCACAGGCCATTGATTCTTTCGCGGCCGCAGCGATCGGCAGACGCCTCGTTTTGAGGTTACGATGAGACACGGACCGTTACGGAGAACACCCCGCCCCCTTCCTCCGTTCAATAGGCCGTTTAGAATTTTTATATAACAGAAACTTAGGACCCCTGTCTATAGAAACAAATAACTTGCCCACCCCCACTTCTTAGGTTGATACGTTCAACAGCGCCAAACCCCGGTTTTTAAATCGGGCAAAAAAGCGCCGCTCAGTATCAACCCAGAGCATACCCTGGACTTCAGACCGGGGAGTCGAATGGGTTGATTTTTTATGAGGTTCTGTGCCACGATTTGTTCTTATGAAAAGAGTGGAAATTGAAGCTTATTTCTATGTCCTCAGTGCGGCTACCTTCTGGGGGTTGTCCGGGGCGGTTGCAAAATCTCTTTTCAATGCCGGACTTTCTCCTCTGCGTCTTGTTCAAATCAGGATGACCCTCGCGGCCCTTATCCTCTTCTTTATACTGCTCTTCCTCGACCGGAAACGGTTGATCATTTCACCAAAAGACGTCCTCTATTTTCTCATCTTTGGCATTATCGGCATGGCCGGCAACCAATTTTCATACTATTTCACCGTGAGCAAAATTCAAGTGGGTCCCGCTGTTCTCATTCAGTATCTCTGCCCCGTCTGGATCACCTTATATGCTTATTTCTTTCAGAAAGAACCCCTCCCAAAAAAAATGGCCGCCGCCCTTCTCCTGGCAGTTCTTGGATGTTATATGGTTGCAGGCGGTTATCGAATCGATCTCTTGAATCTGAACCGGGTGGGGATCATGGGAGGAATCGCCTCGTCGTTCTTTGCCGCTTTCTATGCCCTCTATGCAGAAAAAGGATTGAAGAAATACGATGGTTGGACCCTTCTGCTCTATGGCTTGGGAGCAGGCGGCCTCTTTTGCTGCGTCCTCAACTCACCCATGGAAATCGTCTCGGCGGGTTACCCTTTCAAGATCTGGATGGCTTTCTTTTATATCGCGACGTTCGCCACCCTTGTTCCATTTGCCCTCTATTTCAAAGGGATTGAAAGAATTCGGGTGACCCGGGCCAGTATCATCGCGAACTGGGAGCCGGTGATGGCAGGATTATCAGCCTACTTCATTCTGGGGGAGGTGTTGGAACCTCTGCAAGTCCTGGGCGGCTTCGGGGTGATTGCCGCCGTGATCCTTCTCCAGCTGGCAAAGGAGACCGCCGGTCCCTCTTCCGCCCTTGAGATTCGCCAAGAAGGGAAAAGGGTAAACGATAGCCCTTTCCGAACAACGCTTGTAACCTGTTCGAAATAGATCATGGAGGTATAGAACATGAAACAGAGAAGACTCCTGGTTGCAGTCATGACAGGCCTTGTCCTTTCATGGATGCTGGTCACGATCGCACAGACCGAGGAGATTCCAAGGATGACCAAGGAGGAACTCAAAGGAATGCTCGGTAAACCGGAGGTGATCATCATCGATGTACGATCCAAAGCCGACTGGGCCGGGAGCAAACTAAAAATCAAAGGAGCGGTCAGGGAGGATCCGAAAAAGGTGGCCTCCTGGATGGACAAATATTCCAAAGACAAGATAATCGTTTTTTACTGTGCCTGAGTGAAGGAGGCGACCAGTGCCAGTGTGGCGCTCCAATTCAAGGATAAAGGGTATACCAAGGTTCATGCGTTGAAGGACGGCTGGAAGGAATGGCAGAAAGCCAACTTCCCCACTGAAAAGAAATAGGGATGCATGGCCAAGGGGCGATGGCGGCCATTCATCCGGCTGCCATCACCCCCTCAATCTACAAAAAGCCTTGCCTGATACTCTTTGGCATGATCTATCACCTGAAGATAACACTTCTGAGTTGACTTTGTCCCCGTTTCCGTAACAAGATGATGTCCAATGAAAAAACACGAAATCCATGGTTATCTCTATATTCTGACCGGGGCAACGCTCTGGGGATTATCAACGGTAGTTGCAAAGGCTCTCTTCAACGTTGGGCTCCCTCCAGCCCAGCTCGTTCTTATTCGCTTGACCCTTTCAGCCCTCATTCTTATCCTGCTGTTTCTCATCCATGACCGAACCCGCCTGGTCATCTCCCTAAAAGACTTGCCCTATTTTCTCATTCTCGGTTTCATTGCCGTGGCGGGCATGCAATTCATGTATTTTTACACCATCAGCAAAATTCAGGTTGGACCCGCCGTGCTCATGCAATACCTCTCCGTCTTCTGGGTTGCCGGCTATGCTTTTCTTTTCCAGAAAGAGCCTATCACCTTTGGGAAGATGTCCTCTCTCCTTCTTTCCCTGATCGGATGCTATCTGGTCGTAGGTGGATACCAAATCAACCTCCTTAAATTGAACAGGGATGGAATTGCAAGCGGACTCCTCGGCTCTCTTTTCTTCGCCTTCTATACGCTTTACGGAGAGAGGGGCCTGAAGAAATATGATCCCTGGAAACTCCTCCTCTACGGCTTCGGGTTTGGGGCGATCTTTTTCTGGATTCTGAACCCTCCCTCTGAAATCATTCAGGCAGGATACCCAGTCAGGTTCTGGCTCGCCTTTTTCTACATCACCATCTTTTCGACGCTTATCCCTTTTGGTTTCTACTTCAAAGGAATCGACCGGATCCGCGCAACCCGTGCAGGTATCACCTCAACCTTGGAGCCTGTGGTCGCAGGGATTACCGCCTATCTTGTTCTGGGGGAGTTCCTGCATCCTCTCCAGATAGTGGGGGGTCTGATCGTGATTGCAGCCATTGTCCTCCTTCAGATCTCGAGAGAAAAATCTTCCCCTGAGTCCCCCCTGGAGATCCGTAAAAAGGATTAACCCGCCGAAAAACGCGTAAACATGTGGTTAACCACACAACCACACAAATATTTTGACTTCACTTACCTCTTCTGTTAATCTAAGTTTAGAGGAACCGATGAATCCATCAAATACGGGTAGAAGAATACAAGAACACTTGCCTTCCTGGTTCGTTCGTGCCCTGAGCAGCTACTCCTTTTTCGGCGGGTGGAAAAAGCTCCAACAAAACCGGGGCCTCATGAGCCGGTACAGCTCGGTTGTCTTCTTCTTCCTCGTTTTGACCCTGGGACTCAATATCCTCGATTCTCTGTTTACAATGATGATCCTCGACCTAAAAGGCCGTGAGGTCAATCCGGTGGTTCAATCCATCATGACCCTTTATGGATCGGATTTCTGGATCTGGAAATTTGGAATTGTCTCCCTCTCCCTGATCCTTCTCTGCATCCTGAGCGATCTTAAGATCGTGAAAGGAATCATTGTCACGCTCAGCTCCGTCTATTTTACCGTTGTCCTTTACCAGTTGTTCTTGCTCACCCACGCCTAGTTCGAAACAGATGGAACAGAAAAGGTTGGTCAAGATGGCCTGATGTCGAAAGAACAGCGGAGCTCCTTCATCTGTTCTAAAGGAGCTCCGTCCGGCGGTTATCGAGGAGTTGATTCGAAAGGTCTGACTCTCTTATCTCAGGCCGTCCTCTTTCTTTGCTTCTTCCTTCTTCAACCCTCCAATTCGTGGATGGGGTCTTCCGGAATCCGTGACAACAATCACAACAACGATCTCATCCGGCCGGGGCGCATCCGGAACCCTCACCGACATGGCATCAAAATGACTCCGGACAAAGGCAGCATCCTTGTAATGGAGCGGAACGTCGATCTCTGTCCCCGGTCCTCCCATCTTCTTCGCCGAGGGAATGATCGCCTTTCCGCCACCGACTGCTTCTCTCATGGGCGTTCCGAGCTTGGGGTGCAAGATCGCTGCCGCATGTTCCAGTTCACCATCGACGCCCACAATCGCTGCCTTCCCGTAACTCTCTGCCTTTTGCGGCGGTATCTTTAAGGCCTCCACAGCCATCTTGGTCAATTTCTCTCCCAATGCCACGCCAACTTCAACGAGTTCGTCCAAATTCTCCACATACTTCCCGGCAAAAGGGTTCTTGATGACGGCAATCGCTGCTGCCTTCCGGGTCGGAGGTTCCACCTTCTTCCCTCCCTCCATGACCGTCTCTTCAACAATCGTCACATATTTTCGAACCTCCATATTTCACCTCCCATTGAATTAAATCAACGGGATTAGGGGTTAGGGTTTGGGGATTGGTTAAACCCTAATCCCCAATCCCTCTTTTACAATCTTGGTTAAGCCAGGCTCCATGGATCGGGTCCAAACCACTTTCCCCTGAACAGCGACCAAGGCCCCTTTGATCAATCCTTTCCGGCAAATCGATTCTGCTTTTGAAAGCCCATGATTCAGGGCTTCTTCAACCTTTTCCTGAGACAATTCCCCGACCTCAACCGTCACCCATTCTCCAACAATATCCGTATCAGGATAGATATGTTCTGCAAGGGATCGCTTAATAGCGAGTGTCTTCAACATTGGTGAAATTACCAATGACCGTGGCAGCCGCATCAGCGAAGGAAGCAGTCTGCTGAAAGAACGGTGGCCGCAGAGGCAATCCCTTTTGTAAAACTCCTTCCCCCGAGTCCGCTCGTCGCAACCCCGCCGATCCCCATGGTTTCATCGATCAGAAAGGACATAGGACGGATGACCTGGCATGGATGTCCGTTTTTATCCCAACTCTTGCGACTTCTCCCTCTCTCAAACGGATCGCAATGTCTCCACCGTTATCGACGATGATCTTCGTCCCTCCCCGGAGAATCATAAAATCGGCAACCGCATCTGAGGCCGCCCCTGCAACAGCGGCCATAGGCGTCAAATCAGGCTCTTCCATGATCCGGGTGGCTTCGATCATCCTTCGAACCACATCCGGATAGTCTCCTTCACATCTCTAGTTCCTGTGCCTTCCTCTTGATCACCGGAAGAAATCGGGCCAGATCCTCAAGAACCTCTCTGGCTTTCGTGGCCCCCTCTTTTGCCAGCTCGACCAGGGCCTTCCCATGGTCAGAGGCCTGGATGAACATCCGCATGGGACCATATTCAAAAAGGACCGTGCCATTCGGCAGGACCTCGATTCTTTCATCGAATGTTCCTCCCCTGTTCCCACTTGATCTCCTCTCAGCACCTCTTCCAGTTTCCGAATCGACTTCCTTGTGGCCACCCATCTCCAGATACTCTTCAAGCCGCATCGTGTATTCGAGAGGGAACAACGGGCGCAGGTGTGGGAACATAGGTGAAGGCCCTGACCATCACCTTCTCCACATCGACGAGAAAGGTGATTCCGCCTCCGGGCAGGACATACGACAGGCGCGCCACCCACGGTCAGTTTTGCGCGGTTCGAATGGATCGCATGGTTGAGCTTGACAGGAATCTTCGTCACCCCGGCCCTTGCGCTCCCGCCCGCCCCTCCAATAAACAGGGCTGAAACCCTTGAGGGCTGGCAGTTGGAAGCAATCATCTCCACAGCCATCTTCGCCTTGGGCGTCAACTCGATGGGAACGAATTTTCCATCCCCTCCCAATCGAAACATGGCCGCCCTTTCTGCGGTCGTCTCTGTGATGAGGACCGTCATCCCAGGCTTCGCGATATCTGGATCAAACCTTCGATGATGTCGATGGGATCTTCAATGGGGGTCCCTCCCCAACCGTGACCGTGTTCACCAAAGTATCGACCAGGGGTCGAACGTCTTGCCCTCAACCGAATCCCGCTGTATCTCGCGCCCAATTCTCTTCCTGCCAGCATGTTCCGTAAACTGACCGATCAGATGGGCATCAATAACGATCACTTCATCTGCCGCATCCAGAAAATACCTGCCGAAAAGGCCCATGGAGGCGCTCCCGCAACCGACCCTCATCCGCTTTCCGATTTCACCATCAATCAAGAGGAGCCTTCCCCACCTGCAGGACCATCTCCGCTCCGTCCTTGACTTTCAGTTTAACCTCTTTCCGGTTGGCAATATCGACAATGAGCCTTGCTACGGCGAGCCCATCCTTCCCGGTCAGGAGATTGACGCCACCCAAAGAAAGAATCTTCGATCCGTATTCCTCCGTGCAGAGATGCCCCACCTTCCTCTTCCCGATGAGGACAGGCGCCCCCTCTTCTCCCACATGCTTATCGGTGTCGATCTTGACCTTAATTCCGCTGTAGCTCAGAGGAGCCTCCGTCACGACGGTAACAACATCGATCCCATCCAATTTCGACTGAACAATATAAGGGGCGGGTTTCGTGTCCGGGTACGTTGTCCCTGCTCCAATCCCTGTGATCAGCGGTTTCTGAATCACCTCCTTCATGAATCGCGACCCACGATCTCTTTGACGTCCTCGTAACGTTGAAGAGGAATGTTGCGAACCAAGTTCCATCCCGGTTGACAAACCGCTGGCAGGCCCCTGTGTTTCCGGCTCTGATATAACAGGAGATGGGACAGGACAGACACGTGACGCCCCCCTCTCTCTGTTCCGGCCCAGGCTGAATGGCCTCCTTTGGACAAACCTTTGTGCAGGCCTTGCAATCGACACAGAGATCGGAGATGGAGGCCTTCTTCTTTTCGGGAACCATGGAAACAGCCCCCACAGGACAGGCCTCCCGGCACAGATCCACATCCGATACAGGTTTCCCAGTCAACAATCATGGCTGAAACCCTCAGGGTTCAGGTCAGGGTTCGAGGGTTCGTGAGGTTAAGAGCTGCTGCAGAAACACATTTCCCTGTAATTGCTGACATGAACCACTTGCCACCTGAACCCTTGACTCCTTGAACTCTTCTGCCTACTGCTTACTGTTTACTGCTCACTATTTTCCGGTTGGGCGGTGGCGTATTTCGGCTGATTCCGGCCTTCATCTGACCATCGATGATGCACTCCTGCAATCCCCGGAATGTCCCCGACTTCAATGGCTGAGAGGGCATCCTTGCCAACGGATCCCATGGGGGCATCCATGATGACAAGATCCGCCTCTTTTCCGGCGGCGATCACGCCCCGATTCAGTTTGTAGACCTTCGCCGTATTGCCGGTAGCCATGGCAATCGCCTCTTCTGCCTTCACGTCGCAAAAGGAGGCCAGGAAATTGATCACCCGGAGGATTCCCAGGGGAATCACTCCTGTTCCGGAAGGAGCATCATTTCCAATGATGATCCGGTGATAGGCCTTGATCTCTTTCACCAGCTTCATCACTTCGTAGATCATCTTCATGTTGCCGCAGTGGACAATCTCGATGATCAGGGAGGTGTGCCGAACCAGCTTCTCTGCCTCGGCAAGGGAGATAGCCGTTGTCCCGCCGTTAATATGGGAGACGACATCCGGATCAATGGCAATCACATCTGCAGCGGGAACCGTTGAGCTCCCGGGAATGGAAGTTCCTCCGGTATGCATCATCACGACCATCCCGTATTTCTTTGCCCACTTGACCATGGGAGCGGCATCCTTCGGGCTCTTCACCGCCCCGAGCCCAATCTCTCCCACCACACGGACGCCCTCTTTCGCAAGCTCTTCAAAATCCTTTTCCTGAAGACCGGGCTCAAGGATCAGACCTCCGCCCAGCACCTTCACCCCTGCCGGTCTTGCATTGGCAAACGATTTGGCTGCAAGAATCGCCAATGCCTTTGTCCCTGCCACATCTTTTGGCCTGCCGGCCAGATGGACCTCCCCTGCCGAGATGAGGGTTGTGACCCCGCCGTGAAGGGAAGATTCGATGAAGTCAAGCATTTTCTGCCTGGGGGTAAAATCACCGAGAACGGGATGGCAGTGGGAATCGATCAGACCAGGAGTGACCGTCATCCCTTGAACATCGATGACCTGATCCACTCCCTTGCGTGTCGAGATCTTTCTCTTTGCCAAGGCCTTGAATCAATCCTCCTTCGACGATAAGGGCGTCTGCCATTCAAGAGGGGATTGGAAATGTCCCCTGAAACCAAAGTACCGATGTTCTTAATCATCAGCTTTCCCATATCTATCCTCCTTCATAAAAATCGTCAGAGCGCATGGAGCCGCTGGCTTCAGCCTGCCTATCTTTTTGAGCAACTGCCCACTGGACAGCGCAACCTTAAGATTGCGGCTTCCAGGGGCCTATTGCCTTCTGCTCTATGCACTTTCGCTTTGTTCCTGTTGACCGCTTCCAGCACCCTCTCAAGATTCGCAGGAAGATCGATAGATTCGCTGCCCGATGGCATCGGCAATCGCATTCAGAATGGCAGGGGCAGTCGGAATCAGGGCCGGTTCTCCCACGCCCTTGGCTCCAAAGGGACCGGTCGGTTCCTCGTCCTCAACCAGGATTGGGATCACTTCCGGAATGTCCTTCGAGGTGGGAATGAGGTAGTTGACGAAAGAGGATGTCTCTTCTGGAACGAATTCCTCCATCAGGGCAAATCCCAACCCCATCGCGACACCACCCGTGATCTGCCCTCTCACATTCTTCGGATGAATCGCCTTTCCAACATCATGGCATGCAACGATCCGGTTGACCTTGACCCTTCCCGTCTCTGTATCGACCTCCACCTCTGCCAGGTGGGTGGCAAAGGCATAGGTCGCATAAGGAATGCCCTGACCTGTTTTGGGATCGAGTTTGGTCGTCTCCGGATCAAAAAAACCTTCTCCCCTCAGCAATTTCCCGGATCTTCTTGCCACCTCCTGCATTGAGATACGAATGCCGCGAGGATCCGATTTCGACCGAATATGCCATCTTCCAGGAGCAGTTCTTTTTCGGGAATACCCAGCATCAGGCCTGCCTCTTTTAAGGCCTCCTGTTTCAGGTTTTTGATCGCATTGAGGATCGCATTGCCGGAGATGTAGGTCTGCCGGCTTGCTGAGGAGGCGCCTGCATCGGTCGTCATGGCCGTGTCGGCCCGAATCAAACGGATCTCTTTTAAATCCACTCCCAGGGCCTCAGACGCAATCTGAAGGAGGACGGTATCCGATCCCTGACCGATGTCTGCTGCTCCGGTCAGAAGCCGAATTTCTCCATTGGGATGGATCTCCATCTGTGCCGTGGAGGGATTGGCAACCCCCGTATTCCCAATCCCGTACCACATGGAACCGACACCGACTCCTCTTCTTGATATAAGGCCTTTTCGGGTCCTCCCTGGAGAAGACCTGCTGATCCCTCCACTCTTTCACTTTGCGAAGGGTTTCCCCAATCCCGACACTTGCCGTGAGCGTCTGCCCTGTGGCTGTTTCAGCGCCGACCTGAAAGGCATTCTTCAGCCGAATCTCGATCGGGTCCATCTTCAGACCCCGGGCAAGGAGGTCCATCTGCGACTCGTGGGCAAAGGCCATTTGAGGCACGCCAAACCCCCGCATCGCTCCGCTCCAGGGGTTGTTGGTATAGACCATCTGGCTCCTCGACCTTGACATTGGGAACCTAGTAGGGCCCTGTGGCATGGACAGCCGAACGGATGCAGACAGCAACCCCGTAGGAGGCATAGGCCCCCGAATCACCGAGAATATCCACTTCGACGGCGGTCAATGTTCCGTCTTTCTTCGCGCCGCTCTTGTATCGGATCTTCAGGGGATGGCGCTTGGAAGTTCCCTGAAAGACCTCTTCACGGGAATAGA
This sequence comes from uncultured delta proteobacterium, assembly GCA_963828805.1. Classification (GTDB taxonomy): domain Bacteria; phylum Desulfobacterota; class BSN033; order BSN033; family UBA1163; genus CAWHGS01. Next base: position 33,891 of record CAWHGS010000043.1, read on the forward strand.
CGATCCTGACCGGCTTTTTGAGATGGTAGACGGCCAGGGCCAAGAAAACAGTGAACCGTAATGTCCAGTCTTCCTCCAAACCCACCACCGGTGGCGCTCTGGATGATCCGGACCTTTTCCAAGGGCAAACCCAGCGTCGAAGCCACGTCCTTCTGATCGTAATGGATGTTTTGAGTCGGACAGACGACGGTGACCCTTCCCTCTTCATCCAGGTAAGCGATCCCGGCATCCGGCTCTAAATAGGCATGCTCAACCCATGTGGTGGTATAGGTCTCTTCTGCGATGAAGTCCGCTTCTTTAAATCCTGCCTGGACATCCCCCTTGATCACATGAAATTCGAGAAGCAGGTTTCCCTTTTCATGGATGGAGGGAGCATAGGGTTTGAGGGCCTCTTCCGGGCTTGAAATAAACGGGAAGGTCTTCATAAGTGATCGACCACTCGTCTGGCTGCCTCTTCTGCGGCCTCAGCCGACCTCGCAGCAACCAGTGCCACCGGGTCACCGATATATCTCACCCGGTCGGAGGCTAAGACGGGTTGATCCTTTGTTAATGATTCCGATCAGATTTTTCCCGGGAATGTCTCTTGCAGTAAAGATCCTCTCCACCCCTGGAACCTTGAGGGCTTCATCGATCTGGATGCTTACAATCCTGGCGTGGGGCTTTTCACTCCGGACCACTTTCAGATGAAGAGGATCCTCGATCGATTGATCGGCTCCATACCTGGCAGAACCCAGAACCTTTTCCAGGACATCGACCTTCGGGATGTCAATTCCCACCTGTTTCATATTGAATCTTCCACGGCCTTTCTTGACTGCCCTGATGAAGAGTGCCTCGACGACAGGTTTCTTATAAGAGGTCGAAGGCCTTATTCCGCTCGGGCGAATCATCGTCTCAGAAACCTGATGAGCCGCCAGTTGCAGCCCTTCTTCATCAGGCGCTTTTCCCTTCAAAAGCGCCTCGGCTTCCGACATTCTCTGCGGGGTCGGTGTGATGGATCCCACAGAGATGCGGATATCTTCGATGCGGCCTCTTTCCATTTGGAGAACGACGGCCACACTCATCCTCGCAATGGCCATAGCCTCTCTCCTTGCCAGCCGGATGAAACTGCTCTTGGCTGCAGACGGAAGCTTCGGAAATTTCACCTGGGCAAGGATTTCGTGAGGTTTCAGGATGGTCTCGTAGGGACCCTTGAAGAGCTGATCTAAAGGGACCTCCTTCTCTCCCTCTCATGGAAAGGATCCTTCCTACGGCATTCAACACCATTAAAGGAGGAACCGTATCAGCCGCAGGAGAGGCATTGACAATATTCCCCCCAAGGGTTCCAAGATTCCGGATCTGGGGAGAGCCAATCCAGGAGGCAGCCTCTGACAGGACCTCTCCGTATCTTCTGATGATGGGAGATGAAGCGATCTCGGAATGGGTCACTCCGGCTCCGATTGAGATTCTTCCATCTCTCTTCATCGATTCTCCGGAGCGTCTTCGATTCTTGTAATGTCGATGAGACACCGGGGTCTCAGGTCCCCGCTTCGAAGGCCAATGACGAGATCGGTCCCTCCGGCGATGATCTTCGCCTCTCGCGGAAACTCCCATAAGAGGTCACAGGCCTCTTCAAGGGTCTTTGGAATTCTGATAGTCAAAAGAAGGAATCATGGTCTTCGCGCTTAAGTCAAATGCTAAAGGACGCTTCGATTGAGGCAAATCCACATCCTCTAATTGACTCTATGCCCGATTTCAAAGCCTCTTGACCTCTACCGTGTTCTTGATACGTGCTTCAATCGCCTCGATAATTTGATGGTATCCGGTGCAACGGCAGAGGTGTCCTGAGATGGCCTCCTTCACCTCTTCCCTCGTTGGATGAGGTTTGTTTTCCAGAAGCGCCTTTGAAGACATCAGGATCCCCGGAGTGCAAAAACCGCACTGGACGGCTCCGTGGTCAATGAAGGATTGCTGCAATGGATGGAGCGACTCCCGACTTCCAAGACCTTCAATGGTCTGGACCTCTCTCCCTTCGACCTTGGGAGCCAGGAGCAGACAGGAATGGACAGGCGCTCCATCCAATAAGAACCGTACAGGCCCCGCATTCACCGATCCCGCACCCCTCCTTGGTTCCGGTTAGGCCCCAGCTTCTCCCGAAGGAGCCGAAGCAGGGTCCAGTGAGGAGGCACCGACACCTCACACGGACTTGCCATTCAGCTTAAATTTGATCTGTCTGTTCCATAGATCAATCTGACTGGGCTTGAGGCATAAGGCTTGAGGCCACGCTTAACGCTTAAGGCTAAATCTTCTAAACCTTTTATCATTATGATTTTGCCTATTGCCTCTACCCTCTAACCTAACGCGTTTTCTTACTTTTTATATTTCATGGCAAAACCATCATCCAGAGTCTTGTCCAACCCTTTGAACGAAGAATGCCACCGGCTGATGACCACCTTCTTGTCCGTATAGAAATCGATGGCCTCATTGGCACGGCCCCGGATATCCCCGAACATGGAGATCTTCTTGCCTCCCACGGGGAAATAGGCAATCGGTGCCGGCGTCCCGATGTTGATCCCGACCTGGCCCACCTCCACCCGACGGGCAAATTCACGCGCCCATCCGCCATTTTCCGTATAGAGATTGGCCGTGTGGCCGTAAGGACTTCGGTTGATGATCTCAACCCCTTCGGCCAGATCTCTCACTTTCTTGAAACAGCGAACCGGACCAAACACCTCTTCCTGGAAGATGTGCATCTCAGGCTCTGCCTCGAAAACGGTAGGCCCGATAAAATAACCCTTGGGATATTTCTCCACCTTGGGATTTCGACCATCGAGGATCAGCCTGGCTCCATCCTTGATCGCCCGATCCACCTCTTTCAACATGCCGTTTAATGCGTCCCTTGAGATGACAGGCCCCAGGGTAACCCCTTTGTCCATGCCATAGCCCAGGACCAGTTTTTTCGAGAGTTCGATAAATTTTTCCTTTGCCTTTTCATAGAGCTTCTCCACAACCAGGACATTGGAAACCGCAAAACATCGCTCGCCCACATGGCCAAAACAGGAATCGACGACATTCTGCATCACCTCATCGATCACGGCATCCTCGGCAATCAGGACATGGTTCTTCGCTCCACCCTGGCACTGGGCCCTCTTGTTGTGGTTGATCGCTGTCTTGTAGACATGCTCTCCCACCCTTGAGGAACCCACAAAGGTCACCCCCACGGTCCCGGGATGGGTGACCAGGGCATCGCCCACACCGCTGCCGGAACCCTGGAGAAGGTTGACCACTCCCTTCGGGAAATCGACCTCCTCGCCAATTTCAATGATCCGGGTGATGGTCATGGGACAGAGACGGCTTGCCTTGATGATGGCCGTGTTGCCGGCAGCAAGGGCCCAGACATAATAGAGGGCGATCATGGCCGGAAAATTGAAGGGAGGAAGAAAGACAAAAGGTCCGAGGGGCTCCCGGATATACAGGGTGTCAACGCCCGTCCCCACGTCCTCTGCGTGGCTCCCTTTCATCAGCTCCGGCCCTGCGCAGGCATGCTCGACATATTCCATGGCCCGGGTGATTTCTCCCCTTGCATCGGCCAGGGTCTTTCCGTTTTCGTTCACGATCAGTTCAGCAATCTCGGGGATATGCTTCTGAAGCTTCTCATGAAAATCGAAAAGAAGCTTTGCGCGCCGTGGCGGCGGAGTCGTCCTCCAGTTCCAGAACGCATCCTGGGCGGCCTTCACGGTCTGATCGATCTCTTCTGGCCGTGGACTCCGGGCACTGGGCAATCACCTCATCTGTTGCCGGATTCTTTACCTCCAACCACTTCGCTGTCTTTGATTCCACCCACTGCCCATTGATGTAGTTCTTTAATCTCTTGACTTCCATAACCGATCCTTTCTGATGATTGATTTATTCACTACCGCCCCATCATGGAGGGGAGGAAGAGGCAGATCTTCGGGAAAATTGTAATGATAATTGTAACGGCAACCATGGCGATGAGAAAGGGAATCGCCCCCTTGAAGATCTCTGCCATGGGAACATCCTTGGCCACTCCGGCCAGCGGTATAGACATTGAGTCCCACAGGCGGTGTAATCAATCCTGCCTCCATCATGATCACACAGATCACACCAAACCAGATGGGGTCAAAGTTGAGGGCCTTAATCAACGGGGAAAATGACAGGCATGGTCAGGACCATCATCGATATGGCATCTAAAAAACAGCCAAGGATCAAATAAATGACGATAATGATGGCCAAAGGACGACATATCGGGAGACCTCGAGACTGGCCATCCAGGCGGAGACCACCGTCGGGATGGTCGAAAGGGCGAGAAAATAGCTGAAGACATTGGCCCCTGCCACAAGGAAAAGGACAAGCACGGAAATTCGAACCGCCTCAAGAAGGGAAGCCGTAAGATTCTTTAAGGTCAGTCTTCTTTTTAACAAGGCCATGACGAAAAGGGCCGTGGCTCCGATGGCGCCGGCCTCGGTGGGGTTGATAAACCCCAAGTAGATTCCTCCCATGACCAGGAAAAAGACGAGCAAGGTCTCCCACACCCCTGAGAAGGCCAGTAGCTTCTCCTTCCAGCTCACCTCACCGGGAGTGGCTGGAGCCAGACTCGGATCCATTTTCACTTCAGACCACAATGATGACAATGAAGGCCAGCGGAGAGAAGAATCCCGGGAAGAATGCCTGAAATCAAAAGCTTTCCGATGGATTGCTCCGTGAGCATTCCGTAGACCACAAATCCAAGGCTGGGCGGGATGAGAAAGCTGAGGGTTCCGCCTGCAGCAACGATTCCTGTGGCAAGTTTCGGCGCATAATTGAACCGCCTCATCTCGGGAATGGCAATCGTTCCCATGGCTGCGGCCGCCGCAACAGAGGAACCGCTCAATGGCTGCAAAACAGGCACAGGCCGCAATGGTCGCAATCCCCAAGCCTCCGGGCAGCTTCCTGAACCATTTGTCAAAGGATTGATAGAGTTCCCTGGTGATCCCCGCATTGCCCGCAAACCCCCCCATCAGGATAAAAAGAGGAATGATGGTATAGGGATAATGGGCTGCCGTCTCATAAACCGTCTTAGCCACCACAGGCAAGTGCCGCATCGACAGAGGCCAGATAACTGATTCCCAAAAACCCAACCAACATCATGACAAAGGCAATGGGCATCCCGAGGAACAATAAGAAAAACGAGCAGAGCGCTCCCCAGGATTCCGATGGTAATCGGGTTCACTTTTCCCTCCCTGAAAGTTTTCCAATAGAATTGACCAGATCAAACAGAAGTTCGAGCCAGAGCAGGAAGCCTCCGATCGAAACGAGCAGTCTGAAAGGATACTGGGGGATTCTCAGCATGTCTGAAACCGTCTTTTCCCCGATGCCCTCCAAGAAACCCCTGCCAGATGACGATGGCAATAATGAAAAGGCTGAGCAGGGTGGTGAGGATCTCGCAGAAGGTTCGAACCCGTGGAGATAGCCTCGACGTGACAAAATCGAACCCCCACATGCCCCTTCACCTGCTGGGTATAGGCAGCACCCAGCAGGATGAAGACAGCGAGGATATACTCGGAAATCTCAAAGCGTTCCTGGAATGGTCTTGCTAAAAAAGTCTCGGCCCAGGATATCCCCTGTGGTGAGCAGCATCAGCGGAATGAGGAGAGTCATCCCAACAACACTCACATACAAATTGAGCCGCTGAACCCCGTTCTGAATTTATCTCCACGCCAATTCTCTTCTCTCCGGACCGTTGTTCAAACCATCCCAATGCGGGCTCTCCATTCGAATAGTCTATTTCCACTCCGGCGGGAAGGCAACTACTTTCACCCCTCGCTTCTCGCATTCCTCGTTATACGCCTTTACGACCTCTTTCGCCTTAAGCCCTTTACCCTCCAAATCGGTCACCCATTTCCTTGTCACATCTCTGAACCTCTCATACCATCGCTCCGCTTCCTGGAAGGCAGGTTATAGAGTTCCACCTTCTTATCCGTGATCTCTTTCATCATTTTCTTGTAGACTTCCCGGTTCAATCCACCGGTGGTGTGGAACGGGTTGTGGCAGACTTCATCAATCATCGGTTTCAGGTCATCCGGAGTCTTCTTCCAGCTATTGTCGTTCATGATCACGCCCTCGGACACACAGCCGAAGGTCATGACCACGGCATGTTTGGCCACTTCATTGAGTTTAAAAGAGAGGATCAAGCGGCGGGCAGGTACAGATCCCATCGATGGTTCCTGTCTCCATCGCCATATAGACATCGCCGAGCGGCATGAAGATCGGTTCCGCCCCAAGGGCCTTGAGGTAGTTGGTCTGGTGCCCCCCGGGAGTCCTGATCTTCATGCCCTTCACATCCTCCAGGGTTCTTCACAGGCTTTTTGGTCCAGATAAAGGCCTGGATGCACCCGTTCAGTTCGACCATCTTCACACCCTGGAACTCCTGATGCAGGACACGCTTGTACATGGCATTCCCGATTTCAGTTGCGATGTCCTTACCGTCCACCCAGGCGGCCAAGGAGAGGACATCCGTCAGGGGAAATCGACCGGGGTCCAGGTGGCCGTAAAGTACCCCATATCCGAAAGACCCTTTGCGACGATGTCATAATGCTCCGGGCCCTTGCCCAGGGCACCTCCGGAATACATGGTATAGGTAATTTTGTCCATTGCTCTTCTTCTTTCAATGTCTCCAGCATCGGTTCCCAGACGGTCTTGACCTCATAGCCCACGGGCACGTGCCATGTGCTGAAGCGTATATTCGTCTGGCCGTAGGCCAACTGGGATCCGTTCAATCCTAAGCCCAAAACGACGAAAAGACTCATACAGGCCACTAAAATTGCTATTTTGATCCCTTTATCCATTTTCTCCTCCTTTCCTTCTCTTTGAAATGACCTCTCGCGACATCAGAAACGCATCCATCAACAAACTCTAAGGTTTTCACCCCCCTTCTTCAATGGATCCTTCACTAAAACGTCGGCGGACTCACCACCCAGATCACCACCGTTTTCTTCTTTCCCGGGTTGGACCAGCTATGGGGCTCCTGGGACGTGAAGTAAAAGCTCTCGTTCTTCCCCACCGAATAAGCCTTTCCATTCCGATGGATCTCCAATCTTCCCTGAAGTACGATACCGCATTCCTCGCCGACATGGGAATAAGCGCCTTTCGACCCTCCCCCCGGCTCAATCGTCGTATAAAAGGGTTGCATCCGCTTGTTCTGAATGTTCCGGACGAGCATCTGGATTTTCGCATCCCCCTGCTTGAAATTGATGTTCACCCTCTCCTTTTCGTTAAGGACCACATCGTTCTCTTCCCGCTCCGATTCGAGAAAAAAATCAACCACCTTCACCTGGAGCGCCTGGGCGATCTTTTTCAAGGTGGTGATCGAGGGATTGGCGCGGCCCCGCTCGAGCTGCGAGAGATACGCGTCCGTGCAACCCGCCTTCAGGGCCAGTTGCTTCAGCGTCATCCCGTTCGCCAACCGGAAGGCCTTCAGTTTTTTCCCGATCTCTTCCAAGCCAGTTAAGCCCTCCTTCTCCATTCCGGTTGGGTTAACTATTTCACAATTGAGTTAACGTATACTTAATTTGGAATATTTTGTCAAGAGATTTTTTGGCGTCCGGGTTTCCGTCTTCCGAGACCCTAAAGATCTCTTTGGAAAGGCGGGGTGAAATAAGGAAGAAGGGCTTTCAGCGTTCAAGATACGCCAAGCTCTTGCCGCGATAACGCGGAGTTGAGCTGAATCCCGCTCTTGTGATTTCTGCTCGAAGCGTTTGTTAGGCTTATTTGTCCTTGTTGAAGAACTTAGCAAGCCGTTCCCTGACTTCACTAAAGTCACCAACACTCGAATAGCCGTTGATTGTTTCAAGGCGCAGAGCGTCGTCCAGTGGCCGACCGATGATATCGAGCACCGTTTCCTTTGCGGAGCGTATCGCTTGCTGGCTGTTTCCAAGGATCATGTTCGCGTAGGTTTCCGCGGCGGACAGAACCTGCTCGGCGGGAACAACTTTGTTAACAAGACCAAACCGAAAGGCTTCATCTGCAAGTACCTCCCGACCCGTAAGCGTCAGTTCCAGCGCCACGGCTACACCCGCGATGGCCACGAGGCGAACCAGGCCTCCGTCGCCTTGATGCAACCCCTGGCGCACCTCGAACACCCCGAACTTTGCAGAGTCCGCGGCGACGCGGATGTCACAAGCCAGAGCCAGCTCGAATCCGCCGCCGATCGCGTGACCGTTGATCGCTGCGATGATCGGCTTCGTCATTCGATGCTGACCACGCGTGATGCCTCCGCCAATGCCGCGGGCTGCGTTGCGGCGGGCGTCCAGCATATTGGCGTGCTCCCATTTCGGAATAAACGTCTTGAGGTCGGCGCCCGCGCAAAAGGCTTTACCTGCGCCGGTCAGGATTGCAACATCTACGGAGGGATCGTCATTGAAATCCCGCCAGATAGCCCAGAGCTCGTCATTCATCTCGTCATCCAGGGCATTCAGCGCGTCGGGCCGATTTAGCGTGACATACGCAATTCGGTTCTTCTTTTCGTAAATGGCTTTTCCCATTGCGAGTCTCCTCCTGAAGCCAATGTGGACCTATCGGTGAGCTAACCGGTATGCACTTTTTCGCGCGTCCGCTCGAACGATTTGTCAGGCGTGTAGTTTTTTTCGCAATTTGGATTAGCGACAGCAGGGCACTATTCACAGCTTCTTGATTTGGGAAAGCTTGAGCGACTTCCGGTTTAAGTACAACAACGTTTGATGATTCACGGAGACGTTCGGCATACTTGCCCCGCACGAGCCCCTTGGGAAAGTCCGACCGTTTGTACTCGGCACGTAATTCGTCTTTATCTCTTTGTTTAGCCTTCTTCATATAGTTTTCGCTCTCCTTTGCTCGCTAAACGAGCACTTATGATTCGAATCGTTTCATCTTCCTCAGTGTGAGCCACCACCAGCAACCGACCTCGGTCTGAGACTCCGAAGGTGATATATCGATCTTCGGTAATCGAGTGATCCGGATCAGCACCTGTTGCCGCCATAGGGTCACTCATGGCTGTTGCGGCTTCCTCGAACGAGACTTTGTGTTTTCGTAAGTTTAACCTGGCCTTCTTCGGGTCCCATTCGATTTTCATTTTATTATTATACCTTAATTCCGATATTATCGTCCAACGCAGATTGAATCCTGGTCTTGGGATTTCAGCGCAGATCAGGCGCGCATGAGGGAACATTATATATTATTGTACTTATGACGCGAGTATATAAAAGCAATTGGGATGTGTTAAGGAGTCTTTCTTGAGGAATGCTTGATACAATAGTAATGGTATCGGTGGGTTCGCTACGCTTAACCCACCCTACTTTTGGTTTAGACTTTATTTTTTTGTTTCGTGTACTTACCCTATGCGCTGTGCTATTTTTCACACCTCAACACCGAGGTAACGAATCAGGACATCCTTTTTCCCCTGGACCTCTTCGGCCGGGGCATGGAATTCGATCTTTCCCTTTACCATGAAATAGACGCGGTGGGCCAGGGACAGGGCAAAGGGGATCTTCTCCTCCACCAAAATGATCGCTATCCCCTGTTCGTTCAGCTTCCTGATGATCTCCAATAACTTGGATACAAAAATGGGCATCAAACCCGTTGTGGGCTCATCCAATAAAAGGATGTCCGGCTTCTTCACCAGGGCCCTTGAGATGGCAAGGGCCTGCTGTTCTCCGCCGCTCAGGGTCCCGGCCAGCTGACCCAACCTTTCCCGAAGCACAGGAAAGAGGTCGAAAATCCCCTCTAACGAACCCATATCCGATGGGTCCTTCATGCCTGTTTTCAGGTTTTCCAGCACGGTCATCTTGGGAAAGAGCTGTCTCCCCTGGGGGGCATAGCCAATCCCTCTTCGGGCAACCTTAAAGGCTGGAAACCGCAGACACGTTTCATTTCTCAACGTCCATATACAGGTAGTCCAGTTTGACATTGGAGAGAGACCGGAAAATATTGCCTTTTATCTTTGTGTTCTTCCTTTCCAGCGTGGCGATCAGCTCCTTTATCTCCTTCCGCTTCGTGCTTCCGGAGCTCGGGCACCCGCTCGGAACGACAGGTAACTCCATCTTTCGGGCAAACCGCGCGATCTTCTTCTCCTCAATCAGGGCCAGGGGACGAATGATCGTCATCTCTCCCTTAAACATCGTTTGCATGGGAAGCATGGTGCTGATTTGAGCACTGTAAAAGAGGTTGAGGAGAAAGGTTTCGATGATATCGTCCTTATGATGTCCAAACGCGATTTTATTACACTGGAGACTGCGCGCGGTCTTGAAAATCAGCTTCCTTCTCTCCCAGGAGCAGAGGAAGCAGGGGTTCTCCCGGTTCTCGCGGCTGTGGGCAAGTTTTCCGATTTGCGTCTCCTCGAAATGGTAAGACAAACCCCTTGTCTCAAAAAACTCCCTTAGTGACTCCTGCCGCCCCGAACCGAAGCCCATGTCGATATGGACCGGGATCAACTCATAGGTGATGGCGACCCGCTTTCTCCGTTCATGGAGGAGATGGAGCAGAGAGAGGCTATCCTTCCCTCCCGACACTCCCACCAGGATCCGGTCCCCGTCCTGGATCAACCCATAGCGGTGAATCGCCTTTCCCATCAAGCTGCGTATTTCCTTTTCCCAGTGAGCCATCCTCAATCCCGCATAGGGCAAAGGGCTTAGAGCAAGTAATATTTGCTCCAACAAATCTCGAACCCTTGAACCCTTGGCCCCTTAAGTCATTATCATTATAGATTGCATATCCTTCCTTGTCAAAAGGCAATCCCCCTTGAATTTTCCGATAGTTATAGTAAGATGAAGGTGAGATGCTAAGAATCAATGACATTGTAGACCGGGTCCTTTCCTACAACCCGAATGCAGACGTCGACCTTATCCGCAAGGCCTATGTCTTCTCTGCAAAGGTCCATATCGGCCAGGTGCGACTCTCCGGAGAGCCCTATCTCATCCATCCCCTGGAAGTCACCGGCATCTTGACCCAGATGAAACTCGATGCTGCCAGTGTGGCCACCGGGCTTCTCCACGACACGGTGGAGGATACCCTCACCACCCTCAAGGATATTCAGGAAAACTTCGGAGAAGAAGTTGCCCAGCTGGTCGATGGACTGACAAAGATCAGCAAGATCTCCCTCCGGTCCCCTGAAGAAGGCCAGGCAGAGAATTTCAGGAAGATGATTCTCGCCATGGTGAAGGACATCCGGGTGATCCTGATCAAGCTGGCTGACCGGCTCCACAACATGCGGACCCTCCAGTATCACTCCTCCTGAAAAACAGGCGGAGATCGCCCAGGAGACCCTCGATATCTACGCCCCCATCGCCAACCGTCTCGGGATCGACTGGATCAAATCGGAACTGCAGGACCTGGCCTTTCGTTACCTCCATCCGGATATCTATGAGGATATCCAGCGTAAGATCGCCAAGAAAGAGAAGGAAAGGTCCAGTTATATCGATGAAGTGAAAAGAACCTGATGAAAAAGCTTTATGAGAACCACATCGAAGGAGAAGTGATCGGGTCGCCTAAAGCAGATCTACAGCATCTTTGAGAAGATGCGGGACCAGAACATCGATTTCGATCAGGTCTATGATATCACCGCCTTCCGGGTCGTCGTCAATACGATCAAGGATTGCTATGACGTCCTGGGAATCATCCATTCCATCTGGAAGCCCATCCCCGGAAAATTCAAGGACTATGTCGGCCTGCCCAAAGAGAATATGTACCAATCGCTCCACACCTCTGTCATCGGGCCGTATGGGGAAAGGATCGAGATCCAGATCCGGACCCATGAGATGCACAGGATTGCCGAGGAAGGCATTGCCGCCCACTGGAAGTATAAGGAAGGGAAAGGAAGTGGAGGAGGCGGATGACAAGCGGTTTACGTGGCTGAGGCAGCTCCTCGAATGGCAGCATGATTTGAAGGATGACGCGGAGTTTATCGAGAGCGTCAAGGTCGACCTTTTCCCGAATGAAGTCTACATCTTCACTCCGAAGGGATCCGTGAAACAGTTTCCACTGGGCGCGACCCCGGTCGATTTCGCTTACAGCATTCATTCGGATGTGGGCAATCACTGTCATGGGAGCAAAGGTCAATGGAAAGATCGTTCCCCTCAAATATGAATTAAGGAGCGGAGATACGATCGAGATTCTCACCTCTCCCAATCAGAAACCGAGCAAGGACTGGCTCAAAAATCGTCAAGACCTCCCGGGCCAAAACCAAAATCCGCCAGTGGTTCAAAACGGAGGAGCGGGAAAAATCGATCGCTCTCGGAAAAGAAATCCTCGAAAAGGAGCTCCGGAAATATGACCTCCAGCAGGCCAAATTGATGAAATCAGGCGACCTCGCCAAGGTGGCGACTGAATTCAGTTTCCAGGGTGTGGAGGACCTCATCGCAGCAGTCGGTTACGGAAAGATAACGGCCAATCAGATCATCGGAAAGATCATTCCCCAGGAGAAGCTGGAACAACAGAAGCAACAGGAGGAAGGGAGGCTCAAGCGCATCCTTCAGAAGTTCACCCGCGGATCCGAAGGATGCCCTCCTCATCAAGGGAGTCGACAATGTGATGGTCCGTTATGCCGGATGCTGCAATCCTCTTCCAGGAGACAAGGTCATTGGGTTCATCACCCGCGGCAGGGGAGTGACCATCCATGCGGCTGATTGTCCGAATACCCTGGACGATGATCCCAATCGAAAGGTTGAAGTCGAATGGGATTCGACGAAGGAATATAGTTATCCCGTCCGGATTCGTGTCTTTTCTGAAGACAAGAAAGGCCTTCTTGCGGAAATCAGCTCCTCCATGTCTTCCAATGAAGCCAATATTACCAATGCAAGGGTGGACACGACGGAGGAGAGAAGGGCGATCGGAACCTTTGAAGTCGAAATTCGAGATCTAAGTCACCTGAAGAAGGTGATCAAGGGTCTCGAAAAAATTAAGGGGGTTCATCGGGTTGAGCGGATGAGGACGTAAAAGCGGAAGGATTAAGCCTTCGTGACCTTTCCAGATCGGATGCAGCGGGAACAGACCCTCATTCCGATGGTCCTTCCTTCCTTCGTTGCCTTTACCTTGTGAAGATTAGGATTCCACACCCTTCTCGTTTTGTTGTTGGCATGGCTCACGTTGTGGCCAAAAACAGGTCCTTTTCCACAGATTTCACATACTCTTGACATTTTTACCCCTCACAGTGAAGATTTTATTATATAACCCATTTATAAATGCACTTTTCAACCCTAAAATCGCTTTTCCTAAAAGAAACCGGAACGGAACATTCATTCATGGTTGAGGATGGGGCTTATCAGTTTACTGGATGCCAAAAGAAGGTAAAACCAAAGGCAAGCGAGAATTGGAACCTGAATTCCGAAATCAGGTCCAGATCCCGGGGATCGGTTTACCGCAGAACTTACATTTTCCTTCCTTAAGATTCACTTCTCCGACCATGTACCCTGCCCGCTTGATCACCATTTTCTTGCACTTCGGGCAGAAGGTGTTCTCACCCTCGTGGCCCGGCACGTTTCCGATGTAAACATATTCGAGACCCGCGGATTGAGCGATGGACCGGGCCTTCTCCAGGGTTGAGACCGGCGTTGGGGGGAGGCCTTTCAGCTTAAATAATGGGTAGAAACGGGAGAAATGGAGCGGAGTCTCCGCTCCCAATTCCTTCTGTATCCAGACACACATCTCCTTCAGGGTGGACAGGTCGTCATTCTTGGTCGGAATCACCAGATTCGTTATCTCAAGATGAACCTTCTCCCGTTTATAGGTCTTCAGCGTCTCAAGCACAGGCTGAAGTTCCCCGCTGCAGACATCGCGGTAGAAGTCATCCGTAAACCCCTTCAGATCGATATTGGCCGCATCCATGACCCTGCACAGGTTCCGGAGGGGCTCCGGATTGATGAACCCATTCGAGTGGCAGACATTGAGAAGCCCTGCCCTCTTCGCAAGCTCTCCGATATCCGCCATGTACTCGTAAAAGATCATCGGCTCAACATAGGTGTAGGCGACAGACCGGGCCCCCATCTCTTTGGCCTTGCCGATGACGAGCTCCGGAGGCACATCGTAATTGTACAGGTCCTCGGGCGAAGCCTGAGAGATTTCCCAGTTCTGGCAGAACTTGCACTGGAGGTTGCATCCAGCCGTGGCGAGCGAGAAAGAAGTTGTTGCCGGAAGAACGTGAAAGAGCGGCTTCTTCTCGATCGGATCCAGGTGAATGGCGCACGGGTTCCCGTAAACCAGGCTGTAGTATTTCCCGTCCCGATTCTCCCGGACCCGGCAAAAACCTCTCTTCCCCTTCGATACCCTGCAGGACCTCGGACAGAGGTCGCACCGGACGTCGCCCCCGCTGAGCGGGGTGAAGTAGGGAGAGAGCTTGGTTTTGACGAGTCCCTTCTTCTGAGTCTGGGCTCCTGTCCCCTTTGGAATGAGCGAAGCGAGTGCAACAGCGCAGATACCCTTTCCGCAGATCTCCAGAAACTCTCTCTTCGATACGCCGGAAAAAGCAGAAACTCGGGGAGTCAAACGTGGCTCGCTCATGAGGCTATTTTAGACCATTACAATTCTCTTTACAAGATGGTGATAATTCGCTAATATCTCAATGGATGGGTGACCCGCATGGACCTCACACGCCGCAGGTTTATAAAGAGATCTCTTCTTTTCGGAAGTTCGCTTCTATTCTCTCTCCCCAGCTTACAGGCCAAACCCGTAAAGGACGAAAAATGGATTCCAGCTTATGCAAATCTTGAAAAGGAAGGGAAATTCGGCCAGAAGGTCAAGGAAGCCTATGCCCTCTTCGAAAAGTGCGAACTCTGCCCCCGGAAGTGCGGGGTCAACCGGGCCAGGGGCGAGAAAGGCTTCTGCAGGGCCCCCCTGAAGCCCGTGGTCTTCGGTCACCACCCTCACTTCGGCGAAGAAATGTCCCTGGTCGGGCAGAACGGGTCAGGAACAATCTTCTTCTCCAACTGTAACCTCCGCTGTATCTTCTGCCAGAACTGGCCCATTGCCCACGAGGGAAGAGGCAAGGAGATCCGCGATGAAGACCTTGCCGAGATGATGCTCGACCTCCAGGGCAAGGGTTGCCATAATATCAACCTGGTCACACCCACGCACGTCATGCCCAACATCCTGAACGCGATCCGGATTGCCTTAAAGAAGGGACTGAATCTCCCTATCATGTACAACACGAGCGGCTATGAACGCGTCGAAGCACTGAAACGGCTCGACGGCGTTGTCGACATCTACAAACCCGATTTTAAATACATGGATCCTGATAAGGCGGAAAAGTATTCCGCCGGAGCCTCTGACTATCCCGAGGTAACAAAAAAGGCGGTCATCGAAATGAACCGGCAGGTCGGGGTGCTCCAGCTTGATAGCCATGGGGTTGCCAGGCGTGGGGTGATCATCCGGCATCTGGTCATGCCCAACCGGGTTGCCGGAACGGAGGAGTTCACTCGGTGGGTGTCAGAGTCCCTTCCCAAGAACACCTATATCAACATCATGGCCCAGTACCGGGTTGAGTATAAGGCATTTGAATATCCGGAGATTGCACGGGGAATCACGGTCCAGGAATTCACAGAGGCCATGGACTGGGCCATCCGCTACGGTCTCACAAACCTGGACCCGAAATCAAAGGAACTGAGGGAATTTTACCGGCGCCGTGCCGGGTAGGAAAGAGCAACTATTGATACATCCCCTGAACCCCAAGCGAATCCATCCGAGCTATTCAATCGTAAACGTCCTGATCTCTGAGATGGTTTCACGATTTATTCCATCCCATGCCCTGATCCTGAAGTAACCAGTCCACGTCTCCACCGTTCCCGGCCTTGGGCAGCGATTCCCCAGGCGTCTCACCGCAGGGGTCGGCGCATCATGCAGAGACGTTATTTGGCTCGGGACTGGCGGTAGTACCACTGCATCTGTCCTGCGCTGCTCTCTTCGTCCACGTTCTCCATGGTAACCATCTTCTTCCCGGCGGCAGGGAGGCAACACTTCTTTCAGTTTCCACTGATTATCCAGCCGTCCGAAGGTCCAATACTCCTCGAAAGGAGTTACGTATTCCTGCTGATCCCTGAGCTTGTCGCCTTCGTAGAAAATCCTCTGGGCGTGGGCGCTGATTCTCACCGTGTATTCGTCTTTGGAGTTATCGGCGAAATTCCGCACCAGGATCAGCTCAGCCTTTCGCACGCAGAGATTGCGGTACTCAACCCTTCGCCCATCCTTCCTCCACTGCTGAATCTGTTGACGAAGGTGCTCGGTCACCTTCGGGAATAGATCGGCTGCAGGCACCTTATCCGGGTCTCCGGATTCTTTGGTCAGGTAGACTCTCATGAAGACCTCCCGGGCCCGTTCAAGCATCTGGTTCCGGTCCCAGAGTCTATCGGTCTGCACAAGGAAGTTCAGCATGCGCTCGATGCGGGTTGCCTTCTCCTCGGTTTCCTTCTCCAGCCAGGGTCCTGCTTCCCCTTTCTTTTCGGCCACCTCTCCGTAGATCCCCTTGACGGTGTCATCGGTCAGCATCTCGGCGAAGTTCTCTTCCTTGAGCATATCGGATTCTCCGGCCTGCTCGATCTCCCGCAGAAGCCACTCGGTCGCCAACCCGGTGGAAGGTCCAGAACTCCTGGAAACGGGCCGGCGCCTTGTCGCCTCGCAGGAATTTTCCGCTCCTGTCGTCCACATAGTAGTCTCTCGCCGATGCAGTAATCAGGGCTGTGAACTCCCGCTGATCCGGCTTCTCCGTGTACCGGACGTTGACCAGGTCGATGTATTCCACCTTGAGGTTCTCGATCCGGTTGATCTCGTGGTTCGCAACCATTCCACTTAACTGGGCCGTGTGCTGGTTGAACAGGTCCGGCATCATGAGGGGCTTCATGGGCTCATACTTCCGGGCCTGCCAGCACTCCTGGAGCTTTCGAAAAGTGGAATCGGCCAGCTTCCGCAATTCCTCGGGCTTGACCGAGGAATCCTGCTGACCGAGGAAAATCAGTAGCTTTTCGGTCTTCCCAGCCTTCGGGGACTACCTTGTTTCTGTCATAAACAAAATCAAGGTTTTCGCTCTTCTTGCTCTTCCTACTTGCTCTCCATAAGGCAATAAATATTATCGAAGAAGACAAGAATGAAAAGCCCAGAAAACAAACCAAGATGAACCACCTTCACCGACCCCCGCCACTGCTGGAACTGGAACGACTGGAACTGGAACTTCCCCCCTTGTTGTGGGTCACAAAGTTTGCCGCCAAAAAGGTATTGGGCGATCCGACACTGAGGTTGTAGACCGGTTCTTCCTTTTCCCCCAGTTGGGTCCGAAGGACTGTTGCGGACCGCACTTCGCCGTCATTCCAATTAAGAACCTTCTGCCCGGGCCGGAGCCTGCCAGCCGGGATAAACCCTCCGCCCAGTAGCCCCACGGGATGGTCTGTCGTGGTCCTTAGGCAGCCACGATCCGTTTCGACGGCAAGCACGAGCGAGCGGGTATCGAAGATCTTCTCAACCCGCGTCTCCAACCTCTGGCCCTGAGAGTCCAGCGCAAGAACCGGCTCCCCCGGGGAGAGCTTCTCAATCGCAGTTTCGCCCTTCGGGGTACAGATCGGGGTCCCTGCCGGGAAGCACCCGCCTCCCTTGTTGTGGACAACGATCCCATCCGCTATGAATGTATTGGGCGCTTCCACCTGGAGGTTGAAGACCAACTCATCACCTACCGGATGGGAGATGCCATGCACCTTCCTTTCAACCAGCCTGCCGTCCTTCCACTTCAGGATTCGGTCTCCCGGCCGGAGTTCCCCGGCCTGTCTGAACCTTCCTCTTCCAATGCTTACAGGGTGCTCCTCTGTGGCAGCCAGGACCTCTTCGCCCGTCCTGATCTGCATGACAGGGCTTTTGCTGATAAAGAGGACTTTCACAGTGGTCCGGACGGTATGACCTTCGGTGTCAACCGCAAGAACCTCATCACCCGATGCGAGTGTCTCAATGGAAACCGTTCCATGGGGTGTCGCAATCTTTGTGCCGGCTGGGAAGCACCCCCCTCCTCCGCCCTTGTTGTGAACGGCAAGTTGGCCCGCGAAAAAGGTGTTAGGGTGATCGGTCTGGAGGTTAAAGACCTCCACTTGCTCATGGACTTTTTGCAATGAGACAATCCGCTGCTCGGCAAGCCACTTGTCCGTCCCAAGTAAAAACCGTATCCCCCTCTTTGAGCGCTTCAACGGTCTTGAACGTGCCATGTCCAACATAAAAGGGGTGCTCGGCCGTGACCCGAAGCGTTGTCTGGTCTGTCTTAAGGAGAAAGTATTCGTCGACCTTGAGACGAACGATCTCCCGCACCCTTGCCTGAACCATGCGCCCTCCAGGCTTAAAGGCCAGGAGCGTCGTCCCCCGGCCTGAGGGCACTGATTGGTGATTCTGTTCCGTCTGGCCTGAGAATCCGGCTATCCGGCAGAAAACACCCTTTGTTATGAACAACGAGCCCCTCTGTAACAAACGTCCCGCCAGGGCTGACGAGCAGGTTATAAGCCGGCCGCCTTGCGGCCATCCGGCGGACCGACAGAACCTGGGCTGGCGCGGAGGCGTCCATTTCGCATTTCGAAAACCGTGTCGCCCTTGCTTGAGCCGATCCGCGAGTCGGTATTCGCCCCGGCCCACCATCAACAGATGTTCGGCAGTAACCTCCAGTCTCGACCCGGAAGCCGAAACTTCCAGAAATTCCTCTGGCTCCACCGCCGTCAGCGCCTGGACTTCGGCCCTCTTCAGCCTCCCCTCCACGACGCTCCAGACGGTGTCTCCCTTCTTCAGCCTTTCGATGGCAACCGATCCATCCGGGGTCGAAACGAGCGTACCCTCTGCCAAACACCCTCCGCCCCCCCGTGCCCACGAAATGACAGGGCTAAGACAGAGCAGGAGAACGGCTGACCACCACATCATCCACGCCATACGCACCTTCCTTGATTCGTGACTGAGGCCAACACTCACATCAAACCTCATGCGTCGCGCTGCATCTCAGAGACCGGTGACCTTACTCGTGCTCAATGCAGGGCAGCGATCACACCGCCCAGCACTGCAGCCGCCACAACAATGCTCAGCCCGAGAATGACGGCTCCCACGATCCGACCATAGTACTCGGCAACGGCCGTGTTCCCGCGGACAATCTCTTTGTGCTCATCGATATCCGGGGTCAGCCGGTTAATCAGCGCCGGGACGATCAGGGAGGCGATCAGCACGAGCACCATGCCGATCAGGCCCCCGATGAACGAAAAAACCATCGACCAACCAATGTTCCGAACGGTATCAAACATAGATCCCCCTTTCCGAAATGAACGATCTTAATGAGTTTCGATCTCCGACGATGTGTCATTCGCGCATGCCGGAAGCGAATCATCCATCGGAAGATTGCCTCGTCGCTATCACTCACTCCGCTGACATGCTTTTCAATGGTCGGCCCCTGCACGAACGCCGCTGCATGTTGTTTACTGAAACTTGACCTGGGGAGCAACCCGCTCCTGGGCAGACTCCAGCTGGAAGAACGGCTCCGCCTGGAAGTTGAACATTCCGGCAACGATATTGCTCGGGAATACCTCGATCCGGTTCTTGTACTGCTTGGCCATGTCGTTGTAGTACTGCCGCGCAAAGCCGATCTTGTTTTCGGTCGTGGCCAGTTCCTCCTGCAGGGCAAGGAAATTCTGATTCGCCTTCAGATCCGGGTAGGCCTCGGCAACGGCAAACAGCGAGCGCAGGGTTTGGGTCAGGACGTTCTCGACCTTCGCCCGGTCTTCGATGCTCCCGGTGAAGCTGATGGCCTGCTGCCGCGCCTTGACGACAGCCTCGAGTGTCTGCCTCTCGTGGGCTGCATAGCCCTTGACGGTTTCGACCAGGTTGGGGATCAGGTCGTACCGGCGTTTGAGCGTGACGTCAATGGAGCTCCAGGCGCTCTTCACCTCGTTCCGGCCCCGCACCAGTCCATTGTAGAGGCCGATCACATAGAAAACCAATCCAGCGACGATGACAATGAGAATAATGAAAGTCACCACCTCATCCTCTCCTTTCTCTCATAATTGTCACTCTAAACCGTTATCCGGAACCGTGTCATGAATTAGTTCAGATGATCGCTATGTGTCAATTTCAGAAGGTCCTTGGATTTCCGCTCATTTAAAGTCGAGAACTGAACGCAGACTCCAGCAAGGCAGGATTGACCTATGGAGATGAGTCAGTTCGTTGACTTTTGCGATGTCTAAGACTTCCTCCGGTCCACTTTGACTTTTCCCCGGATCTCATCGAGGCACGTGATCCCTTTTGCCTCCATATACTTTTCTATGCCATCGATGATCTCAAAAACGACCCAGGGGTCTCTAAGCAGGGCCGTGCCAACGCCAACAGCGGTGGCGCCTGCCAGGATGAATTCGATGGCATCCTCCCAGGTCATGACCCCGCCCATGCCGATGATCGGGATCGCGAACGGTCCTGTAGACATCCCACACCATTTTGATGGCAACAGGCTTAATGGCCGGACCGGAAAGCCCTCCGATCACATTCCCGAGCTTCGGCCGTTGAGTCTGGATGTCGATGGCCATTCCTGCTAGGGTATTGATCAGGGTAAGGGCATCGGCCCCGTTCTTTTCAACGCTTCGTGGCAATCAACGTGATGTCACTGACATTCGGGGTCAGCTTTGCAATCACAGGGAGTCTGGGTGCTTGCCTTCACCAGGCGAACAATCCGACCCGCCACCTCAGGATCAGCGCCAAGACTGCATCCTCCCATCTCCAGGTTGGGGCATGAGATATTCAGTTCAATGGCTGAAATGCCCTTCCTCCCGGTCAAGGAGGGCAGCCAGCTTGGGATAATCCTCTACGTAGTTTCCTGAAATGCTGACAATGACAGGAACATCCGCATTCTCTTAAAATAGGCAGATCGTGCTCGATGAAATGTCTAACCCCCTGGCTCTGGATCCCGATGGAATTCAGGATCCCTGACACACACTCGGCGATCCTTGGATTTGGATTGCCTGCCCGTTTTTCCAGGGTGATGCTCTTGGCCGTAAAAGCCCCCAGCACGTTCAGATCATAGAGTTGGGCAAGTTCCTGTCCATAGCCGCGAGGTTCCTGAGGCGGTCACGATCGGATTCTTCATCTTGATGCCACAGAGCGTGACACTGAGATCAGGTTTCATCGTCCAGTACCATTTCCTCTAAATCAAAAACAGGCCCCTCGGTGCAGACCCTCTGTTTTTCGATCACCCCATTCTTCCTGACATTAACGACACAGGACAGGCAGACCCCATAACCACAGCCCATCTTTTCTTCGACAGAGACCTCGCCCTTGATATGGGCTCTCTCGGATCATGGGGATGACCGCCTTGAGCATCAGAGGAGGTCCGCATACATAGACGCGATCGATCTCTCGTTTTAACATCTCTTCCAGATGGTCACTGACAAAACCCTTTAACCCGTAATGAACCATCGTCTGTCGTCACGATCGATCTCGGCGCCATATCTCTCGGAAGACATCGATGCCAAATCAGGATCAGAAGACCGAAACCCCAGAAGAGCGATGATCCTGTTTCTGTTCTGAGACAATCGATCCGCCAGGCCCCACAGAGGCGCTAATGCCCACCCCTCCTCCGATCAGAAGGCAGTTCTATCGGGTCTTCGGGGAGATGAAATCCCTTTCCCAGGGGGCCCAGGAGATCTACGGTATCTCCGGGTTTCAGGCCTTTCATTGCTGCTGTTCCCTTCCCCACGATTCGATAGACAATCTCATACGGAGGACTGCTCCGGATGGGTTCTCGCAATGCTGAAGGGCCTTCGAAGCAGAAGTTCTTCCCTGTTGTTGATCTGCAGGTTGACGAATTGGCCTGGCAGGGTCAGCTCGGGCAAGCTCGTTCATCCCTCATGACCAGAAGGTAATGATCGGTGCAGAGCGGCCTGTTTTCGACGACGGAGGACTTATGATGAAGCTTTGATTCTTCCATGGACTGCCATCATACCGAAGCGACGGTAGGTTTGTCAAGAAAAGAACGTGCTTTTAAATAGAAGACGAGCTGACAGGGTAAGGATCTTGAACCGTCAAAAACGAAAGCGTCATGAATACTTCTTCAAAATCTGCTTCGCCGACCATCAGGCCGCTCAAGACCTCACCCTCCAGACCCAGGTAGGGAAAGTTCTCTTTTCCGATGAAATAGAGATCTCTCGATAAACGGGTGGGATCGACCCCTTCCCTCCAGTTGAATGGCACCGGTGTCTCGTAGAGGATAATGAGGATAAGACCATCGGCCGGTCTGTTCGCTGGCCCATTCAAAATCGGTGAAATCGAGGTATGGCTCCAAAAAAGGGATGAGATGGTTCAAATGATTCATGATCGATTCTTGATGGGCCAAAGACACCTGGGTCCAGCTCCTGAATGGAACCAGGCTCTGGACCGTCAGCGCCCTGCGTCCCTCAGGAGCCGCCCTCTCATCTCCTCTCGGACTGAGGCTGAGGAAAAGGACATTCCCTTCTTCATAGGGTTTTTCAAGATCGAGAATCGATACCAGCAGGTCCCTCATTCCAACCGGAACGACCTTTTCGCGGATTCCAAAAAAACAAGGGAAAAGGATATACCGGGGCTGAATCCTCTCCAGCCATCTGGATAACGGGTTTTCCACTCTTTCCCAAAAAGATCTCGAAAAGGAGTGAAGAGGGGAATTGAGAATAAGAAATCTGACTTCGAAATACCCTCCGATCCCCTTCCAGGGTGAGGGTAAATCCCTTTCTCCATCTCTTCTCCACCCTTTTTGCCTTTTCAATCTCCTCTATCTCTCCCCCGGATTGAAGAAAGGAGTCGAGGATTCTCCTCTCCAGATCCTTCAAGATCCATGGAGGAAACCCACTCCCCACGCTCTTCATGGAGCAGGAGGTATGCAGCTAAGGAGATCGGAAAGGAATCTGAAAAGAGATTACCCCACGAAATCAGTTGAAGCTGGATAAACTCCCTAAACTCCTTTGAGAAAGAGGAGAGCCTCTCGTCTGTTCCAGCCTCTGGAAGGGATGAAAAGGATAGCCACTTCCGGATAAAAGATCGGCTGATCAACAGGGAAAAAGGGAGAAGCCTCCTTCTTCTTCTGAGTCTTCAAAAGCTCCTGAAGAAGTCCGAGTTCGTCATAAAACGTCTCTATTTGAGCCATCTCTCCGGGAACTCCCTCTTCCATTCCATCCGGAAAAGCGAGGGGTCATCAAAAAGGTCTATTCTCGACTTCTGGAAGGATCACCTGAAAGGGAACCTTGCCCCGTCTCTTTCCAGGATCTCTTTCTTGCCGTAGAGATATCCCTTTCCGAATTTCCATTCCAGAAAAGAAAGGCCCAATTCCCGGGCAGATTTCTTGAAGAAGGGAAGGTCTCAGTCGCTTTTCTGAAAAATTTGAAAAAGGGGTAAATCGGTATCCGTCCCGTCGATAGGACGTTTGATATCCCTTCTCCCTGAGGAGAAGAACCGAATGCCTCTTCTTTGCCAACAGGGCTCCGGCGATGAGACCGCCCAGACCAGAACCTAAAACAATGACTTCATAATCATTGTCTTGGCGATTCATCGATCTTAAGTGAGATCGTAATGAAGATGTTGCCCCGTTGCTTGCGGAGCACTACAGGTGGCCGGTTGAACGTTGGGTACGGAATGCGTAAGCTGAATGCCGTTCAATAGGGATCAGAGATACTCGATCGTCTCTCCCTCTTTCTCCGATTTTCCAATCTCACCGATGACAGAGGCCTTTTCGCCCAGGTTATTCAATCTTGAGAGGATATCGTCAACCTCTTTCGGCCTGACCACCAGGATCATCCCGATCCCGTTGTTGAAGGTTCTGAGCATCTCCTCTTCAGGGATATTCCCTCTCTCTTTGAGATAGGAAAAGATGGGTGGAATATCCCAGGTCCCTTTGCGAATGATGGCCTTCGAACCCTTTGGGAATCACTCGGGGAAGATTTCCTGTGATGCCTCCGCCGGTGATATGAGCAATCCCTCCGATTTTGAAATCCCGGATGAGGTTCAGGATCGTCTTGACATAAATCTTGGTGGGTTTAAGGAGCTCTTCACCCAACACTTCACCAATCTCTTCAACCCGCTTGTCGAGGTTCATCTTATGATGTTCGATCAGGATTTTACGGACCAAAGAATAGCCATTGCTGTGCAGTCCGCTCGAGGCAATCCCGACCAGTTTATCTCCGACGGTGACACTGGACCCGTCGATCAGCTGAGCATCCTCCACAATCCCAACCACAAACCCGGCAAGATCGTACTCTCCCTCTTTGTAGAGCCCGGGCATTTCGGCCGTTTCACCGCCGATGAGAGAGCATTCCGCTTCCATACAGCCCTTCACAATTCCGCTCACCACCTTCGTTGCCCTTTCCGAATCGAGTTGGGAAGTTGCAAAATAGTCGAGGAAGAAGAGGGGCTTCGCTCCGGCTGACCACGATGTCATTCACGCACATGGCGACCAGGTCGATTCCCACCGTATCATGGCGATCCATCAGGAAGGCAATCTTCAGTTTTGTCCCGACTCCGTCCGTCGAGGAGACCAGAATCGGTTTCTTGTAACGCTCCAGATTGAGGGAGAAGCATCCGGCAAAACCGCCGATCTTCGTCAACACCTCGGGCCGAAAGGTCGATTCCACCATCGGTTTGATCGTCTGGACAAAGGTATCTGCCTTGTCGATGTCTACTCCCGCATCTTTATACAGTGTCTTTTTCACCCTCTCCCTCTGCTTCGCTCAAAATTTACCTCTAAATTAATCGAAGCGCTCCGAAAAGTCAACCCTTCGACACTTCAGCATATTAAATACTGGGATTGGCTCAAGGGAATCCTGAACGGGGCGATACACACTCCTCCTGAAGTGCGAAGATAGGCACAGCCGAATGGGTCGAATTCTAACCCGTTCTTGTAAAAAAACCGGTCGCACTCCGGGGACCTCTGGTAAAATAGATAAAATTTGTGTTATTTTATATTCTTGTATGAAAATCGAAGAATTTGACTACCCTCTTCCCAAATCGCTGATCGCCCAGTACCCCCCTTCGGAGAGGGGGAGCTTCCCGCTTAATGGTGGTCCACCGAAGAAGTGGAACGATTGAGCACAGGTCTTTTCAGGAGATTTCTCCAATACCTTCAGCCCGGGGGACCTCCTGGTCATCAATAATACCCGTGTCCTTCCGGCCCGGCTCATCGGGAAAAAGGAGACAGGGGGAAGATGCGAGGTTCTTCTCATCCCCCATTGGAATGGGGCGAACGGGAGAGTGGAAGGCCCTGGTGAAAGGGATAAGAAACAAGGCAGGAGGGTCCCGAATCTCATTTTGAGCAGGGCGTTGATGCAGAGGTCAAGGAGATTAAGGAACGGAAAGGCAACAATCCGTTTCTCAGGTCGGGACGGGGTGTCGGATATCCTCCAGAGGATTGGACATATTCCCCTTCCTCCCTATATCAAACGAGCGGACGAACCCCCTGACAGGACGCGTTATCAGACCGTCTTTGCGGAGAGAGACGGATCGATTGCCGCGCCCACGGCAGGTCTCCATTTTACGGAGAAGATGCTCCGGTCGATTGAAAGAGAACGGGAGTAGACATTGCTTCCATTACGCTCCATGTCGGACCCGGAACCTTTATACCGCATAAAGACCGGAGGAAGTGGAGGACCATTCGATGGAGTCTGAGTGGACCGAAATCTCTCAGGAAACATCCCGGGAGATCGAGCGAACGAAGCAGAGGGGAGGAAGAGTCATTGCCGTTGGAACAACGACGACCAGGGCCCTCGAATCCTTCTGCAATCCGGAGGGCAGGTCAAGCCAGGGGAAGACTTTTCTTCTCTCTTTATCCATCCTCCCTATCGCTTCCGGGTGGTCGATGGGTTGGTGACCAATTTTCATCTGCCCAAATCGACGCTCATCATGCTGGTCTCTGCCTTTGCGGGAAAGGACCTTTTGATGAAGGCCTATCAGGAGGCCGTGAAACAGAAGTACCGGTTTTACAGCTATGGCGATGCCATGCTGATTTTGTAAGGATCAGGGATTGGCGATGGGGTTGGGGTTTGGCTAATCCCCAACCCCTAATCCCTAAACCCTTTGAGAGATTATGGCTTTCCATTTCAAGATACTGGCAAAGGATCCGTTGACTCAGGCGAGGCTGGGGAAGAATTGAGACCCCTCATGGTTCTTTCTCGACCCCTGCCTTTCTTCCCGTGGGAACCCAGGGAACGGTCAAATCCCTTACCCCTGAAGAGCTTGTGGAGATGGGTGTGGAAGCCATCTTGGGAAATACCTACCATCTCTACCTCAGGCCCGGACATGAAGTCATTGGAAGACTGGGAGGACTCCATGCCTTCATGCATTGGGAAAGACCCATTCTGACCGACAGCGGAGGCTATCAGATCTTCAGTCTCGGTGATCTCCGGAAGATTTCCGAGGAGGGAGTAACCTTTCAGTCTCATCTCGATGGCTCTCTCCACTTTCTCAGTCCTGAAAGAGTGATCGAGATTCAGAGAGCCCTCGGTTCTGACATCGCCATGGTCCTCGACGAATGTATCCCCTACCCTTCTCCCTATGAATATGTGAAGTCCTCGACACAGCGGACGACCCGTTGGGCAGAACGATGTCTTCAGGCAAGGCGACGAAGACGACCCCGCCCTTTTTGCCATTGTCCAGGGAGGAATGTATCCGGACCTCCGTAAGGAGAGCGCCAGGGATCTGGTCCAGATGGATTTCCAGGGATTTGCTGTCGGAGGACTCAGCGTGGGTGAGCCCAAATCCGTGATGCTCGAGATTCTGGAAGGCACCCTTCCCCTCCTGCCGGAAGACGCTCCCCGGTACCTGATGGGGGTTGGAACACCCGAGGATATCCTCGATGCCGTGATGCTCGGAGTCGATTTCTTCGACTGCGTTCTTCCCACACGAAATGCCCGAAATGGAACGCTCTTTACCTCGACGGGAAGATATCGATCAAGCAGGCCCAATACGCAGAAGACAAGAGCCCGGTTGACGAAAAGTGTTCCTGCTACACCTGCCGCCACTATTCCAGGGCCTATCTTCGCCATCTCTATCTGGCGAAGGAGATCTTGTCTTCGAGGCTGAATACTATTCACAATATTTTTTATTATATGAATTTCATGAAGGAAATCCGGGAAGCCATCCAGAAGGGAACGCTTCTCGATTTCTATAAAAAACACCCATCACATCCCAGCAGGCTGGAGATGGAAGAAACGGTTCAGAGCCATCCAGCCTGAAGACCAGGGAAAAAAGGAGGAACTATGGAGAACAGGTTTAGCTTATGCAATGGGAACAGCGCCAGGGGGTGGCGGAGGAGGCGCCTCTTCGATCATGAGTTTCTTGCCCATCATTCTCATCTTCGTCGTCTTCTATTTTCTGCTCATTCGACCTCAGCAGAAACGGGCCAAGGATCACCGGAGCCTTCTGTCGCAACCTGAAAGAGGGAGATCAGGTCATGACCAGCGGAGGAATCTACGGCCGGATCACAGGGATCAGAGATGACAAGGTGACCGTCGAAATCTCCGACAAGGTGAGAGTCAAGGTCAGCCGGGGCAATATTGCAGGTGTGGTCAAGGGAGACGCCTGAGAATCTGCCAGAGAATAACTGCCGATTGAAAAATCGAAAAGGATCTGTTATAATGAGTTTTTAGCTCCTTGCTCTAAACGCTGTTTTAGGGCTATAATCCGTGAGGAGGTTAACGATGAAGAAGTATGAAACCATCTTTATTCTGGACCCCGATCTCGAAGACGAAAAGATCCAATCCGCGGTCGAAAAGATCAAAGGAATCATCACCCAGGCCAATGGAGAGATCCTTAAGGTTGAGGATTGGGGAAAACGAAAACTCGCCTACATCGTCAAGAAGAAGCCCCGAGGTCATTACTATCTCATCCACTTTTCAGGATCCCCTGCTCTGCTCGCTGAATTAGAGAGAAATTTCCGCGTCATGGATGCCGTCATCAAGTTCCAATCGGTGCGATTGGATGAAAAGCACGATACCTCCTCGAAGACCTTCGTGCCTGAAGAACCCCCAGAGACGGAGACTCCTGTAGAGGAGGCATAGGAGATGGTCTTCCAGAACCATGTCATCCTGACCGGAAGGGTGGCAAAGCCCCCTTCGCGCCACCATCGGCCTGACGGATCCCCTGTGGTCCAGTTCCCACTCGAATTCAACCATCAGGAGGACGCCTCCGGGGAAGAAAGGAAGAGCCGGGTCGACATTGTGGCCATTGGAAAACTGGCTGAATTAGAGCCCAGTTTTTTTCAATGCGGTCAATCCCTTCTGGTCGAGGGTCGTCTCCAGCAGCGGCGATGGCAGACACCCGAAGGAAGAGATCTCAGCCGCCTTGAGGTGATTGCAACCGATTTTCGAAAGGTGGAATAATCAACCCTGCGATCCTGTCTTCGCCAGGGACAAGAAGGATTCAAGAGAGAGGAGAAAAGAATGAACAGACCCACTGAAAGACCCGGAACGCGACAGAAAGAAAAAACCTTTTTTGAGGCGGAAGGTCTGCCGATTCTGCGCCGACAAGAAACTCGACATCGATTACAAGAACCCGAGGGTTCTGAGATATTTTATCACCGAACGGGGAAAGATCATTCCCCGGCGAATCTCCGGGAACTGTGCGAAGCATCAGAGAGAGGTGACCGCGGCGATCAAAAAGGCGCGCAATATCGCGATTCTGCCCTTCACCACGGCAACGTCCTAAGAGCGGTTCATCATCAGCATCCATTGCAAATCAGCAATGAGACCATTTAGGAGGTGGTCCATGCAAGTCATTTTATTGGAAGATGTTTCCTCTTTGGGAAAGGCTGGGGATCTGGTCAAGGTCTCGGACGGATATGGCCGCAACTACCTGATCCCCCAGAAAAAGGCCATCCTGGCCACGGAAAAAAATATCAAAACCTTGGAACATCAGAAACGTCTGGTTCAACATCGCATGGCAAAGACGAAGAAGGATGTCCAGAAAATGGCCCAGGAGATCGAGACTCTCTCCTGTACCTTTGCCAGGTCGGTTGGAGAGAGCGGAAAGCTCTTCGGGTCGGTCACCTCCATGGATATTGAAGCCTACCTCAAGGAAAATGGCCTCGAGATCGATCGCAAGAAGATCCACCTGGAGGAACCCCTGAAGAGCGTGGGCATGTTTACCGTTCCGATCAAGCTCCATCCGGAGGTCGTCGCCAATCTCAAGGTCTGGATCGTTCAGGAGTAATGGAGGATGAAGGAGGAAAACGTCTCCTCCCACAAAATGCCTCCTCAGAATATTGAGGCGGAGCAGTCTGTCCTGGGAGGCATTCTCATCGAAAATGGGGCCATCCATAAAGTGATGGAGATCCTCACTCCTGACGATTTCTACCGGGAGGCCCATCAAAAGATCTACAACAGCCTTCTCGACCTTTCCGAGAGGGACGAACCCGCTGACCTCATCACCCTCACCAACGAACTCCGGAAGAAAGACCAACTCGATTCGATCGGAGGGGCCTCCTACGTGGCCTCTCTCATCGATACGATCCCCACGGCCGCCAACATTGAATATTATGCCCGCATCGTCAAGGAAAAAGCGATCCTTCGAAAACTGATCGAGACCGCCACGGACATTGTCACCCAAGGCTACGAGGATCGGCAAGATGTGGAGGGACTTCTCGATGAGGCAGAGCGAGCCATCTTTCAGATCGCCGAAAACAGGGTGAGACCCTCTTTCTATCCGATCCGGGAGATCGTGAAGAGCAGCTTCAAAACCCTCGAAAAACTCTATGAGAAGAAAGAGATGATCACGGGGATTCCTTCCGGGTTTAAAGATCTCGATCTGATACACGGCCGGCTTTCAACCCTCTGACCTCATCATCGTTGCCGGAAGGCCCAGCATGGGAAAGACAGCCCTCTGTCTCAATATCGCCCAGTATGCGGCGATTGAGAAAAGGGTTCCTGTTGCGATCTTCTCCCTTGAGATGTCGAAAGAACAGCTCGTTCTTCGGATGCTCTGCTCCGAAGCCCAGGTCGAAGGGACTCGGATCCGGACAGGCTTTCTGTCGGAGAGTGATTGGCCCAAACTGACCCTCGCCGCAGGGAACCTCTCCGATGCCCCCATCTTCATCGATGACACACCCGCCCTCACCATTCTTGAATTGCGGGCCAAGGCCCGACGCCTCAAGGGGGAACATGGGTTGGGCATGCTCATCGTCGACTACCTCCAGCTCATGAGGGGAAGAACCATGATCGAAAACCGGCAGCAGGAGATCTCTGAAATCTCCCGTTCCCTCAAGGCCCTTGCCAAGGAGCTGAATCTCCCGGTGATCGCGGTTTCTCAGCTCAGCCGGAGATCGGAATCACGAGAGGATAAGAGGCCCCAGATGTCAGACCTCCGGGAATCGGGAGCCATTGAACAGGATGCGGACCTCATCCTCTTCATCTATCGGGATGAAGTCTACAATCGTTCTGAAGATAATCCCAATCGCGGAAAGGCCGAGGTCATCATCGGAAAGCAGCGGAATGGTCCGACCGGAAGGATCGAACTGGCCTTTCTGGACAAATTTACTGCCTTTAAAGACCTTTACACGGGGCTCCGGGGGATGGCTACGAATAAGGAAACGGATAGGGTTCAAATCGGAGTATCAGAAAGTGCCATTGCAAGGAGTGCAGGCGACGTGGCGATCTCGAACAAGCTGATAGGAGATGTCAAACCCAAATTTCAGATCGATTGAACATTAAATCTTGATATCGCATCTTCATTGAAGCGTGCTATGAACCTCCCCAACCTTTTGACCCTTATCCGGGTCCTTCTCATCCCTCTCTTTGTGATCCTGATCATCAATAAACTCTTTTCGTGGGCCCTCGTCACGTTTGCCGTTGCAGGAATCACCGATGCCGTAGACGGTCTGATCGCTCGCGTCACCGGCCAGCGGACAGAACTGGGGGCCTATCTCGACCCGATTGCCGACAAGCTCCTTCTCTCTTCGGCCTTTGTCACCCTTGCCATTATTGAACTGATTCCCAGCTGGCTGACCGTCATTGTGGTCACACGGGACGTCATCATCCTCATCGGATTCCTCATGTTCTTTCTGACCAATCACCGTCCCAAGATGGGCCCGAGCCTTCTGAGCAAAGTCACGACCTTTTTTCAACTCTCGACCGTTCTCCTCTTTTTGGTCAGGGAATACTACCCGGTCTTAACCCCGCTTTCAAATCTTGCTATTTACGGGGTTGTCATCTTTACCGTTCTTTCCGGAGCCCACTATGTCTATGTCGGCGCCCGAATCCTGAACGAAAAGAAAACTCATTAGTCCCCGATCCGGAGGGCGCCTGCCTGCCTCCGGTCGGACTACCCGTGCTGTTTATCTCCCCCCTCTTCAATGAGCCCGGACGGGAAGCCGATCATCTTATAGGCCAAGACTTCGAAGGATCCACTGGCAAAATCCATAAGATATCAATGCCTTGGCTCATGGATCTTCAGAGCACAGTCACAAGTATATCATCCACCAGTGCAACCCGTGGTCTTCTGTGTAGGTGGAAGTTGTCAAACAGCCTTTCCTCCCCGCCCTTCCCTTCGAGACCCTTCCATTGACCTCCTGTTGCTATTTCTGTTACCGTAACCGAAAAGAGGCGGTGCATGGCGTGACCCAAATATAAGGGAATTCCGGAACCATGATGGCCTTATCCTTGAAGATTTCCCTCCTGATCATGGGATTGAGCGGGATCATCGCTCAAATCATCCTGTTGAGGGAACTCCTCGTCTCCTTCCAGGGCAATGAGCTCACGCTTGGAATCATCCTTGCCAACTGGCTGGTTCTTGAGGCTTTTGGTTCTTTCTTCATCGGAAAAACAGTTGAAAGAACATTGAGGAAGATGGAGACCTTTGTGCTCCTTCAACTTATTTTTTCCCTCGCCTTTCCCCTGGTCCTCTATCTTTCGAGAATACTTAAGACATCCTCCTCACCACACCCGGAGAGGCACTTGGATTGGGCCCCATCTTCACCTCCTCCTTCTCATCCTTCTCCCGGTAGCGATTCCCCACGGAGCCCTTTTTACCTATGGGAGCAGACTCTATGCCCAATCCTTCAGGGAGGAAGTCGCATCCATCGGAAAGGTTTACGTCCTTGAAACCATCGGGACGATCCTCGGCGGCTTAGGAATCACCTACCTTCTCATCCCCTATCTCAATTCTTTCGAGATTGCCTTCCTCCTCTCCCTCATCAATTCCCTCGTTTCGGCATTCCTGTTGTGGCCAGGTCGACATTTCTTACCGTTCACTTTCAAGAGAACCCTACTCGGGTTTTCCTTTCTTCTTTCCCTCCTTTATGCGATTGTGTTCGTGTCCCCGATTGCAGGACGAGGTTCACGGTTCTTCGATCCAATCTCAGTGGAAGAAGATGGGGGTCATCCACAACGGAAACTCCATCTATGGCAATATCACTGTTACAAAGAGGGAAGAACAATTTACCTTCTTCATGAATGGAGTCCCCGCCCTCACGACCCCGGTTCCGGATATCGCCTTCATCGAAGACCTGATCCATTTCCCTATGCTTCTCCATGAAAAACCTGATTCCATCCTCATTCTCAGCGGGGGAGCCGGGGGGATGATCCACGAGATATTGAAGCATCCTGTGACCCGGATCGACTACGCGGAACTGGATCCTCTCCTTCTGAAATTGGTCAGGCAGTATTCAACGCCTTTAACCCAATCCGAACTTTCAAACCCGAAAGTTACCATTCATTCTGTGGACGGCCGGTTCTTCATACTCAGGACACCGGAGCGGTTCGACGTCGTTTTTATCGGAGTCCCGGCGCCACAGGACCTGCAGGCAAACCGCTTTTTCTCCTCGGAATTTTTCTCTTCGCGAAACAGAAGATGAACCCTCATGCAATCCTTGTTCTTTTCCTTCCAGGTTCACTCACGTACATGAGCAAAGAGTTGAGGGATTTGAATGCGTGCATCTTGGACACCCTGAAAACTGTTTTCCCGTATGTAAAAATCATCCCGGGGGACATTAACTTCTATCTGGCTTCAACCTCGAAAAAGTTGGCAACCGTAACGACAGAAGAGATGGATCGACGACTTAAGGCAAGGCACGTTGAGACCAAGCTGATCTCCCGGAACTATCTTGACGACCGGCTTCAGGGACGATGGTTAGAATGGTATTCCCAGTCCATGATGGGAGCAGGAACTCATATCAATTCAGATTTTCGTCCCCAGGGTGTCTTTTATGGTCTCTCTTACTGGAACGCCCTCTTCTCTCCCTATCTCACGGGAATTTTTCAACGGTTTGAGAAATTAACGTTCAAATCAACCCTCACGGTGTTAACGGTCTTTTTCTTCCTTGTGCTCCTCTTGTTCATCAAGAAACCTCGCATCTCCATCCGATCGATTCCCTATGCCATTTTCACCACAGGCCTGACAGGCATGATCTTCAGTCTTTCGATCATCTTCACTTTTCAGACATGCTATGGCTATCTCTATCGTGAGATCGGAATCCTCGTGGCCTTTTTTATGACGGGAATTGCTCTGGGCAGTCTTTTCATGACTGCACGTCTAAAAAGAAACAAGAGAGAATCGATTCTCTTTTTAGAAACCGAATTGGGAATCATTCTCTTTTCCCTTCTCCTCCCGATGGTATTTCTCGTTTCAGCCCCCCTTCAACGATCGGCGACAGGTCTCTTTGAAACCCTTTTCTGGGTCACCTCGCTCGTTTCAGGGGTTCTCGTGGGCCTCCAGTTCCCTTTAGCAATGAAGATCTCCCTCCATGCCTTGCCGGCACAGGCGACGTCGGTCAAGCCGCCGGTCTGATCTACGGAGTCGATCTTCTGGGTGGTTTGGTCGGAGGATCTCTTCGGAGGAATCCTTCTCCTGCCTGTCCTCGGGTTAAGGCTAACCTGCTTCCGGATGGCGCGATCGAATCGGGCGGCCTCTCCTCCTTCTGACTTTGATGGGGGTCCAGAAGAGGGATGTCTCCTGCTTTGACATCCTAGGAGCGAATGTCGTAAATGGAGAGAGGAAATCTTACC
>CAWHGS010000044.1:0-18666 GCA_963828805.1 uncultured delta proteobacterium
GACGGACATGGGCAAACCCGGAAACGGGTTTGTTCATGTCCTTTTTTTTGATTCAAGATAGAGGACATATCTTCTCGCCTGAGTCTCTTCTTTGTTGAGAAGAGTTCTTGGATCCTTTCCGGAGGAACTCTGCTTCAAGGGGCCTTTTGTTTTGAACGAGAAGAAGTGCTTATTCGCTTCCCCTTATAATGGAAGGAATCCACAATTTCTCCCGACGGGTCTGTGAGGAAAGCTGTATCTTCCCGCGGATCCCATGCGGAACTCTGCGCCGGCCAGTGGACAACCATTTGTCCCCTGTCATCGACTCCATCCTTTCCGGCAGCGCCGGACACGATGATTGTATAGCCAGGGTCTATCCGAACCTCAGGAAAAACATACTTCTGCCCACTCTCGTTTGAAAGAACGTAACCGGTCATCCGCACCGGTCCGTTGCTTAGATTTGCAATACGAACGTAAGGAGCATTCGGGTCCGGCATCTCCTTATCCGCGAGATGAACGCTCGTGATTTTGAGATCTTTCGGACGGGCTTTCGCGGACCATATGCCGGCTCTATTCTGTTTGGCTACGGCCTGAGCCTGAAGGAGCAAGGCGCTGTGCCTGCGACTCGGCCCGATCAAGAATACATGGGCCAAACCCTCCTTGACCAATCGAGCATTGACCATCTGGTCACCGACATAGACATAGGCCAGGATTCGATTGTAGGCATCGCTCCGCTCCTGATCGAATTCCAGCCGGATTTCTTTGCCCAGGACAAGGGATTCATTCAACCGTTTGGCTTTCAGATAAAAGGGTTCCTGAAATTCAGGCGAGTTGATCCCGAGATAGCGAACCTTCCGACCATCTTCAAGGACAATGGTATCGCCATCGTACACCTTATTTACCCGGACACGTTCATCCGCAGTCACCGACCCAAAAAGGACAAGATACGAACAAAGAACCCAAAATAAGACCCAACGTCGTTTCATTTTTCCCTCACCCAATGCATATTTGCTGACTCCCATGCGGCCATCCCGAACCATGCGCTTAAACAAGGAGCGTCACCCTGAACTTGTTTCAGGATCCAGCGATTCGGGATCTCGCTCTTTCAAATTGGGACTATCTTAATCGGTTTCGATGACAGGGGCAAGGAACGAAAGGATTAAGGTGAGGGGAAATTACTCGAAGATCTTCAGGATTTCATCCCGGGAGACAGGGTGCAGTTCTTTTTTCCTTTTGCCCTCCCCTGTCAAAACCCTTGCCGTCGGTCCCTTCTTCACCTTCCCAATCACCTGTATGGGAATAGAAGCCCTTTTAAAGGCTCGTTCAAGGGGTGAGAGATCCGAAGGAGAGATCGTGAGAAGGAGCGCGCCGGAAGCGATCACACCCAGGGGGTTTAACCCGTAGACCCCGCAGAGAATTCGAGATTCCCTGTAAATCGGGACCTTTTCCAAATCGACCTCGATCTCTTTATGAGAGGCCATGGCCATCTCAAGGATGCCATTGATCAACCCTCCTTCTGTGGGGTCATGCATGGAGTGGACCGAAGCAGAACCACACGCAATACGGGATGCGCGAAGCACTTCAATCCCCGGATCAAAAATATAATTTTTCGCTCTTTGAAGGAGGGCCGGGGAAATACCGCGTCGTATGAGTTCAGTCCTTTTCTCCCTGGCAATGATCGAAGTCCCCTCGATGCAAACCCCCTTGATGAGAAGGAGAAGGTCTCCGGTCCTTGCGCCCCCGGTTGTGACGAGCTTCTCCTTTTTAACCTCCCCGATCATATTTCCGGAAAGGATGAGCCTTTCAATCCCAGGGGTAACCTCCGTATGCCCCCCAATTAAAGAAATATTAAATCGTTGGCATGCCTTGTGGATTTGACGGAAGGCCCTTTCAACAATCCTTCTGTCCGAACCCTTCTCCGGAAAGAGGAGGGTGGCCAAAAACCACCTGGGAATTGCCCCTCTTGTCGCGATATCGTTCATATTCACGACGACGCCATAGTAACCAATCTCGTCCGTGGTGAAGGTGATGGGGTCCGCAGTCACCACCCAGTAACAATCTGATCTCTTCCCCGGGTCAATGACAGCCGCATCTTCACCGACCTCGGGACCTACGATGACTCTGGGATCAGGGATCGCATATTTTTTTAAGAGTCCCTGCAAAAGATGGATGTTCACTTTTCCTGGTTTCATAGTCCCCTTTTCAACCCAAAGATGACCCTTGGCAGGTTGCTGAAAAACGTCTATCTACTGCGTTGCCATCATCCTTCGCGTTGCAGCGTACGTCCAAGTACGCCTCACTTCTCAGGATTTCGGACGCCTTGCATCTAGGCATTTTTGAGCAACCTGCGGAATATGATTTTTACAGTAACCTTTTATTCTCACCTCCATTATATTCCCGGAATGAAAAGATGGCAATTCTATGAATAAATCTGCAATTTATAGTGAACGACCTAAACAAGTTGACACCCACTATGTGTCATTGCGAACGAAGTGAAGCAATCTCATGGGATTGCCACGTCGCTTTGCTCCTCGCAATGACTACTTTCTGAAGCCGTTCACTATAGACACTGGACTTCAGACCTTAGACACCAGACTTTTATACACAGGGGTTTGACACTTGAAGTGTTCTCCAACTCTCTTCCGTTGAGCCTCTGCATATCATTGCCGGCATCAGTCCAATGTCTGAAGTCCCTGCCTGCGGTGGGCAGGTGTGGTCTCTTACTGATAAATCTGAACCACATTCTCCGACTAAGAATTAAAGCAAATTTACGAGAAG
Organism: uncultured delta proteobacterium; assembly: GCA_963828805.1. GTDB lineage: Bacteria > Desulfobacterota > BSN033 > BSN033 > UBA1163 > CAWHGS01. Next base: position 2,758 of record CAWHGS010000044.1, read on the forward strand.
GTGTAACCCCAGAATACATTGTCGTCCAGGTCACTCATGGCAAAGGTAAAGACCGGGGTGGGCGAGGTCTCGAGCGCAATTGACAATGAAATCAAGGGAAGATAATATTCAAGAAAGATAGACTTTTTAAAGGAGCGGACGATGTTCGAAAAGAAAACGAAGAGACAACTCCGGAGTGCTTGCATCAGCGTCATCCTATCCATTCTTTTCCTCTTGGCCTGCAACGAGCACGCAAATTCCTTGACAAAAGATGAGAAAGACAAATTGACGACCGCGAGGACCCTTGGCAAAGCCTTTGTCGAGGTGGCGAAGAAGGTTCAACCGGCAGTCGTCAACATCACGACCGAAAAGACGGTGGCCACGAAGCCGTGGGAGAAATACGGAGATGATTTTTTTAAAGGGAGCCCCTTTGAGGAATTCTTTAGGGGTTTTGGCTTCTCTCCCCGGGAAAAAGGAAAGGAAAATCGACAAAAACAGCGAAGCGGGGGCTCGGGAGTGATCGTTGACAGGGAAGGCTATATCCTCACCAATAACCATGTGGTGGAGGGCGTCGATAAGGTCAAGGTCCGGTTAAATGATGGAAGGGAATTTACCGCCACGGTCAAGGGGCAGGACCGGAGGACCGATCTTGCCGTTCTCTCTATCAAGGCAAAGGACCTTCCTGTTGCATCCCTCGGAGACTCAGACAAATTGGAGGTGGGAGAATGGGCCATTGCCATTGGCAGTCCCTTCGGCCTGGAGCATACCGTGACAGTAGGGGTCATCAGCGCCAAGGGTCGTTCCGGTTTGGGAACAGGGACCTATGAAGATTTCATCCAGACCGATGCCTCCATCAACCCGGGTAACAGCGGCGGTCCCCTCTGTAACATCGATGGAGAGGTCGTAGGGATCAATGCCATGATCATCCAGCCGGGCACTGGAATCGGCTTTGCTATTCCAATTAACACGGCAAAACAGATTCTCAATGATCTTATTAAGCAGGGCAAGGTGGTGAGGCCCTGGCTGGGCATCAGCGCCCAGGATCTCACCCCGGAGATGATGGACTATTTCCAGGTGAAGGAGAAGGAAGGGGTTCTCGTGGGCCAGGTCTACCCCGGGACAGGCGCTGAGAAAGCCGGGCTTGTTTCCGGAGATATTATCAAGTCTGTCGATGACAGAGCGGTCAAAAACGTCAATGAGCTGGTAAAAGAGATCCAGAAGAAAAAGGTCGATCAGAAGGTGAAATTGAGCCTCATCCGGAATGGGAAAGAGATGACGGTCGAGGTGACCAGCGGTGCGATGCCGGATAGACCCGAAGGACAGAAGGAAAAGGAGAAAGAGGCTGAGGAAAGGCTTGGAGCAAGGGTTCAGGAACTCACCCCTCCGCTGGCGTCTCGATACCAAATCTCCGGGGTCAAATATGGGGTGGTCGTTGTCGGGATTGAAGATGGGAGCGTGGCCGATGAAATGGGGCTTCAGGAAGGAGACGTCATTCTGGAGATCAACCGGAAAAAGATCGATTCCTTAAAGGATTTTGAAAAAGCGGTAAAAGATGCCACCCCTGGGAAGGGAATCCTGTTTCACATCCACCGCAAGGGAAGAAGCTTCTATCTGACGTTTAAAAAGTAAGAGGTAAAAGGGGAGGACCTTTCACCATTTATCCCGTTGCCTTTACATACCTCATCCTTAAATCATAAAGGATGTACTCGATCAATTTTTCCTCTTCAGAAGAAAGGTTTCCCTTGGTCTTTTCCTGTAACATCCCAATGAGGTCAATCGTCTGTTTGGCCGAAGAAAGCTGTTTGACGGATTGCTTGGAAACGGGGTCAGGGACTTCCCCCAATTGAATGAGAGCTGAAGTGCTTATGGAGAGCAGAAAATTGGTAAAATTAATCTCCGGGAGTTGGGCTTCCTCTTGCAAAACATCTTCCCTTGGGGGCGGCTCCCCTGTTCTCTCCTCCTCCTTCTTTGGCTTGGGTTCCTCGGCACTTTCCTTCTGGGCGGTAAATCTTCTATCTCTGATCACAAAACTTTTCTCTTCTTCTTTTTTGTCATTATCTCCCATGGTGATCCCTCCAGACGGCCCATCCGGCCATAAAATCGACTTTTATTATAAAATTAATCCGAATATTTATCAAAGCACTTGACTTTAAAAAAAGGCATATATTATACTAAGGTTAGCACTCGGAAAGAATGAGTGCTAATTCTTTTTAGAAGGGTGTTGGTTCAGGATGAAGAATTTGAAAAATTTACCCGCGGTCAGAAACTCTCTTGATTCCTATATTGTACAGATAAATCAGATTCCTCTTCTGACTCAGGAGGAAGAGTTCGAGTTGGCCGTGAGATATAAAAAACATAACGATATCAATGCTGTACAGAAGCTGATCACTTCAAACTTGAGGTTTGTTGTAAAGGTCGCCTTCGAATACAAATCCTATGGCATTAAAATCCTTGACCTCATCCAGGAAGGGAACATCGGGTTGATGATGGCCATCAAGAAATTTGATCCCTACAGGGGATATCGATTCATCTCCTATGCCATATGGTGGATCAGGGCTTATATCCAAAACTTTATCATCAAGAACTGGAGCCTGGTAAAGATCGGGACGACCCAGGCTCAAAAAAAGCTTTTCTACAAGATCGGGAAGGTGAGGAAAGCCCTGGAGGAAAATCAGGAAAAGGAGAAAAAGTACGAACTGGTCGCCAACGACTTAGCTGTTGCCAAAGAGGATATTATCGAGATGGAGCAGAGGATGTCCGCAAGGGATCTTTCCCTCGATGCCCCCTTTGATGACGGTCAGGAGTTATCTCATTTCGACCTCCTGAAGGAAACCTCTCCAAACCAGGAAGAGGTTTTTGGGGACGAAGAGGAAAAACAGATTCTCGGGAAAGAGGTCCGGGATGCAATGAAACGTTTAAATGATAAAGAGGAATATGTTATAAAGAATAGAATCATGGCAGATTCACCCCTCACTCTCCAGGAGATCGGGCATCACCTTAAACTTTCAAGAGAGAGGGTAAGGCAGATTGAAAGCGAAGCCCTGAAGAAACTGAAAAAAGAGATGAGCCCCAGGGTGAGTCTGGCAATTTAAGGGAGGTTAGAGGAATGCCGATCTACGAATATCAGTGCAATCGTTGCAATGAAATCTTTGAGATTTTTCATAAGATCGATGAAGATTGCAAGGTGGCCTGCCCGAAATGTTTGGGCCCGGTTAAGAAACTGATTTCGGCAACCAATTTTGTCCTCAAAGGCTCTGGCTTCTATGTCAACGATTATCCCTCTGAAAGCCGAAAAGAGGGAAAAAAGAGCGAAAAAGAGGGGGCCAAGGAACCCTTAAAAGAGGGACATTAAAAGAGGGGACAGAAAAGGGAAGCCCAAAGACCGAAGAAAAAAGGCCCGAGAAAAAGGCTGAAAAGAAGGCCGGCTGATCAGGCTTTTTTCAGATTATTTTTTTGATTCAACAACCTGGCAACTTCATCCAGAATAAACTCGGAGACCTTCTCCTTTGAAACAAGGGGGAGGTCTTTTATTTCCCCGGAGGGGAATAGGATCCTGACCTGGTTCGTATCGGCGCCAAAGCCGGCATCGGGCTGGGTGACATCATTGGCTACAATGAAATCGAGGTTCTTCTCCGCCAGTTTTTTCCGGGCATGGGCAATCAGGTCCTCTGTTTCAGCAGCAAATCCTACCAAGATTCGATCTCCCTTTTTTCTTCCCTACTTCTTCAAGGATATCCCTCGTCCTTTCCAACTCCAGGGTTTGATAGGGGTCCCCCTTTTTCATCTTATTTTTACTGACGTGGACAGGACGATAATCCGACACGGCTGCTGCCTTAATGACGACTGAGCATCTCTCCAGATGGGTTAAAACAGCCTGCCTCATCTCTTCGGCCGTTCGGACAGGATAGAACTCGACATCTCCTCTCGGAAAGCGGTGCGCGGTTGGACCCGAAACGAGAATCACCCGAGCTCCTCTTCGCCTCGCCACTTTTGCCAGGGCAAATCCCATCTTTCCCGACGAATGGTTGGTGATAAACCGGATCGGGTCGATCGGTTCCTGTGTCGGGCCGGCAGTGATCAGGATACACTCATCTTTCAAGTCCTGGGGAGTAAGGAGATCTTTTATCTTTTCAACGACATCACTCAATTCCGCAAGCCTTCCCTTTCCGTACCAGTGACAGGCAAGTTCTCCCTCGCCGGGCTCCATGAAGTGGCAGCCTCTTTCGAGCAACGTTCCGATATTTTTCTGAAGGGCCTTGTTCTCCCACATGTTTACGTTCATGGAGGGGACAAACAGGGTCGGCGCCCTTGAGGCCATCACCATGGTGGAGAGGAAATCGTCTGCAATGCCGTTGGCGATTTTTCCAATAATATTGGCGGTTGCAGGCAAGATGATGATCACTTCGGCAAGGTCAGCCAAAGCGATGTGTCCGATCTTTTCGCCTTCGATCAAGGCAAAGGGATCCGAGACCACAGGATTTCCCGAGAGGGTTTGAAGGGTCAGAGGGGTGATGAATTCCTGTGCATTGCGGGTCATCACCACATGGACGCGGGCTTCCTCTTTCACCAGGAGCCTCACGAACTCTGCGGCCTTGTAGGCCGCAATCCCGCCGGTGATCCCCACAACGATCTCTTTTCCCTTAAGCATAACTCTCATATATCACAAAAAGAGCCCTTTCTCAATAAAATGATTCAGCCTGGATTCAGACACCGGACTTCAGCCTAAGACACTCAGACTTCTTCAACGGTGATGGCCAGGTGTTTCCGACCGTTTTCCAGGACCGTTCTGTTGGCCGCGGGACAGTCCGATGTCTGAGCGATTGCAGGAAGGTCTCAGGTATAACTTTGAAAATAGCTTTTGATTTTCTTTGCGCTATGCGCTATGCTCTACCTGTCCTCCGTAGTCCCGCAAGGCGGGACGAAGGACGGATGCGCTATGCGATTTTTTAATCCGGGAGAGTAAAGATGCCTGAACGAGATCCAATCGATCTGATCAAAGAACAGCTGAGCAGAATGGAGGAACTGGCGGGACTCCATGCCAATCATGAGACATTCAGAAAGTGGCACGGAGAGACGAAGACGATTCTTGAAAAGGCCTTCAGCCCAAAATCGATCCATTGTCAGAGCTTCGGGGCTCTCAAGTTCCGGGAGATGGGGCCCACCCCTTTTTCCTCGCCTGAGATCGATAAGATCAATGCAGCACGTTATAAGAAGGACATCGAGACCGCGAGAAATATTCTCCACGGAGCTGTTAAAGAATTGACATTGGACCGGACACTTTTTAAGAGGATCCAGACGACCCCGCAGAGCGTCGAAGTCGCCATGAAGGGCGAATATTACCTCTCTTCCGGAATCGACAGTCCCGAACTCATCCAGAACATCCAAACTTCCTTCGAAGAAAGGGGATACAACCCCCTCCATGGGAAAGATGCAACGTTTCGTCAAAGGATCGATTGGGTGAAGCGCACTTCCTTCGGAATCTATGACCTCTCAACCCTTGAAAAGGCCGACACCCTGCTCGAACTCGGCGCCGCCCTCGGTCTTGGGAAAAGGGTCATCATTCTACATAAAAAAGGGGAGGCTTTGCCCGAGGCCATCAAACCCTTCGATCGAATCGAATACGAGAGCGCCTCTGACCTCACCGAAAAATTAAGAAAGTCAATCCATCATTAAGACGTAAACCTATGACACGACCCTTTTATATCGATGTAATCGAAGCGAAGGGCCTCTAAAGAGAAGGAGAAATGATCTTGGTGCAACGCCTTTTCGCCCCTCCGGACGAGGATGAAATTCGTCGCTTCATGTCCCTTTCCGTCGAGGATCGCCTGAGATGGCTTGAGGAGATGAAAGAGTTTATTTTTACAGCCATGCCCGAAGAGAACCGAAAGATCTGGGAAATACTTCAGTCCTTCAAATCGGAATAGCAACTTATATTTGCCCCTGCATTCCCTTTACTCGCTCCCTGCTGACCGACCATCCGTTAATTCTTCCAAAGTGAACCCATGGACCTGACGCACGGACAAAGGCTTGAGGGAATTTATATTGAGAATCCTTTCCTGCAATCCCGGGACTAATCCTTTCTAAAACCTCTTTTCGAAAAACCAACAGCAATAAAACAAGATCGGGCACCCCTCAATTCCTCGAACACTCACGTGGTGCAGGGCTCCAGGATTATCCAGTTTGGCTTATCTCGGCATGGACATGTTTTACCCTACTCTCTGCAAAGTTGTTAAGTCCCTTCGGAACGAACGTCCCCTTCTTCCTCCACCAAGCTTACCCTGAGCCGCGCTCCATATCGCCATACCCCGAAGGGTGGGGCTTCGCGTGAAAGTAAAAAGATTCACCCTCGCCTGGAAAGGTTTCTTCACATTATCTCAGAGGCTCTATGTCCTCAAGTAGCCGCGATAACGCAATGGCTCTGATCTTCTTGTCCAAGGGAAAGGTTATGTCCCCCGCATGGATGATGTCCAGGGATTGAAGCTGAAGGTCGGCTAGCGCGCTTCGCATCGAAGGTGTCACTCGGGGAGAACTCGTGCGCTTGAATTCGAATCCCAGTCGTTTCCGCCCCCTGACAGCAATCAAATCCAATTCCGCTCCTCCGTGGGTGGCCCAGAAATAACATTCATCCTCCCTGACCTCCAACCTGCGGATGACCTGTCGCATAGCGAATCCTTCCCAGGATGCCCCGACTTTGGGGTGGCCCTCAAGATCCACCAATGTCCTAAGGTTAAGCAAAGTATGCAGCAACCCGCTATCCGCCAGGTATACCTTCGGTGCTTTTACCTGTCGCTTTGAAATATTCTCGTGCCAGGGCTGCAATTGGCGAACGACGAGGGCCGAGGTCAGCAAATCGAGATAATTCCGCACGGTTGTATCCGCCACGCCGAAGGATCGCGCGAATTCGGAAGCGTTCCATATCTGACCATGATAGTGGCTCAGCATGGTCCAGAAACGGCGCATCGTGGTGGACCGGATGTTGATGCCTATCTGAGGCAAATCTCTTTCTAAGAACGTGCGTATGAATCCGCGACGCCATTCGTCACTTTGGGCATGACCACGCGCAAGAAAAGACCGTGGGAATCCCCCCCGCAGCCAAAGGTGCAGAGTGTTTTCAACGCCCACCTCATCAAGGGACAAGCCACCCAACTCGTGGTAGAATATGCGGCCCGCGAGCGTCTCAGAACTCCGGCGAATCAACTCCGGCGAGGCGCTGCCCAGTAACAGGAAACGGGCTAATGACCTGGGTCGATCGACCAAAACGCGTAATATCCGGTAGAGATCCGGCTGTTGCTGGATCTCGTCAATGACGACAAGTCCCTTCAGCTGCTTGAGGGTCAACATCGGATCGGCAAGCCGTACCAGATCTTCCGGGTTCTCCAAGTCGTAATAGGAGGAGGGACCCTTGATCGTTGCGAGAAGGGAGCGGGCAAGCGTTGTCTTTCCGACCTGACGGGCCCCGATGACTCCCACCACCGGATGGCGATGAAGCAATTTGCGGACAGTTTCCACCTCTCGAGCCCGTTCTATCATGTCAAAAGCTTACCTTGAAAATTCGGTACTGTCAACCGAATTTTCAAGGTGCTCGTTTCGGCCATTGAAGAATCAGGCGCTGACGACTGGGGAGAACTCGATCCCAGGCACCCGATCACGAACCCAAAGATTGCCCTCCTGGAGCAGCGGGGATCAGACATTTTAGATTTTCGATTTCAGACTTCGTCGTGAGCTCCGACCAACGATCGGAGATTGGAAATTCACAATTCTACAATCCGTATTCCGCAATTGGGTAGGAAACTCACTGATCAGGTCTTGACGTTGTCAGAAGTCGCCAAACCAAAATCGATTTGAGGACTACAAGGGGTATCGGGGCTGGCTGTTCTTATCTTAGGATTTGTGCCAGGGAAATAACTCTAATCTTAGAAAGAAAAAGTGTAAGAATTCAACTACGTTCCCTTTTCTTCTTTGCCGGTCCAGGAAACCGCCCTATCAAAATCGGTCCGAAATATCGGGCACCCCTCAATTCCTCGACCAATCACGTGGTGCAGGGCTCCAGGAGTATCCAGTTTGGCTTGTCTCAGCATGGACATGTTTTACCCCACTCTCTGCAAAGTTGTTAAGTCCCTTCGGAACGAATGTCCCCTATTTTGTTCTTATCTTAGGATTTGTGCCAGGGAAATAACTCCAATCTTAGAAAGAAAAGTGTATGGATTTGGAACTACATCCCGTCCCCGACCCGCCCAGGGGGGAATAAGTAACGGACCAAGGGCAGGGTGCAGGAGAGGGCAATGAGAAATTGGGCGTCCACGAGGGGTGGCGGCATGGCTGATTTTGGAATTGGGGGTTTGCACGCTGGGGGAATTGGGGAAGGTAACGGGCCGGGATATTACAACCTTAAGCTCGGCAGCATAGCGGCTGCAGACACGAGCAAGAAGGGATTTAAAGTTGCCAGAGAGGATGAAGGCTTTATTCAAAGCAGTTTCCTAAAAATACAATCTTGCAGGCCTGACCCGGATTCTCGGATTTTCCTCCTACCCGGCCCAGGAAATCCGCCCTATCAAAATCGGTCCGAAATATCGGGCTCCCCTCAATTCCTCGACCAATCACGTGGTGCAGGGCTCCATGAGCATGCAGCCTGGCTTGTCTTGGCCTGGATATGTTTTACCCCACTCTCTGCAAAGTTGTTAAGTCCCTTCGGAACGAACGTTATATATTGATTGAGGTGAAGGGTAGATTCCCAACGGTGAAATGGAAAAAATATAATACCAGTCTACCCCAAAAAGAAACCTCCTGTTAAGAGATAAGAGTAAGCACGACCAAACTCAAATTCTTAGACAGGAGGTTTCCAATGGATGAAGTAGATCGTAACCGGCTGGAGGAATTTCGTCAACTAAGACAAGAGGTCAGGCATTCGGAGGAGTATTTGATCGTGGGAATTGATATTGCGAAGGATCGACACCACGCTTTTTTCGGGACCGCGACGGGGAAGACACTTTTGAGGCGGTTGGTCTTCAGCAACGACGATGAAGGGTTCAGAATGCTCCTGGATCAGGCGGAGGCTCTTCGGGTGCGGCATGGTTTGAAGAAGGTGGTCTATGGGATGGAGCCGACGGCGAATTACCATAAGCCGTTAGGAGAATATTTAATCCATCTTGGGCGGTGCGTGGTTTTGGTCTCCGGGGTATCGGTGAAGAAAAATCGGGAGACGCTGGATGGGCGGTGGGACAAACATGATGAGAAGGATTCGGCCAATGTAGCGGATCTGATCTCGCAAGGGAAGTGTTTGTATTACGAGTATCCACCGGCGAGATTAAGGGGACTACGAGGATTGTTATCCTTGAAGAGACGGTTAAAGAGGCAAGAGCATGGGTACCGAGTTCGGATTCGGAATCATTTGATTGCCCAGTATTTTCCGGAGATGGATCGGGACTATGAGCGGTTGGGGGCGGAGGGTTTGTCGGTCGTGAGGTGGTGTTTCCCTCCGTCTCAAATGACGCCATTAGACGTTGACCCTTTTATTGAGCGGGTGACATCGCGACAGATCAGGATGGAGAAGAGGCATCGATTAGAAGGGCTTTGGGAGAAAGCGGGAGAGACGATTGGGTGTGATGGGGTCCCTGGAGTGGAACATGAGGCAAAGGTAATGGTGGAAGGGTTGAGGCAGATACGAGAGATGATCAAGGAGACGGAAGGCAAAATCCAGGAGCTCTGTGAGCAGTTTCCGGAGTACAAATATCTTTTGACGATTCCTGGGTTTGGTCCTGATGTGTCATCAAAGGTATTGGGAGCGATAGGAGATCCTGATCGATTTGAGAATAGGAAACAGGTCATCAAGCTGGCCGGATTAGATCTCAGTGCAGATCGAAGTGGAAAGAATTCGGATAAGGCAATTCCGGAGATTTCGAAGAGGGGCAAGGCCGATCTTCGGTACGCGTTATATCAGGCTGCCATGATTGCTTCGCTAAAGAATCGGGACATCATGATTTACTACACGAACAAGATTCGGGGGCGAGAAAAAGAGAAGGGGATTCAGATCAAGATGCGAGTGAAGCTGGCGGCGAAACTCTTAGTGATTGCCTGGACCTTGATGAAGAAAAAGGAGAAGTTTAACCCGGCTTATTTAAACGCCGAATAAAGACATCTTTCATGATCGACGAGAGCTTCGCCGCTCACCAAGAGTGACCCTTTTGTGCTCGTAAGAAATGACCCTTAGGATGCGCAGTTGATAAGTTGGCAGTTCTGATACAGAGGAGTCTTGCAGGTGGCCGGGGTGGGCGAGCATGGCGGCAACGAAGGGAAGGGAGCTAAACTCTTCCCTTGAGATCCGCTTGGCGGGATTGATTCGGGATTAGTCTTCCGGTTTATCCTGAGCCCCGGAAGGGGTCGAGTGTTTGATAGTGCGAAGGAATTTGTCATCTTCCTCTTTGAGGTAGATTTCGAGGAACTCCTCTTCATACCGATCCCAGAGAAGGTCGCTGAGCTTGTTGATCAGGTTCCAAATTTCCAAGGCGATCTGGATTTCCTTTTGATCCTTCATCTTTTCCCTCACAGGTTTGGTGCTCTATCAAGATTTGGGATTGGGTTTTCCTTTGCCATTGGAGGATACCCTTAGAGAAGGGCCATTGATGCGTATGGTGATACAGTGGTGTTTGAGACGATCCAAAAGGGCGTCCACGAGGGTCTTTCTCTGGAAGAGGTCGTACCATTCTGGGTAATCTAAATTCGTTGTAATGATCGTGGATTTTTTCCCATACCGTTCCCCCATCAGTTTAAAGAAGGCATTGATCTGTTCCGGTTTAAGGGTCAGGTACCCCAGCTCGTCAATCAAAAGCAGATCGTAGCGACAGAGGCGCTGGATGAGTTTTGGGCTCGATCGGTCCGCCAGAGAGGCGTAGAGTTCATCGAGGAGATCCTGGGCGTGGTAGAATCGTCCCCTGTATCCGGAGAGCAGAGCCTGACGTAAGAGCCCGATGGCGAGGCCTGATTTTCCGGTGCCGGGGTTTCCGATGAAGACAATATTCTCTTTTCGTTCCACGAAGGCCAATCCTGAGAGCTGTTGAATCTGGGCCTTGTTCACTCCTGGCTGTTTGTCAAAGGGGAAGGTTTTAAGGGTCCAATCCCAGGGGATCTTGGCCCCCTTGAGACGATAGAGGAGGCTTTGATTCTGACGGTAGGCTTGTTCCTCGATCAGGAGACGATGAAGGACTTCCGAGACAGGGGTGGCCTCCTTTTCTGCTCTTTGGAGTCTCTTGATCGAGGGCGCCTGCGATCCCTTTGAGACGTAACTGGGCAAGGAGTTGATGGAGTTTTTCGTTCATGATTCTTCGTCCTCTTCATCCTCGTCGATGGTGAAGAAGTCTCCCTGGACCTGAGAGAGGATCATTTGCTCCAGGCGGGACAGATCATAAAGCCCATAACGGAGGGCTTCGGCCAGGGCTTTTTCAAAGGCCTCCGGGGGATAGGTCCGCTTCAGATCCAGGAGTCTGCGCATGGGCCTTACGCCTCTGCCACTGGAACGTTTTTTGAGTTCTTCGACATACTGATCGAGCCACTCCTGATTGTCCAACAAGGGTCTTTTCCTCCTGGCAGGGTCCCTCATGAGCTCTTTGACGGTTAAACGGAGGATGGTGTCCATTGGCGGTGATCCGGGTCTCCCGTTTATCCAGGAGCCTCGGATGATCGGCCACCTTTTGATTTTTGAAGAAGACCTCGATCCGGTCCCATAACTTATGGACCTCGACCTCCTTGCCGATCAGCCGTTCCGGGACCGAATAGCGGTTGGTATCGACTTGCACATAGCCTGCCACATCCACGGTTCGATAAAAGGTCTGATAGACAGGAGGGATATAGGGCGGAAGGGGTGTGAGGTGAGGTTTTTCCATCAGGTAGGCGGCTTCAGGGCTCATGCCCAGGGAGCGTTTCACCTTTTGGTTGGCCACTTCCTGGCACCATCGTTTGGCCTGCTCGTTGAGGTCATGCCAATCCGTGAAGGTGCGGCCCGCAAGAAAGTTATGTTCTGCATAGGCAAAGTTTCTTTCCATTTTTGCCTTTCTATCCGCATCGCCAACGGCATGGGGGATGAACTGTGACCCCAAAGATTTGGCCAAAACGCTCCATCTCCGGGGCAATCTCTGCCTCCGGGCCAGAGCCGTGAGCCACGATGACGCTGGTGTTGTCGATGATACAGCGTCGGGCAGGTGCCGTCCATGAACCGAAAGGCCTGATCGAGAAAGACCCTGGCCTCGAAGCGTGTGAAGGCAGGGTAATACTGGATAAAGAGCTTTCTGGAGTAACCGAGGACCAACCCCGCACACTGGGCCTTGACCTTCTTTTCACCCATGAGCACCTGATGGGGAGACGTATCGTGCTGCATCTCCTGGCCCGGACCAAATTCATAGGTTCCTGAGCGAGCGTTTTTCTTATCCTCCCTCAGATCGAGGTCTCGCACGATCCGGGTCAGGGTGCTGTAGGGAACGCTCCGGCCGTATTCGCTCTCGAGGATCTCTTGAACCCTGACGACATTGCCCTCAGAGCGTTTGAATACCTCCCGGATGATGGGGGAAAGCTCCTCGTAGGGAGATGGTCTTTGCGGTCTCTCTTGCCACTTCCCCCGGATCACCCGTCGGATCGTGTTTCGGGAGAGTCTTAAGGATTTGGCTGATCTGCCGGATTTGAACTCCCTGCTGATAAAGACTCAAAATGGCTTGCTTGGTCTCCTGGGTGATCATCGCGATCATACCTCCTGATCTGTTTTTCAAGTTCCATAAATTGCTTCTGACTCTCTTCAAAGGCAGTAAGCAGGATGCGTCGGTCAAGATTGGACTGGCCTGAATAGAAGAGCGTGGGGACTTCCCTGAGGAGCCCTCGGAGCATATGAGCGATCACTCTCAAATCCCTGAGCCATTTGCCCTCCAGTCCCTCTTTCAAGCTCTTGGCCTCTGTGGCTTCCTCCCTCGCATGAAGCGCTTTTAGAAAGAGAAAGGGTTCACGCACGATGTTCTCTCTCTGCTTCCGATTGGCCTTCTGGTAGTGGCGGAACAAAAGGGCCAGCTCCCGGGTGGACAGAGACGCTTTGGAAAGATTCTCTGAAAGCGTCTTTGCATGCTCCGGTATTGCGCGCGCAATAGGGACAATCACCCGGGTGGCCGCCCAGGTCGAGATCGCCCCCTTTCGAATCAACTCCAAAAGATCTTCAGAAAGGGCACTGTAAAGAGCCAGTCGCCCTGAGACCCAACTCTGTTTGCGTCCCACCAGGGAGGCAATCCTGCTCTGGGACAGATGGTATTGATCATGAAGCTCCCTTAAGAGGGCCGCCTCCTCCAAGAGATCCCATTTACGGCTATGAGCCCGAGCCAGGATCTCCACCAGGGCCTCTTCTTCTTTGCCTTCCCAGATCTCCGCCATGACGGTGTCACGCAGACAGCGCTTCAGGGCCTTCACCCTCAGGTAGCCATCGATCAGGACAAAGGAGTTGACCCCCTCCCTCAAAACAATCACCGGCAGGATCTGCCCGAAGCGCTCAATGGAACTGGCCAAAGCCAAGACCCTCTCCGGCCACTCGATCCGGGTATGGGCATAGCGAAGATGAAGCTGGGCGATCTCGATCTCTTTGACTTCTCGAAGATGTCCAGGATCCATGACCCTCTCACTCTCGACGGGGAAATCGATCTACCACCCGCCCCTTACATCCACAAAAATGACACCGCCTACTCCTGTCAAACCCTGCCCTGGCATGAACCATAAGAAAGCGGGCATAGACAAGAAGCCCTATAGCACACCCAGCCAACCCTCTTGAAGATGGATCATCCATCTTTTTTTCATTCTGTTTGCTCCACCCGTGCCGACGGCGGTTTTCGCCTTGCCGGTGAGCCTTCTTCCCTTTCGGGGTCTGCCGGTAACGTCTTTGCGCTTCCCGGTGAACTCGGCGCCTCCCTAAACGACGGCACTCCTCAGAACAATAAGCCTGCCCCCTCCAGCATCGCTGACATACGCAGAACCTCACCCCACACCAGTGGCAACAAACCTCGACCAAAAACAAAAAAATGGCCTCCGACCCTTGCAAACAGTCAGAAGCCATGATAAAAATAAGTAAGCTCGTTGAGCTTCCGATTGTTTGCGGAGCTCTTCTTCAAAGCCCGAAGTTGCCGCTTCGGGCTTTCCCTTTCTTATCCCTTCAAAAAGCCAATAGGATAATTGTTAAAGGAATGAAAAGAAAAATCAGCCCTTCTTCTCCAGAAGGGCAAGGGTGGGTCAAAAATCCTGAGCACTTTATCGGTGGGTCAATTCTTCTGAGCAAAGGTGGGTCAGTTCAAATGAGCGTCAAAGATCGGCGATCTCTGTGTGCCTGTCCCGCATATGAAGGCAGATGGGGTGCGCAAGAATCTAAGCCAAGCAGTCCTTCTTCCATCGCCCACCTTCCGAGTTTCCCATTCACCGTCATTGGGAAAGGATTAAACATCACGTTTTCATGTCCGTTGTCCTTTCTCTATTTGCTATCGAAAGAGAAAGAAGTATCATCGATGAATTAACGATTGCCTCATGAGCTGGAGCATGTATAACGCATTTTATGGGTTTTCAGAAAAACCTTTTGAAATCACACCAGATCCTGCTTTTCTCTATCTCACGGGAACCCACCAAGCAGCACGCGATGCCATGATTTACTGCATAAAGGAACGGAGGGTTTATTTCTGTCACTGGAGAAGTGGGGACAGGAAAAACAACCCTCGTTCACGCGTTACTCGGTAGACTCGATGAGAGGTGAAGACGGTCTTTATTTCCATCCGCCGGACACTTTCAAGGAGTTCCTGAGGGATTATTTTCTGAAACTGGGTTTCAATATTACGGCATTACGGCGAAGAACGAAGAAATCCTTTTGAATCAACTGTGCGATTATCTATCACACGACCCCCAAGAAGGCGAATCTGTGGTAGTGATCATTGATGAATCGCAGAACCCAACGCTTGTCGACTTTATCGTTGATTTTAATCCAGAGATAGACAATGCTCATCTCATTCAGATAAATCAAAGAATCAAGATCCCTGAAAATTGAAGGAAAATGGCTCATTAGACAATCCTCCGATCGTACGTACAGACTGCACGTTGGGACCTTTTGGAAACCTGACTTTGCCAACCCATATAGGAGTGAACCTGCATCAAAGGGCAAAACGATCGAGATTGAGGCTCGTAGAGTGTCGCCAAGAGACACGTGGTATCGAGTTATGGAAGATTCCCGGAGACAGAACCAGACTCACTCTCAGCTGCCTGGCCCACCCCTTCCCTTCCTGAACTGTCCTGACCGTTGCAACTTTAGCCTGCAAGGTCATCCACACCTGATGAGTAAGTTAGTGAACCAATGGATCTTCCGCCTGCGAGTTCTCACCCTGATTAACTTTCTACGCTGGAAGCTCTAACATGTTCTTGACGATGTCAGCGGTATTTGTGCCATCCAAAGGGAAACAGAGTTGCCTAAATTCGACCTCACAGCCTCTGCTCTTAAAATCATAGGGTTCAAGGAAACTGTTGAATCGATATTGAGCGAGCTCCGCGGATTCCGCATTTGCATATGGGAGAAGGATAGCGATCTTGTTTTCTTCCAGGTGGCCACTATATCTGTCTCTCGAATCTCTTTTGCTAATACTTCCGTCAGTGTGTTATAGTAAGTATCCGAGGCTACATCCCCCGGACGGGGAGCATGTTTCATGAGTTTCAAAAGGATGATACAAAAGAATTCCTGGTAACGGGTGAGCCCGCTTCACTTCGAGATCAAGCAAGTAAACAAATGTTTCTTTATTCTTGATCCGCTTCAAATCCAGCAAAGGCCGGCAATGCTGAGACTCGCTCATATCCGCTCCATTGAGTGTGCCTTTCTGTTCTGACCTTCAACAACTAGTGTAGTGTCCCATAAATAACTATACATTCTATGTTTACTCTGTCTTT
>CAWHGS010000045.1:0-90505 GCA_963828805.1 uncultured delta proteobacterium
GTGAGGAATCGGGCACGTTGTACCAGTCCAGCGGCAGCCCGCTCAGGCTGGATCTTCAGCGAGGCAGTCGAGTAAGCCTGGAACAAACTGCGGCAGGTCGGCGCCCGGCACGATCAGGTCCAGGTAATCCGAGATCTCAATACTTCCCACCAGCAAGCACTCGCGTCCGTCGTGTTCAGCGTGGAAGAGCGGAGCGATCCCAAGGGTGTGCCCGTCCTCGGAGGCCGATATCAGCACCAATTCCGCCTTCAACCATGCGCCACCTCCACACACATGTCCCACCAAAGGCTCAGATACTCATGGCAGCGCGAACGGCGTGTCGGATATTCCCACCGCTGCCAGCTGGTTCCAGTGGACATCGGGATTTCAGAGAGCTCGGTGTGCAGGGTGAGTTGCATACTGTTGTCGGTACGGGGAAAGGCGGCGGAATTTTACCAGTAT
This sequence comes from uncultured delta proteobacterium, assembly GCA_963828805.1. Lineage (GTDB taxonomy): Bacteria > Desulfobacterota > BSN033 > BSN033 > UBA1163 > CAWHGS01. The sequence continues at coordinate 442 of CAWHGS010000045.1, forward strand.
AATGAAAATGGAACGTCTGAATGCCGCTGGATATCACGATAACGCCGCTCTATCGCGTCGGCGGAAGGGAACGAGCCTCGTTGCCGGGCCTGATGGCCGCGGTTGCCGCCTGCGTCAGGCCGCACGAGGTGCCGCGATCAGGATCGGTTGATCGTCGACCTTCAGCTGACAGGGAAGGCTGTCCTTTCGAGCGGGGATGTGATCCAGACCGCGAGCCGGGCCGCCGTGGCGTTCTATTCCACGCCGGGAACCATCACGGCGGCTCTGCGCAGGGCTGCCCGGCACCATCAACCAACAGTTACATGATCGAAATCGTGCGAGCCCGGGCCAGGGCAACTACGCCATTGGGATCCTTGCGCTTGCTGGCCGTTCGTGAGTCGCAGAATCACCCTGCTCCTGAGCGGGCCGATGCAGGCATTCGTACTGAGCGCCGCGGGGGCCAGGCAGATAGGCGATTCCCTCTCCGGTCGGGGCCTCGGATTGGGCAGCACGACGCCCTACTTTGCCAAGATCGACCTGCTGGAAGGCGATAGAGTGGTGCTGTGCAGCAATCCGCCGGCAGCATGGGAGGCCCCACTGCGGGATTCAGCGCTGCCGCCTCGCTGATGCAACCCGGCGCAGGCTCATGGCAACTTCGCAGGATATCAGTGCCGTACTGATGCAGGCGACCTGGGGGGAAGGTGCCCTTCACCCCGTCGCGTCGCCGTGGCCGAAAGTGCCTGGAGACTGGCGCCGAGGCAGGATGCGCAGGTGTGCGGTCGGGGAGCCTCGACCCGGCAGCCTGCCGGTGCAGGCCCGCGGGCAGTAATACCCAGAGGACAGCGACGACGTCCAGACTGCTGGACTGAGGAAAGTGCACGGCTCGCGGTCGAGGATGCCATCTCCTGCCGCGTACGCCATTCCGCCTCAACCTCCGGAAGACTGCTGCCGACGGCCGCTCTGATGAAGATGCGACACGGTGCCGCCGACCATGACCGGAGAAAGGGCTGAGGGAGCTCAGGCCGACCGGAAGTACGTCGCCGGACCCTGTTTCCGCCCGAACGGCACGCAAAAGACGGCGCGCCAGATCCTGGGCGCACTGCGACGTGCGCGTCAGGCCGGACAGCGCTTGAGTAGCGGGACTGCGCAGCTTCCTGCCGCAGCTGCTTCCGTCCTCGGAACCGAATCCATGGTCCATGGCATCCCCTGCGATGTTTTTGTTGCCGTGCTTGTGCCGCTTGTGGTGGTCACGATTGCCAGCGCAGTGTACTTTCGCTACGGCCGCAGCGTTCAGTATGAGCAGTATCTTGTCCAAGTCCAGGACGCGGACGCAGGCATTTCACTCTCGGATCCAGCGGCACGAGCGCGAGGCCTGGCAGCGCGAGCTCTTCTACCTGGATAAGGCCGAGAATCAACCAAGTCCTCCGAGACCAGGAACCTGCGGCAGGAAGCGCAGCGGAGCTGGATCAATCTCCTGGGCATCCGCCGCCTGCAGTTCCAGCCAGCCCTCAGCCGAGGCGTGGGCGCTCAGATCGGCCGCCTGGCTGCCAACGAGAACGACGTGTATGTGCTGGACGCACAGCGGGGAGCGTCATCCACCTGGCCGTTGACAAACGCCGGCTTTCAGCAGGATGCCGCGTTCAACTGTGGCCCGGATCGTACGGTCCTTACACCGTTGGCCCGCTGGTCGATATCCTGGCACTGCCGACGTTCAACAGCCTGAATGCCCGGTCATTGGCGTGGATGCCGCCGGGAACCTGCTGTACTGCGCACCCGGGCAGGTGGCACAGGCCGTTCCCCTGGCGCCTCCTGATACGAACTGGGGGCGTATCCGGGCGTTCACGCTGGACGGTGGCAACTTGTATGTGCTCGATGCACAGGCGCGGGCGGTCTGGGTGTATGTGGGCGAGGACGGCAGCCTTCGTGGACCGGCCGTACTTCTTCTTTGGCGGGCAGATACCTGAACTGGAGGATGCCATCGATCTCGCCGTCAATGCGGACGACCTGTATGTCCTGCACTCCGATGGGCGGATATCCGACCTGTTCCTACAGCCGGATCGAGAGCGTTCCCACGCGCTGCGTGGATCCCTGCGCCGCTCGTCAATCCGCTCGAGGCCTACCGTGATCAGGATCTCTTCGCGCAGGCCCACTTCACCCAAATGATGCTCTCCCCGCCCCCGAGTCTCTCGCTGCTGGTGCTGGATGCGGACGGACAGGGCGTCTTCCGGTTCTCGCCGCGCTCGCTGGAGTTGCAGGCGCAATTGCGGCCGCTGGCGGGCCGCGCCAATACCATGCCGGCTGGTGAGGTGACGGCCATGGGCATCAGCCCAAACCACGTGCTGTACTTTGCGCTGCGATGATCGTATTTACTTCGCCGTGGATACCCCATAGCGACCGCGGGCCCGTGCGGCCGTGGCCATCGCAGATCGCATCGCTACTCGACGCCTGGTCACTGGCAAAGGACTAGGCGATGTCATTTAAGGGATCTCTTCAATTCGCTGTTTGGTCGAGGCACAGGCCGTCGCGAGTCGCCGAGAGCAGCGGCTCGCGCCATCTCGGTCCGGGGATTGCCGGACAGCATCGATGAGCCGGCCCAGATCTGCGAGTCCCAAGGTGCTGCTGATCATCTGGAATCCAACGATGGACGCCGTCCACAGCGGAAGCGTCTGGCGGAGATGGGTTGGGCCGCGGCCGGACGATCTTGTCGGCCGTTTCATTGCCGACGTGCTCCAGGCGAGCGGCGGGCTGGTGCGATACCAGATCGCAGAGCGCGATCGAGCTCAACGAATTCCCGCTGCTGGCGGACGGCTTTCAGTATGCTGCCCAGTCCGTACCGGACGTCATGCGCACGTGGGCAGCCGGCCGCACACGCCGTCCGGGATTCGACTACCTGGCGATGCTCGAACCGCTTCGATGTCCTTGCGCCGCATCGAGAGCCGGGAGATCGACGAAGTCTGGGTCATGGGCTTTCCGCACGCAGGCCTCTACGAATTCGGTCATGGGCGGCGCGGGGGCATTCTGGTGCAATGCGCCGCCGCTTGCGCAGACCGCGGCCTGCAAGCGGCGCTTCGTCGATCATGGGCTTCTCGTATCGAGCGCGATCTGGGCGAGATGCTTCATTCCTACAATCATCGCTGCGAGGCGATTCTGGCCAAGGTCTTCGACAGCCTCGAATTTCCTGGCCTGGACCTACAAGCCGCAATCGAGTCCCGGCGACGATCAGGCCGGATCAGTCGCTGAATCTCTTTGAGCGATTCATCCTTTTTGACCAGATCGCCCCTGGACAAGGCAGGCATGGGATCCGTCCACTACGCGCCGAACGGAATCCGGGACTATGACCTGGGGAATCCGCAGTCCGGTCGGCTCCGAGCTGCTATGACTGGCTGCAGATTCCCGGACTTCCAGGGTGACGTGCGGATGATCTCGGCGTCTGAATGGGGTGGCGGCTCGGAGAGAGCCTACCAGCGCTGGTGGCTGCAACCATCTCCCGAAGACGGCCGGCCGCAAGGACGGAATCCACAACAACTGGTGGCAGTACGTCGCCAATCTGGACAACGTGTCTGACTGACAGCCGAGCACATGCAAAAGAGACGGCGCCAGGGGGCGTCTCTTGCTTATTCTGCGAATCCGGCCGTCTAGGCCACCCTGCACGACGACCAGCGTGGCGTCGTCCGCGAGGGGGCTGCCCTCAGTGAACTCGGTCAGCGCCTGAAGGATCTTCTGGATCAGCTGCTCCGGCGCCAGGCCGCTGGTTTGGACGAATGACCTCCGCCAGTCCATCGAGGCCCCACTGGACGCCGACGGCGTTGAATGCCTCGGTCACGCCATCGGTGTAGAGCACCAAGCGCATCGCCCGAGCGCAGCTGCACCTGCTTCAGAGTCGGACCGCCGAATCCCTCCATCAGACCGATCGCCGGTCCGGTGGGGTGCAGCAGGATCTCCTCGCCCGTGGTCGCGCTCGATACAGGTAGCCGGAGTTGTGTCCCGCGCTTCCGTAGGAGAAGCGGCCGCGTGGCGGGCATCCAGTCTGCCGAAGAACATCGTAACGAAGGTCGTGAAGTTGATATTGTGCGCATACAGGCGATTGATGCGCTCCAGGACTTCCAGCGGGAATTCGGCCAGCGGCACCAGCGTGTGGAACGCCGTCTGCAGACTGCTCATCAGCATGCCGGCCGATACGCCGTGTCCGCTGACATCCGCCATGACGATCCCGTGACTTCCATCGCGAAACTGGACGAAATCAAAGTAGTCGCCGCTGACGATCTGCGCCGGCCGGCTGAAGGCGGCGATGCTCAGGCCGGGGATGTCGGCGCCTGCTGGGGCAGCAGACCGCGCTGCACGACCTGCGAAAGCTCCAGCTCGGACTCGAGCTGGCGGAGTTCCTCCTCCGTGATAGTGACCGAGGCACACGGTGGAGGTGTAGTCCATCCTCAGGAGCTACGTCGTCCACGGCGTCGTGACACACCTCGCAGATGCCGAATGTGCCGTCTCTGGATCTTCTCCAGGGACTGGTCGATCACGTGCAGGTGCTCGTCCACGCAGGCGTCATCCTCAGCGCAGCATTGGACCTTCTTCTTCTGAGGGGGTGGCCTCGATCCAGTGGGCAAGGTTCTCCCGGTTTCTGACAGTCCCTTCTGGATGGTGTCAGCTCGTATCGTCTGCCATGCTTGCGCTCTCTTCGGGGTCACAATCACATTCCTACGTCACGTTCCGCTGCCCACGGCAGCAGAGAACATACGTTCTATTGATAGCACCGGGCCCCAGGATGTGCAAGGGTGCCTGCTCGACGCGATTGCTAGGTGCTGAAGATCAGGAACAGCAGGTCAGGCGCGCCCTCGGCCTTCGCCAGCTCGTCGGCTTCCACGGCGACGTGCGGATGCCCGCCGCGGCCAGGCGGTCCGCGTTCGCGGGAAACGAGGCGCAGCAGATGACCGTGCCTCCGACGAGCACTGCGTTCGCGGCGTACGGTTCAGATGGGTCGATCTCGATGGATTTTACGCCGCTGAACTCGCTCGGATCGACCCACGCCGGATTGATGAGCAGCAGCTCCGGCAGCGACCTGCGTCACCGCCGACTTCAGGTGCAGGCATCCGGTGACGGCGACCGGGCTGCACGCTCGTAGCCGTGCGGGACCAGCAGCTCCTGCATCTGCTCGAGCGCGTTCGGTCGCTGCGCTGGCGTCAGGCCGACGTAGATACGCCTGCCCACCGTGCAGGATATCGCCTCCGTCCACGCACGCCGGGGCCTCGATGTGAAGCAGTCGCCGGTAAGGCGCCAGGATCCGCGGGCGATCGATTCCGTCTCGGGGCGTCGTGAGGCGCGCCGGGCGTGTGGATGACGGCGCATTCGTCCAGGACCAGCGCCGTGTCCTCGACGAAGACGGAGTCGGGCGAGGTCCGGCTCCTCGGGCAGCGAAAGCACGGCCAGTCCGAGGTGCCTGAGCGCGGCCTCGTACTGGGCATGCTGCCTGCGGGCCCGCTCCACGTCGATGGGCTCGCGCTCAGGAAGGTGAGCTCGCAGTCAGCGATGGAACGGCTGACCTGACGGGTGATGGCGATCTCGGACTGGCAGGCTCGTTGAACCTTGCTGCTACGAACCAGGCTCCTCTTCCAGATCTGGTACAGGCCCGACCGGCGATTGGCGCCATCGGAGTAGAACGTCTCGGCCACGGCGAACCCGTCGCGGCGGCCAGCTCGGCCAGCTCGGCCTCGCTGAACTGGTGCACGTAGCGCAAGGCCTCGCCGCCGCGCCTCCAGTCCACCAGGTAGTCGGCAGAAGAATCCGGTTCTCAATTCCGAACAAAAGAAACAAAACCGCCGTTGCACCCTGGCTCACCGACAGACGTTCGAGAGGCTGGAATTGACCGTCAACCCTGAGTTGAAGTCGAAAAGCGTCCTGAGGAACGAAGGTTTCCATCTCGAAGAGCCGGGATTCCTCAGCAGTCAGCCAGTGGATCAGGCGATCCGCCATCTCAGGGTTGAGGCCAAAACGACTCTGGACTTCTTTGCTTCCTGCCCGGACCGCTTCGGCGAGGGCGATGCCGTCTGTTGCCTCGGGAATGACAAGCCGGTCGATCGCATCCTGAGAGAGGGTGGAATCTTCCAAGAGCAAGGAGAGCTGTTCTTTATAACTCTCCTTTTGACCGCCCAGCTCTACTCGGAGATCGAGCCGACCCTGGAGAGATTCCGCAAGGGTGTCTGCTCTTTCCCTGCGTAATCTGTTCTGACGGGATCTGCAGTCTCTGACCTCCTGAAGGAGTCCCTGCCGTTCCTGTCTCAGAGTCTTTAGGCGACCTTCGATCTCCTCGAGTTCGACAATACGGGAGGTCAAGGAATCTCTTTCTTCGGTTAGTCTTAGAAGTCGATCATGACCCCCCGGTTTTCCTTGTGTGTCCTGTTCAATTTGCCGGCTCTCTTCCTCCAAAGGTCGAAGCTTCTCCTGGCAACGCCCGTCAAGGCGCGACAGACTGTGGATGGCTTGCTCAAAAAGGGTCCTTTCGTCATCCAGGACCACCTTCAGGCTTTCCTGAAGGATGGCGAGGATTGTTGTTCCCTCTTGCTGTATGGGGTGATGCTGACTCTGCGGCCTCTTGGAAGTTCCGATGGGCCGCTTGCAACGAAGCCAGAAGGGTGAGACGCCATTTGTCATAATCCTCCAGATTACTTCTAACGGTCTGGGTCGCATTCTGCAGGCATTCCCCCACGCTGCGAAGATCGGCTAACTCCCTTCGCTTTTCTGCAACCTGCCTTTCGTGGGTCTCAATCTCTTGTTCAATCCTCCTGAGCTGTTGACAATATTCTTCTCGATTCGCCACCTTTGCCTGCATCTCCAGGATCGCCCGTGCGTTGGCGGTGAGAGGCTCCATGGCTTTCCCGACAGCCTCCGCGCATCGACGGGCCTCTTCGCCGATCAGTTCATCCAAGAGGGCAAGTCGAGACTCCTCGTTTCCCAACACGGAGTAGATCTCTCGCTGTCCGAACATAATGGGGCCACCGCTGAGACTGAGAAGCTCCGAAGGGCTTATTGAAATGGGTTTCTCGGGGCTCACTTGAAAGGCGCAGGGTGGTTCGCCCCACCCGCGGACGATTCGATACTGACGGATCCCCCCTCCTCGAATGGGTCTATCTACGATGACCTCTACCCTGCCGCCATCCCCCAACGCATGATGAACAAGCTCCGCGCGGTAAGACGGATCCGTGTACGGCGTGATGGCAAGGGCATACCGGAGGCTTTCGAGAACGGCAGATTTTCCAACTCCCCTGCCTCCGATCATCACATTGAGGTCTTGGTTCCAGGAAATATTCAGATTTCCGAGGAAGCCCGACCCGGAGATTGCCAGGCTTCGGATCTCTCGGATAGATCGCCGAAGGAACTCCGCCGATGGACAGACGGGTCTCCGGATCACGAAGCGCCGACCGCAGGGCGTCGATACCTGTTGCGCTCAGCTTGACGTAGGTTGACCGGAGCGTTCCGTCGGTTCGACATTGCGTTCCCATCTCCTCGATTCGCTTCGGGTTGGAGAATTCAACGAATGCCACCTGGTTCCAGAAATTCGCCGGTAGACCGCCCGTGGAGCGAAGTCTCTCTTTTTCTTCTCCCGGGCAATCTTCGACGGCGTCAGGTCGTATCTCCAAGAGGAACCGGGCCGCAGTCTCCGCCGTCAGGCTCTTGAGGCCCTTTGCCTGATCAGGGTGAGGAACGACCAAGAGACAGTTAAAACGGTTTCGCAGGTCTTTCAGGGCATCGATCAGGCCGATTTTCAGATCAATGTCCCGGTGAACCCCTCGGTTGTCTACCAGGGGACGGATAGGGTCTTGATCGAGGGATCGAAGAAAGGCGTTTAAGTCACCGAGAGGGGTATCACCGCCAAAGATCGCCAAGAGATGGAGGCCCTCTTTGCCTCCTTTAACGTCATCTCAGCCCCTGGCAAAAGCGTGATGCCCCGGTTGATGGCCTTTGCGGCAGTCACCTCAAACCATTCGATGTTGACCCCATTGTAGTCTGTTATGGCGGCGATGGAAATCCCCTGAACTGCAAGCTGTTCGACATAGGCGTCAGTGAGATCTATCCCATCTTTGCGTTTCGTCCCCTCCGGGGAGATAAACGCCGGCACGTTGGGACTATAGAGGTGAAGGTCAATACGGTGCCAGGTTGCTCCGCCATTCAAGGTCTGCAAGGGTTCTCTCGGTTCTTCCGGTAGGGTTAAGCTGCTGTGTTTCACTTTGTTCCTCTGTCCATGAATCGGGCTAACAAAGACCTCTTCTCCATCCCCATGTTTCCACCTCGTCAAGACCCTTTAATTCCTTTGTAAAACCATCCGGATGTGCCCAAGGAGATCGATGTAATGAAACGGCTTCAAGCAATAACTATCAAAGCCGTCGAGCTTTTTTGAAATTCCTCCAGTTCCTCCTGGGTAACCCATATGATCGTGGGGATACGGCTTAACGGAAATTCCAGCTTGAGCTGATAAAAACCATCATAGTTATTTACTTTAACGAGCGTCCCGTCCAGAAAGACAAGATCCGGATTTTCCTTCTGGGCCTCATCGGATCCCTCTTTGATGCTCGAAACAAGGGTCACTTCGTAGCCCACTTCACCCAGTTTTGCGAATTCCGCCATCTCGGATTCCTTTCCGATGACCAGGATTCGTTTTCGTAATCCCCTGGATTGCAGGGGACGGCCGGCGGGTTCCAAAGCCTTCTTCACCGTATCGAGCAACATTTCCGGCTTATAAGGTTTTTTAAGATAGTATTGCGCCCCCAGTTTATAGGCCCTGGATACATCCTCCGGCCTATCTTTGGCGGTCAGGAAAATAACCGGAACCGACCGGGTTTTGGGCGATCGCTTCAGTCTCGTATAGACGGAATACCCTCCGCCCGTCGGCATGACGATATCCAATATGATCAGGTCCGGTTTCTGTGCGGAAGCATAGGTCAACCCTTGCCGTCCATCGAAGGCAGCCATCACCTCGTATCCGCTTGCTTCCAGGCGGGCTTTTAACATGACAGCGGCATTGGGCATGTCGTCGATTAACAAGATCCTTTTCTTAGCCATTTTTTTTGCTGTGCGTCCCTTCCGCCCTCCTTAGTTCAATTTTTTCTTGAACCCAGTCCCAATCCCCATGGAACAGGATCTTCTCCGGAGGCGGACCCAGACGCCCCCCTCCCCTTCCCCTCTCTTTACGAACCAGAAGCTCTGCCTTACAGGTTGCCCAGGGCAGAAAGTTCAAGAGACTTTGAAACAGTCGGGGATGTTTCTATGCCCCTTTCTTTTCTAAAAGCTCCTTCATCTTCGAGAGCAGCGCTTCGGCTTGAAACGGCTTATTGACATACGCATCGGCACCCACCTCTTTACTCACCTTTCTGATCTCTTGAGGGGTCCTTCCAGACGATATAATGATTGGAATGTGGTTATACTTTGGATCACTCTTAAGGAGTTGGCACACCTTATATCCATTCATTTTAGGGAGCATGATGTCCAAGATAATCAGGCTGGGGTTTTCTTTATGGGCTTTCTCCAAACCTTCCTGACCGTCGCCTGCGGTGATGACTTCGTAATCATTTGCTTCCAATCTCATCCTGAGCATGTTCACGATCATGGCTTGGTCTTCCACGATCAGTATTCTTTTTTTCGGGACGACCTTCTCCTTCCCGGAGACCGCTTCACCCGGCTCAGGGGTTTGGGCCGGGTGTGCTATTTCATTCCAGGACTTCTCAAATACTTCCTCGACGGATTCGAGCAGCACATCCACGTTCTGTTTTCCTGCTGAAAGCAACTCCTTCTGTTTGGCATTCAGTTTTCCCGGTATTTCATCCAGCACCAAGGACAGACCCTCTTTGATCACGGCCAAGGGGGTGCGGATTTCATGGGAGATCATGCCCAGCACTTTGTATTCCAACTTCTCCAGCTCACTTTCCAGGAGTTCCTTTCTTGCGCTCTTCAGCTCCTCTTCTTTTGCGGGCAGGGGCGATTCCACGAGGTCATTAAACCGAGAGGGACTGAGAAGCTCCCCGATCAGCTTATTTAATTCATCCGTGCATTCGAGGGCGGGCCTTAAGAGGGCGAAACAGTTGTCGCACTTTGCTTGTCCAATCCCTTCCAGAATCATGCTCGTTCCTTCCCGGATGACCACGAGCTGACTGCGCAGGTCATGCCTTACAGACGAAAGATAGGCCTCCATTTTTTCCTGTTCATTCATACGATTCCCCTTTCTTAGAGATCTCGACCAGATGATTCCTGCACGCCTTTAATAGAAATCCTACCGTCACATCTTCGCAAAACCTGACCTGCTCATTTTTCGGTCTCTTTTCCAACAGCCGGACGGCATTTTTAAATTCTCTGGCTGCTTCCCTAAACTTCCTCTGACAGCAGTACATGTTTCCGAGGTTAAAATAGGCGAGAACCGAATCCGGGTTCACATAGATCACTTTCTGAATTGCGTCTCCGCCTCTTTCAAGACGCCTGTTCTGTATAGAGTAATATTCCCAAGTAGATAATACGCCTCAACGCTCAGGTTGTCCGTCTCTATGATCTTTGCCAGGAGATGTCGCTGCTTCCTTGTATTTTGCCTCGTTCGCCAAAAGCGTCGCCTTCGTAAGATAAGCGAGCATCGGGTTCGTCACCGGAACGGTCATAGCTCTTGGGGCAAAGGAGAGCGGCTGGATCTTTCATTTCCTTTAGACCGGGAGCGGTCTCTCGATAGGGCGATTCCGCTTTTTCCTGAACCTCTATCGGACCTTGCCCGGTTCAAGAGGATCGGGTTTCCCCTGAAGCCCGCGCTCTATTCGTTTCGGAAAAGTGGAAGGATCTGCCCCCCTTTCCTTCACGGGGGTCGCAGTCTCGAGTGGGATCCCCGGGACAGTCGTCCATGGACTGAACGCGCCTTCCTGAACCGGATGCCGACTTCTTTCGGTAGATGAAGGATTGAGGAAACTCCATCCGCTCAAAGGGATGGGTGATCTGCCACAAGGTCTCCGAATGTCCGAGAAAAAGATAGCCGCCCTGGGCAAGGCAGCCGTGAAACTTCCCGATGACCCGCCGGGTTGTCTGACGGTCGAAGTAGATCGTCACATTTCTGCAGAAGAGGATATCGACATTCTTGCATCTTTTCATGGATGAAGGGATCTTGGGCCAGATTGTGATATTCAAAACAAACCAGCGCTCTTCACGTTTGGGTTAAGGGCGTAGGCAGGGCCCCGGACGTTGAAATACTTGGCCAGGTATTCTTTGGGCAAATGGGCGATGTCTTTTCCCGATAGATTGCCTTCGTTCGCGCGCGCCAGCCCGCTTCGATTGATGTCTGTGCCCAAAATGGAGATGCGCCACTCCTCATGGGAAGGGAGCACCTCCATCATCGCAATAGCGATGGAATAGGCCTCATCTCCCCCGGAACATCCTGCCGACCAGACGCGAATCTGTTTATCCTTCGAAGACGCCTTCCTCTCCATGATTTCAGGCAGAACCCATGTCATGAGCACGTCAAACTGAGCCTTGTTTCTGAAGAAATAGGTCTCTCCGATGGTGATCAAATCGAGGAGTTCTCGTATCTCAAGGCGTCCCTCCGGATGGAATTTAAGGAGGTTATAATATTCCCGGTACGAATCGTAACCTCGGTGCTGCAAACGCTGCCAAAGAGCAAGGTGCAGAGACTGGCTCCGACTTTCTTCAAAGTGGAGGCCGCTCGTTTCCATGAGCAGTTCCCGAAAAAGCAGCCAAAATCGTCTGACGAGAGGGGTAACATATTCTTCATGGTGCGAGCTGTCGAGAGCTCGGTGACTTCTTGTTTTGTTAGGAGGTGCTCCAAATTCAAAATGGGGATGATCCGTTCCCCCACCCTTGCCATCGCCGATATGACCTCCGATTCCATCGGCACGGGACACCACTTCGGGTAGGGGCATAACCTCTTCTGCGGATAAAGAAAGGATCTCCTTCAGGCCGGTGACCGTCAGTCCGACGATGAACTTGTTGACCCTGCAGACAATGATGCGTCTGCTCGGATCGATCCTCAACCGGTTGCGCGTAGAGTCTCTTTCTCAAATCAATTAAAGCCACGATGTAGTCCTCTCAGGTTGATGACTCCCTCAATAAAAGGCGGGGCCTTAGGAAGAGGATAAATCTCCTGCGGCCTTAAGACTTCGCGCACACAGGAAAGATCCAAGCCCAATTCCTCGTTCGCCAAACAAAAGACCAGTATCTGTCTCTCCTCTTTTTTCACGGGGCTTTCCTTTTGCATCTCCCGCTCCAGGCTCCATACCCTTGGAAGGCACGGCCGAACTCTTATCTCACCATCGCCACAATCTCTCCTGCGATTCTTTCCAGGGGGAGCACTTTATCGATGACCTTCATTTCTATGGCTGCATGGGGCATGCCAAAAACAACACAGCTCTGCTCATTTTGGGCAATGGTCTTGCCATGGAGTTGTTTGATCGCCTTCATGCCCATGGCTCCGTCCCTGCCCATCCCGGTGAGAATGACCGCCACCCCTTCTTTTCCATAGCTCCTGGCCACGGACTCCAGCAGAACATCTCCTGAGGGCCTGTGGCCTCCATAGGCCGGTTCATTGGAAAGGCTTATCCTTCCGCCATCCCGCACCCTCATGTGAAGGTGGTCCGGAGCGATGTAGGCCACTCCAGGTCGTATTTCTTCCACATCTTCTCCGATCTTCACCTTGATCTTGCACTCCTTGGCAAGCCAGTCCACCAGGCCTTCCAGGAAACCGCTGGTGATGTGTTGAACAATAACGATGCCGCAGGGAAAGTCCTCCGGAAGTCTTTTGAGGATCTCATGAAGGGCCTGTGGGCCTCCGGTGGAGGCAACAATGGCCACGATCTTGTCTGAAACCTTTTCCCCGGGAGCCTGAAGGTCAACGGCCGCCCTTTCATTCCGTAATTTCGTCAGCGGCCGATGCAGGACCCGGACACCGTTGAAGAATTTGATCTTGGCGATCAGAGCCTCTCCGGACCTCTTCTCTCCGACGAACTCCAGTTCACTCTTGTCAATGACGTCCAGTGCGCCGATGCGAGATGGCCTTGAATACCTTCTCCATTCCCGCCTTGAAGGCGGCGGAGGATACAATCAGGATCGGAGTCGGGTGATAAGCCATGATCTGCCGGGTCGCCTCAAATCCGTCCATGACGGGCATATCGATATCCATGGTGATGATATCCGGTTTGAGGCAGGGCACCAGTTCCACCGCCTCCTTCCCGTTGGTCGCAACCGCTACCACGAGGATCTGCGGGATCGCGGTTCAGGATGGAGGTTAAGATCTTGCACATCAGCGGAGAATCCTCAACCACCAGCACCCGTATCATCGCTTTGACTCCTGACTCCATCTCACCCTACCAATCGTTCAATGGTATCCAGGAGATTCGTTTGCTCGAATGCGCTTTTGACAATGTAGGCGGCGGCACCCACCTCCATCCCTCTTCTCTTGTCTTCTTCCTTCTGCAAGGCGGTCACCATCACAAAGGGAGTCTCCTGGTATCCTTCCTTCTTCTTGAGGACCCTGCAAAGCTCAAATCCATCCATCCTCGGCATCTCAATATCACTGACAATGAGGTCGTATCGGGTGCCTTCCATCCTTTCCAGAGCGTCCAAACCATCGACCGCAGTATCGACAAGGTACCCATGGGTTTCCAGGATACTCTTCTCAAGCTCCCGGGTCGAGAAGACGTCTTCCACGACCAGGATCCTTTTCTCTTGACGCTTCACTCTGGGGGAGGGGTCTCTCTGCCGTTAACCCGAGGGAGGCTAAGGGCGCTATGAGCAATCAGGTCCGTGATATCGAGGACCACGCACCACCTCGCCCGGTCGGCATGATGATGGCTCCACTGACATTCTTCACCTTGCCTAAATGCATCCCCAAGCTCTTGATAAAGACTTCTTCCTCTCCAACGATATCATCCACAATGAACCCGACCCAGCTGTCGCGGGAGGCTCGCAATCACCACTGACATTTCTTTCTTCGTCTTTCCCTCTCCTCCCCTGAGGGGGAAGTTTAAGCACGTCACTCAATCTTACCAAAGGGACGATACTGATCACGCCATGGAATGGCCATTCTTCCTTCAATGGTCGAAACACTCGTTCATCGTCACCCGGATACTCTCTGTAATGGAGAGCATCGGAAGGGCAAAGAGCATGTCCTGCACCTTTACCAGGAGCACGTGAATCACGGCAATGGTTAAGGGCAGGATCAATGTGAATTTTGTCCCACTATTTTTCTGAGTGTCCAGAACCACCCGACCCTTCAGATTCGTGATGTCCCGGCTGACGATATCCAGCCCCATCCCCCTTCCCGAGACATCCGTCACGACCGGACTCGTGGAATATCCGTTCATGAATACGAGGTTCAGGACCTCTTTGTCCGTCATCCTCTCCAGGTCGTCGTTCGTCACAAGCTGTTTCTTGAGGGCCGTCTGCTTGATCTGGTCAATATCCATGCCCCTTCCGTCATCTTCAACGGTGATCACCACATTATCCGCTTCGTGAAAGGCGGAAATCCTGATCGTTCCGTGCCTTGGTTTTCCTGAAGCGACCCTTGCCTCCGGCTCTTCAATTCCATGATCGATGCAGTTACGCAGGATATGAATGAGAGAGGTCTTGATCCCCTCCAGGACCTTCTTATCGAGTTCTGTTTCTTCACCGGAAATCACCCACTGGACCTCTTTCCCTCGTTGAGAGGCGATATCCCTCACCATGCGGGGAAATCCCTCTAAGATCGTGGACAGAGGCAGCATCTTGATCTCTTTCACCCTCGCCTGCAGTTCATCGATCACCGGGTCAAGGTGCAGTGTTCTCCGTGGAGACATCATCATACAGCTTCAAGGTATGTTCCCTCAGCTTCTGTATTTGGGCATCACATTGACTGAGCAGCCTCGTCACGTCTCCTTCTCGAGAGGAAACTTCCTTCTTAATGGCTTCGTTTAAACTGGAAATACTTTTCTGCGCCTCCTTGCTGAGTTTGGAAAGTCTCTTGGCCTGAGCAATCTTGGCCGAGGATTTCATCTTGTTGATGACCACTTCTCCCACCAAATAGAGGAGCTTATCCACCCGGCTCAGCGGAACGCGGATGTATTCCTCTCGTTGTGCCGGCGGATGAAGGGCGGCCCCTTCGCCGACGGGGGATCGCGCCCTCGTCCTGCGTCCTTTCTCCCGGTGGCTCCTTCCCTTCCGCGCCTTTCTCTGGTTTCGGCCGCCTCGTTCTCCCTCTTTCGTCCTCTCCCTCGCTTGCGCTGCTTTCCGATCCCTTGTTTCCCGGCGAGGCACGCTTCCAGCTCCCTGCAGAGATCCGATGCATCGACATCGATCTCTTCTTCTCTGGACTATCTTTTCTAAGAGGGTCCTGATCGCATCAAGTCCCTTAAATATTCTCTCAGCCATGAAGGAACTGAAAACGGCCCTTTTCTCGGCGACCCCTTCAAAGATATCTTCGATCCGGTGGGCGATATCCTGAATTTCAGAAAATCCAAAAACCCGGGCCGCGCCTTTCAGGGTATGCACTTCTCGGTTCAGACCCCTCACCAGCTCAAGGTTGTCAGGCTGCTTTCTCTAACGCGACGAGCCCATTGTCCAGTCGGGTCAGGTGCTCTTCGGTTTCTGCCTTGAAAATCGCGATCAGGTCTTTCATCTCAGGCATACCTCACGTCCCTCGTTTTTCCTCCTCTTCCGCCTCTAACCTAATGTCCTGCGATCGCGCTCTTGAGTTCCTCCGATAGGGTACTGAGCAGTGCGGCGGATTCTGCCGCCTGCCGGGTGGAAGAGGCAAACTGTTTGGTGACAGAATCGATTTCCCTCATCGCTTGCACCACCTGCTCGGATGCAAACTTCTGCTGTTGTGTCGCGATGGAAATCTCCTTTGCGGATTTGGCCGTCTCCTCGATCATCTCCAGCCCTTTTTTGACCCATTGGGTTGATCCTTCAATGCTCATGATCGTTCCGTTCGTTTCTCCCTGGATTTCGTTGATCAGCTGACGGATTTCCTCGGTCGATTCGGAGGAACGTTCTGCAAGTTTCCTCACCTCTTGGGCAACCACCGCAAAACCCCTCCCCACCTCTCCCGCCCGGGCTGCCTCAATGGCTGCGTTCAAAGCCAGGAGGTTCGTCTGATCGGCAATGTCATCGATAAGTTTCGTGATATTGCCGATGGATTGGGATTTCTCCCCTAAAGAGAGGATCTTTCTGGCCGTATCATTGACCTTCGAATTGATCTCCCGCATCCCCGCCAATGTATCCGCTGCGATCCTGGCCACGTTTTCAGCATTCTCGGCGATCCGCGTGGCGGTGTGGTCCAGTTCCTCAATCGTGGCGGTCACCTCGCTGACCGCTGAAGACTGCCCGGCTGCTCCGGCGGCCTGCTCTTCAGAAGCCGCTTGAATCTGAGCCGAAGAGGTGCTGATCTGGAGGCCGGCGTTTCGGATGTGTTTGACCATCCTCTTCGCTTCTTCGTACAGTTGCGCACTGGCGATGGTACCCGCAATCTGGGCTCCGATGCTCTCGGCAAGAACGACGTTAGCCTCCGTATAGGCATTCGGCGTCAAGGAGTGTAAGTGCAGCACTCCGATCACCCGATCTTTTGAGATCAGCGGAACTGCCATCAAAGACCGAAACCCGGCCTGAAAGGCGACTGCAGGCTGGGAAGTGCGTTTCCCAATCTCAGCGATGCCCTCCGCCTGCAGCAGCAGGCTCGAACGGGTTCGCATCACTTTTTCGGTGGTGGATCCTGCAACGGGAAGGATCTCTTCGGACCGAAGGTCTTCAGTGCCCTTTCCAAGGGCATAGGCAGTGTAGAAACCGGCTTTTTCAGGATGAATGATATCGATCGAAATCCGATCAAAGGGGATGATTTTCCCTACCTCTTCGGCAAAGTATCGGTAGACCCTATCTATTTCGAGCGTGGAACTGATGATCCGTCCGATGTTGGCCACGAACTCTCTTTCCTCGGCCAGCTTCTGGACGGCTTGTTTTTCCCTTTGCAGCTCCTCCTCGGTTCGCTTGAGGTCTGTGATGTCCTTGATCGTCCCCTTGCAGCCGATGGCATTTCCCTTGGAATCCCTCCTCGTGGTCGCCGTTACCAAAGCATAGATCCTTTTTCCGTCTTTTCTTCTAAACCCCTGCTCTACATCCTTCACAAAGTCCTGTTTCGACAGCATCTCCTGAAACTTGATTGGATCTTCCGGATTGAAATAGAGTTGGGCCATCGACTCGAGCTTCAGGATCTCTTCTTTGCTGTCGTACCCGAACATCTCGACGGCGGCCTCATTCAGGTCGACAAATTTTCCATCCTTGGTAATGATGAAAATGGGTTCCTTAGAGCCATTAAACAGGGCACGATATTTCTCCTCGGATTCCCGGAGCGCCTGTTCCGCCAGCTTGCGTTCCGTGATATCCTCGTAGGTCACGAGCCGCCTTCCATCGGCCAAGACAACAGGCCTGAAGAGAATCTCTTTCACGGAGCCGTCTTTACAGGTGACTGCGAAGACCCGGGGCCGGGCCTTCCCTGCCTTTGCCGCACCGACGTCTTCTTTCCAGCAAGCCACGACTTTCTGCCGGTACTCCGGATCAGGGTAAGCCTTCTCGAACCAGTTCTTGCCCGTCGGAATATCTTCCAGAGTATATCCAAATATCTCCGTAAACTTGGGATTGACAAACTCATACGTGCCCCCCTTCTTGACCGTGCTCAATCCGATGGGGGCATGGGTCACCAAACCTCTGAATCTCTCCTCCGATTCCCGCAACGTTTCCTGCGAATGCTTCAGGCTTGCGAACATCGACTGAAAGGCTTTGCCAACCGTATCCTGATCCGACCTCACTTCCATTTTAGGGTCTAAATTTCCTTCCGATACGCTGGAAACAGCCCCTGCCGTTTCCCTCATCCAATGCATCATCTCCTGAAAGGACCTTGACAATTTTCCGATTTCGTCCTGGGCATCCACCTCCACGGGTTGAGTCAGATCCCCCGTTTTCGCTGCCACTGCCATGGCGGCGGCCAGTTTGCCAAGAGGATCCACGATCTTTCTCGTGATCCCATAAAGGACGGTCACGGCCAGACCCAACACGACCACTATGGAGAGGAGCATCTTTGTCTTCAGGAGATCGATGGAGGTCAGAAGAAATTCCGAACCTCCCGGGCTGAACAGCGTCTGCTGCTTCAGGGCCGCCTTGAAGAGAAGGAAGTGGTATGCACTCAGGCCGAGGATCGACAGCGCACCGACCACGATGAACCAAAAGATGAATTGGTGGCCCAGTTTTGAAAAGAACCTCCATTTCAGCATTGACACCCTCCCTTTCCGCTCATCGCGTGACGGGAATGAGCGGTCTCTGAACAAGAAATTGGATGGCTCAACTCCATCCGATGGATTGCCTCAGGAAAGCGCCTTCCCGCTGCCGGTTCTATTCTTGCCTTTGCAGACGCCTCAGAATTGTCCTGGGAATCTGTTGGAGAGATACCACCTCATCCACTGCCCCCAGCCCGATAGCCTCTTTGGGCATACCGAAGACAACACAGCTCTGCTCATCCTGGGCCAGGGTATGCGCTCCCTGCTCATGCATGGCCATCAGTCCCTTCGCCCCGTCAGCACCCATTCCCGTCAGGAGCACCCCGATGGCGTTACGTCCGGCACTGCGCGCCACGGAATGAAACAGCACATCAACGCTCGGTCGTTGATGGTTTACGGCGGGGCCGTTTTTGATCCTCACCCGGTATCTTGCGCCGTCTTGCTGGAGGAGCATATGCCGATTGCCGGGGGCCACCAGGGCCACGCCCGGCCCAACGGGGTCGCTGTCCCTCGCTTCCCGCACCTCCATCTGACAGACCTGGTTGAGCCTCTGGGCAAAGGTCGCGGTAAATTGTTCAGGCATATGCTGCACAATCACCGTCCCGGGGAAGATTGCAGGGAGTTCTCTGAGCACGGACTCGATGGCCTGTGTGCCGCCGGTTGAGGCTCCAATGGCAAGAATCTTATGGGTCGTCTGAAGATGAAAATCGTGCGCGTGGTTCCCTGATCCCATCCCCCTCCGGTGGTGAGGCCTGCGGGGTGACCCTCGCGGAGGCCGCTGCTCGGATAGCGCGGATCAGGGGCCCGGAGATTTCGGACGTCCGGTAGGCGGAGCCTGGTTTACAGATCACCTCTACGGCCCCGAGTTCCAAGGCCTTCAGGGCGGCTTCACTGTTCTTCGGCGTCAGAGAGCTCACGACCACGACGGGAAGGGGGTAGTACTTCATCAGCTTCGCCAGAAACGCCAGCCCATTCATTCTGGGCATCTCCAAGTCAAGGGTGATCACATCGGGATGCAGCCTGACGATCTTATCGCGGGCGACATAAGGATCCACCGCGCTCCCAACGACCTCGATATCCCGATATTTCGAGAGTTCAAGGGTTAAGACTTTGCGGACAATCGCAGAGTCATCTACAATCAAGACGCGAATCACCCGGTTTCCTCCATCAGGGCCGGATATCGGGAGACGAACAGAAGCAGGTCCGCCCGACCCAATCCCAGCCCGACCTGTACCTCTGCCATCGGAGGCAGGTCAATGCTCTCAGCCACCCTGGGGGGACTGACGTGAAAGATGTCCTTCGAGCCGGCGATGCCCGGAAGCATATGGCCGCAGATGACGTTGGCAATCTCCCCTAACGCGTCGTATTGCTGAGTTCTCGATGTGACCTCCTCTTCGCCCAGCATATTGGCGGCGAGGATAGGAAGAAGTCCGCCATAGACTTTCACCAGCAGTTTTCCCGAGAAGGGCCCCTCGAAATCGACGCTGACCGCTGCTTCCACCTGGGCGTTCAACTGTTGCTCGTCGATTTCCGGCGTGGGAAGCATAAAACTCAGCTCCTCAAAAGTCATGGCGGCAGCCTTATACAGTTCCGTCTCAAGCTTTTTGCTCATCCAATCCTCCTAACGTTCTCAAAACAGCGTCCCGAAGGGTCTCAGGCGTGAAGGGTTTGTGGACGAACCCGGCCCCTTTCTGCCTCAGCCCCTCTTTGCGGGTTTCGCTGCCTTCGGTGGAGACGATGATGACCGGCAGATCTGCGGTCGCCGGATTCTGCCTTATCCTGTTGATCATCTCCTCCCCGTCCATGACGGGCATGTTGATGTCCACTAAGGCGAGGTCGATCCAGTTCCCATCCAGCACCTTCAAGGCTTCCTGCCCGTTGGGGGCCTCATGGACCTCGCCCAGGGGCAATTGACTGAGACGTAAGGTCTTGATGATGATCGACCGCATCACAGAACTGTCGTCGACAACGAGAATGTTCAATGCCATGGCACACTCCTATGGGTTTCCCAACCCGGTCTCGTGTTAAAGGTTTCTCATTTGTCCCACGCTCCGAATCATCACTTTTCCGGTGCCGATCTCGAGAGACATCGTCCTCGAATTGCCGCCGCCCACATCATGGGACTTCAATAACAGCCCATTCTTCCAGAGAAGCTTCCGCAACATGATCATGTTCCTCTTGCCGATCTGAAACAGGTCGTTCCTGTCTCCGTTCTGGGAGTTGGCTCCTCCTGCGACCATGATCTCCAGCCGTTGCTTCTGTGCGCCGGCCCTGAAGCACTCAACGATCAGTTTCGGCACCCCTGTGTCGACGAACATGAATGGGTTTCTTTCAGCCTTGACGAGGTCGATCGTCGAAAGCGGCAACATCACATGGAGTAGCCCGCCCACACAGGCCACCGGATCGTGGACTGTAATGCCCAGGCAGCTTCCCAGGGCATGGGTGATCACCAGATCGCCTCGCTGGGTTGAAACCTTCATATCACCAACACCTACGGTATGGATCACTCCTCACACCTCGGAAGACCAGGGAGGGGTCTCATTTCATATAGATGGCCGGCTGCACGTAGCGAAATTTATGGTGTGAGCCCGCCAGGCTCTCAGCGTGGCCGACAAAAAGGTGGCCCTCTGGCCTGAGCAGCCTCCAGAAACGGTCAATTAATTTTTCCTGCGAGGGCTTGTCAAAATAGATCATCACATTCCGACAGAAGATCACATCGAAAGGACCCTTCATGGGCCACTCCCCCATCAGGTTAAGCCGGGCAAAGTTGACTTGACGGCGTAACGGCTCAAGCACCCGGTAACGCCGCACCGGATTTGTCTCGATGCAGGTAAAGTATTTGGAGACCAGTAAGGGCGGCACATCCCGCAGGTTGTCTGCATCGTAGATACCCCTGCGACCCTGTTCGAGCATGCGGCTTGAAAGGTCAGTCGCCAGGATACGGATGTCCCACAGGGCGAGGTCTTGGATGGCTTCATTGAGCAGGATGGCCGTGGAGTAAGGTTCTTCGCCGGAGGAACAGCCCGCGCTCCAGATTCGGACCTTTCGGTTTCTGAGGCCCGGGCAAGATCCGCCGGCAGAGGTAATCGAAGTGCTTCGGCTCCCGTAAGAAACTGGTCTTGTTTGTGGTGATGACGTCAATCATTGCAACAAGTTCCCCATCGGGGGGGTCGCGCCTCAAGTACTCCAGGTACGCATCAAAACTTCCCAGTCCCAGTGCCCGCAGCCGCTTTGTCAAGCGGGTTTTGACCAGCTCCTGTTTGCTCGGGGTCAAGTTGATTCCACTCAATTGAAATACCAGTTCGCGGATCTTCTCAAATTGTGCCTTTTCCAGCTTCAGGGGCGTGAATCCCGTGGACATCCTCACGTCCCCGATTTGACGTGGACCGGCTGGGGATTCCTCCAGAAATTTACGGCTGTCGAGCTCGATACCCGTCTCTGATTTTACTGGAAGTGGTGTTGCCATTTTCCCCTAAATATTGTAAACCCGAACTACCCCTTGCTTGTCCCGGATCGGATTAACCTCTTCACCGTATTCCCGGTCGTGCCGTGCCTATCGGCACAGAACTCCTGGGAAACACTCGAAGGGTTGCCCCCAAGACTCATGCGTACACGGTTTTTCAGAAAGCCTTGAGGACTTCCTCGTCTTTTTCCTCGTGGAAGGGAATGATCTTTTTCGGATCGAGATGAGCGATACGGTCACCCTCCACCGGCTTCTTGAGTTCACCCTGTTTGGCGTTGGCAGTTACCGTGGTTTTGTCCCCCTCTCACCCCATGGTGGAGGACGTCGGCCGTATGGTGCTGGAGGCTGTTGCCCCCATGCCTTGCTCTCTGGGCCACCCGGCCATCTCCCGTTATGAGACCCGTTGGAGCCCCCTGCGATAGCGACGAGGTCCTGAATCATGCCGTTGACCTGTTTGACCTGGGCATTGAGCTCTTCGTCGCCGACGCAGACTCCTCGGCATTGGCCGCATTGGACTGGGTCACCTGGTTCATCTGAGTCACAGCCGTGGCGACCTGCTCAATCCCCTGGGCCTGCTCCTTGCTGGCCACTGCGATCTCGGAGACCAGGCCGCTGGCCTTCCTCACAATCCTCACCATGATCCTTTAAGGCCATGTTCGTCTCTTGGATACGCTGAACCCCTGGTCCGAAGTCTTGATCGAACCCTCGATCAGGGCAGCCGTATTTCGCGCCGCCTCCCCTGCCCGCCGCGCCAGATTGCGCACCTCTTCGGCCACCACGGCAAAACCCTTGCCCGCATCACCGGCACGAGCCGCTTCAACCGCTGCATTGAGCGCCAACAGGTTCGTCTGAAAGGCGATCTCATCAATCGTCTTCACAACCTTGGAGCTGGCGTCCGAGGTTCTCTTGATCTCCTCCATGGCTGCGTGCAGCTGTTTCATCAATTCCTTCCCCTTGTCGATGTTGTTCTCAGCCTCGGACATCAGTTTCACAGCCTCGTCGCTATTACTTGCGTTCTGCTTGGTCATGGAGGCAATCTCCTCGAGGGAAGAAGAGGTCTCCTCAATACTGGAGGCCTGTTCGCTTGCGCCCTGTGCCATCTGCTGGCTGGCCTGCGAGACCTGAACCGCTGCAGACGATACCTGCTCGGCTCCTCCGGAAAGGCCTTCAATGATCTGCCTGAGGGGACCTGTCATGGAACGGGCCTGATAAATCTCAACGACGATTAAAATAAGGAGGCCCAGGAGCCCCAACAAAATAACTCTTGTTAAGAACCCTTTGAATATCTGATCGTAGGTGTTGGGTGATACCACCTTTCCACGGGCTGCTTCAGCGAGTTGGTTCTGAAAAGTCATGATCGTTATAAGAACGATTGCCAGAACGAACAATACGAACACAGCCGGAATTATGAATGCCCTTTTTCTCGACTTAAGCGCCATTGGTCACCTCCCGCTTCCTTGGCCCCTCGATTCAGCGCTTCTACCGCAATCGGTTAGACCGCTTGAAGAAATGTGGAACTCACCTCTCCTCTTAATTTCCAAATCAGGGAACAGATTCAGTCTTTGATTTGGGCTGCCTTATCTAAAATGGCAATTTCTTCTCCGCTGAGCACCCGATCAATATCCAGCAGGGTCATGACCTTCTGGTCAACCTTTCCCATCCCCAGGATGAAGTCGGTCCTGATATTTGCACCAAAGGAAGGCGGAGGCTCCATCTGGCTCTGGCCGATATTGATCACGTCGGAAACCTCGTCCACAATGATCCCCATGGTCAACTCCTGAGCAGTCTGCGCGAGGTTGCACCACGATGATGCAGGTTCTCTGCCCGTCCTCTTTGGCCTCCATCCCGAACTTAAGACGCAGGTCGATGACCGGGATGACCTTGCCGCGGAGGTTGATGACCCCGCGCACATAGGCGGGAATCGTGGGGACAGCGGTGATGTCCATCATCCCGATGATCTCGCGGACCTTTAAGATTTCGAGGCCATACTTCTCATTGGCCATCAGAAAGGTCAAATATTTTCCTCCCTCAAGGGCTCTGACCCGGTTGCTCCCCTGGGCATCCTGCCCGGTCTTAGCCATGGTTGTATTCGTTCGGTTGTTCATTGTCATCTTCCTTACTCCATCACCTTTCGCACTCACTGGGTTTGAAGCCTGTCTGGCCAGGGCGACGATTCCCTGGGGGTCGAGGATGAGGCCGACACGACCATCGCCAAGGATGGCTCCGCCGGAAATCCCCCGGATTTTTCCGATGCCCGCTCCCAGGGATTTTGCAACCACCTGCTGTTGTTCGACCAGTTCGTCAACAAGGAGCGCGCAACGTTGATCTCCGTCACCAATGATGATCAGGAGTCCCTGGGCCGGGTCCTCGACAGCCCCCCGGATGTCGAAAAGACGATGCAGCCGGATGATGGGCATCATCTTTCCCTGGAAGATCACGATTTCTCCCCGGCCGACGACGGTGGACAATGCCTCTGCTTCCGGCCGGAAACTCATATTGATGTTGACCATCGGCAGGATGTAGCGCTGATTTCCGACCTTGATGAGCATGCCGTCGGTGATGGCCATGGTCAGCGGCAGGCGAACGGAAAAGGTGCAGCCCCTGCCCGGCTCTGATGAAACGTCAACGCGGCCCCTGAGGATTTCGACGGCCTTTCTAACCACATCCAGTCCCACGCCCCTCCCCGAGATGTCTGTCACCTTGTCCGCCGTGGAAAAGCCGGGCTGAAAGATCAGATGGATGAGCTCGCTGTCGGAGACACCCGTGCCGGAATTGATCAACCCCTTTGCGATTGCCTTTTCTATGATCTTGCCGCGGTCCAGTCCTCTGCCGTCATCGGATATTTCGACCACCACGCTCCCACCGGAATGGTAGGCTTTCAACAACACGGTTCCTGCTTTCGGCTTTCCACTTTTTTCTCGCTCCTCGGGCGGCTCGATGCCATGATCCACAGCGTTACGTACCAGATGAACGAGGGGATCGTTGACGAGGTCGACCATGTTGCGGTCGATCTCGGTATCCTCCCCGATGGGAATAAAGTCGATCATGATCTCCCGCTTCCGAGCCAGGTCACGGACCAGCCGGGCGATCTTATGAAAGGTGGCCTTGAGCGGAACCATCCGGATGGACATGCACAGGCCTTGCATCTGCCGAACAATCTTGCCCGCATGGTTCACCTTCCGCTGAAGCTCCGGGGAGGTTCCTGAGTTGACCGTCTCGTCCTGTGCAACGATGGAGTGGCCGATCACCAGTTCCCCAACGATGTCAATCAGGCGATCCAGACGGTCCGTGCGCACCCTGACCGAGGATTCCACTGCGGGTTCGGCGCCCACCAGCCGGCGTTGCTTTCGCAATGCCCGGCCCACCTCCGTGAGGGATGCGGCCTCCGACCTCACAATGGCCAATCCGATGGGCTGATCGCCCTGATCGGCGGCAGCCGCCTCTATCTCTTCGCGATCGGCCTTGCCCTGAGCCACAAGAATATCGCCCAACCGGAGCGGCATCTCCGGGGCCCCGCCGGCTTCGCCCAGGATGCCTGCTGTTTCCGGCTCGGCAAGCAGAGCCATCAAATCATCGAGCCCTTCGGGTGCCGCCATGGGTTCACCGCCCAAGGCATCCTGGATGTTCTTGATCAGATCCTTGAGCGTATCCACGGAGCGGAATGCCAGATCGGCGTACCCTCCGGTACAGCGAATTTCTTTGTCACGGATTCTGCTGAGAAACGACTCCGCCCCATGGGCGAACGCTGATATAGGGTCGAGACCGAGGAAAGCGGATGTTCCTTTGATCGTGTGAAACGCACGAAAAATCGTATTGACGGCTTCGGTGTTTTCCGGATCTGTCTCAAGTTCCAGGAGGGCAATCTCGGCGCCTGCAATTAAATCCCGGCTCTCGCTGATGAACTCTCCCAGGAGAGCCGGGTCAGCTTCGGGCGGCAGACCATTGAATCGACCCATATCCGTCGCTCTGCCCGGAGGTCCGGACCGGGTCGTGCTTGAGGCTTGAAAAGGGGGGCTCCTCCCCGTCGGATCTCTCCATCACGTCAATAGCCTCCTCGATGAGAGCGCCGATGTCGGCAAAGAAACCGGATGAGTCAGGGCCTTTTTCCTCCATCATCTGGTCGATCTTTCTTATTGCTTCTGCCATAGGCCTTCGGACCGAGGGAGAAGAGGACTCTGCGACGTTATGGAGCGCCCATCGCACATGAGCCAGTTCTTCCAGGTCAGTGGGTTCAATTTGAACGATCAGTGCGGCGATGTCATTGAGCGTGACGTTCCCGCGGCTCATGTCCTGTTCCATTTACGCCCTTTTTTCAAAAACCTTCTCTACATTGACGAGAGCGATTACTTTCTCATCCACCCTGCATTGTCCCTTGATATATTTTGCTCCTTCAGCAGGCAGGGTGGGGAGGGTTAGCTCCATCTTGCTCACCGGCACCTCGATCGATTCAACAACTTCATCCACCAAAAAACCCGTCTCCAACCTCCCTGATTCAATGACGATGATTCTCGTCTTCTCCGTCAACTCTTCATGAGGCAGACTGAAAATCGTCTTTAAATCCGTGACGGATAGAATATTCCCTCTCAAGTTCACAATTCCCGCTATATGTTCCGGGCTTGAAGGCAGATACGTTATCTTACCCACCTTAATGACCCTTTTTACTTCTGTAATCTCCACACCATACCATTCTCTATCGAGCCGGAAGACGATGAACTGCAGGCTTTTCTCCTTCGGTACTTCCCTCTCGTAGAAATCATCTTTATAGTAGACCCTGTTCGCAGCGGTCCCCGGTATTTCGTCCATTCTCTCTGATAGCCATCCGTCTTTCGTATTCTTGGGCATTTCCTGAATCCTCTTGACAAAGCCGATTCGCTTACGCCTTGCGCGTCTTCAGGAATCCCGTAATCTTCTCAAAGAACTTTTTCCCCTCAAAGGGTAATCCGATATAACCATCGGCGCCTGCTTCCTTTGTGAGTTGAGATAATTTGTCCTCGTCCTTTGCGGACATGAATACGATCGGGGTATTTCGGGCGATATCTTCTTTTTTTAAAACACGGCAGACTTCATTCCCATTAAGGCCCGGGAGATTGTAGTCTAATAAGATGAGCTGGTATTGAGACACTTTTGCTTTCTCAATGCCTGCTTCTCCCGTTTCAGCCGTCTCGACAGAAAATCCCCCTGCCTCGAGTCTAAACCTGAGCATTGCGTTTATTGAAGGACTATCCTGAATAATCAGTATCCTGTCCACCCTTAAACCCTCCATTCGTCTTATAGATTGTCTCGTTACTCCGTGCCTGGATAGCCTAATGCTGCAAATTTCATTCCAGACCTCTACTCTTTAATCGTTGTTTTCTTGATTTGTCTCCATTAACCAGGCACTTATCTGAAAATTCTTCTATTAGAACTCCTTCCTTTCTCTACAGGAATATACCCGCGCCTCTTAATTAACTCCGAAGGCAGGAGGTTTCGAAAAGGACGTTGATACCTGAAGGTGACGAAAAATGTCAGTGAAGGATCGAACAGTTAGGACTTTTTGTTCATCTTCCTCAGAGCAGCCATCCGATCCATTTGGAGCGAAGGAAGATCTCATGGGAAAGGTCTTGCACCAGGTCTGATGGAAAAAAAGTTTCGCTTTGACTAGGACCAGCTTTCTCTACCGTCTGTAAATCCATCTCTGTTTGGTCAGGCGTTTGGCTGGCAAGTTTTCTTTAGTTCACGCGCTTTGCTGCATAGTTTCTTATCACTCACGGAGCTTTCCATAGACTTTTTTGAACAATGATGATTGGGAACTACTGATCCCATCATAGAGTCTCGACTCAACAGGCCGGTGCCCAAACCAATTCCATGCTTTGACAAGCTCAGCATGAACGGAAAAGTCACACGACTTCAACGTATCACCGCTCGCCCTGAGCCTGTCGAAGGGCAAATGATGAATTGGGCAACACTCCGTCAAGTTGTGGATCAAAGCCTTCGAAGCGGTCGAACAACTGGAAGACATCGGTCCATTCTTTGTGATCAATGATGGATGATGAATCTGCCATAACCCGGACAATGGCCAGGTCGGCGGTGCAGATGGAAGCTGAGTGACCCACTTAATAGGATATTGCTGAACGCAAGGAAAAACTTATCCCGTCCTTATTTGGTTCATTAGTTTCACCGAACAGGTGAGAATTATACTGACCGTATCCCTAACTCAGGAAGAGTTTTCTATTTCCGTAGAAATCAATTTCTATTTTAGGGTCTGAAAATAATACAAACCCAATTAATGGGATTACATACAATGATGGGGCGTCCCAACGCACCCCCTTAAGGCATGATCGGGGATCTGCACCCCATGGAATTGTAAAAATGGAATTTGCGTCTGCGTCGGCAGGAAAGCCAAACAATCCTCGGACTGGTCAGAATTCGCCCATCGATTGACAAAATTGGGCATTCCGCTCCTTTAAAGTTTTTCAATAGCTCCTAGCTTCCACGATTAATTCGTCCCGTAACCACAGTGTTGGATTTTTTTTACGGGATATGCTTTTTTTATTCAAAGGTGTTTTGCAATAATATAAGGATTAGGAAGTTTTGAATTTATGAAAAGTCAAATAGCAAAAAATGTCATGTTAATCTCGGCTCAAAATTAAACAACGTCAATGACTTGCAGACCTAGAATCAAATTCAGGGCAGCAGCGCAGTCCGTTGTTCGTTCTTTCTCATGACGAATTTTCTTTGTGATCCCGATTTTTGTTTTCGAAATTTACGTTTCGAAAACTTTCCCATTTGGCGAGGTTTTTGCTTTCCCCCAAGATTGGGCCGTAAAAATTCTTGAATGATGAGGAAGAGCTGAGAAAGGAGCGGATGGGCGGATGGATAGAATGGCTCACACCATGGATCAGGCGATCAAGGCGATGGCGGCGAAAGAAGGTAAGTACCTGACCTTTTCGTTGTTGGGGGAGGAGTATGGAATAGGAATTCTAAAGGTAAAGGAAATCATCGGGATGATGCCGATCACGACTGTCCCGCTGATACCATCCTTTGTCAAGGGGGTGATCAATCTTCGCGGGAAGGTGATTCCAGTGGTGGACCTCAGGCTCAAATTTGGGATGGAGGAGATAGACTATACCGAGCGGACCTGTACGATCGTGGTGGAGATTGCAAGCCAGGCGGGCTCCGTTCTCATTGGCGTTGTCGTCGATTCGGTTTCAGAGGTTTTGAGCATTAAGGGCGCCGACATTGAGGGGACACCGAACCTTGGCGCCAGACTGGATACAGACTACATCCTTGGAATGGCCAAGATCAACGGCGGAGTGAAGATCCTTTTGGACATTGACAAGGTATTGGGTTCGGAGGAGATGGGCCTGTCGGATCGTGCCGCCTGATTCGGAACGGGAGCGGCTGTAACGGGAAACAGATGTGACACAGCGATGGATCCGATGGAAAAAAGGAGGTGGTCTATAGACAAGCTTTCAACAAGGTATGAAATAGTAATGAATCATCGTTGAACAAAATCACACTTAATTCAATCCACTTTATATCAGGAGGTGTTTCAATGAAAAGACTTGTCGCAATGATTCTTGGGGTTAGTTTTCTTGTGCTGATGGCAGGGAATATCACTTTCGCCGCTCAATTCGGAACGGCTGCTGAAGCGGAGGCATTGGTAAAAAAAGCAGTCCAATTAGTTAAGACCGAGGGGAAAGAGAAGGCCTTTGTTGAGATTAACAATCCGAAAGGGAAGTTTATTGATCGGGACCTTTACATTTTCGTTTATGATATGACCGGTAAATGTGTCGCTCATGGGTTTAACCAAAAAATGATCGGAAAAGATCTGATTGAAATGAAAGACAAGGACGGGAAGTATTTCGTCAAAGAAAGAATCGAAATTGCGAAGACAAAAGGCAAGGGCTGGCAGGACTATGAGTTTACAGACCCGATCACGAAAAAGATTGAGCATAAGTCTGCTTATATTGAAAAGTTAGACGACCTGATCATCGGTTGCGGTATTTACAAAAGATAACTCTGGGGAGGGTTAAATGGACCCCGGCCTGTTTAACCCTCCGGGTCACTGACGGAAATAAGGGAGGACCAGATGAAACAATTCTTTTTAAATCAGACCTTGACAAGAAAACTGTTATTTGCTCCTGTGGCGATCATTATCTTTATGGTGATACTGGGTGCGGTAGCCTACCTCAATCTTTCCAGTCAGAGATCGATCATTGTCGATATCTTTGACAACCATTTTAAACCCTATCAAACCAGTGCAACGATCGTCAAGGACATTGCCAACGTTCACAGCAATCTCTATAAAGTCATCAGCTGGGCCAATGCCAAATATGAAGAGGGGAAGATTAACCTTCTCGGGAAGGAACAGCTGGCCACTCTGGAGCGAACCGCCAACATCATTGGGCAAGCCCTCCAGGCGAAGGGGTTAAGTGAAGAGGAACAGACCTTATTTCGTACGATCATGGATCATCTCACGCAGTACAAAAAGGCGTGTCATGCAGCCATTGATCTGGCCAGTTCCGACCTCAATTATGCCACCATGTTCATGGAGACTGCCGATGAGAAGTTTCAAATTTTGAACAAGAGCCTGCATGACCTATTGGATCTTGAAAGCAGTTTGAGCCAGGCAAGTTATGATCATTCCCTCAAAAACTTTAACAGCGCCTTAAGGCTTTTTATCCTCATATTGGCAATTGCCATCGCTTTTTCGCTTCTGGTCAGTCTTTTTACCGCCCGGCTGATTACCCGTCCTGTCAAGGAAACCATGCAGGTGATCCAGACAATCGCAGAGGGAGATTTGACCCAGGAGATTGAGTTGACCTCTCGGGACGAGATCGGGCAGTTGGTTCAGTCGGTCAATACCATGCGCATCAAGATGGGGGAGACGGTAGGCCAATCCGTGGTGATGTCTCAGAGCTTATCAGAAGCGGCCTCCCAACAGGCGGCCTCCCTGGAAGAAACCTCTTCGTCCTTGGAGGAGATGACCTCCATGACCAAACAGAATGCAGGAAACGCGACCCAGGCAAACGACCTGATGGCAGCCGCTCAGCAGACGATTGAAAAGGCCAATCTCTCGATGAATGAACTGACGGGGTCGATGAAGGAGATCGCCGCGGGCAGCGAGGAGACTCAGAAGATCGTCAAGACCATTGATGAAATAGCTTTTCAGACCAATCTTCTCGCCTTGAATGCCGCCGTTGAGGCCGCGCGTGCGGGGGAGGCAGGAGCAGGATTTGCAGTGGTGGCAGAGGAGGTGAGAAACCTGGCCATGCGGGCGGCAGAGTCGGCGAAGAACACGTCGAATCTGATCGAGAACATCGTCAAAAAGATCAGGAACGGAGAGAAGTTGGTGGGCACAACGAATGAGGCGTTTAAGGAGATCACGGGAAGCTCGACGAAGGTCGTCAAGTTGATTGCAGAGATTGCGGCGGCGTCGCAGGAGCAGTCCCATGGGATTGATCAGATCAATCGGGCTGTATCGGAAATGAACGGGTTGACGCAGCATAATGCATCGGGGGCCGAAGAGTTAGCGTCGATCATGGCAATGTTTAGGACCAACCATGATTCTCCTGAGATATTCCGTGATCGGAAAAAAGCGGTTAAAGACAGAACTTCAAGAGGAATGCGCCAAGAATTAATGGTTTCCCCTTCTTAGGGGGGCCGAGTTGACATCAACTTTCTTGGTCAGTGAATCGCATTTCCGACCCTCCGTTGGCTTTGCACGGAGCAGAGAATCCGGTCGTGTCACCGGAGACCGGGAAGAAGGATTGGGTGCGCCGGCTGACGAGGGAAGAATCCGGTGCCTGCACGCGGAGACGGATATCGCATCTGCGCTACCCCTCCGTTGCCCTGTAGAGGATTCCGTGAGAGGTCCAATTCTCTTTTTGGACCGATCAGGAATCCCCGGCATTTCCAAAACCTTCACACTTTCGTAATCCCGCTGCAATGCAGACAGTGGACTTCAGACCTTAGACACCAGACTTTCATACACAGGATTTGACACCTGAAGTGTTCTCCAACTCTTTTCTGTTGAGCCTCTGCATATCATTGCCGGCATCAGTCCAATGTCTGAAGTCGTGGTCTGCTCATGCAGTCTGAATCCTGTCCATGCTTGACTTTTGTTGCTCATTGGTGTATCTCTTGCATTGTCCCTATTACAAATCAGGCGGGATTGTTCTGAGTTCTGAAGGAGAATGCAGAGGATGGCACAGAAAAGGATTTTGGAAATCTTGAAATTGGTCGAATTCCTCAATGAGGAAGTGAAGGAAGTCTCCAAACGGCTGAGTCGGGTCACCCCCCGGGAAGTAAGTGAAAAGCTGGGGACCCTCGCTCTGATTCGAGAAAAGATCCTTAACCTTCCAGTCGATCTTCCCCCGGAGATAGAAAAAAAACTGACAGACCTCTACCCCGCCATCGATCGAATCAAGCACAAACCTTCGTAATGTGATCACGAGTTCGGAGTTTAGCGTTCGGAGGGAGAATCGCACAGCCCGAATCTTCGGAGTTCAGATTACTCCGAACTCGATAGCTCCGAACTCATGACGTTATTCGTAGAATCCAAGGCTGGCAAAGGAGACAACGGACTGGGTTTCCGGGGTGAAGGCCTGCCCGTAGTTGAGGAGCTTTCCCTCTTTGGCCTCCAGGACCTTGAGCAGGGTGTAGATGGCAGGAAGTCCGCAGATCTTTCTCCGGTCCCTCTCTCTTAAAATAGAAGCATAGAAACCCTCTCCATCCATCTTCTCCACATACCCGAGCATCTCCCGGTCTGCCTCTTCCAGAACCCTCAGATCCGCCTCTCCCACTCCTTTCCGATCTCCGAATTGAAGACCCATGTGGGCCAGATCAGCACTGGCAAGGTAAAAGACTCTTTTCTCCTCTTGCGGAGACCGATTCGGAAAGGGCGTCGACAAACTGGCGGAAGGGGTTCAGTTCCATGGGCGAAACGGCCTGCTCGATCGCCTCATGGAATGAACCGCATAGGATGGGAACGATTCTTATCGACGCCGGCTCTGGGTAGAGGTATCGGAGGAAAAGACATTGAAACTCCACCGAGTGTTCGTTTCGATGAACCCCCTCATCCTGGAAGAGATCATAGGGACAACGGGACTGGATGGCTTCGACCAGTTCTTGATCCACGTCTAATTTCCCCAGGGGTGTTTCAAACGCCTTTCGGGTGAGGGAGAAGGGATGCTTCATCCCGGTATGGGCGATCCGAGAATGACAAAGCAATGGGCATCATTCTTTCTCCCGATTTCCCGGTGGGCAAAAGCATAGCAACTGCCCTCCCCTCTGGAAATCGATGTGAGGAGCAACGACCCCTCTCAATCCGCCGCTTGCCGCCCTTTGCCCGACCGGTCCCGGCCCGTTCGTCTGCTCAAAATAGTCGATTCAGTTGAGTCCTTAATCCATCCGGATGGGCCTCATAGCTCTTCCCGGCAAAGGCCGCTTCCCTGACCGGCGCCTTCTTAAAGCGGTCTTCGATCCTGTCCCAGGGCCTCCTGGAATCGTTCGTTTTCAAGATAGAGATGTTCATCGAGCTGGTCGATGATTTCCTGCAATTTCTCAGCATAAAGAAAATCGCCAAACTGCCTCATATATTCGGCCTGGATATCCAGGCGCGGAATGCTGGCCATCGAAAAGGGTAAGGACGTAATAGGCGTGGGGAGAGAAAAAGAGGGCCTTCTCGCTGATGTTTTCTGGGTCCTGAAGGCAGATCAGAGTTTCACCCGACATCTGGACCGGAAAAACATTGATGGGCCTGAGCTTGGGATAATCCATAGGAGAATAAACCGAAATCCCGAATCATCGAAATCACAAATTCCAAGAAATCCCGATATTCACAAACCCAAACATAGGAACGTCTAAATAAGTGACATGCCCGGGCTGTCATTGCGAGCCTTGCGAGGCATCTCAGGAATTGCTTCGTCATCCCGCGGAACGCGGGATTCCTCGCAATGACAACTTTGATTTGTCGATCATATCGGATCATTGGAGTCTTGAGTTAGTTCTATTGCCTCAAGGCCAACTGGATGGCTTCATCCATTCTCTGGATGAACTGAAAATTCATCTCCTTCCGGATATGTTCCGGGATCTCTTCCAGGTCCTTTTCATTCTTCTTCGGAAGGATGATCGTCCTGATCCCTGCCCTCATCCCGGCCAAAACCTTCTCCTTGATGCCTCCCACCGGAAGGACGAGGCCCCTGAGCGTGATCTCGCCGGTCATCGCAATATCGCTTCGGACCGGCTTATTGGTCAAAAGGGAGGTCAGGGCAATGAACATGGTAATCCCGGCTGAGGGCCCATCTTTCGGAATCGCACCTGCCGGCACATGGATGTGAATATCATTTTTGGCAAAGAAGTCCTCCTCAATGCCGAGATCCTTTGCCTTGGACCGGACATAGGCCAGGGCGGCCTGGGCAGACTCCTTCATCACGTCTCCCAGTTGCCCTGTCAGGGTCAGCCCTTTCTCACCCCGCATCCGGGTCGCTTCAACAAAGATGATGTCTCCTCCCGTCGGAGTCCAGGCAAGCCCGGTGGCTACCCCTGGCTCCGAGGTCCTTTCCGCGACCTCGGGGAAGAATTTGACCGGTCCTAAGAACTTATGCAGGTTATCGGGGGTCACGATAACCTTCTCGTTGTTCCCCCTGCCACATCCTTGGCCACTCCCCGACAGATGGCTGCAATCTCTCGTTCCAGGTTTCTGACCCCCGCCTCCCGGGTGTAGGAACTGATGATCGTCTGAAGGGCCGCATCCTGAAATTCGATGAACTCAGAGGTCAGTCCATGTTCCTCGATCTGTTTTCGGAATCAGAAACTCCTTTGCAATCATCATCTTCTGGTCTTCACTGTAACCGGGGAGTTCGAGGACTTCCATCCGGTCCCTCAGGGCAGGTGGAATGGTATCGAGGACATTCGCCGTCGTGATAAACATCACTTTTGAGAGATCGAAGGGAACATCGATATAATGGTCCGAGAAGGAGTAGTTCTGCTCCGGATCCAACACCTCCAGCAGCGCCGAGGAAGGATCACCGCGAAAATCCATTCCGATCTTATCGACCTCATCCAGCATGAAGACGGGGTTATTCGATCCTGACTTCTTGATCCCCTGAATGATCCGGCCCGGCAGGGCGCCCACATAGGTCCTCCGGTGGCCCCGGATTTCTGCTTCATCCCGAACCCCACCCAGGGAGATTCGAATGAACTTGCGTCCCATGGTTCGGGCGATCGACTTCCCGAGGGAGGTCTTTCCCACCCCCGGAGGCCCAACAAAACAGAGGATCGGACCTTTCATATCCGCCTTCAGTTTCCGGACGGCCAGATATTCCAGGATCCGTTTCTTCACCTTTTCCAAGTCGTAATGATCTTCGTCCAAGGTCTTTCTGGGCATTGTGAATATCGAGATTATCCCCTGTCGTCTCCGACCAGGGAAGTTCCACCAGCCAATCCAGATAGGTTCTTGCCACGGTATATTCGGCTGAGGCAGGAGGAATCTTGGCCAGCCGGTCCAATTCCTTTTCCGCAGCCGTCAGGGCCTCGGGAGGCATCTTGGCCTTCTTGATCCTCTCCTTGAGTTCCTTGATCTCCGCAGTATGCTCATCCAGTTCTCCCAGCTCTTTCTTGATCGCCTTCAGCTGCTCCCGGAGATAGTATTCCCTCTGGGTCGGTCGATATCTTCCTTGACCTGGGACTGGATCTTATTCCCCAGTTCCAGAACCTGGACCTCTTTGTTAAGGTAAAGATGAACCTTGGTCAGCCGTTCCCGGACATCATAGGTTTCGAGAATCCCCTGCTTCTCGGCGGTCGAAATATTCAGGTTTGAGGCGATGAGATCGGCCAGGATATTGGGCGACTTGATATTATTGACCATCGTTCCGAGTTCGGCAGTAAGGTAAGGAGCCAATTCCACCGCCCTCTGGAAGAGGTTTTTCAGATTCATCATGAGGGCGTCAATCTCGACTCCCTGAACGACCGTCTTCATCGAGACTATCAATCCTCGCCTTGTAATAGGGATCCTTTGAATATATTCCTTCACTCTTGATCCGCGAAACCCCCTGGACGATCACCCGCTGGCTTCCATCCAGTTCGCGGATCATCCTCAGGATCAGAGCAGCCACACCCACGGAATAGAGGTCGGTTTCTTTCGGATCTTCAATTTCAGACCGTTTCTGGGTGATGACTCCAATGATCCGGTCCGAATCCATGGCCTCATCTATCAATCTCACAGACCTCTTCCGACCCACCATAATGGGCAAAATGAGATCGGGAAAGAGGACGGTTCCTCTCAGGGGCAGAATAGAAATTTCATTAGGAACGAAAATTTTGTCCTCCTTTCCCTTTTCTTCTTTATCGGCACCACCTCTGGGCAAAAAAATCATAAACAACCTCCTCTTTGCTTAAGCTCGCTCACACGTAAGATAATCATTACCCTGGAGCCTGTCAATGGTCCCATCTCTTTGATCTTCCGAGCCTTTTTAATGTTAGGCAGCGACAGGGTAAATTACGTCGCGTTTCCGGCATAGGGCTTTCCACAGATATTGCAGACTCCCTTCTCATTGAGGGTGCCGATGCAGGTCCCATCGGGACACGGAACGCGCTCGGAATGATCAACCTGGCTTCCTCCTTCTTCTACGGGGTTCCCGCACCAGAGACAGAAGAGACTCTTCTCAGGGATTTCTTCTCCGCAGGTCTGACAGGAGATCGAAGAAACTGGCTCACCGCAATGGGGACATTTCATTTATTCCTCCTCAAGATGGAGATTCTTGATAAATCGTTCGATATCCCTCTTGTTCCGTTTTACCTGGTAAAGGAGTTTCCTCGTCCCTTCGTCCGGAAAGAGGCGATTCAGGTCATAGCCCTTCCCGGGAAACAAGGCGTTAAGGTCCACTTCCCTTGCTCTTCTCTTCTTCAGGCATATTTTCCGGAGGTTTCTCGTCTTTCTCTTCCATATCCATTAAGCCCCCTATAGGATAGCCCTTTTCTCTTATAAAATCAATTCCATGAAACGATGGTCGTCTGCGAAGGATACGAGGCAAGAAGCAAAGACACGTCGGATTTTGCCTCAGGTCCTCATTCTCCGGCCCCGATCTTCTTTGTTGCCATTCTGGAGTTGATAGAGCTTGGCGTAAAAACCTCCCTTTGCCATCAGTTCAGCGTGGGTCCCGATCTCCCGAACTCTTCCCTTATGAAGGACCACAATCCGGTCGGCATGCTGGATCGTGGAAAGGCGGTGGGCAATGACGATGGCTGTCCTTCCCTTGAGCAACCTTTCCAGGCCTTCCTGAATCAGCCATTCGGTTTCCGGGTCCACATGGGAGGTGGCCTCGTCAAGGACGAGGATTTTGGGATTGAGATAGAGGGCTCTGGCAAAGGCCAGCAGTTGCCTTTCCCCGGCAGATAGCGTTTCCCCTCCCTCACCCACTCGTGTTGAATATCCATCGGGCAAACGCTGGATAAAGGCCTCTGCATTGACGATTCGGGCAGCCTCTCTTACCCTCTCTCCATCCCTCTCCCTCTCTCCCATTCGAATATTCTCCTCAATATCTCCTGCAAAGAGGAAGGTATCCTGCATCACGAGCCCGATCTGGGATCGGAGTTCCGAAAGATCCCATTCCCGGATATCGATCCCATCGACCAGGATGCCTCCCTCCTTGATCTCATAGAATCGTTCGAGAAGGTGGAGCAGCGATGTCTTTCCTGCCCCGGTGGCCCCCACAATGGCAACGGTCTCACCTGCCCGGACATAAAAGCTGACCTCGTTGAAGGACCTTCTCCTCCCCATTATAGGAAAAAGAGACACGGCGGAATTCAATGTCTCCCTTGATTTCGCTTCTGCACGGAGAAGGAGGACACGGAAACCTTTTCCTCGTGGTCCAGCAGTGAGTAGATTCTCTCCAGAGAGGCCATGGCCGACTGGAGAATGGTATATTTCTCGGAGAGATCCCGGATGGGCTGAAAGAGCATCCTCATGTAAGAAAGAAAGGCAACCAGAACACCCAGGGTGATCGTCTCCTGAATCACCTTTCCTCCTCCATACCAGAGGAGAAGACCGATGGCCCCTGAGCTCAGAATCTCAATCAGAGGAACAAAGAGGGCATAGACTGAAATCTGTTTCATGTTGGCCAGGTAGTGCCCCTCATTGATCTTCTCGAATCGCCTTCCATTCTCCTTTCTCCCTCCGAAAGAGCTGGACGACCTGGATCCCCGAAAAATTCTCCTGAAAAAAGGCATTCATCTGGGCGATCTTCTGGCGAATCTCCCGAAAGGCATCCCTGGCCCGACGGCTGAAGAAGAGGGTAGAGATAAAGACGAGGGGCAAGACGGAAAAGGAGACCAGGGCAAACTCCCGATTGAACTGGAGAAGGACGACGAGGATTCCAACCAGAAGGAGAATGTCCTTGAGGAGGTAGATCAGGACAGAGGTGAACATCTCGTGGACATTCTGGACATCGTTGGTCAGACCGGGTCACCAGCCTTCCCACGGGATTCTGATCGAAAAAGGAGACGGAGAAGCCCTGAAGATGGGAGAAGATCTTCATCCGTAGATCATGCATCACCCTCTGGCCCGCCATCTCCATGGTGTAGACCTGAAAGAAATTGAGCCCAAAATTGGCCGCCAAGATGAGGATAACGAGAAGGGCGATCCGGAAGATCCCCTGGATATCCTCTTCCCGCAGGATGAGGAGATCTTCCTCTTTCACCTCCTTCATCCGGTCAGGGGGAATAAACCAATAGGCCCCGCTCCTTTCGAAGAGGCCGGGATATCTCTCAAAGAGTCGATCCCCTTCCTTCCCCGTGCGAGGCAAAGAGATAATACTGTTTCTCCGAGAGGAGGCCCGATTTCTGGAAAAGGGCCACCTCCTTCTTATCCATGGAACGGAGCACCTCCGGAGGCAGAAGAAATCTTCCCTTTTCCGATTTGGGAATGAGGTCTTTCCCGTATCGGTCGAGAAACTGCCTCTCTAAGGATCCTGACTCGTCTCTGATGACCACTTCCCTCGCCGAAACGACAATATGGCGATCGATCACCTCTTTGGTCAGATAGGGAATGAGGAGATCGAAGAAGGTCATCAATAAAACAAAGAAGAGGGAGAAGGCCATCAGCCGCCAGTAGGGCCGGAGAAAGACCCAGCAGCCTCACCATCAGCCTCAGGTCATAGGCCTTCCCGAGTTTGCCTTCTTCCATGTAGCCAAAATCAGTGTACATAACTCTCGGCAGCAAGATCGTCCCGCCAAAGCGGGACTCGAGGCCAGAGGTTATAGGCAAAAGACCTATCCTCTAACCTCAAGGGTCCTGAAATTGACCCGATCCTCAAGCGTAGCGCTCCTTCAACGAGAATTTAACTTTCCCTGTTCCAGTTCCTCTTCCATCTGTCTTCGCCAGTAGATCTCCGCATAGATGCCCCCCTCTCGAAAGGAGGGCTCGCATGGTCTCCCACCTCTGCAATCCTTCCCTCCTCCAACACAACGATCCGGTCTGCCTCTTCGGAGGGGAGCAA
This sequence comes from uncultured delta proteobacterium, assembly GCA_963828805.1. Taxonomy (GTDB): domain Bacteria; phylum Desulfobacterota; class BSN033; order BSN033; family UBA1163; genus CAWHGS01. The sequence continues at coordinate 39,636 of CAWHGS010000045.1, forward strand.
TGCGGTGGGTGACAAGGATGCTCGTCTTTCCCTTCAGAAACTCCTCCAACCCCTCCAGGATTCGTTCTTCGGTTTGGATGTCGACGGAGGAAAGGGCGTCATCCAGGATGAAGAGGGGCGGATCCATCAAGATCGCCCGGGCAATGGCGACCCGCTGCCTCTGACCTCCGGAAAGGGTGACCCCCTTCTCCCCGACCAGGGTATCGAGGCCCTCTGGGAAACTCCATGATATCGTCCCATATCTGGGCAATGCGGGCGGCCCTCTCTATCTCCTCATCCGTGGCATCCTGCCTTCCAAAGGCAATGTTTTCCCGGATCGTATCCGAAAAGAGAAAGGTATCCTGAGGGACATAGCCGATCGATCTCCTCAGCTCCTTCAGCGGAATCCGATGGATCTCCATCCCATCGAAGAAGATGGAGCCCTCGGGAGGTTCCAGGATCCGGACCAGCAGATTGACAGAGGGTCGTCTTTCCGGACCCGGTTCTTCCCACAAGAACCAGTCGCTCTCCCTTATGAATCGTGAGGTCGATCTCTTTCAGTATGGGACTGCCCCCATTTCCTGGAGCGAAGGTCAAACCCTCTGATCTCAATCTTCCCTCTTGACGGCACGGATGCGTTGGCCTCCGGAGCAGTCCTGAATTTCCGGAACCTCATTCAATATCCGGTTCAATCGATCCAGGGAGGCCTCGCCCCGCTGAATCATGTTGACCGCCCAACCCAGGGCCATCATCGGCCAGGCCAGGATTCCCAGATAGCTCATAAAGGCCACAAAATCTCCTGTGGAGATCGATTGAAAAATCGTCAATCGTCCCACCGAAGTAGAGGACGATGACCATCGAAAGATTGGAAAGAAAGAGGAGAAGGGGAAAGAACATCCCCCATACCTTGGTCACATGAATGTTCTTCTGAACATAATCCTGACTCAGACGAGCAGAGTTTTTCTCGCTCCTTCTCTTCCAGAACATAGGCCTTGACCACCCGGATGCCGGCAGATCGACTCTCTGACCCTTTCGGTGAGGGCGGAAAAGGTTTTCTGAAGGGCTTCGAAACGCTGATGGATCAATCGGCTGAAGAAGAGGGTGATGACCGTGATCAACGGCATCGGAAGAATCGCATAGAGGGTCAATAGGGGATGGATGTAAATCATGAAGAAGATGGTCAGGATGCCCAGAATGACGGTATCCACAAAAAAGACAAGGCCTAATCCGATGGACATCCGGACCGCTTCAATGTCATTGGTGGCATGGGCCATCAGGTCTCCGACCTTTGTCCGGGCGAAATAGGAGAAGGAGAGCGTCTGGAGATGAAGGAAGAGCCGGTCCCGAAGGGCCTTTTCGATTCTGCGGGAGGCCCCCAGGAGGAGGTATCTCCAGACATACCGGAATCCGCCGATGCCAAAGGCAAGGAGACAGGATTTCTCCGGCGTAAATCAGGAGACGGGAGGAAGGGATACCGCCGACGTGAGATCATCGATGGCATGCTTGACCACCCTCGGGATGAAGAGCTGGAGGATGTCGACGATGAGCAGCGCCAGAAGCCCGATGAGGAACTGCCATCGGTTCTCCAAAAATCGTTTTTGAGGGATCGAAAGGCTTTCATAGAAGATGATTCTCCATAAGGAGCACTTTAAATTTAATCAACCCCTCTCCGAAAAGTCAATGCCGACCCGCTCAGGTTTGACAAAAGGAGATCGCCCTTTCGACAATCGACCGCCTCGGTCGGGAAAGCTCATGTTCGATCTTGACAACGGGTTGCGATTCTGCTGAAATTTACAAACTAAAGGTAGATCTGACGTCAGGTATCGCGTTGCTGCAATCTTCATGCTCACAATGATCGGATGGAATTTTGACGGATACGGGAATCTCAGGTTTCGATGATCCGTTTTCTCGATTGAATGGGTCGCAGGTTCGAAATGGCAACTTCTGACAAAATCACCACACCGATCTCTTCCAGAAAAGGATTGGAGGGAATTCCCGAAGACCTTCCTCCGGAAGAGGTTGAACGCCTTCAGAAACTTCAAGCCAAGCTGACCCAATTTGTCCTCCATCTCATTCAGGCCTTCTTGAGAACGGGATATTACACGCCCGATCATCCTGAATCAAAAAAGGCAAAGGAAGGGCTCTACCAGCTCTTCAAGGAACTCTTTGAAACGGAGGATGAACTGGCCTTCCTCGTGAGGGAAGAGCAGGAGAAGCAGGAGATCTTTGTCGAAGGCGTTCTTCCCGAAGCCCAGAAGCTGAGCCGGATGATGCTCAAGGGGATGGGAGAACTCTATGTTCCAAAATTTGCAAAATATATGGAACGAAAGGATCTGATCAGCCTCACGCTTGAAGAGCCGGATGGGCCAGGCCGAGTTCAGCCGATTTCGTCGATATCATGAGCGAACCCTCTCTCGTGGATACCCGCCGGAAACAGGATCAGGAACGGTTTGCCCAGGTCCTTCTCAGCCGGGGAATCCTCAATATCTCCTATATCTTTAACGAAGACCTCCTCGCCCCGGATCGGGAGATACCCTGGAGGGCCCGGGTCACTCTCTCCCGGATGAGGAAAGACCTGAAGATGATCCCTCTCTTCGAGAAAATGCTGAAGACAGGATTATCAGGAGATGAGAAAAAGTCTCCTCTGGGATGCCCTCCGGCCGATTCGACAGTCCGACCTTTTCTGCGCCATCCTGCAGAAATAGCGATCTCGCAGCGACCGTCCGAACATCGCGGAGGACCTGATTGAGGATGAAATCCTCTCCTTTTTGACAGAGACAGTACCTCCCGGAACTGCCAAGATCTTTCTGCGGGAACACCTCGACCTCAAACAGCTGAAGAAGCAGGATGCCTTCGAAGCCAAATCCGACCGACTGGCCAGAAAAGATTGCCCTGCCGATTAAAGGAAACCGCGAACCCCTGAGACGGAAAATCTCCTTGAGGATTATTTCCGGAATCAGGTGATTGGCCTTGACGACCTGACCCCGCGCCTGAAGGACAAAATCCTGCTTGGAAAGGATGACCGATAAATTTCTCAATTACACCGATCAATTCTTCCAACAACTCGACCATGCCAAAGAGAAAGAGACCTTTCTGACCGTTGCCCAGTTCCTTTGTCCGAATCATCCCCGAACTCATCCGGAGAGACCGATACACGGAGGTCCTCCGGATCATTGAAACCTTCAAGCGTCATTTCCATCAGAAGAATGATGTGGGCGCTTCTCGCAGGCCAGGTCTTGGAGGAGATCGGACAGGGATCGATCCCTCTTCTCCTGGAGGAAAAATTCCTGACCGGAAAAAAAGAGATTCGGATTGCAATTCTTCCGATCTTTGTCTCCCTCGAGATCGGGGCCATTCCCCATCTCCTGAGCATCCTGAAAAAGAGTGACGATCAATGGGTCAGAAAGAACGCCTGTGAGGCGCTGATTCAGATTGGACCCGTCGCAGCCATCCACCTTTTGAAGGAGCTGGAACAGCAGCAGACATCGGTCGAGACTACCTGCGATATCCTCCGGGTCCTCGGCGAAATCAAAGTCCGAGCAGTGGAAGGCTCCTCTGTCGAAGATTCTGAGACAGTACGTCTCCCATGAGCATCCCAAATTAAGGGAACAGGCCCTCCATAGTCTCTGTCAGATCGACGGTCCTGGAGGCGAGGAGGTCTTTCTCAGAAGCCTGAACGATCCGGAATGGGAGGTTCGAAAAAGGGCCATCTGGTGTCTTGGGATGATCAAGAGTCCCCGGGGCATTGAAAGATGATGGAAATTCTGGATCACAGATCGTCCGAGCACCTCGCCGCAAGGCGCACAGGGAGATCACCTGGAGACCCAAATCTATCACGCCTTAGGAATATCGGGAAACATGACGATCAGAGGGAAGAACGATCGAGCAGATCCTTCTCGAAGTATTGGAAAAAAGGGGAATAAAACAGTGGTGGAATCCCTTTCAGAAAAACCTTTTGAATGAATCCTCTTTAGGGGCGATTTGTGATGCCTTGGGAAAAATCGGGACGGTGGAATCGCTCAAAATATTAAGCCAGTTGGCAAAGGCCCGCGAGGTCTCCTGGGCTCCCAGGGCAAGAGAAGCCTCTAAAAGGATTGAAGAGCGGACATCCCTTTCAAAATCCTGAACCCGCAGATCCAGAACGCAGGCGAATTCCTCTGAATGTTTCCCGCGCAAGGAGAAAGATCAGGCGGTCTTCATCACCCCTTGCCTGGGCCCTTGGGCCTTGATGACCTCAAACTGCACTTTCTCCAGCGCGAAGGGATTTAAACCCATCGCCGAGATTCCTGTATAGTGAACGAACACATCCTCTCCACCCGGTTTCGATAAACCCATACCCCTTCTTCGTATCAAACCATTTCACAACCCCTTAGCCAAACCGTGACCCTCCTTTTCCGGAATAGATTAGGTCACTTAAGGGCATCCCTTATCACTAATTGATTAGGATGTCAAGATTTTTTTGAACCTTTCCAGGTGGCGAGATATACCCCGGCAAGAGTCATGCCCCCGCCCAAAAGAGTGATCCATTGTATCGTTTCATCCAGGAGGAGGGAGGCCCCGATCAGTGTGACAAAGGGTTCAAGATAGAGGTACATTCCGATGAGGCTTGAGTCCTTCTTCTCGAGTGCCGAATACCAGAAAAAATAGGCCAGTCCGGAACAGAAAACCCCCAAAAAAAGAATACCCATCCAGGCAGCAAGGGAGAGATGGCAGATGAAACTCCATTCCCCCCTTAGGCTGTTGAAGAGAACGGTGAGCAGACAACCTACCGCCATGATGGGTGCGATGGCTGCCAGGGGTGAAAACCGTGAAAGGAAACCTCTGCCTCCAACCGTAAAAGCGGCCCAGGTCAGGGCGCTGCAGAGGACGAGAAGATCACCGAAGGTGGAGGCAATACGAAAGAGGGAGAAAGAAAACAAACCTTTTGAGATGATCAAGAAAATTCCGGAAAAACCGAGGACAATCCCTGCAATTCTTCTCCACGTAATCGTCTCTCGAAGAAAGAGACGGGCGCTCAGGGCGATGAAGATAGGCTGGATGGCAATGATCCACCCTGTATTGATCGCCGTCGTGTAGAGAAGGCCATAGGCCTGAAGGAGGTTGTGGCCTGCAATGCCGACCATGGCCAGGAAGACGATCGACACCCAGTCTCTTGAGGAAAAGGCCCTCAGGAACCCGCGGTCTTTGCGGATTTGGAAAAGGAGAAGAAGAGAGGCGCCAATCCCGAATCGAATCGCCAGGAGGGCGACGGGGTGAACCTCCCTTAACGCCACTTTGGTTGCAATGAAAGAAAACCCCCAGAAAATGATTGCCCACAGAGCCGGCCAGGACATGGAATCCCTCCCCTTTCCGGTTTGATCCTGTTTTCTATTTATCACAAATGGAAAGCCACGTAAACCCCCGGGAATCTCACCTCTTGACACAACATCCGCATCACTCTATACTTTTCTTCAAACATGAATTTCTTAACAGGACAAAGGGAGGAAAAAAGGATGAGCAAAAAGATTGTATTGGCGGTTTTGGTTCTCATAGGTGTGTTCATGGCTTCTGCTGCATCTGCTCAATTTGGGAAAAGTGCCGGACCCAATTTCTATTCTGAATTCAAGCCCGTCGTCGGAGGTTGGTCAGAATATCAGATGACCACCAAAGGGGAGCCTCCTACAAAAATGAAACTCGCCATCGTGGGAAAAGAAGGAGATGCCTATTGGTACGAGACCGTCTTCGAAGGAAAACAGGACGGAAAGATGATCAGCAAAATGCTTGTTTCCGGAAACCCACGAGACAAAAAGAATGTGAAACGAATGATTTTTAAGAGCGGAAATGAACCTGCCATGGAGATGCCTGTCCAGATGATGCAGCAGCGTTCCCAGTCTCAAGAGCCAAAGGGAAAGATGGTCGACAAAGGGACTGAGACCATAAAAGTCCCTGCCGGGACGTTTACCTGCCAACACATGCAATATCAGGACGGAGAAACGATAGTCGATAGTTGGGTCGCTAAGGATGTTTCCCCTTATGGGATGGCCAAATCACAATCGAAAGAGTTTGAGATGGTTCTTCTCGGGTACGGAACGGGAGCCAAAACGCTCATCACCGAAACTCCGCAAACATTCGATATGCCGAAGATGCCCCGGGGAATGCCAAAAGGAACACCTAAAGGATCTCCCAGAGGGTCCAAGCCTGGAAAGACCTCAAGAAGAGGATGAAGATTAATTAGTGTCTGTCCACAAATCTGACGATTTCCAAAGCCATGCCGTGAACGGATCCGGTCATTTCCACGGGTTCTGATATAGCCGGACATCCGACGAAGATCTAGTCTGAACAACCCGATTCTCGAGATGACCTCCCCTGCATCAAGGTACGGGGCAGGCTCCTCTAGAGTGCTGTGTCATGATTCGTGAACAACTGATATTTATGGACGGACAGCTAATGAACTCTTTCCTCAGTAACAATCTGGACTACGGCAATGCGGCCGGAAGCCCTCTATGAACGGTTTGCTACTTTCGTAGCTAAGAATTGATCAACCACCCACTGACTCGTCCCTTTATCCTTCGTGCATCGTCCAAAAAAACTTTTCCCCCTTTGACTTAAATCAAGGGAAAAGACCGGCAGAAGTCTTATCCTTTAGCATATGGATGCTGAATCATTTAAAACAGTTAAGGAGGATAGAAAAATGGCAACGAGAAAGATTGTTAAGATCGACGAAGAAAAATGTGATGGTTGTGGCCTCTGTATCCCTAACTGTGCAGAAGGAGCTCTTCAGATCATAGACGGAAAGGCCAAATTGATCGGCGACAAGTTCTGTGACGGCTTGGGAGCCTGCCTCGGCCACTGCCCGCAGGATGCCATTATCGTTACCGAGAGAGAAGCAGAAGCGTTCGACGAAGAGGCAGTGGAAGTTCTTCTTCATGGTAAAAAGAAGGCTCAACCTCAATCTAAACCTTTATCCCAACCTGCACCTAAACCTCAACCTTCCTTTACCGGGTGTCCTTCATCGAGGGCAATGCACTTTAAAGTGGCTGAACCGAAGGTCGAAACAGGCTCTCATCAACCCTCTGTTTCGATGCTTTCCCACTGGCCTGTTCAATTGAAGCTGGTCCCTGTCAACGCGCCCTATTTCGAAGATGCCGACCTTCTGATAGCAGCCGACTGCGTTCCATTCGCGTACCCCAATTTTCACCACGATTTTCTGAAAGGAAAAGCAGTGGTTGTAGGCTGTCCCAAGCTCGATGATATCCAGTTCTACACCGAGAAACTGACCGAGATCTTCAGGACGAACCCGATCAGGAGCATCACCCTTCCCTTTATGGAAGTTCCTTGCTGCTTTGGCCTGGTGAGGGCGGTCGAGGAGGCTCTCAAAGCCTCAGGGAAGGACATTCCTCTGAAGAAGGTCAAAATCGGGATCCGGGGAGATATCAAACCCGAAAACGAAGAGAAGATCTTTCACCATCCCCGAGTTGCAGGCTGCTCTCATTAATGCGTCTTGTGCGGGGGAGCTTTGTTGTCGATCACTAATGGCATAACGTCCGGGTTGAGCTGAATCCGGATTTTGGAGATCAGCTCGGCGTCACTTTGTTCCGACCGGTTTGCCTTTTGTCAGGCAAGGTCCGCCCCGCGTTCCAGCAACAACGCCTTCAGCACCGAACGGTGGCAGCGCGCTTCTTCCGCACAGTAACAGCCCACCGAGAGATTGGTCTGGTGGGAGAGAGCGGCCAGGAGCGCGAGGAGGCGCGCGGCCTCAGGTCGCTTCATTTCAGCACGGTATCGCTTGACGAAGCCGCGCCACGCCCGCTCATCAGAGGCATGAAGTGCCTCCTTGACCAGGCTCTCCGAAGGCGCAAGATCCGGAAGCCACACGTCGTAGAAATCGCGCGACGCATGCTCAGCCTTGGGCACGCCGCGCGGTGGGCGGCGTACGGTCCCCAAGCGCAGGCCCTCACCGGGTGTTCTCGGGCTTCCCAGCCGTACTACCCGAATAGCCATTCGAGTCACCTCCTTCGCTCCACACTCTCGATGCCCGCCGAACCAAGCCCACAACGCGGCGGGAACGCCCGCGATCAGCGGGGCGTGTAACGCATCCGCTGGATCGCGTTGTTACCCCTTCTCTCTATGCCGCCTTTTTGAGGGTGACATGCATGCCGGCTCTGGTTGCAAGGGTGATAAGCATTTCGAGGCTAAATCTCTCCCATTTGCCTCTGATCAAGTCTGAAACCCTGGATTGACTAACGCCGAGGATTTCCGCAGCCTTGGCCTGCGTTAGCCTCTTGGCTTTGATGAATTTCCGGAGATCGGCCATAAGATCGGCACGCATCTGAAGAATTGCGGCTTCATCCGGAGAATACCCGAGATCAATGAATACGTTTCCAGAAGAATTAACAACGGTCTCGCTCATAAGTTACCTCCAATCTGTCTGTACCGTTGGCGAGCCAAATCGATATCATGCCGGCTCGTTTTTCGGGTCTTCTTTTGAAATGCATGAAGCACATAAACCGCATCGCGAAGCTTAGCGACATAGATTACTCGCCACTCTCCCAAAACGTGGATACGGATTTCGTTCACGCCTGGGCCGATTACCTGCATTGGTTTCCAATCACTTGGTTCGAGTCCGTTTTGAACCGCACGGAGCTCGAAGCCTGCTGCCCGGCGCGCTTCATCTGGAAAATTTCGCAGATCGTCCAGACTCGATCCTAAAAATCTAAGTGGCTTCATGGCCGTACATATATTATATAAGTTTTTATATATTTGGCAAGTTCAATGATCACGGTTTTTATCGTGTGGGGAATATTTTTTTATTCTATGATTTGTGATATTTTAGGCTTGAGGAAATTTTTGTCAACGCTTTTTTGCTTTTTTGCTCTCCTGAAGCGGACCAAAATAAAAGATAAGAAGAAATGGTTATTCCCCGCATAGAGTAATGAAATCATGGGCTTCCAAGAAGATTGAGGGAAATAATAGAATCTCCGGAGGGAAGGGTTAGGGAAGGAAGAGTGGTTCGACAAGCTCACCATGATCGGTCTGGTCTGTTCGTCCCGAGTTGTGAGCGTGTCGAATGGTCGAAGGGCCACCTTCATCCAACCTTCTCCCATCTAAGGGAGAAGGAGGAGAAGGCAAATGGGGTTAACTTTTTCTTGAGGTCTTTACCTGGAAAGCCGAGATGATCTGGTCCAGTTTCTTTCCCCCGCATTTGGGGCATTTCGCCTTTTTGGCATCGTGCTCTCCGATGCTGAGGATGAGATTGAATTTCTTCTTACAGGTTGGGCATCGATACTCATAGATTGGCATCCTTTCTACCTCCTTTCCTCATTGAGCTGGAAAATAGCATAGCGCATAGAGCATGGCGCATAGCGTAAATTCCTAAACATAAAGCCATTTTCATGGTTCGAGGGTGACCGCCCTGGCCAGGGATGATTAACCCCAACTGCAATTGGCTTCAATCCATGGCGGACTAATACTAATATTAAGGAGAGAGGAGAGTCCTGTCAACAAGAAAATGGATGACACAAACAAATGAATGGTGGAGCTAACCTGGTCCAAGACCTCATTTCCTCAGTTTTTGTGAAAGAACCGTAATCCCCATCAGAACAATCCCGACGATATCGGCCCACCCTGCAGGGTACATCAGGGAAAGTCCGGCAAGAATCAGCAGCATTCTTTCAAGGAAGTTTGTCTTTTTGAAGAACCAACCGTCCACCCCGCCTGCCAGGGCCAGAACGCCAAGAAGGCCTGTGGCGAATGTGGTGGCAATGCCCCAGGCCGAACCTTTGAGAAGGATCCCCACCCCGCTCGGGTGAATGATAAACATGAAGGGAACCAGAAAGGCCGGGAGGGTATACTTCCAGGCATAGAGCGTGGTTTTATAGGGATTCCCCTTGCAGATGGCTGCGGCAGCGAAAGGAGAAAGGGCGGTCGGAGGAGACACCTCGGAAAGTATGGCGTAATAGAAGACGAACATGTGGGCCGCATAATCAGGGACTTTCAGCATAATAAAGGCAGGGGCCACCATGACCACGGCAATAATATAGGTGGCAGTCACGGGCACTGCCAGACCGATGACCCAGATGATCAGGGCGCAGTAGATGGCCGTCAGCAGAAGGCTATTTCCGGCATAATGCAGGATGATTCCGCTGAATTTGATGCCCAGCCCGGTAAGGGTCACAACGCCCACAATGATTCCCGCAACGGCACACGTCGTTGCAACGCTCAGGATGTTCAGGGATCCGCTTCTCAGGCATTGAACCAATTTGGAAAGACCGATGGCCGTGTCCTTCCGGATGAAGGAGGTCAAATAAGCAAGGACCGTCGAAAGAAAAACGGAAAGGATCGCAGTAAATCCGAACATCATAAAGATGACGATGGAAACCAGTGAAAAGAGCTGGTACCAGTACCTCCGGAGGAGAGTGCCTGCAGAGACACTTGAGACCGCCACATGTTTGACGCCATATTTTTTCGCATCGAACTCCACCATCAGAAAGATGGACCAGTAATAAAGAATCGTTGGGATGGAGGCCATGAGGATGACTTCCAGGTAGGAGATGCTCAGCATCTCTGCGATGAGAAAGGCAGCCGCTCCCAAAACGGGAGGAGAGATCAGCGCGCCGATTCCCCCTGCAGCGAGGAGACCTCCTGCCACCTCCCTCGGATATCCTGCCTTGGCCAGCATGGGCCAGGCAAAGGCCCCGAGGGTGACGGTTGTGGCCGTACCGCTCCCGGAAGGTCCACCGAGGAGAAAAGAGGCCAGGGTCACGGTCCTTCCTGCACCCGTCGGTTTTCCTCCCATCAGGGAGAAGGAAAAATCGACGTAAAACTTCCCGGATCCGGAGTACTGGAGAAAGGCCCCGAAGATCGTAAAGAGGATGATGAAGGTGGAGGAGACATCAATGGGAACTCCGAAGATCCCTTCGAGTGTCATGTACATGTGTCCGACAATGCGGGCGATATCGTACCCCCGATGGGTCCAGGGCTTCGGAAGCAGCGGCCCCATGACGGCATAGGCCAGGAAGCACAGGGCTGTAATGGGCATGATGAGTCCGGTCGATCTCCGGTTTGCTTCGAGCATGGCCAGGATAAGAATCCCGCCCATCAAGACATCCCAGGGGGTTGGGGTCACGGCCCTGTCGATAATCGTGTCGAAATCGAAGATAAGATAAAGGATGGGAATGATGCTGATCACTGCCATAAGGACATCAAACCAGAAGATCTTTCCACGAAATCGCTTAAAGACAGGAAAGACGAGAAAGGTGAGCCCTGCGACAAACATCACATGGATTCCACGGAGGATATGGGGAGTAATGATTCCCACAGCCGCGTAGAGATGGACAAGGGACATGACGATGGCAATGAGGGTCACAACCTTGTTGGCCAGCCCTGGAGGAATGGCATCGACCAATCCCTCATCCTCTTCAACATACTTCTCCGCCTCCCTGAGGGCCTCTTCAGCAACCAGCGCCTCATTTTCCGGCAGGTCCTTCTCCATCTGATCTCCTTAAGGACAGAAACCTTCTCTTACGAAAGGGGGCACAGGAAAGAGTTCACCACATCATCGATCCTGTGCCCCCTGAAAAGAATCTTCTTTGTTGCTTCCCTGAGGGAGGTTATTTCAACTGAATCCCGTGCTCGGCGTAATACTTGATCGCCCCTGGATGCCAGGGAATGGGCGATCCGGTCGTGATCGTCTTGATAGTGATCTTTGCCGCCTCTTTGTGCACCGCCACCAGATCCGGATTGATATGATTGAAAAGGGTTTTGACGATGTTGTAGGCAAGCTGGGTATCCATCTTGTCCAGCGTCACAAAGAGATTGGTGTGTCCGATGCTCGGCACGTCATAATCGATCCCGGGGTAAGTCCCTTTGGGGATGACGGTCGAGTAATATCCTCCCGGGTATTTCTTCTCTAACTGGGTGATGGCCTCACCGCAGGGAATCATCTTAATGCTTATTCCCGGAGTGGCGGCCAGATCGAGGATCGCCCCTGTGGGGATACCGCCGTCCCACCCGATCACATCCAGCTTCCGGTCCTTAAAGGCATTGACCGACTCATTGGCCCCAAGACGCTCGCGCTTGATGTCTTTGTCGACATGGATACCGAAGGCCTCGAGGATCTTCGTCGTCTTCACCTCTGTCCCACTCCCTGGAGAACCGGTGGAGACACGCTTCCCTCGGATATCATCGACCGATTTGATGGGACTATCTTTGTGAGTAATAAAATGCATGTGGTTGGTGTAGATCGCACCCAGGGCGCGGAGTGCAATCTTATCCTCGGGATTCCCTTTACCGAATTTCCCTACCCCTTGAATGGCATCGATGCAGATATCCGCACCGGATAGACCCAAATCCGCCTTCCCTGCTTTGAGCAATTTGCAGTTATCCACCGAACCTCCGGTGACTTCGACGGTCACCTCCGCGTTGGCCATGTACTTGCTCAAGATGTTGGCGATGCCCCCTCCCATAATGTAAAAAACGCCGCCTGTCCCTCCAGTTCCCATCGAAAGCTTCACCACCGATTGTGCATTTCCCTCCGGAGTGAAAGCCGACAGACTGATCATGAGAAAAAATAGACCTAAAACCCAATAGATCGATCTCTTTTCCATGGTGCCCTCCTTCAGTCATTTGGATTCTTTAAGGTTCACTCTTTAACTCCCTTTCCATGTAATTCGGGACGTCCCAGAAGCTTTCGGGTTTCGTTTTAAATGCCTTTTCCAAACCCAAAGCACAGGACCTCTTAAAAAAGTCCTTTGTGCCCTGGGTCATAAGGGGTTCAACTCCCATCTCCTTCAAGGTTTCAACCACCTGGACCATCTCGTGGTATCGTCTTTCAAAGGCGACGGGATGGGTCCGGATCCAGTTTTCTGCCACCCTCTCAAAGGAATTTTTCGTCATGAAATCAACGATATCCTTCCAGAGGTATTCTGCAACACCGGCACGCCTTCCTGCAATCAGCATTTCAAGGAGCAGACACTCAATCCCTTTGGAGAAGACGCTCCGGATCATCTTGACCTGAGAGGCTTCGCCAATCTTTGGAGAAAAATACTTGAGATTGACCAACCCCAATCGATTCATCAGTCCCGAAAATTCCTCTCCCCTCTTCCCGCAGACCAGAATGGAGGCCTTTGAGCCGGTCTCGCCCACGGCGCTGAGGATGGCCCCCTCGATAAAATCGGCCCCGGAGGGTTCGATCACCTGGGCGATCCGGTTTTTAACCGATCCGGAGGTAGAGTTCATATCGGCATAGATCTTCCCGGCCCTCAAATGTCTGACAGCCTCTTCGGCAATTTCAACAGCCACGTGGGTTGACGCAGTGGAGAGAATGACATCACAGCGGTCAATAAGTTCTGGAAGGGAAAGGGAAACGATCCAGGGTTCCGGTTTCTTAGTCGACAAGGTCATAATAGAAAACGTCAGCCCCCTGGACTTCATTTCCCGAGCAAAAGTCCTTCCCACCTCTCCAAACCCAATAAATCCGATTGTTTGAGTCTCCATTTCTTTTCCCTCAAGGATTAAGCCAGATACTTCTTCTCGTCCTTCTTCATGGCAGGGACGCCTTGAAGGTCAAAAATATGGCTCACAGGAACCATCATGGGATCGATGGTGTGGATTCCGCCGGCCCTCCTGATCTCTTCAAGCAGGTCCTCCTGGGCCTTCACCGAAGCCCTCATGGGTTGGTTGGCATAGATAAAGAGCTTCACCTTCTTTAACTTTTCCACCTCTTTGAGGGTCAAAGAGGGATAATTCGTTGGAACGAGCACGAGAGGCGTCGGCTGATCCCAGTTCCGGATGAACTCGAGGATCTCATCCGGTTCTTTTTGTTTCGAATGGATCAGGATGCAATCCGCCCCTGCCTCCACATAACGAAGAGAGCGTTTCATCGCTTCAGCCTGTCCCCAGCCGGCAATCAGCGCCTCGACGCGCGCAATGACAATAAACTCCTCATTCTTCTGATGGTCTTTGGCTGCCTTAATCTTTCCGACAAATTCTTCGATCGGTGCCAGCTCCTGCCGTCCCCCTTCCAGTAGGCTATTGTCCTTCGGGAATTTCTTGTCTTCGATGGACATCCCAACGATACCCGCTTCTTCAAATTTCTTCACGGCATAGATGACGTTGTTTGCGTTGCCATAGCCCGTGTCACAGTCGGCAATGATGGGGATGGAAACCACTTCGTTCATGGCCCGGGCCGCTTCACAGTACTGGCTCATTGAGATCAGGTTGGCGTCGGGGACGGCAAAGGAAGCGGAGACACATAGGCTGCTCGACCAGACAAAATCGAACCCTGCCCGTTCAATCAATTTCGCGCATAGAGCATCCCCTGCTCCGACACCCACTCCCACTCCCGGCTTGGTCAATATCTCCCTCATTCTCATGAACTTGCTTCCGTCTGCCATATCAATCATCCCTCCTCATTTTCTTTTAATATGCCCGGATACACCTCTCTCCTCAAGAGAAAAATCAACCCATTCGACTCCCCGGTCTGAAGCCCGGGGTATGCTCAGGGTTGATATGCCTCAGAGGTCTGACGAGCGGCGCTTTTTACCCCGATTTAAAAATCGGGGTTTGGCGCCGTCGAACGTATCAATCATCAGACCTCACTCCCGAGCCTCTTTCCCTCCAGCCTCTGCTTCCTGCGGAGGAGCAGTTCGATTTCCTTCCAATGGCTCGGTGAAACCTGTCCCAGCGCCCGATCCACGTACGTGATCGCCTTGCCGAAATCCCTTAGACGATGCTCGTGATATTTCGCCAGTTCAACGAATGGAAAGGCATCTTTTTGATGGGGCCAGCTCATCATCTCTTCCCAGAGGGATCGCGCTTTCTCCCCCTGGCCGGTCTTCTTAAAGGCGAGGGAGAGCCACCGCATCGCCTCCCAGGCCAGATCATCATCGCACCGCTTGAGGGCAACCTCAAAACAGGGTATGGCCTTTTCCCGGAACCCATGGTCCCAGAAGAGCCTTCCCAGAGAAAAATGTTCAATCCCTTTTCTGGGGCGCGCCGCCTGAGGATCATGGTAAACGAGGTGAATCCTTCCCATCAGGGCCACCATCGACAGAATATCCATCTGGTTGTGGTAAAAGACGCGGTGAATCTTGGTGGCGTCTCCGGTTTGAACGTATTCGAAATAGAGCTGTGGAATCCATTCCGACGGGATATCATCCTGCCTCTCCATGCCCAAGAGTTTCGACTCAAGGGTGACCAGACGACAGTTCTCGTAGGCTCCCTTCCAGATCTTTCTCGATGGAAAGAGGAGATCGAAATTGGGCATCTCCCGAATCCTGGAGTTCATTCTCGAAAGGATGAACCGGGTCTCGAGAAGGGGGATGTCATAATGCTTTCCGTTGAACGTTACCAGGAACTGAAAGGACTCGAGGAGTTCGTTGAGAAGGGAGAGGCATGCCCTCTCCTCCGAATAGTCCCTCATGAAGAGCTGGCGGATGAGAAACCCTCCGTCGCAAAAAAAACCCAGTCCCACCATGAAGACAAAGGTTCCTGTCCCGCCGGTCAGGCCGGTCGTCTCGGTATCAAGAAAAAGCGTCTTCCGGAGGTCGAGATCTTTAAACCTTTCATCTCTTGAGAGAAGATGGGCCGGATAGGTGGGGATGGCAAGAATTTCCCCCAGGGTCATTTCCCCATAACGGTGATGGGAAGGGAAATGCTCCTGAACCTGAAAGGCCTCGCCATGGGGGGTGGAAACGGATTCCCCTTTAACCAGTTGCTCAATGGGGCAGATTTCTCTTTTCCCATAGACCTTCCTGGGATCGAGGAGCCGATCCAGTTTCCCCCTCAACTCCTCAAGGACCTGAGTCCGCTCTTCCTCAACCGGCTTCGAAATAGAAGTGAGACGCTCCAGACGTTCTTTAAGGTTCATCACAATCCAACAAATTCGAAATTCGAATATCGGGCGAAGCGTCCGCCCAGGACCAATTCGAAACAATCACCAACATTTCAAATGTTTTGTCAATTTAGCATTTTGAAATCAGAATCCGATTGCCTTTTTGTAGGGCGTGATCCCCGATCACGCCGTTGCTCTGGTGCGTTCGGGGAACGCACCCTACATGAGATGGCCATAATGCTTTCTTTGTCCTGAACAAAACGGTTTTGAATTTCCAATTTTAGACATTCGATTTTGTTCGAGTTTCGGATTTCGTGCTTCGGATTTAAGCCCTTATTTTAGTATTTCTCTGAGCAGTGCCAGCGCCACCTCTTTTGACTTTTCCCCGACCTCTTTGGTGGGACCCACACAGGAAGGGCAGCCGGAGCGGCATCCGCACTTCGCGATCAGCCTGTGAGCCTTTTCAAGAAGGGGGCGGGTATCATCGAAGAGTTGGTGGCTGAATCCGATCCCTCCCGGATAATTGTCGTAGAGGAAAAGGGTGGGCTCGAAAACTTCCAGTTTCTCCTTCGGAATCTCTTCAGGTGAATCGAAGGAGGAGTAAATCCCTTTGGAGCCCCTGGAGAGCCGGAGGAACCACTTCGCGCCCCGGTCTCCAACGCAGCGGTTGAGGTCGTGGGGATCGCACATCAGGTGAAGGGCTGCGACGGAATGAAGGGCGTATCCCAGTCCAAGAACGCCATCAATGACTTCTAACCGAAGATAGGGAAAGCGGTCCACGAACTCCTTTCTGAAGGTGATCCAGTAGGAAGTGGTGTGGAATTGAAGGTCCGGAAGCTCGATTTTTCCATAACCCAGGTTTTCAAGGGTATAAAACTTGATCTTCTTGTATCCCACCACACGGGTCACGACCCTCACCTCTCCATGTTCGTATACCAAACCTTCTCCAGCCTTTCTTTCAAAGCCCTCCAGAATGGAGACATCGGTATAATCGATCGCATCCGTGTAGTAGTCCCCAGGGGTCTTTTTGACGTAGGCTCTCCGGTTGGGATAGTCGAGTTTCTCAACCGCATAGAGTTCCGACTCGCAGAGATAAACCGCGCCTTCATAAAGGGTGGTATGAGCGCTCGTGAAGTCCACCTCTGCAATCACTACTTCCTTCCGTTGGGTGGCATCCACGACAACGAAATTCTCTTCTGAAATCGAACGGAGGCTCACCTTCTCGGCGGGGTAGGCGTCCCGGGTCCAGTACCAGTGCTGGTCTGCATGATGAAGGGCCCCTTTCTCTTCGAGATAGGTGAGGATCTCATCGAGATTCTCCCGGCCAAACTTCTCCCCATCCCTGAAGGGAAGCTCAAAGGAAGCGCACTGGATGTGGCTGAGCAGAATGAGGAGGTTGTCCGGATTGATGAGCCCATGCTCGGGAGGCTGGCCAAAGAAATAGTCCGGGTTCTCAATGATGAACTGATCGAGGGGCTGACTCCTGGCGACGAGCACGGCCACCGACCTCTCGGACCGCCTTCCGACTCTTCCTGCCTGCTGGTAGGTGCTGGCAATCGTACCCGGATAACCGGCGATCACGCAGGCATCGAGGTCTCCGATGTCGATCCCCAGCTCAAGGGCATTGGTGGAAACGACGGCCTTGACCTGCTTATCCCTTAACCCCCTCTCAATCTCCCGGCGTACTTCGGGAAGGTAACCCCCGCGATACCCTCGGATCTTTCCCTTCTCTTCCAGCCGCTTCTCGAACCGGTCCTTGAGATATTTGGTCAACACTTCGACATAGAGTCGGCTCGTCGTAAAAAGGATCGTCTGGATCCCTTCCTTAATGAAGGGGGAAGCTAAGCGTCTGGCTGCGCGGATATGGTTCGCCCGGATCCCCAGCTCCTTGTTGACCAGCGGCGGGTTGTAAAAGATGAACACTTTTCTCCGAGGAAGGAGAACCGCTCTGATCGATCAGAGTCACCTCTCTTTCCAGAAGTTTTTCAGCCAGATCCTTCGGATTGGCAATCGTTGCAGAGCAACAGATGAATTGAGGTGCCGAGCCGTAAAAACGGCACACCCGGTCCAATCGCCTCAGGACATTGGCCATATGGGAGCCGAAAATCCCCCGGTAGGAATGGAGCTCATCAATCACCACAAATCTGAGGTTCTGAAAAAAGGAGAGCCATTTCGTGTGGTGCGGGAGAATCGCGGTATGAAGCATATCCGGGTTGGTGATGACAATGTCCCCCTGGCTGCGGATCGCTGCCCGGGCCTCATGAGGAGTATCCCCGTCATAGGTAAAGGTTGCCGCTGATTCGCCGGTTCGCCGGATCAATCCCTGGAGCTCGACCATCTGGTCCTGAGAAAGGGCCTTCGTGGGAAAAAGATAGAGGGCCTTCGAACCAGGCACGGTCAGTTTTGAATGGAGTACCGGAAGGTTGTAGCAGAGGGTCTTCCCGGAGGCAGTCGGAGTCACGATCACCACATTTTCCCCATGGTGAATCGCTCTCATCGCTTCGGCCTGGTGGGAATAGAGACGCTCGATCCCTGCCTCTTCGATCGCCTTCTTCAGGGAAGGATGAAGAAATTCCGGGAAGGGACTGTACTTCCCCTCTTTTTTCTTAAATACCCGAACGTCCGTGATGCAGCGAGAGGTGGCCCGGGATCGTCTCCAGGACTGGATGATTTCCTCAATCGACATTCAAAAGCTCCTAAGGCTCTTATATCTCTCCCTTTCGATACGCCTTCATAAAGGCCGCCACCACTTTACGATCAAACTGTGAACCCGCGCAGCGCTTCAATTCCTGAACGGCGGCTCCCTTCGTCAAGGCCGTCCGGTAGGGACGGTCCGTAGTCATGGCATCATACGTATCGGAAACGGACACAATCTTTGCAAGAAAAGGGATATCCTCGCCTTTCAACCCGTTCGGGTAGCCCCGTCCGTCCACATGTTCATGGTGATATTTCACTCCTGGGATGATCTCTTTGAGTTGTCGAATGTGCTCAATGATTTCCGCTCCCAGATCGGAATGGTGCTTGATCACATCGTACTCTTCAGGGCTGAGCTGAGCCGGTTTTTTCAGGATCTGGTCCTCAATCCCAATCTTTCCAATATCATGGAGGACTGCGGCAATTTTAAGCCATTTCTTCTCGAGTGGACTCATCGGAAGGTACCGGGCAATGGCGAGGCTGTAAAGGGTCACCCTTTGCGTGTGGCCCCCAGTGTAAGGATCTCTTTTTTCAATCGCATTGGCCAGAGATTCGGCTGTTTGAAAGAACATCTCCTCTTGTTCCTGATAGAGCCGAGAGTTATCCAGGGCAATAGCCACCTGGTCTGCCAAGGAGGCAAAAAGGGAGAGATCCTCCTCGTCAAAATCGGCTCCGTCCCGTTTATTGATCGCTTCCAAAACTCCTATCACCTTCTTCTTCACCTTGACCGGAACACAGATCAGATTCCGTGTCTTAAAGTGTGTTATTCTGTCCATCGCTTTATAAAAACGGGCATCCCTTTCAGGTTGGTTCACAATGAGAGGTTTTCCCTTCTGGGCAACCCAGCCGGCAATCCCTTCGCCTATGTTGAGGGTGGTCGTTTTTACAGCGTCCCCCTTATCTCCCAGGGCCACCTCGAAGTAGAGTTTTTCCCTCTTTTCATCGATCAGGAGAAGGGACCCCACCTGGGCCTTCATGAGTTGGGTCGCTGATTCCATCGCCCTTTTCCGAACCTCCTGCTGCTCCAGCGAGGAATTGAGGATTTGACTCAGTCGGGAAAGGAGTGCAAGTCTCTCAACCTTGTCCTCGATCCGCTTCAGCTTGGACGTCCACTTTTCTAAATCGATTCCCTTCAGCACCCGTTTCATCCCTTTTTACTCTCCTTAGAGGGGGTTAACCAATTTCGTTTTCTTTGTCAACCCTTTAGCAGGGTTCTCCCTCACTGGTAAGGTCGGCAACCCGCATCGCCTTGCTCTCTTTAAGCCAAGGAGGCATAATTCAAGTACTGAATATTTTAAACTCTTTATCGTCTAACAGGGTAAGATGCAGTGGAGCACGATGAGGCAGAATTAATTTCCGGCTGTCAACAAGGCGATCAAGAGGCCTTAAGGGAGGTCTTTGAGCGGTACCATAAGAAGGTTTATCGGGTTGCCTACGGGGTGCTGAGACAAAGAGAGGAAGCGCTTGATATTGTTCAGGAAGTCTTCATCAAACTTTTCAGATCCATAAAGAATTTTAAAGGGGAATCCCGTCTCTCGACTTATCTCCATCGCATGGCAGTCAATACAGCGATCGACCATGTTCGAAAAGCGGGAAAACCTATCATTTCAAGCCTTGAGGAGAAAGAAGGGTTCCAACCCGCTGAAGCAGCGGAAAATAGACCGGATCGCATCTTTCTCTACAAGGAACTGGAAGGAAAGGTCAACGAGGCCTTGAGCGAAATCCCTGTCGACCAAAGGACGGCTCTCGTTTTGAGAGAAGTTGAGGGCCTCTCTTATCAGGAAATAGCGGAATCGATGGGATGTTCCATGGGAACGGTCATGTCACGCCTCCATTATGGGAGGAAAAGATTGCAGGATTTGCTTAAGGGCTATATCAAGCGGGAGACTTCAAGATGAACGGATCCTGTCCTTCCGAACTTCTGGAAAGATATTTCGATCACGAGGTTACCGAGGAAGAAAAAAACCTTGTGGAAGGTCATCTCTCTCATTGTCAGATCTGTGAGGATGCCCTGAAGGCCATGGATGGGCTCAGACACCTGATCAAAGACCCCGTTGATGAGCTTGAGCGGAAAGAGAATTTCTACCGGGTCTGGCAGGGGATCGAAAGGGGAATCCAACAGGAAGAAAAGCTCGCATGGAAGGAATCCCTGAGGCGCTGGTTTGACGTTTCACCGATGCTTCGGAAGAGAGTCTGGATCCCTGCTGCGGCTGCGATCGTTGCGGTAGTTCTCAGCATGACTCCTTTCCTTTTTAAGAAGGCCCCTTCCTCTTCGGACCTATCTGTTGTAGAATATGTCGAAAGTCAATCCCACAATGTGATGGTTTACGAATTGGAGAAGGGGGACGTGACGGTCATATGGCTCCTTGAGGAACCGGAAAAGGAGGACTCAATCAAATCTTGAAAAGAACGGCCTCTCTTCCCTTTGTTGCTCTTATCCTGTTTCTCCTTTCCGCCTCCGTAGCCTTTTCCGAGGTACCGATCCGGGTCAGAATCATTCAGGCCTCAAATGTCAGATCCGGCGCCGATCCCGTATTCGTCGATCGTGCCCTGAAGGATATTTACAGGGAACTGGGAACTCTTTTCAGCTTCAACTCTTATCGCCTCCTGCAAGAGATGAACCTGAATCTTACGGGCAACCGAGCGGTTGATGTCATTGTCCACCCGGGCAGATCCATGGAGATCACTCTTGTTGGAGAATACAGGAACCTGGTTGAATTACGCATCCGGGTCAAACGGGAAGGATCTTCGATTCTCATTACCCACGTAAGGCTCGCATCGGGAAGGACCATCCTCATTGGAGGCCCGAGGCATGGCGAAGGTGCCATCATTTTTGCCATCTCCGGCCGCTTCTGACCAAATCTAGCTCTCAGACAATATCGGTCTAAAATCGATTCTATGTAATAGCAACCTCAAAACACTAAAAATTCACCCTACAGCATGCATCTAAAATTTTTGGTATATTTTTTCCTTTGGGAAGATCGGCACAAACAGGGTGGGATAAGTGAAAGGAAGCAACTCCTCTTTGCCAATGACCAGATACCCTTTCTCCTTTAAGCTGCCGGCAATCCTTTTCAATGCGTCGTTCTGGGATTCTTTCGAAAAATAGGTAAAGGCGCAGTTTCGGCAGAGGAGAATGTCCGTTTCGGGAAAAGGTTCATCCCGAAAGATATTGTGTCTCCTGAAATCCACGCTCTCCCTTATTTTCCGGTCGAGAACATAAATCCCATTTCGGGGCTCAAAGTACTTTCTCCGGACCCCCTCGGGCACCTCCTTCAGGCTGCTTTCCTTGTAGCGCCCATCTTTTGCCCTTTCGAGAAGGGATCCGTTGATATCTGTGGCGATGATGGTGAGTCGAGTCGCAGCATGATCTTTTTCAAATGCCTCCTTCCAGAGCAAGGAAAGGCTGTAGGGCTCTTCGCCGCTGGCGCATCCGATCGACCCTATTTTCAATTCCTTCTTATCCCTTGCCTTGAGAAGACTTGGAATGAGTGTCGTCTCAAGAATCTTAAAGATCTCACGATCTCTGAAAAATCTCGAAATCGTCACGGTCAGGATCTGAGAAAGATGGGCCTCCTCTTCAGGGTGGTGGTCGATCTCTTGCAGGTACTGTTCGAGACTCGACAAACCGATTTCAGCGATTCTTCGTTCAAGCCTCCGCTTTATCCCATCCTTTCTGAGGGGTTTCCATTGAAGGCCAACGCGCGGAGCAACCTCTTTCAGAAACTGATCAAACTCCATGACGCTTCTCAAAGTCCAACAACTGCTGTTTCACCTTGACCCCGTGGCCAAAGCCGCCCAGGCCTCCGTTACTCTCAATGACCCGGTGGCAGGGAAGGATGATCGGGATCGGGTTCGACCCGTTGGCATTCCCCACGGCCCGGAAGGCGTTGGGATGGCCGATCGATTTTGCTATATCTCGATAGGATCTTGTGCTCCCATAAGGGATCTTTGCCAGCGCTGTCCAGACCTTTCTCTGGAACGGTGTTCCCCGGAGGTCCAGGGAACAATCAAACCGCTTTAGCTTCCCCATGAGATACCGTTTTATCTGAGAAAGCGCCTTTCCGTTCTTACGATCGTCCCGGATGATCTCACCCGGGATAAGGCTCTTTAATTCCTTCAGGAAGGCCTTTTCAGAGGTAAGAAAATCGACCATACATAACCCTTTTGTTGTTGATGCAACAAAAACGTTCTTCAAAAATGGGGAATAGAATGAAGCATAGTAAATTTTTTCCATAAGCACCTCCGTTCAATGTTTTTATTGAGCCACAATGAAACCGGCTCCAAATCTCATTGTAAATTTCAGACGTCATCCTGAACTCGGGTCCAGTTAGGAATGGTTGAATCTGCTCAGCTTGAGTCGATTTTCAAGATTATATCCTGATGGTAGCCGAATAAGGCTGCTTTCACCAGGCCCACGGGGCCGGTCATCATTGTGTTTCCCCCTGGAGCAGCATAGGCAAACCTCATCGAAGTCTTTTTGAATAGATCCCGGTTTGGACCCGTCACAATCACCGAAATCTCTCCGTCATAGGGTTTCAGGGTAATCGTCCCGTGGCCGCTCTCCTCGTAGACCCTGTCGCTCCTCAATTCGCCCTTGACAAAGAGGCCCAGTTCTTCTTCCAATTTTTCAGGAGTCAGCGCGTGGGTATGGTGTTCATAGAGGCCCTCGATCTTTCTCTCCAGGAGCAAAGCCGCCATCGTATGACCGTTGCCCACATTCACAACCAGGGAGGGGCCTTGGGTTTCATCCAGACATCCCAGAATAGCAGAGAAAGCAGTATCCATGACCAGGACGGGAGCAGACGAAACTGCTCTGATCGCACGGACCGCCGACCTCATCCGAAGGTAATATTCCGGAATCTCATCCTCTAAGAAATGAAATGTCTCAGGACGATTATCTCTCCGTAGCTGGGCCTCCATCTTTTCGAAGCGAAAAATCCGGTCCGATACTCCCTGGGGTGAAACCCCATGATCCTGGACTGCAATGGCAATAATGACGTCCGTGCCGAGATCTTCTCCAAACCGAGAAAGGAAATGTTGGAGCAAGCGGAGATCGATCTCTCGAATCTCGAAAACCTGGAAAGAATTGTCCTGGGGCTTATCCCCTACCCCGATCCCCATGGATCTCACCTCGTCCAGGTCATTCCGAATGGAGTAGGCTGCCGACTCTTCCATGACCACACGGTATCCCTTCTGCAGGTGCTGAAGGATGGCTCTTGTGAGGGACCCGCCCCCGATGGTATCGCCCTGAATATAAACATCGCCCTTGAGAGCACTCAATCTTTTTGCAAAGATCCTGGATGGAGTGGGAAGGACGAGGCTCGTACAGTTCTCGATATTTTTCTCGGTGTCGAAAAGGAGGATATCCTGGGTTCCGGCCCCAATGTCAATGGCAAGGATTCGCATAACTCCCTACAGTGGTCCAGGGTTCGAGGATTCAAGGGCTCAAGTGTTTCAATCTGAATATCTCTTCGGGTCGCAGTGTCATTTGACTCACTAATTCTTGGTCATTTCACTTGACCCCTTGAACCCTGGACTCCTTGAAACCTATCCCTTGATGACTCCAAGAGGGACGAGCTTCACAACCTTTTTACTGATCCCTGCCTGGTGAACCACATTCACCACGTCATTCACATCTTTATAGGCTTCCGGGATCTCTTCAACCAGGGTTCCCCGGCTTGCCCCCTTCACAATGATTCCTTTGTCCTCCAGCTCTCTGGCGATGTCCCTCCCCTTTGCGGCCTTCGTCGCCTGGTGGCGGCTCATCACCCGGCCGGCGCCATGGCAGGTGCTTCCGAAAGTCTCTTCCATCGCCTTTTCGGTCCCGACAAGCACGTACGAGCATCTCCCCATATCTCCCGGAATGAGAACGGGCTGCCCGACGGACCGATATTTTTTCGGAACCTCCGGGTGGTCAGGCGGGAAGGCACGGGTCGCTCCTTTTCGGTGAACACAGACCTTCTTTCGTTTCCCCTTGATCGTATGGGTTTCGATTTTGGCTATATTGTGGCAAACGTCATAGACCAGATCCAGGTTCAGATCTCTCGGGCCCATCTGCAACACCTGCCCGAAGGTCTCCCTGACCCAGTGACTGATCATCTGGCGGTTGGTGAAGGCAAAGTTGGCCGCGCCGGCCATGGCCCTAAGATACCTCTCCCCTTCCGGAGATGAAACAGGGCTACAACAGAGCTGGGGATCGGGAAGTTCGATCTGATATTTTCGCGCCGCATCCATCATGATCCGGATGTAATCATCACATACCTGATGGCCTAATCCTCTTGATCCTGTGTGAACGAAGACGGTGACCTGGTCTTTCCATAGTCCCAGCGCCTGGGCAACCTTATCATCAAAAACCTCTGCCACATAGCCCACCTCGACAAAGTGGTTTCCCGAACCGAGGGTTCCCAGCTGATCCCGGCCCCGTTCCATGGCCCTCTCCGAGACTTCCTCCGGTTCAGCGCCTTCAAGGCACCCTCCTGCCTCGATGTGTTCGAGGTCATTTGAATCTCCATACCCCCTTTCGACGGCCCAACGCGCCCCCTTCCGAAGAACCTTTCGCTGTTCCTCACGATTCAGTTTAAGATCCTTCCGCCGGGAGCCGACTCCTGACGGGATATTGACAAAGAGGGCTTCTACCAGTTCGTGGACCCTTCCAAGAATTTCTGTGCGGCTCAGACCTGAGCGCATGAGTCTGACGCCTCAGTTGATGTCATAACCCACCCCGCCAGGAGAGACGATTCCTTCTTTGACATCAAAGGCAGCCACCCCTCCAATGGGGAAGCCATAGCCCCAGTGGATATCCGGCATGGCCAGGGAATGGCCCTCGATGCCTGGAAGCCACGCAACATTTACCACCTGAGCCAGGCTCTGGTCTTTCCGAATATCGTCGAGCATCCGACCATCGGTGTAGATGATCCCATCGGTCCTCATCTTTCCTTCCCTAGGAATCTTCCACCGGTAGTCATCGACCTTCTCAAGCTTGATCTTTTCAATGGTTGACATTCCCGATCACCTTGGTCTTTCGTCAGAATTTCCCACGATGCTCATCTCACCTCTTTTTCTTAGAGAGGAGTCCCCGCGCCAGGAGAATGGAGAAGGGTGAAGATTCAGCAAATCAGAGGTCAAAAATGACCCTGTGCCTTCCAGCCTCCCGCTCTCTTTTTCACCTGAATCTGATGATAGGTCACAGCCTTGACCACTGATTTGACGACGTGAACTCCTTCCTGAAAGGGCTCTCCCTTCACCACGGCCTTCAATCCCTGTGCCCCAACGGATTCAACCCTAAACTCCCTGAAAAGAAGGCGGTCCACCTCGAACAAATAGAGAAGTTCACCGAGCCAGTCGACCAAAAGGCGCTCGAGGATTTCCCCGCCCAATTCAACCCTTCTCTCGATTCGGGGTTCCACCTTCTTCAGGTCCGTGATGAGGTGAAAAAATCCCTCTCCCGCATGTTCAAAGAGCGACTTGAGATCACCCCCGTAGATCGTAAGACCAATGTCCGCAGTATGATCCAGGATGGTATAGCGCTTCATCTCTTCTTAACGTCTTCCCAATCTTGTCTGGATGGGCGTTGTCCCTCCTTCGGCGGGCCAGGGCTCAGAAAAGAGAAGAACCGGGTCTTGACAGGTCCCCTTTAGAGACGGAAACGGAGCAACTCTTTTCTATGGTTAGAGGAATAAAACAGAAGTCACGGAGTTCTTTTTCTTCTCAATGCGCAGAAGAAACTTCTCTCTCGACACGAGGACCCGCTCATGTTCTCCTTCGGCCACTTTTTCGAGTTCATCATGGGCGTCAACCCAAAAGAGAAGCCGCCTCTCATCCACCTCTTTCAGGATGGCATGGGCTGTCACTTTCATCCCAAGCGGGGTCGGCGAAAGATGCCTGATCTTTACCAGCGACCCGAGACTCATCTGACCGGGCCCAAGAAACTCCTGAATCGCGTCGACGGCCGCCGCCTCAAGCAGTTGAATCAAACGCGGTGTCGAAAGAACCTGAACAGTCACGCCCCCCAACCGGCTGACGAGGTCCCTTTTCCTGACAATCATCTCAGACGTTCCCATCAATCCCGGGTACATCGCCCTCCACCATTCCCTCAACCCGACCCCAACCGTCCACCCGTCAATTTCAGCAACAAGAAAGGGAGGAGAGAAATCTAGAATTCCTCCAAGATTTCATCGTCGTAAATCTTTTCAAGCCTCTTCTTGTGGGCCGTTTCTTCCTGCGCAAGAATCATGAGCAATTTCTTCAATGGAGGGTGGGGCACAGATTCTGCCATGGTCGTATAGAGCTGTTCCGCCTTCTCCTCGTTCTTAATGGCCATCTTCAGAAGATCGGCATAACTCATGTCAGAACTGAAAGGGACCTCCTCCATCATCTCGGCAATGCCCAGCCCCTTCGCTTCCTTCAGTTCGATCTTTTCGATCTTTTTTGGATCGAACTCTTCCAGCCTCTTCCTGTGTCCGTCTTCCATTTTGGCCAGTTCTTCAAAGCTCTTCTTCACGCCTGGGTTTGAACGGTCCGCTGCCATACGGTAAAAAGCTGCAGCGTCTGCCTCCTTTCGGATAGCAAATCTGATCACATCCTCTAGACTATTCCAGTTCATCCTTTTCCTCCTCCTTAAAACTTTCTTTTACCTCAGAAATGACCTTTTTTGCATCTTCGACAAAGGTCTCTGGAACCAGTACCATTCCCCATCCCTTTTGGGGAACATAGAGCCCATCATAGGCCGTATCAAGAAACGATTTAATCATGAAGGGGATCTCTGCCTCCTGGAGAGAATGGGAAATCCGATCCCCTTCAAATCGATTCTCAACGATTCCGGCCTTAATCCACATATATCCTCCTAGATTTTATTATATAATGAAATGAAGATATTCCAAAGAATAAAATTTATGACAAACCTCCAAACAAAATTGGAATTGAAAATTATTCATTTCAGAATATAATAAGAAGATGGTTCAACGTCAAAACGGTTGAAGGGAGACCCCATGACAGCAAAGAAATTGGATGAAAAATCCTTTGGCGCCAAAGATGGAACAGTTACGAACGGTAAAGAAGATCTCCCTGGAACAATTGGCCAACTTGACAGGCCTTTCCCAGCGATATCTGAAAGAGATCGAGCAGGGCATTGCCAACCCTTCGGTTTCGGTCGTGATCCAGATTGCGAAAGCCCTCTCCATTGATTCCGGCTCCTTTCTTTCGGCGGAAGATGAAGCTTCCGAGAAAAAGAGGATGGAAAGCTTCTACAAACGGACTCAGGCCTACTCCTATAAAACCCTGACGCCGGATGCGGAAAAAAAACATATGAAGGCCTTCCTCGTTACCATTGACCCGAAAGGGGATCATAAGATGGTAGAGTACCGTCATGAGGGAGAAGAGTTCGTCTTTGTCTTAGAGGGAGAGGTCGAGGTGATTATTGGTGAGAAACGGCACCAACTAAAAAAAGACGAAACCCTCCATTTCGACTCAGGGATGGCCCACAAACTTCGCAATCTCTGCGGGGAAGAAGCCAAGCTTCTGGTGGTAATTTATACCCCCTAAATCAATTTCAGATTATAGATTGCCGATTTCGGATTTGAAAGACGAGGACTCATTTCTGAATTAAATTCCCGGAAAATGATTTCGGTTTTCACAGTTTTCGGATCTTTTCAATCCGCAATCCGAAATTTTCAATCTGAAATCCATGGTCTATTCTCTCCAGTTCCGGGGGACTCCGGCACTGGAAGCCTTCCTTTCCAGTTCGCCCAGCTGATTTTCGAAGTACCGGATGGCGTTGTTCACCCGGTTCAGCTCGGTCTGTCCTCCTTTTGCTTCACTCTTTGCCTTCAAGTTCTTCAGGTCGCCTAATGTCCGGTTATAAAACCGGAATTGGCCCATCCAGTAATCCCTAGCCAAACCCACCCGGGCGATCCGGGGAAGGTGGCCCCTGTGTCCCAAAGAGGGTCATCTTGCCACTGGTGGTATCAAGGATGATCCTGAATTTATTGAGAAAGGAGTTTCCCAGAAGCCCTTCACTCTCAGAAGGCATGGTATGGATGAGCGCCTCCACATTCTCCAACTCGGCCTTTCCCACCCGAACCGATTTTAGAGTCACGAGGGGGGTGAGGATGACGCCACTGACCGTCGCGACCGGAATGAAGGGAGTATACTCATCGATGGTGATCCCCAGTTCGCTCGCGGTCTGCCGATTGATCAGGGTGAAACTGGCACCGGAATCCAGAATGAAATGGCGTTTCACTTTTCCGTTGAGAAGGACCTCGGTCAACCATAATTCGTGTTTCCGGTAAAGATTCACTTCAACTCCGTCCGATGGGGTCGTTTTCATCATGACAGGCAGCGCTGGTTCTTCTTTCACTCCCGAAGGAGACATTTCCTTGGGCGTCTTCCGCATTTCCGCATCGGAACGGTACTTCTCCGGAACATTGGACAGATCGTCTGCGAAGTGGACCGTTCCCTTTTCGTCCATCCATCTATACATCTCCCCGTAACTAAATGAAACGGCAATGACAATTATCAAAACGGTCGGAATCACATATTTCAAGTTCAAACCTCCAAAAAGATCAGACTAATTATTTTATTCATAACGAGAAAAGATGTCAACCCTTCGACTCTCTCCCCGGCCTGAGACTTCGGCGTGAGCTCAGCCGAACGGCTTAGCGCCGTCGAAGGGGTCAATTGTTTGTTGATTTTAGCCTGGTTTGCTATAATTTAAAATAGGAGTTTGGCCCTTCCCGTGAACATTCATCTTTTGATCCATGCATTTGACCGTGACTAAACCAATGATCCGGCCCATTGCCCTAACAGATCTCGACCATCTCCTCGAAATTGAAGAGCAGTCCTTCCCGAAATCCCCTTATTCCTTGACCACTTTCGTTCACCTTTTCTGGCTTTATCCGGAAACCTTCTGGGCCTATGTCGATCAATCGGCAGATCAGCGAAAAGAGCAGATTTGCGCCTACCTGATCTTTTCGAGAGAGGGACATCTCATCTCCCTTGCTGTCCATCCCAACCATCGGAGAAGGGGCATCGGGGAATCACTGCTGAGGAAAGCCATGGAAACGCTCCCGGCTAAAAGAATGCGGGCGGAGGTGAGACGAAGCAACCAAGTTGCGAGGGCATTTTACCAGAAGTTGGGATTCCAGATCGCGGGCGTCCTCTCGAACTATTACGGAAATGAAGATGCCCTGATCGTTGAAATTCACGAGGGGCCAAGCGTTCCAGGGGGCAAGAGTTCAAATGAATAGAAGAAAAGCTTGTGTGAAAAATGATGGATGACTCGAACCCTTGAATCCTTGACCCCTTTTACCCTTTTATTTTGAAAACAGGACGATATCCCCAACCTTAATTCCGTTCTTTGCAAACCACCCCTTGTTCATCTCCAGGGCATAAAGGATGGGCCCGGGGGGATTGTGGGTAGACAGGGTCAATGGCTGCATATCGGCGATCCAGAGGATCTTTCCCTCTCGATCGATAAAGGCAATGCTCAGAGGAAGGAGGGTATTCTTCATCCAGAAGCCATGGATCCTCTCGTCTTCGAAGATAAAAAACATCCCCTCCTCTTTTCCAAGAGACGTTCTTCCCATCAATCCAACGGCTCTCTCCTCAACCGTTTTTGCCACCTCGACCAGGATCTCCCTGTCTTTAATAAAGAGGGGAATCTTCATAAGACCTTGGGAGTGGATCGCCGATAGGCACAGAATACAGAGGAAGAAAACGAGGAAGAGAATCGTTCTAATCCGCTTTCCCTGAGGGGTTTTTCTTTGTTTCATCCTGCCCTTTCTTTTCCATCAAATCGACAAGGTACCGGATCTCGTCCTTGATCTTGCCCGTATTCCACTGGATAAACAAAACCCACAGGGGGAGAAGAAGCCAGATGACTAAAAGGATTCCCAAGAAGACCACCATCGCAATCGCAATGCCAAAAGGAAGTTCCTTAAAGATCTGCTCAATATACCATTCAATCCCCATCTCCGTGCCCTCTCTTTCGCCTATGATCTACTTTGTTTGGTCCCCACCCGCCACCCTTTTCCTCAGCTTTTCGTTGACCTTGATGATCTGATCGACATCGGAACCGTTTAATTCCCAGGAGTAGTTATCCTTACCATCCCGTTTCAAACGAATCTTGACCTCGGGAGGCAGGGGCAACTCCCGTTCGACCTTTTCCTTCTCAACCACTCCTTTGGGACCCGAGGGAGCCTCCGATCGTTCAGGAGAAGGGGGAGGCCTATTTTCGCAGGCAGTCAGGGTGAGTCCGATCAAAACAAAAACGGTCAGGAGCGGTCTCATTCGATCAATTCCTTTCAATGCGGAATAGATC
Organism: uncultured delta proteobacterium; assembly: GCA_963828805.1. Classification (GTDB taxonomy): domain Bacteria; phylum Desulfobacterota; class BSN033; order BSN033; family UBA1163; genus CAWHGS01. The sequence goes on from CAWHGS010000045.1 coordinate 70,439, forward strand.
AGTCTTCTTTGATCATTTGCCGACATCCCCTCAAAAACTCTTCCTTTGTTCGGGCCTCCTTCGGATAGGAAAAGGTCTTGAACTGGACATCGGTTCCCTTCGGCACATACCCTCCCTGGGTCAACTTGACCTGGATCCGGTCACCAATCTCTTTGGCCAGTTTCTTATCGTTAAAGGAAAAGATGTAAACCTTGTTGTTTTGAAAGGGGACCACCGAGTCAATATTTCGAATCATCTTCTGAAGGGCATACATGACCCCTTCCCATATCTCCGGGTTGAGGGAAGTCTCCCGCTTCTTTCGGGTATCCCAAAAGTCGACCTGAATGAGCGAGAGAGGAAGCTTATCCTTCTCGACTTCCTCCAGCATTGTATTGAGAATCAGGCTGAAGATGGCATCGACCCCAAACAGCGGGAGAGTGAAAATGAAGGCCGCACCACTCCCCGGTTTACTCTCGGCCACGATCGTCCCTCGATGGCCTTCGATGATCTCCCGGGTGATGGCCAACCCCAAACCCGTTCCCGAAACCATTCCCTCCTGTGTCCTCATTCCTTGATAGAAGCGATCAAAGACTCTCGGCAGGTCCTCCTGGGAGATCCCCACCCCTGTATCCGCCACGACCACCTTCAACGCGTCCCGTTTTTCCGTCAGCCCCTTCGAGTCAATCGTGATCTTCCCTCCCGGAGGTGTAAACTTGATCCCGTTTCCAACAAGATTAATAAAGACCTCGACAAGCCGATTGTTGTCACCCAGAATCAATGGAATATCTGGATCGAGCCGGTTTTCAAATGCGATTCCCTTCTCCTCGAATCGCTGGGAAAGGGTCATTAAGGTATCCTCGATCACGGTGCTCAGGCGGACCGGCTGGAACTTCAACTTCAGCCCTTTCCCTGATTCGATTCTTGAAAAATCGAGCAGGGTTTCGATCAGGTTGGTGAGACGGAGGATATTTTTGTTGGCGATCGTCAGATATTCTCTCTGATCCTCGGTGACGGCCCCTCCATGGCCTTCGAGCATGAGAGAGATAAATTCCTTGATCACGGTGAGGGGGGTCCGGAGTTCGTGGGAAACACTGGAAATAAAGGTGGACTTCAACTGATCGGATCGTTTGAGCTCCGCGTTGGCATGCTCCAGTTCAATCGTTTTCTCCTGGAGATCCTTGATGAGCCTCATCTCACGGATCACGCGGCTCAGTTTGGCGCTCATCTCATCAATGGTGAAGGGTTTCGTGATATAATCCGTGGCGCCAAAGGAAACCACATCGGTGTAACTGTACACTCCTCCGTGGGCCGTCATGCAGATGATATGGAGATCCGGAAACTCAGTCCGGACAGTCTTCATCAATTCGAACCCATCCATCTCGGGCATCTTGATGTCGGTAATCAGGATGGTGATCGGTTCCTTCCCCAGGAGGTCAAGAGCCTCTTTTCCATTGGCAGCCGTCAGGACAGGGTACCCGATGTGTCTGACAAGCTTGGAGACAATATCCCGCACCGGCTCTTCATCATCGACCACTAAGATCAGATCTTCCTTTGCGCTCAAAAGAAACTCCTTTGCTCCCCTTGTAACTTCGATTCTTCACGGGAGGCCGAAAAACTCTGAAGGCACCGTAGGGCCATACCAGGGAAAGTTTTTCAATCACCCGTTCCAAGTTGATAGAAAGAATATTCTTTTTATCGGGTAATTTCAACAAAAATCTTTCGCCTATTTATCCTTCAATCCCTTCTCCCAGGCGGAGTAGAATTCCCGGAACCGGCCAGAGGTGCCTGGGGGAAGGTTCAAAAAATGGATTCCCGGGGGAATATTCTCCTCAGAGAGGTGCGGGTTCATCTCCTTGACCTCTTTATAATAGGATCCGACGGCCCTGGCCACCTCGACGAGAGAGAGGGGTTGGGTCAACTCGACCTGAATTCTTTCCAGCAGAAGAGGAGCATAACGCTCTTTCTCCTCGAGTCGAAACCCGTAGCGCTCCGGGTCGGAAAGGATGATCTTTGCCGCGGCAATTTTATAGACATATCGTTCGGTTTCCGCAGGGAGATAGAGGTAGTAGTAATTGCCCACTTTCTGGAGTTCGATCTCTTTTCGGATCCGATTCTCTCCCGCATTATAGGCTGCCATGGCGAGGGCCCAGCTGTTAAATTCTCCGTAGAGGTTTTTGAGGTAGCCCAGTGCGCCTTCGGTCGCTTTCAGAAAATCGAACCGCTCATCAAACCCCTTGTTTTTTCGCATCCCGTATCGCTCACCTGTGGAAGGGATGAATTGCCATAATCCGGCAGCTCCCGAAGAGGAAACTGCGGAAGGCCGGAGGCTGCTCTCTGTGATCGTGACATATTTCAAATCGTCGGGAAGCCCCATTTCCCTGAGCCTCTTCTCAATGGTCGGGAAATATCGCCTTGCTCGTTTCATCCATAAAATGACCTGGGCCTCGCTGTTGACGGCAAGGAGGAACTCCCGATCCAGGTTCTCCCATACCTTCCGGTCCTCGATGGGAACCTTTTCCCCGCAGAGAAAGACCTCCGGAGGGAGCTTGTAGAACGTAACCGGGGGACGGGCCTGCAAGACTCTTAACTGATGACTCAATACGGCCAGTTCCTCCCGTAATTTCTCCACTTCGGAACGGAGCAGGGAGAGGGAGGCCTCTCCCTCTGATCCTCCAAAGACCGGCTGCCCAATGGCACACCCCGCAAAGAAAAGCGCCATTCCCACAACAAAGAAGACCTTTTTCATCATCTCCATTTTCCACCTCTCCCTGGCAAAACAAATGAAAACCGGGACCCCGGACGAGTTCAGGGCCGCTGTTCTTAGAGAACCCTTGTGTCGCCAGATGAAACATTTCAGGTTAAATAGCAAATTATTTTTTATCATTATAACCTAACTTTGCGATGCAAGTCCCTGGCCTCTCCTTCAATTCCGACGACCCGGATGTTATAATTTCTCCATGAAGAATATCGCTTTATGCCTATTATGCATGATAGGTTTCAGTCTTTCCTTAATCGGTTGCGCAAAAAAGGTTCCCCATCCCTCCTGGTTTTTAAAAGTGGCATCCATGGGATCCCACCTTGGACCGGAGGAGATCATCAAGCTCCCTGAAGGAGACGTGATCCTCTTCCCTCAGCTGATGGAAGATCTTCGGTCATCGCAGGCCATCTTTGTTGGAGAATCCCATGACCAATGGGAACACCACCAGGCGCAAGTTAGAATACTCCAGGCCCTCCTCACGGAAGGGAAGGACGTCGTCGTTGCAATGGAGATGTTTCAGCGGACTCAACAACCCACCCTGGACCGCTGGAGCCAGGGAAATCTGACTGAAGAGGAATTTCTGAAGGAAGTCCAGTGGGAGACCACCTGGGGTATCGATTATTCATTTTATAAAGGAATTCTTGACCTGGCCAGAGAGCATCATCTCAAGGTCCTGGGTCTCAACGTTCCAAAGGAACTGAGCCGGAAGGTAGCCCAAACCGGCATCGACAACCTCTCACCGGAGGACCGGAACAGTCTTCCCGAGTTGGACCTGAAAGACAGGGACCACCGCCGATACATTCGGTCTTCTTACAAGCAACATAAGAAAGGAACGGCAGGGGGCTTTGAATATTTCTATCAGGCCCAGTGCCTCTGGGACGAGGCCATGGCAGAGACACTCTCCGATTTTCTCAAATCCCCTGAGGGAGAAGGAAAGACGATCCTGGTTTTTGCCGGTAACGGCCACATCGCTTTCGGTTTCGGAATCCCGAAGCGGCTCCATCGAAGAGTTCCCCTGCCCTACCAGACAGTCCTCCTGAAGGAGTGGAGGAAGGGAATGGATGAAGATTATTTCTTCTCGCAGACCACTCGGCCATTGGCCGATTTTCTCTGGATCACCCAACCCGGTCCTCCCGAGAAAAAGAGGCCCAGGATCGGAATCGTCCTGAAGGAAAAGGAAGACCCAAAAGGGGTCTGGATCGAAAGGGTCATGCCCGAAAGCCCTGCCGAAAGGGCGGGCCTTCTTCCGGGGGATCAATTCGTTTCTATTGATGGAAAAGAAGCGCAGAGTCTAAAGGACATCCACGATGCCGTCGCCCATAAAGGCTGGGGAAAAGAGATCGTGATTATCATTCTCCGAGAGGGAGATCAGGAAAGAGATTACGGTCACCCTTCCGACATTAAAAGAAGAATGAGATTTAAAGACAATCGAGAGAATGGGTAGCAATTTCAGTCTTAACCCTGGGTTTTCATGATTTCATCCACACGGGTTTGGTGCCCATCTTTGTGCGCACCTCATCCATCACCTCTTCGGCGATCGATTTACATTTAGCTGCACCGGATTTTAATGCCTCCATAATGGTTGCGGGGCTTTCATGGAGCTTTTTGACCCGCTCCTGAACCGGTCCGATTTCCTCCATCATATTCTGGTAGAGAATCTTTTTACACTCAATGCATCCGATTCCTGCGGTCCGGCATCCCTGATCGACAAAGGAAATCTGATCCGGCTGGGAGAAGGCCTGGTGCATGGTGAAAATATTGCAATGTTCGGGGTGGCCGGGGTCGCTCCGCCGTTGCCGGTGTTCACAGGTGGCGGCGGTTCTCAGTTTTTCCCAGACGACTTCAGGCGGATCAAGAAGCCCGATCGCATTGTTCATCGATTTGGACATCTTCGCCTGTCCGTCCGTTCCCAGGATCCTGGGAGCGGTCGAAAGCAGAACCTTGGGCTCCGGAAAGACCTCGCCATACCGGGCATTGAACTTCCGGGCGATCTCCCTCGAAAACTCCACGTGCTGAATCTGGTCCTCGCCCACGGGAACATACCCGGCCTTGTAGATGAGGATATCGGCCGCCTGGAGCACCGGGTAGTCGAGAAGACCCACGTTGACATTGTCTCGGTGCTGTCTTCCCTTCTCCTTGAACTGGGTCATCCTTTCCAACTCTCCAACAGGCGTCACGCTGTTGAAGATCCAGGCGAGCTCCATGTGTTCGGGGACATGGGACTGGACAAAGAGCTTGCACCGGTCCGGAGTCAACCCGCAGGCCAGGAGGATCGTGGCCGTCTCCAGAATCCTTCGCTGGAAGGAGGCCACCTCATACTCGATGGTGATGGCATGGTAGTCGACGACACAGTAGACGCAATCGTACTGATCGAGCAATCGTGCCCAATTCCTGATCGCGCCGACATAATTTCCGATGTGAATCTCACCTGAAGGTTGTATCCCGCTGAAGATCCGATTCATATTTACCTTCCTCGATAGAGATGTTTGATCCGTTCTTCTCCTGTTTGGGTCCAAAGAAACCGACTCCCTTCTGGTTGTAAAGGTCGAGATAGACCTGCAGAAACTGGCCTGACCGAACCGAGGGGACATCGATGACATGAACAACCTTTTCGCAATCCATGGCCTCGGGGGCAATCTCGTTCAGGATGTTTCGGGAACCGAGAAGGAAGTTTTCATTTAAAATGAAACTCGGGTCGTCGGGAAAGAGGGGAACGATGACAATATCGGCCTCCACAAGGTCCTGGAAGAAGTGCGTGCCGTAAGAGACCTCAGGGGTGTACCCTTCTTTCGCAAAGGCAACCTCCACGAGAACCTTTGTATTGTTGATATCGGCATAGGTGACCCGGACGCCCAGGTTGATGTCATTGCTTCCCCATCGGCCCGGACCCATCAGGGCGTAACTCTTTCCTGCAAAGGCCTTGTTCAACAGGTTCACCACCCGGGGAATCCTCATCTTCTCCTCCACGGTCGTGAGGAGGTCGTAGGCTCTGGGATTGACGTAGACAATATATTCCAGGTCATGGACGACACTGTTCGAAAGGCCGGCCCGTGTGGTGAAGAGGATCTGTTCCTCCGGGATATTTTCCGGAATGACAACCTTTTCCGGTTCTTTTCGAGTGGAGAGGGAACGGCATTGAAGAATATAGAGCTTGTTACCGTCCCAGGCAAATTCGATGTCCACCGGCCGTCCATAGGCCGCCTCCACTTTGGAGAGAACCTTTCTGGCAAGATCGGACAAAGTTGGTCTTTGTCAGCAGGTTATCAAAGGTGAGACAGAGTTCCTCTCCTCTCAGATCCTGGATCTTAAACATCGGCGGCGCCAGGTCTCCATTCTTTTGAACGGAGACGGCATAGAAAAGGTCAGGATGGTCGATAACCGAGCTGAGGGTCCTGAAATCGACAGTCTCCATCACTCCCTTTTTCAGATTGAGGACATCCACCTGCTTCTGGGAATACTTCCTGATCCGGTCGGCCGTCACCTCGGGCCGGAGCTGGGGATGACTCAACGGAATCATCCGGGGGTAGTCAGAACCCACGCGGTCAACCGCCCGGGTGCCGAGGCCGAAGACCAGCCTCACCAGTCCCTCCTCTTTTCTGATCTTTGGATTCCAGGCATAGACGTTGCGGGAAAACATGACCCCGGAGGCAAAGGGGAAAAAATAGTCACCGAACCGCTGGCCCACCACCTTTTGAACGATCATGGCCATTCGCTCATCGTAGTCCAGCAGGCCATGGTCTCGACGGTAAAGGATGGGGTCCGGCCCAAAGGTGCTGGCAAAGACCTTCTTCAGGCCCATGACGAAGTTGCTCAGCCGGGTCTCGATGTCTCCCTGATTGGTGAGAAAAACGGAGAGGTATTTTCCCGAAAAGGCGAGGCCAAAGCTGTCCTCGAGCATGCTTGAGGAACGAACGATGATGGGATGCTCCCCGATCTCCTCCAGGATCTTTCGGAAATCTTCGACCACCTCCGGAGCAAAGTGGGCGAATCGGAATTTTTCCTCAATCCGGAGGAATTCCTTGTCGATCGTCTCCCGATCCTTGTATTTAAAGGTATGAAAGAGGTAGAGGTTGTTCCGGTCCAGGAATTCCGAGAAGACTCCTGAATTCAGATACCAAGTGTCCGGGACCCGGATATATTCCTCCATCTCCGGATCCTTCTTCTCGAGCAGGGGGAGAAGGATCTTCTCGGCAAGAAGCATACCCGCTGCCTTTCCTCCCAGCTTCCCCGGCCGTCTTCGGCTCAGGATGGTCCGCTGAAGAATGCTGTCGATGTCGCGGATGACGATGTGGTTTTTCGCAAGGCTGATGAAAGGAAGCTGACTCGAGAAGAAACGGCTGAGCAGGGCAACACGGATGCCTTCCGCCTCTTCCCGGGAGATGTAGACCTCCCCCTTGGGGATGTCACAGAACTCTCGGAGGGCCTTGATCACCTCCATGCCCGTCGCCTGATCCCGGTTCACCACCATGCTCAGGGTCTGGGCCATATCCTTCTTTCGGGCCAGATTGATATAGTTCTCAATTTCGCTGGAGCTCAGGTTGTTGGCAAAGTAGTAATCGATCAGACTTTCGACGTACTCCTGGCGGTTGGCCTCCGTATCCGGAAGCCCATCTGCAACGAGTTCCTCACGGGCCCGCTGATGGAGCTTCTCCCGGGTGATGATTCCCTTCTGCTCCAGGACATCCATGAAGATGCTGCGCATCAGTCCTATGAGCGTAGGGTATTTGTTGATCTGTCGAAACAATCGATAGGTCTTGAGGATATCCATAGACCGATACTCAAACTCCAAATCCCTGCCTACCGGCAGGCAGGCGAATATCAAGCTCGCAAAAGCCGTCAGTTCCTACAGATTCCCTATTCACGTTTGGAGATTCTCATCGAATTGTTTCGAATTGATCGCTAACGCGAGTTTGCGAATTGTGCTTCGATCTCTTCAGACCCAGCCTCTCAGCTTGCAGGCCTCTGCCACCCTGGCCACAGAGACGAGGTACGCCGCCTGCCGCATGTTGACCTTCTCTTTTGAGTACATCTGATAGACCCCGTGAAAAGCCCGGGTCATCTTCTCGTCCAGCCGCTTTTGAACCTCGTCAAGAGGCCAGTAAAAGTTGTACGTATTCTGTACCTGCTCAAAATAGGAGACGGTGACACCACCCGCGTTGGCCAGAAAATCGGGCAGAACAAAGACATTGTTCTGGTAGAAGGATCTCGTCCGCCTCCGGGGTTGTCGGTCCATTGGCCAGTTCGCAGGAGATCTTGCACCTGATCTTCCCGGCATTCGCGGCGGTGATCACGTTCTCAAGGGCCGAAGGAAATAGGACGGTCACGTTGAGCTCCAGGAGATCTTCGTTGCGTGATGGCATCCGCCCCCGGAAAACCTTGAAGACTCCCTGTCCTCAACTTGTGGTCGACGACCTTTTTGGGATCTAACCCCTTCTCGTTGTAAATCCCCCCTTTGGAGTCGGAGGCAGCCACGAGTTTGAGCCCAAGGATCTCCTCCCCGAGGAGGGCGGCATACTGGCCCGCATTGCCAAACCCTTGAATCGCCATCGTCTTGTCCTTGAGGTCAATCCCCAAGACCTTCGGCTGCCTCCCGGGTCACATAGACTCCCCCCCGGGCCGTGGCATCCCCTCTTCCCTCTGAACCTCCAAGGGGAATGGGTTTCCCCGTGATGACACCGGGGTGATGCGTCTGCGACGATCGTTTCATACTCATCCATCATCCAGGCCATGATCTGAGGAGTCGTATAGACATCCGGCGCCGGAACGTCCTTGGTGACGGAGAGCATGCTGGCCACTGCGCGAATATAGCCCCGGGCCAGACGCTGCTTCTCTCCATCCGACATCTCTTTGGGATTGCAGGTCACCCCGCCCTTGCCCCCTCCAAGAGGAATATCCACGACAGCCGTTTTCCAGGTCATCCAGGCAGCCAGGGCCCGGACGGTGTCGATGGTCTCATCCGGATGCCATCGCAGGCCTCCCTTGGCAGGCCCGCGGGCATAGTTATATTGAATCCGGTAGCCATGAAAAATCTTGATCTTCCCGTCGTCCATCTGGACGGGGATCGTCACGAGGAGTTCCCGCTGGGGCCATCTCAGAAGCTCGTGGGTCGCAGGGTCCAGACCCAGCCTCTCTGCTGCAGCATCCAATTGTTCTGGGCAATCTTGAAGGGATTCAATTCTGCCATAGCAATATTCCTCCTTTCCCAAATCCCGGTTTCTTATACCGGATATCGCCTTTTTATAAATGAATCCTTCTCAATTCGCAATCCGAGAGCATTCTTGAAGACAATGCCGGCTACTGATTCGACTTCCTTCAGAAAATCGTAGAGTAACCCCGCTGTCCTTTCAACGATGGCACGACATTTTTCCATGCCGCCTGAAGCCAACCATTTCTTCCGCTCCTCTTCATTATCCAGGTGGCACTCGATCAACTGATAGCAATAGCAGCTCCCGAACTCCTTTTCGAATCGATCCCAGAAACGATACCCCGACTCATAGACCTTTTCCTTCCCAACCTGGTCCTCCGGGTCGGTTCTTCCGAACTTCATCCCGAGAACCATCACGGAACCTGTCAGTGCCCCGCAGAGGGACCCTCTCCGTCCAATGCCGCCTCCAAAACCGGTTGCAATCTTTGGCAGCAAGGCCCCCTGCTCACCCAGGTATTCCTTGAAACTCAAGGAGATCGATTCGGCTCAGTTGAACCCTTGGTGAAACAAAGCTTTCGCCTTTTCCGACACCTTTTCTCTCATGTGAAGGCTCCTTTCTTATGACAGTCGGTCTATGATTAACAGAAAAATGGGGAGCAAGTAAAGCCCACCTGGCGGCTGCTTCCTTCATTGGAATCATCCGCGATGGATTCATGCCCTCCTCAAAAAAATACCCCGCTCAAAAAAACGGGGTACTTCAATGAACGATCGGCCTCCTCCGGATGACAGCCCCTCTCTTACCGTCCCCTTTGGATCGGAGCGTCAGAATCGAAACCAGTCCTGTCACGCTCCCACGCCAATTTCCTTTAATTTTGCCGCAATCTTATCTTTCTCCATGGCCCCCATTTGTCGGAAGATCTCCTTTCCCTTGGCGTCAAAAAAGACCAGGGTCGGAATGAGTGCAACCTTGTAGTCTTTAGCAAGGTTCTGATATTTATATACATCAATCACCAAAACCTCGGCCTTCCCGGCATACTCCTGACCGAGTTCCTTCAGGATCGGCCTCATCTGCCGGCAGGGGACACAGTTGTTGGCTCCAAAATCGACCAGAACAGGTTTCCCGCCTGCAAGCGCCTTTTTAAACTCCTCTTCGGTGTTTGACTCCGGCGGCTTGGCCGTCATCTTCTTCAATCGAATCTGGTCAATGTCAACCTTCGCGTTAGTGCGGATCTCCTTCAAATACTGCTCAACCGCCTGCTGCTGCTTCCCCTCCTGAATGATCTGCGTGATCGCAGGGGCTACTTCCGCCAGCTTTTTACCCCCCATCTGCTCCTTGAACATCTTATAGAACGTCTCGATCTCTTCTTTGGTCACATCAGGAGGCGTGGAGAATTTCTTCTTCATCAGCTCCCCGATCATGGCCTCATCAGGGGGCAGGGAATCTTTGTCCCCGTCTTTGTAGGTCTTCGTCGGGGGTGTAATCCCCTGTTTTTTCGCTTCCTGGAGGAGAAGGGCCTTCATAATGATTCCCTCCAAAAGCTTTTCGGGCTCTTCCTTATACATCGTTTGAAGAGGTTCCTGTATCTTGATCAATTCTTTGTCAAATTGCTCTCCCGTGACCTTTTCGTCGTTAATCGTGGCTAAGGTCTGACGGCTGGGATTTCCAAGGTACAAGAAATAAAAGAGCAGAGCCCCGACGAGTATGGCGACTCCGACACTGCCAAAAATGATGATTTTCTTCTTCATCTCTCCTCCTGATCATCTAAAGTCAATAAAAAGTAAAAAGAATTATAACCGACTCCATTAGGAATTTCGAGCAAGACTCCGAAATCGTTCGCCTATATCCGGGTCACCACTGACGAGTAATCATGATCTATTCCGATCATGTCAAGCAACACCGAGATCTGGCCTCTGTGGTGAGTCTGATGATTAAACCAGTGTAAAAGAGTCTTCCACACTTCCTTCTCTATCTCTTCTCCCTTATAATTTTTATACTTCATCACTGAACTCAGTTTACTCTCATCCATCCCATTGGCAAACAGGATGATAACGCCATCCAGCTCTTTTCTATATTGAAAGAGCTTCGTGTAATCTGACTCGAACTCTTTCCTCAAGCCTTTCTCTTCCAAAGAAATGAGCTTGCAGCTGCTTAAAGAATTGTTGTCGTTGAAGACACCTCGATACCGTCTTAACCAAGTAATATCTGTACCGAAGATATGCATTAGTGTTGCAAAAATGGAAGGAAAGTAAGCTTTTGTTTCCATCATGATCTGCTCTTTCTTTAAAGGCTCAAGCAATTCGATGATGCTCTGGTTCACGCCGCCGTTGTACTTGGCCATTGCCTGAAAGATCTTTTTCATATTTTCTCCTTTCAACGTGTTTTAGTCGAGTTGATCTTCATTCCGAACTCGTTTCAATCAACCCTCGGGGAGAACCCGTCAAACATTCCTTCGGGGAAAAGAGTCAGCACCGGAGCTTCTCTGCTTAGAATCCAAGCCTACCCTAGGCCTGTCATTTTCTGCCTCAACTCTTTCCCTTAAAGATTTCTTTTCTGAACATAAAGAAACAAATCAAAAAAATTCCGATGCCTATCATCCATCCATAATCGCCCATTTCATCGCCTCCTGATCATGAGCTGAGGTGAAATAGAAAAACCCCTCAAACGAATGAATCCTCATACCGCTCCATATTGTAACCTTTTGGATTTATCTTTTCTACCTGTGCGACAGAGCAGGCATATGACCCCTGACCCCAACAACCGGAACCCATGCATCGGCAACAAAATGACCGATGTCGTAAAGTTTCGACAAGACGCCCATCCCTGCGGGCCGAGGCACAGGCCACCTTTTTTTACAGCTACGAAGGATTGCCTCTGATCTCTTTTCAGGATTGAGGGTTGATCAGAAATTTGTTATAGGATTAGGTTATGGAAACCTGGAGGCTCCTGGATACCGGTCCCCGCTCTGCAGCCGAAAACATGGCTCTCGACGAAGTCTTTCTCGAAGAGAAGGCCGAAGGAAGGATTCCTCACACTCTCCGCTTCCTCCAGTTCTCCCATCCGGCTGTCCTCGTAGGGCATCACCAGTCCGTTGAAGAGGAGGTCCGGCTCGACTATTGTCAATTGAGAAAAATCGAGATCAACCGGAGGCTCACCGGTGGAGGAGCCCTCTACTGGGGAACAAACGAGTTGGGCTGGGAGATCTACATCTCTAAAACCGATCCTCGGATTCCGTCAAGAATTGAAGACCTCTACAGAGTGATGGGCGAGGCCTCTGCGCTGGGTCTTCGGTATTTAGGTTGTGAGGCCTATGCTCGGCCAAGAAATGACATTGAAATTCATGGCCGGAAGATTTCGGGAACCGGAGGAACAGAACTCTCCGGAGCGATCCTCTTCCAGGGAACGGTCCTTGTCGACTTCAATGTGGACGAGATGCTGAGGGCACTCAGGATTCCGACTGAAAAACTTCAGGACAAAGAGATTGAATCGGTTAAGGAGAGGGTCACCTGCCTGAGGCGGGAGATGGGTCGGATCCCTTCTCTTAACGATATCAAGGCCTCCCTGCTCAGGGGATTTGAAGAGGCTTTTAAGGTCACCTTTCATCCGGAACCGTTATCCCCGATGGAAGAAAACCTTCTCAAATTAAAATTGCCCTACTTCTCTTCTTCCGAGTACATCTTTAAGATCAGGAATCCTTTGCCAAGACGAAAGACGTTAACCTCCATTCTAAAGGCTCCGGGAGGATTGATCCGAATTTCGGTCGTGATCGACACAAAGGCGCGGGTCATCAATCAGATTCTGATTACCGGTGATTTTTTTGCCTATCCTAAGAGGACGATCTTCGACCTCGAAAGCCTTCTCAAAAATTCGAGAGCCTCTTCCCCTCAGATCGAAGAGGTCATCCGGGCATTCTGGGCCGATCGAAAACCGAAGATCCCGGGCATTGAGGCGGGTCATCTCGTTCAGGCGATTGAAGAGGCCGTCCGAAAGATGGACCTCCTTCCCCATGGATTCGATGAAGAAGAGACCCATCATCTCTTTCCTGTCCTGAAAACCTTTGGAAAGATAAAAAAGCCTGAGGTTCTCCTCCTTCCCTATTGCGCCAAGGAGATCGACTGTTCCTATCGAAACCTTCAGGGGTGTGAAGAATGTGGCCGGTGTTCCGTAGGCGATGCCAGTCAGATGGCGCGATCCTTCGGAATGGAGCCGATCACCATCCAGAATTACGAAGACCTTGAATCGGTCTTATGCCACCTCAAACGCTCCGGCGTCAAGGGATTCGTGGGCTCCTGCTGCGAACCCTTCTATGGGAAACACCGGCCCGATTTTGAACGGATCGGTGTGCCGGGCATTCTCGTCGATGTTGAAAACAGTACCTGCTACGACCTCGGGCAGGAAAGAAAGGCCTTTCAGGGTCAATTCGAGAACCAGACCCATCTCAACCTTCCCCTCCTTCAAAGGGTTCTGGAGTTTTCACATGGTTGAAACGGCCCTGTCGGAGGCCTACGATATCGTAATCGTCGGGGCTGGTCCGGCCGGCTCAAGCGCAGCCAGGGCCGCTGCGCAGGCGGGTGCCAAGGTTCTTCTGATGGATCGGAGACAGAGCATTGGAGTGCCTGTCCAGTGCGCTGAGCTCGTGACTCAGTGGATCTCCCGTTACGCCTCCTTCTCTTCTCGCTGCATCATCCAGGCCACCGAAACAATGGTCACGCATCTCTCGGACGGATCTTCCCCTGGGAAAAGGTATGAGATTAAAAGCCCGGGATATATGCTGGACCGCTCCTTGTTCGATAAAGAGCTTGCAACCTCCGCCATTCTGGCAGGAGCAGAGCTCTCCACCGGAAGCAGAGCAGTCGGCCTTAGCCCCGAGGGGCTCCTGGTCGAACAGGGAACCAGGAAGAACGGAATGAACGCAAAAGTCATTATCGGTGCAGATGGAGTCCATTCCCTGGTAGCCCGCTGGGCTGGGTTGACACCCTTAAAGACGATTGTCGCACTCCAGTATGAAGTGGTGAATCCCCGGTCTCAGCAGCAGGCAGAGGTCTTCTTTGATCCCGACTACGAAGGAGGATATGCCTGGTTTTTTCCAAAAGGGAAAACGGCGAATGTGGGCTTAGGAGTCATCCCTTCAAAAACAGCCGACCTCTCCCGTCTATTGGATCGGTTTGTCGATCGTCTTGCAGAATTGAATGAACTGCCAACCTTAGAACGGGTTGGAAGAACGGGTGGATCCGTTCCCTGCGAGGTATCACGCCAAACCGTCTCTAAAAATATCCTCCTTGTCGGCGATGCCGCCGGCCACGCCCATCCGATCACCGGCGCAGGGATTCTGAACGCCGTCATCGGTGGGGAAATTGCCGGAAGGGTTGCCGCCGAAGCCATCGCAAAAGGGGACCTCGACCATCTCGAAAACTATGAGATCGAGTGGCGCGAGGCCTTTGGTGGGTCTCTCTCCCATGGAGCCTCGAAGAGGCTATTTCTTGAAACTCATTGGAAGGGACCGGACCTCTCCTTTGAGGATCTTATACGAAGAACCTGGGTCACGTTTAAGGAATATTATGCGGACAGAGAGAGAAAGGAACCACCCGGAACAAAAACTTAGATCGCAGATGAAAGATCCAGGATCTGAGACCCAGCCCCTATGGGGTTGCCGGGAAGAATCGTTCGTGTTATCCCTCTTGAAGAAAGGAAAACCATGGAGCAAAAGGTCAGTCCCCGATATGTACAAACCAGTTTAGCCGCCTCTTTAACATTAGGGTTTCAATCAGGATCTTTTCATCGGAACGCAAAATTGAAGGGATTGAACCTCCTCCTCCATTATGAGGAGGGATGTTCCGGAAAGTGCCAGTTCTGCGGTCTCTCGAGGTCAAGGAAAGAAAGTCCCAAAGGAAAGACATTTATCAGGGTGGATTGGCCCCTCTATTCTTTGGAAGAGATTGTTGAAAGATCGAAATCGAAGGATCAAATCCATCGCGTCTGCATCTCGATGATCACCCATCCTCGATCTCTGGAAGACACCCTTTACGTCATTCAAAAGTTCAAAGAAGAAACGACTCTTTTCATCAGTGTTCTCATCACTCCAACGCTCATTCGAGACGAGCATTCTCTCGATGCGATGAGAGGGGCTGGAGCCGACCGGGTAGGCATTGCCATTGATGCCGCAACCCCTGAACTCTTCGATCAACTGAGGGGAACGGGAGTTGGCGGCCCCCACCGCTGGGACCATTACTGGGACGTGGTTAGAATGGCGGCCCATGTTTTTGGAAGATATTTTGTTGGAATCCATCTGATCGTCGGTCTCGGCGAAACGGAGCAGGAAATGGTCCGTACGATCCAGAGAGGCCAGGACCTGGGCGCCTACACCCACCTTTTCTCTTTCTTCCCTGAAAAGGGGAGCCCCATGGAGACGAAACCTCTGCCTCCTCTCGATCAATACCGAAGGGTCCAGCTTGCTCGCTGGATTATCAACGAGGGATTGGGATCGGCTGACCGGATGAAATTTGATAAAAACGGGAAATTGACCGATTTCGGGATACCCGTCGATCCGCTCATCGAAAGCGGAGAAGCCTTTATGACTTCGGGATGTCCTGGAAGAGATGGAAAGGTAGCCTGCAACCGGCCCTATGGAAATGAGGAAAGGTAGCCTGCAACCGGCCCTATGGAAATGAGAGGCCTTCAGGACCCATCCGGAACTTTCCATTCGGATTGGAACCCGAAGATATCGAGAGATTAAGAACCAGTTGGGAATATCCGGGTAGGAATGATACTACTCCGACAAATAGCGTTTATGGCGCGATGCAAGACGGATTATGTTGAGCGGTTTGATCAGAAAATCTCCCCTCGCCCCACTTTTCCTATCAATGACCAAAACAATGACCAAAGAGAGGGATAACAATTTCCCCCTTTGGCAAAGGGTGAATAAGGGGGATTTTGTGAATTGTCCGAGTAGTAATAATTTGGATTTAGGATTTGTCTCCGATTTTGATATTTGATGGTCTCGTAAAAAGTCTCCAAAGTGGTCGTTGCGAGCGGAGCGAAGCAATCTCGTATTTCGTAAGTACTTGATTTCATAATATTTGGATTCTCATTGTTTAGATTTTACTCATTATTAGTCACTTTATGCATTTTAGGCGCTCTACCCATGGACGATTACGGTCAGAGGATTGAACAACTAAACCAAACTCCCCTGAAGGAGCTTCAATCCGAGGCCTTCAGGATCCGGAAGGCCCATTTCGGGAACGAGCTCACCTTTTCCATTCCCGGAACGGTCTCCTATCACGACAACACCTTTCCCTCTCAGAGAGAGACGTTCGCCGCGGTGAGTGTGACAGGAACCCATTGCGATCTGCGATGCGGCCACTGCCGGGGGAAACTTCTCGAATCCATGATTCCTGCAGAAGACCCTGAAACCTTGCTCCAGGTCATCGACCGACTCCGCGCCACGGGTGCCCTTGGCGTCCTGGTGAGCGGCGGAGCCGATAAGAATGGCGAGGTCCCGCTGGACAAATTCATCGCTCCGATTAAAGCAATAAAGGCAAAGGCTCCTGAGTTCAAGGTGATTTGCCATACCGGACTCATCCGGAAGGAAACAGCCGTGGAACTGAAGAAAGCCGGAGTGGATCAGATCCTCATCGATGTGATCGGGGACGACGATACCATCCGGGAAGTCTACCATCTGGAAAAAAGAGTTGAAGATTACGAAGAAACGCTCTGGATGCTGAAAGAGTTAGGGCACCGCCTCGCCCCGCACATCATCATTGGCCACCACTATGGGGAAATAAGGGGAGAATGGCGGGCACTGGAGATGGTCACCCGGGTCGGAGTGGAAACGATTGTTCTGGTGGTCCTGAAGTCTCTTCACAATCCGGAGGCATCTGTTCAAGATTCCAAAGCCGGAAGAGACGTCGAGGATTTCTGCCGTTGCCCGTATTCTCAACCCTGCTGTCCTCGATCCGAATGGGCTGCATCCGGCCGGCCCATCCCTCGAAAGCGGAGATGGAGAAAGGGTGCATCGATTCCGGCGTCAATACCATCGCCTACCCTCTTCAGGGTACGATTGAGTATGCAAGAGAGATCGGCCTTGAAACAAAATCCGTCGAAATGTGCTGCAGCCTGATTTATGATGAAGTTATCAAGGGATTATAGGTTCTTACCCTTAGAAGGGTGGAACGCGCCTCACCCCATGGAACCCATAAGCCAAAAAAACAGAATCCAGAAAAGGCTTCTTCTTTGGTTCAGGAAAAACGCAAAGGGATCTTCCCTGGAGAAAGACAAGGGACCCTTATGCCATCTGGATCTCAGAGGTTATGCTCCAGCAAACTCAGGTAGCGACGGTCATCCCCTACTACCAAAAATTCCTCAAATCCTTTCCAACCAACCGCCGCCTGGCAAAAGCGGATCTTTCAAAGGTCCTATCGATCTGGGAAGGACTGGGTTACTACTCAAGGGCCAGGAATCTTCACAAGGCCTCCCGGGTCATCCTGGACCAATTCAATGGGAAAATCCCTGATACCCTTAACGACCTTATCAGCCTCCCCGGCATCGGCCGATCCACAGCAGGTGCAATCCTCTCTATCGCCTATGACAGGGAGGCAGCCATTCTTGACGGAAATGTGAAGAGGGTACTGTCGAGGCTCTTCGCCGTTTCAGACAATCCGGTGAAAGGTAAGACCGAGGACCTTCTCTGGAACTATTCTGAATCCCTTATTCCAAAGGACCAGGCCGGTTCCTTCAACCAGGCACTCATGGATCTTGGAGCCACGATCTGCACCCCGAAAGTCCCTCAATGCAATCATTGCCCTCTTCATCGTCTGTGCAAAGGATATGAATCCGGAGATCCTGGAAGATTTCCATCCAGAGGCTTTAAAAAGGCTATCCCTCTTATCCAAGCCGTCTCAGCTGTAATCCAGAAGGATGGGCATGTCTTACTTCGCCAGAGGCCGGCCAAAGGGCTCTTGGGAGGTCTGTGGGAGTTCCCTGACTGGAGGGTCGATCATAGGGAAGATTCTGAGCTAAAGCTGCTGCGCTTTATCAAGAATGAGTTGGGGATTCGTGTCAAAACCAAAGAGTTCCTTGGCTCTTTCAAACACACCTATTCCCATTTCAAACTGACCCTCCACGTCTACCTTTGTCAGGCCGCCGGCAGCAATGATGTCGGAACGTGGGTCCCCATTAGAAATCTCCGGCTCTTTCCCATGTCGAGACTCCACCGCATAATCGCTCAAACCATCCAGGAAAAATTACATAAAATGCGATAAGCCAAAGGCCGGGGCGTTGCTCAGCCGCTCTTAGCGGCTCTCCCAGTCTTGGAGGGAATATCACGCTAGTGGCGTAATCACGTTTGCCCATTGTGAGAATCGTTGATGTTAGGGCTTCCACATACAAGTCCTGGTATAGAACGATTCCGAGATCCAACGTACTTACGGGGTGAAATCAGGAACTATATCTAAATAGTTGAAATTCATACTGAAACATTTACAAGGGCCTGAAGACATAACTTACTATATCTCAAAAATGTCTTTTTCATGATTTCGACCTTGGCTTGAAAATGGGGACATCAAATTGACTGAGGTATTGTGCACCCCCAAGAGATGAAAAGGCAGACAATGTCCATACAATCCTCTTATCCCATGACCATGCATCGCTTTCCTGAACTTCAGCCGGAATAGAAAATGAAACGGGGATTGAAACCCCCTCTGGACCCAAACTCACCTCTTCGAGCCGGACCTTCTTTTGGGCTTCCCAGATGCTTACCGCCGAATCAGTTTTGCCATATCGTCTGCCGGATTGAGATGTCAAATCGATTAACCCGCATTGAAGTTCCAGATCGAATCCTTTCTCCGGAATATCTTTCATTTGGGTTTGAATCCTTCCCGCAAGTTCACCGCCGATGGTGCCGGGGTAGGTCGTCATCTCGAAAGTCGATTTCCCAGACTTCAAATAACCCCGCAGCAAAGATACAAGCGCATAAAAACCAGCCAAAAGAATGAAGCAGAAAATCGAATAAAATGTAATAACCTCTAAAGCAGATTCCTCTACCTTAGAAAGAATTTTCCCCCTATTCACATACGAAACAGCCGCCAAGCCCGCAGTCATTACCAATAGGACAAACCAACCGAAACTAATCGGACCTTTGGCGGAGTAGACAATACTTTTTGTCGACCACTGATCAACCCACATCCACGGAGCATCAGGGTACTTCTTTTTCCGTCTCTCAAGTCTTCTTATGGCAACTTCCCTTGAAATAAAATAGAGATAGAGCGGAATCCCTCCCACGGCCATAAATAGAAACCCGATGATAATCTGGAGAAGAAACTGTGCTCCGTCCATTTCACCTTGAAAGGTCTCGATCATTCCCGTAAATATGCTTCCGCATCCCGCAATAAACAGACCACCCAGGACGAGGATGAGGAAACCTTTAACGATTTTTAAA
Source organism: uncultured delta proteobacterium (assembly GCA_963828805.1). Lineage (GTDB taxonomy): Bacteria > Desulfobacterota > BSN033 > BSN033 > UBA1163 > CAWHGS01. The sequence goes on from CAWHGS010000045.1 coordinate 89,751, forward strand.
CGAAGCTTTTCATCTTTTACGACCATTATCAGCACAAAAAATAAGATGAAGATGAAAACCACTGTGTATCCGAACATAACGGCCTCCTTCGAGGTTTTTTCTCAATCCTCATTGCTTCCAGGTAATCTGATCGTATTTTTTGGGATTGAAAGACCCGCCGTTTTCTGGTTCTCTCTCACAAAAGGTTTGACATTTTCAGGTGAGCCAATTTAGCCTAACTCCTATCAAGGGCTATCGGATTTGTCAAATAAATAATTCGATCGGTTCAAGACATGAAAGGCAGGCGGGAGAAATTGGTGATGACGGATGAAGTGTTGCATGAGGGACAAAAATGTAAAAACAAGATTTCAGGAACACACATTCCAGGGATAGCTAAGTCCCTGGTAATGCCAGTGCCCCTCATTCTGTTTGGGGGGTGCTGCGGTATGCTCTTTGACCCATTGTCCCAGTTTTTCGGTGAGGAGTTTGATTTCATCGAGGTGGTAAAGACAGATCTGATGGAGCTCATCCGGGGCAATCTCGTGGTAAAAATGGACCATCCGGTTCCTGCTTCTTCCTCTGCCCCTGAGACGAATTTTTCCTCTCAGGTTCATTTGTCAAACGGTCTCGCAATTTCAGATTACCTGTGTCTCTTATTTCCGCATCTCCCCATCTCTTTTTCTTTGTCTCCCCGTGTCTCTCTATCTTCCGTGTTCTTTGACCAGCCCGAAATCGATCTGTCTTCTTTCGGTATCCACACGTTCCACTCTTACTTT